>JAIESC010000008.1 GCA_019746355.1 Xanthobacteraceae bacterium | reverse complement strand
TCGAACACCTTGCCGCGGTCGGTCGTCACCTTGAACAGCGGGACGCCGATGCGCTCGATGCTCTCGACCATCTCGCCCAGGTGGAACGTGGGGCCGAACGGCTTGATCTGCTCCATGAGCTGATCGACCAGGCCCTGCGCGGAAATCTTCGGGATCGCCGGGATGTCGTAGATCGGTTTCTCGGGATAGAGCTCGGCGCACTGGCCGCCGACTTTGTCGAGGATGTCGACGAGGTGGCACTTGATGTCGAGCAGGCCCAGCTCGAACACCCCGAACAGGCCCACAGGGCCGGCGCCGATGATGAGCACGTCAGTCTTGATCGGATCACTCATGAGAAACGGTCTAATTTTCCGGTGGTTATGACGTTGGAGAGGAGGCTCGCGGGACTGTCTAGCGGTCGTGGCGCGTTGCGAAAAGGGGGATGTTCCGGTCGGTTGCACCCCTGCTCTAAACCGCTGAATTTCCCGGTAATTTTCCGGCGCGCGGCTGAGGTCGGCTTCCGGCAGATTGGGCAAGCCGGTACCATGCGCGGCAATCCCGGTGCGTTGGAGAGCTCATGAGAAGACGCCATTTGCTCGTCTTGGCTGTTGCGTTCGCGACAGCCGCGCCGCTCGCGTCCCATGCCCAGGAGCTCAACTATCCCAAGTCGTTCCGGAGCCGCGATGTCATCGCAAACGGGGTCCGGCTGCATGTCCGGGTCGGCGGCGCGGGGCCTGCCGTGGTACTGCTGCACGGCTACGGCGAGACCGGCGACATGTGGGTGGCGCTGGCCAAGGAGCTCGCGCGCGACCACACCGTCATCGTTCCCGATCTCCGCGGCATGGGCCTCTCCGCCATACCGGCTGGCGGCTATGACAAGAAAACCCAGGCAGCCGACATTGCCGGTGTCCTCGATGCACTGAAGATCGAGCGCGCGGACGTTGTCGCGCACGACATCGGCAATATGGTCGCCTTCGCCTTTGCGGCAACGTACCGCAATCGGGTGACGCGCCTGGTCGTGATCGATGCACCCGTCCCCGGTGTCGGCCCGTGGGAGGAGATCCTCAAGAATCCGCTGCTCTGGCACTTCCGCTTCGGCGGCTCCGATATGGAACGTCTCGTCGCCGGGCGCGAACGCATCTACCTCGACCGGTTCTGGAACGAATTCTCTGCAAATCCGAGCCGCTTCAGCGAGGCCGCGCGCAGACACTATGCGAAGCTCTACGCGCGCCCGGGTGCGATGCGTGCGGGCTTTGCCCAATTCGCCGCCTTCGATCAGGATGCGATCGACAACAAGGCCTTTGTCGCCGCGGGCAAGCTCGACATCCCGGTGCTGGCGCTCGGCGGTGAAAAATCCTTTGGACTGACGATGGCCGCGGTCATGCGATTTGCCGCAAACAACGTCGAAGAGGGTGTGGTTCCCGACTCGGGTCACTGGATCATGGAGGAGAACCCGAAAGCGACGGTAGCCTTGGTCCGCAGCTTTCTTGACAAAGGAAAATAGTTTGCGCTGCTGAACACGTCCGGCCGCAAATATTCCTTCCGGCCAACTCCATGGGAATGACTGTGAACGACACCACCGCTCCGAAATCCGCCAAAAGGCCCGCGCCGCAGTTTTCCGACTACCCGCACAAGGTCGCCGACAACATCCGCTTCGGCGACCTCGATCCGCAGGGCCACGTCAACCAGGCCGTATTTCTCACCTATTTCGAGACCGGACGCGTGGCGATGTTCCGCAACAAGGACCTCGGCATCGGCGTGCCGGGATTAACCTTCGTGATGGTGCGGATGGAGGTCGACTACGTGAAGGAACTGCACTGGCCCGGCTCGATCGACATCGGCACCGGCGTCGCCGAGTTTGGCCGCTCCTCGTTCAAGGTCTCCCAGGCGATCTTCCGCGACGGCGTCTGCGCGGCCATCGGCAAGGCAACGCTGGTCTGCATGGACGTCAAGTCGCGCAAGGCCACGCCTTTGCCCGAAGAGGCGATCGCGCGGCTCAGCAAGTGGAAAATTCAGGACGCCTGAGGAAGCTCAGGCCTGCCGCTCGGGCGTGCGCACGACAAGCCCATCGAGTGTGTCGCTGACCTTGATCTGGCACGACAGCCGCGAGTTCGGCCGCACGTCGTAGCCGAAGTCGAGCATGTCCTCTTCCATCGGCGAGGGCCCGCCGACCTTCTCGCGCCATGCATCGTCGACATAGACGTGGCAGGTCGCGCAGGCGCAGGCGCCGCCGCATTCGGCCTCGATGCCGGGAACGTCGTTCTTGATTGCCGTCTCCATCACCGTCGAGCCGTTTTCGGCGTCGATCGTGCGGGCGTTTTCGGTGGAATCGATAAAGGTGATCTTGGGCATGAGCTGTGTGCCGTCGGAAGGAATGCACCGGCCGGACGGCCGGGCGGCCTCTATCTAACGGGTTGATCGGGGCGATGCCAGCGGCTTGTGCCCGCAAATGGGGCAAAACGACTGCACACGACCGCCCGCCGCGAGAAGCTTAGGTTTCTAAGGGATCAGTTGGCGAGCAGCCGCGCGATCTCGGCCTTCGCCTCTTCGAGGACGGCCGCGAGTGTGTCGATGGCCTGCGCAAAAGCCGCGTCCCTGAAGGCCGCATCCCGGGCCTGCTCGACGGCTTCCGCCGCACGGGCGACGCCGAAGGCGCCGATGCCGACCGCCGAGCCCTTGAGCGTGTGGGCCGAGGCCGCCGCCACGGCGCGGTCGCCGCGGCGGATGCGGGGCAGCAGCATGTCGGCCTGGCGGTCGAACAGCGCCAGCACCTCGCGCTCGAGGCTGCGCTCGCCGAGCGTCATGCGCGACAGATGTTCGGTGTCGATGGCCCGCGCGCTCCCGAAAACCGGCTTCGGCTCGCTGACTTTGGCAACCGCACCCATGAATCGTTTCTCCCCCGAGCCCAGCGGTGTGGTCCGCTTCTATCGGGGCAGCATGACGGCAGATCGGCCAAAGCCGGGTAAAAACCGGTGCGAAATGCGCGCTGAATGCGCCATTGGTTAACGCTGCCCTGTTCTGGCCCGAAATTTGACTGACAATTAACGACTGCGACCTGCGTGCGGGAGACTTCGTTAACCACGGGGGAATTGAGGCAGAGTCTGGTTTCGCGGCCACATCGCGACCCGGAAATCGCTCGCCAAATGCACTCGGTTAACGATGATTAAAAAAGCCTTACGGCCGGCATTTCTTTCGATGTGCCAAGCCGATAGGATGGTTGATGTATGGCGGGGAAGCTGTGGACATTTCTGTGGAAAGCCCCGGTGTCCTGTGGACATTTCGGGGCAGATCGGCCCGCCTGCCAGCCCGGCCGGTTAGGGGATCGGCGACGATTGTGGGGCTAAGCGTCTGAGCGAGAGTGGGGGTCCAGGTTTGGGGGTCTAGCCTGACGATGCGGCACATCCGACAGGCCAAAGAACTCAGCCAGGACTCCGGGGTCAAGTTGTAGAGAGTGAGGCGACGGCCGATGGCGAACAATCCCAAGAAGATGAAGGATCCGACGGACCAGGCGCTCAATGCCATCCAGGAGGTCCTAAGCACCACGGATCAACCCTCCAACCGTAGCGAGCCGGCGATGGAGCAGGCTGCCACCCCGCCACGTGAGGCCGCACGGCGTCAGCGGCGCGACGCCGGCGCTGCCGCGGTCGAAAAGGAACTGTTCGACAGTCCGGCCGGCGATGACGTGCGCGCGGGCACCCGCGCCGCCAACGACGACCGTCAGTCGATCGGCCAGATCCTGCAGACCTTGCAGCGCCGCCCGGCGAGGACCTCGTATGTGGTCGCCACGGTTTTCGCGCTCGCCTGGGTGATCGGCGGCGCGGCCCTCGCCTTCATGTTCCTGCCCGAGCTGCAAGGCGTGCTGAAGCAGGGCTCGGCCGGCGTTCCGGCCATGATCGGCCTTGCCGCCTTCCTGCTCGCGCCGGTGATCTTCTTCTTCGTGATGGCGCACATGGTGTGGCGCGCCCAGGAGCTTCGCATCATCGCGCAGTCGATGGCGAGCGTCGCCATGAAGCTCGCCGAGCCCGAGGAGGTCGCCCGCGAGTCGATCGTCACGGTCGGCCAGGCGATCCGCCGCGAGGTCGCGGCGATGGGCGACGGCGTCGAGCGGGCGCTGGCCCGCGCCGCCGAGCTCGAGGCGCTGGTCGCAAACGAAGTGTCGGCGCTCGAGCGCGCCTACAACGACAACGAGGTCCGCATCCGCGGGCTGCTCGAGACCCTTGCTCATCAACGCGACACCCTGGTCGGCCAGGCCGAGCAGGTCCGCAACGCCATCACCGGCGTGCATCTCGACCTTTCGCACGACATCTCCTCGGTCAGCGACCACGTCGCGGTGCGCGTCAACGACAGCGCGCAAAAGATTGCCGCGGCGCTCACTGAAAAGGGCGAGCACATCACCATGGCGCTCGGCCGCGCCGGCGACGCCATGATCGAAGCGCTCGGCGAGCGCGGCGGCGACCTGCTGGAGCGCCTCGAGCGCGCCTCGGGCGAGACCTCCAACGCGATCGCCAACGCCAGCGACCGCCTGACGTCGAGCCTGAACTTCAAGACCGACCACATCACCGAGGAGTTCGCCGAGCTGACGACGAACCTCGCGCAGATGATGGAAGGCCGCCTCGACGAGGTCACCCAGGGCTTCGCGCAGAAGTCCACCGCGGTGGTCCAACTGATGGAGGACCGTTCGCAGCAGATCACCGAGACGCTGGTCGACACCTCCAGCCGTCTCGCCGAATCGATCGCCACCTCCGGCGACGAGGTCAACTCGACGCTCAAGTCGACCGGCGACTCGCTGGTGCTCGACCTCAGCCTGCGCGGCGGCGACGTCGTGTCCAAGCTCGAGTCGACCGGCGCCCGCATCACCGAGACCATCGTCACCCGCGGCGACAAGGTCACCGAGACCTTCCGCGAGAACGCCGAGCACCTCGCCTCCACCGTCGCGACGCAAGGCGACTCGGTCCGCGAGATGCTCGCCGCCCGCCTGCAGGCGTTCGAGGAAATGTTCTCGCACGGCGGCGCCGAGCTCGCCGAGAAGATCACCCGTGACAGCTCGACCCTCGGCAACCTCATCACCCGCCACCTTGCCGAGTTCGACCGCACCGTGAAGACCTATGGCGGCGAGCTGGTCGAACGTCTCGGCCAGCGCACCACCGAAGTCTCCGGCGCGATGCGCGACTACATCGACGGCTTCGACGGCAAGGTCTCGACCAAGGCCACCGAAGTCACCGCCACGCTCGACCAGCGCCTCGCCCGCTTCCAGGAGGCGCTCGACAGCCGCACCCAGACGCTCAACGACGCCCTCTCCTCCCGCGTCATGGACATCGCCAAGACGCTGGCCGAAGGCGGCAAGGAGGTCGTCACCGCGCTCGACAAGCGCATCAGCGACGTCACCGGCATCATCAACGCCCGCGGCACCGCACTCGCCGACAGCGTCGGCGCCAAGATCGACCAGATCGACAAGGCGCTCGGCACCCGCGCCATCGAGGTCGCCAACAACCTCGACACCCGCATCGGCCGATTCGAGCAGCTCTTGATCGGCCGCGCCGAGCACGTCACCGAGCAGATCGAGGTCCGCACCAAGGCGGCCGCCGATGCGCTCAACGCGCGCATCGAGCACTTCGCCAACTCGATCAAGACCAACTCCACCGACGCGACGCAGTCGATCGGCCGCGCCGCCGCGGAGGCGATGCAGGCGGTCAACCAGACCACCAGCGCCGCGACCCAGACCATCGTCCAGACCCGCCACCAGGCCCACGAGGCGGTCACCCAGACGGCGAGCGACGCAACGCAGTCGCTCGGCCGCACCGCGGCGGAGGCGATGCAGGCGGTCAACCAGACCACCAGCGCCGCGACCCAGAGCATCGCCGAGACCCGGCAGCAGGCTCACGAGGCGGTCACGACGACGGCAGGCCAGGCGGAGCGGACCATGGCCGCGCTCAGCGAGAACACCGAGCGCACGCTCGGCGGCGTCACCGGAGAGGCCGAGAAGACGCTGAACAAGGTCTTCACCCACTTCGAGAACCTGTGGCTCAGCCGCACCGAGGCGATCTCCGGCCAGATCGAACAGCGGACCCGCCAGGTGTCCGAGTCGCTCGAGACCCGCATGGAGCACCTCGCCGCGATCATCACCAACAACGCCAGCACGGCGACGCAGGCTCTCGGCAACGCCTCGGGCGAGGCCGAACGCACCCTCGCCCAGGTCGCCAACGCCGCCGAGCGCACGCTCACCAGCGTCTCCAGCGAGACCGAACGCGCCGTGGGCCTCGTCATCGGCCGTTTCGAGAACATGTGGACCGGCCGCATCGACGCCATCAACGAGCACATCGATTCCCGCACCAAGGCGGTGTCCGAAGCGCTCGACACCCGCATGACCGACCTCGCCGAGACCATCAAGACCAACTCGGTGGAGGCCGCACAGGCGATCGGCCGCGCCGGCGCCGAGGCCGAGCGTGCCGTCGCCGCCATCTCCGGCGCGACCGAGCGCTCGATGACCAGCGCCAGCAGCAACCTGACCAACACGCTGAAGCAGAACTCGGCCGAGATCGAGCGGGCGCTGACCGCCATCTCAACCGGCGTCAGCACCTCGCTCAAGCAGAACGCCGGCGAGGTCGAGCGCACGCTGACCGCGGTTTCGGCGGGCGTCAGCAACGTCCTCAAGCAGAACGCCAGCGACGTCGAGCGCACGCTGCTCGGCGTCAGCGCCGAGGTTGCACGCAACTTCGTCGGCAAGGCCGACGAGATCAGCCAGCAGGTCTCGAACCGCGCCACCGAGATGACGCGCATTCTCGACGCCAACTCCTCGACGCTCCTCTCCGCGCTGAGCGGCAAGAGCAAGGAGTTCAGCTCCGAGGTCATCAAGGCGACCGATCACGCGGTGAAGGCGATCGAGGCCCAGGGCTTCACCTTCACGCGGACCATGATGGACAACAGCGAGCAGATCGCCCGCCTTGTCACCGAAGCGACGCAGACTGCGACCGGCACCGTCAACAAGACGCTGAAGGACCTTCAGGACACCTCCAGGTCCGCCATCGAGCAGTCGAAGCAGATCACCACGTCGAGCGTCTCCGAGATGATGGAGACGCACAACATGCTCCGCAGCGACACCACGACGCTGTTCGAGCGGCTGCGCGAGGCCAACATCCTGCTGCAGGAGGTGCTGAGCGGCGCCCACGAGAACATGAGCGCGGTCGAGAACACCCTCGTCACCCGCGTCTCGGAATTCGTGGCCACTATGAACGAGCTGTCGGAGAAGGCCGGCGTGAGCAGCACGCAGGTCGATCAGCACATCAGCTCGTTCCATGGCGTCACCAACAAGGCGCTGGCGGATCTCGGCACGCTCGCGACCCAGTTCGAGGCCCACGGCAAGGGGCTCGTCGAGGCGGTCGCGCTGCTCGAGAAGAGCAACCGCCGCACCGAAGACAACCTCGGCGAGCGCCGCGCCGTGATCGAGCAGCTCGTCGTCTCGCTCGACACCCGCACCGACGACATCGAGCAGCGCCTCAAGCGCTTCCAGGGCCTGCTCGACGAGTCGCTCGAGGGCGCCAACAACCGCGCCCGCGAGATCGCGCGGATCGTCGCCGAGTCGAGCTCCGAAGGCGCCCGCTCGCTGGAAGAAGAGCGTCGCCGCGCAAGTGAGCTGCTGCACGGCATCTACACCCAGCACAGCGGCGAAACCCATGAGATGTTCGCCCAGACTACGCAGCGCTTCACCGAGACGCTTCAGGGCATGCGCCAGATGGCGTCCGAGATGCAGCGTGAGCTCGAGACGACCCGCAGCGAGCTGCGCCGCGGCATTCTCGAGTTGCCGCAGGAGACCGCCGACAGCGCCGCGCAGATGCGCCGCGTGATCGTCGACCAGATCGAGGCGCTGGCCGAGCTCAACCGTATCGTTGCCCGGCACGGCCGCGGCATGGATACGTCCGAGGCGGGCCGCCGCGGTCCGGAGCCCGCTTATGCGGGCGCCCCTGCCCGTCACGAGGCACCCGCGGCCCGCCACGAAGCCCCGGCCCCGCGTCCGGCCCCGCCGCCGCCGCGCGCCGACATCACCGGCTCGGTGCCGATGCCGCCGCGTGCGCAGTCGCCGTCGCTCAGCCCCGGCCAGGCCCAGGGCAACGGCCGCAACGGCTGGCTGTCGGAGCTTCTGCACCGCGCCTCGCGGCCCGAGGCCGGCCCCGATGAGCGGCCCGGTCCTGGTGCCGGCCCCGCGGCGCGCGGCGACGACCGTCAGGCTCGCCACAGCCTGGAGTCGCTCGACTCGCTCTCGGTCGATATCGCGCGGATGATCGATCACGACGCGGCCGCCGAGCTGTGGGACCGCTACAAGCGCGGCGAGCGCAACGTCTTCACCCGCCGCCTCTACACCATGCAGGGCCAGAAGACGTTCGAGGAGATCCGCAGCAAGTATCGCGGCGACCGTGAGTTCAAGCAGACCGTCGACCGCTACATCGGCGAGTTCGAGCGGCTGCTGGAAGACGTGTCGCGCGGCGACCGCGGCCAGGCCATGGCCCGCACCTACCTGACCTCGGAAACCGGCAAGGTCTACACCATGCTGGCGCATGCGGCGGGCCGCTTCGGCAACGAATAGCCGAAGCCGCAACGGCAAAATCCGGCGGGCGCGCTTGAACGGCGCGCCCGTTTTGTTTTAGGCAAGGTGTTCAACCCGGTCATTCCGGGGCGCACCCATAGCGCGTCTTCGACGCGCCATGGGTGCGAGCCTGGAGTCCAGACATACATGCAATGCTCGGTACTGGATTCCAGGCTCGCTCCGCAGCGCGCGAAGACGCGCGTGAACGCGCTGATGGACGCGAGCGCCCCGGAATGACGGCGGAGAGAATATGCCCCTGCCGCTCTCACTCACCGTCCGCACCGAAAGCTGGCCGATTGCCGGCGCGTTCTCGATCAGCCGCGGCGCCAAGACCGAGGCGCAGGTGGTCGTCGCCGAATTGAGCGACGGCCGCCACCGCGGCCGTGGCGAATGCGTGCCCTATGCGCGCTACGACGAGACCGTCAAAGGCGTGATCGGGGCGCTCGGCACGATCGGCCAAAAACTCGCGTTCGGCCTCGACCGCAAGGCGCTGCAAGCCGAAATGCCGGCGGGCGCCGCGCGCAACGCGCTCGATTGCGCGTTCTGGGACCTCGAAGCCAAGCGCGCCGGCAGGCCGGCCTACGAGCTTGCCGGGCTGCCCGTCCCGCATGCGTTCACCACCGCCTACACCATCTCGCTCGGCGCCCCGGAGGCGATGGCTGACGCCGCCCGCGCAGCGTCGGCGCGCAAGCTTCTCAAGATCAAGCTCGGCGGGACGGGCGATGCCGCGCGGATCGCCGCGGTCCGGGCGGCTGCGCCGCAATCGGAGCTGATCGTCGACGCCAATGAAGGCTGGACCGCGGACGATCTTGCCGCAAACCTCGCCGCCTGCGCCGAGGCGGGCGTGACGCTGGTCGAGCAGCCGCTTCCGGCCGACCACGACGCGGCGCTGGCCGCGATCACGCGGCCCGTTGCGGTCTGCGCCGACGAGAGCGTGCACGACCGCGCAAGCCTCGCCGGTCTCGCGGGCCGCTACGACGCGGTCAATATCAAGCTCGACAAGACCGGCGGACTCACCGAGGCGCTGGCGATGACGGCGGAGGCCGAACGGCTCGGCTTCGGCATCATGGTCGGCTGCATGGTGGCGACGTCGCTCGCGATCGCGCCGGCCATGCTGGTCGCGCAGCGCGCCCGCGTGGTCGATCTCGACGGCGCGCTGCTGCTGGCGAAGGACCGGCCGGACGGGCTACGCTACGAAGGAAGCCTTGTTCACCCGCCGACATCCAGGTTGTGGGGTTAGTGCATGATCCCGAAAAGTGGGCACCGGTTTTCGGATAAGATCATGCACAAGGAAAAGACGATGATATCCAGACGTGCGTTTGCGCTCGGGCTTGCCGCAAGCTCGCTCACCGTGCGCTCCGCGCTCGCCAACAAGTATCCGACGCGCCCGATCAAGATGATCGTGCCGCTGACCGCGGGCTCGCCGGTCGATGTCGTCGGACGGCTGCTTTCGCAGTATCTTTCCACCGACCTGCGCCAGAACGTCGTGGTTGAGAACCGGCCGGGCGCGGGCACCACCATCGGCATGAAGACGGTCGCCAGCTCCGAGCCCGACGGCTACACGCTGCTGTTCCAGAGCTCGAGCCTGGTCGTGGCTCCGGCGATGTACAAGAACCTCGACTACGATCCGATCAAGGCCTTCGCCCCGGTCGCCAACGTTGCCTGGGGCTCGTGGGTCACGGTCGTGCCGCCCGAGCTGCCGGTGAGGAACGCGCAGGAGCTGATCGCCCATGCCAAGGCGCATCCCAACACGCTGAACTTCGGCTACGGCCAGGGCACCGCGCCGCAGCTCGTCGGCGAGTGGTTCAACAAGACCAACGGGCTTGCGATCGCGAGCGTGCCCTACAGGGGCGGCATGCAGGCGGTCACCGACATGATGGGCGGCACGATCCAGCTCAACATCGGCACCACCTCGACGCTCCTGCCGCTGATCCGCGAGGGAAAGATCCGCGCCATCGCCCAGTGGGGCTCAAAGCGCGAGGCCGATTTGCCGGACGTGCCGACCATGATCGAGAGCGGCTTCCCGGGCCTTTCGCTCGGCTTCTGGGCCGGCCTCTGGGCGCCCGCCGGCACCCCCGCGGCGGTCGTCGACACGCTCAACGCCTCGGCCAACCGGGTGTTGGATTCCGCCGAAATGCGCGCCGCCATGGAGCGGCTCGGCGTGTCGCCGAGCATCGGCACGCCCAAGGACTTCGCCGACTTCATCGCCGCCGAGGCGCCGAAGTGGCAGCAGATCGTCGAGGCGAGCGGCGTGCAGATCAACTGACCGCGGATCGCCACGGCGCTACGCCGAGGCCGGCTGCGATGGCTGGTTGCCCGCGGAAGCTCCATTCCAGGTGCATCGGCAACGCGGGGGAGATGGCATGTTAGCGCAAATTCTGGCGGGCACGGCCGTCAGCGTTCTCAACATCGTGATCCACGCCACGGTCATGACCGCCGTGGTTCACGCAGCTCAGTTGGTCAGTGTAAGACCCGCTCCGCATCCCCAGGTGCGCCTGACGGCGGTCATGATCGCGACCGTCACAATCCTGATGGCCGCACATGCGTGCGAGGTCTTCGTCTGGGCGACGGCCTATCTGATCCTCGATGCGTCGCCGGTTCGCGCCAACTTCATGTACTTCGCCTTCGTCAACTACACGACGCTCGGCTATGGCGACATCACGCCGACCCAACAGTGGCTGCTGCTTGGGCCAATGACGGCGATGAACGGCGTGCTGCTGTTCGGCTGGTCGACCGCGGTGATCTTCGAGATTCTTCGAAAGACCATGGGTGGCGCTGCGCCGGCGGCACGCTGACGCGCGGATCAGGCGGTGTGGCCCCAGACCTGAGCCACCGTGTACATGGTGAATGATGTGCCGGGTCGCGCAAGATGCGCGCGGCAGTCGGCGAGCGCTGCGCTCAATTCGCTCTCGCTCAGCAAGCCCAGCTTGACGATCGTGCCGCGCAGCGACTCCACCGTCGACGGCAGGTAGTCGACCATCGGGTCGATCGAGCGCACGCCGAGCAGCGCCGTGCGGTACTGCACGTCGCGAAGGCCCGCCTGATACAGGACGTGGTAGAGCCGCTCCGCGAGTTCGAGATTGGCGCCGACGCCGGTGAACGCACCGAGCAGCGCCATTTTCAGCTGGTCCCACGCCGGATGCGGCGGAAAGCACTTCAGCGTCGAGCCGTCCGGCTCCTGCAACGCGACGATGCCGCCGGGTTTCGCGAGCCGCATCGCCTCCTTGAGCAGCCGCCCGGTATTTCCGGCGGTGCTCGCGACAAAACGCATGTGCACGACATCGAAGCTGCCCGCCGGCAGGTCCGCGTCATAGGCATCGCCCTGCCGGAATTCCGTGTTGGGCGCGGCATTCTTGCGCGCATGATCGAGAAATGCCGCGTTCATGTCGAGGCCGACCACGTTGCCCTTGGGACCGACGCGTGCGCTCAGCAGATCGGTGATGCCGCCCGGGCCGCAGCCGATGTCGAGGCAGGTCCAGCCCAGCATCGGCCCGAACCGCTCGAGCATCGCCAGTGCATCAGGCGCCATGGCGTTCGATTGCACAAGCAACCGCTCGATCTCGCCGGCGCGTGTTTCGATCGGATAATTCCCGGAAAACTTGTCGCTCATGAATTCTCCAAATAACGGCAGCAGCGATGGAAAAGAATGAGGCAAGGTTCGCCCCGATCAGCCATGAAGTCAAAGCGGACCAGATGCGCTTTGCCGTGTTCCCGGGGGGACACTTTCTGGATCGTGAGTCTCGACCCTCGATATGCTTGCGGCAGGCGCGGCACGCAGAATCCCGCCGCGGGCAAAGCGCAAGGGGAATTCGATGCTCGGCCGACGGACGTTTCTCGCCACCGGCATCGCGGCGGGCGCCAGCGCCGCCGTCGCCGAGCGAGCGCGGTCCCATCCCAGCCGGCAGATCCGCATGATCGTGCCGTTTGCCGCCGGCGGCCCGGTGGACACGATGGCGCGCCTCGTCGGCGAGCCGCTCGGCATGATCATCGGTGCCCCGATCATCAGCGAGAACCGTGGTGGCGCCTCCGGGGCATCGTCTCGAAGTTCGTCGCCGGTGCCGATCCGGACGGCTATACGCTGCTCTGCGGCAGCATCAGCTCGCTCGTCATCCAACCGGTCATGACGCGCAACCGTGACTTCATCCCGCGACATCGTTCGTGCCGGTCGCACGGCTGTCGCAGAACGTCGAGGTGCTCGCCGTCCATCCGGACTTTCCGGCGAACTCGGTGCGCCGGAGCTTGTCGCCTACGCCACAGCCCATCCCGGTAAGCTCAACTACGGCTCCGGCGGCGTCGGCAATATCAGCCAGCTTGCGGCCGAGCTGTTCCGGCTTCGCACCGGCGTCGACATCGTCCACGTTCCCTTGAAAGGCGCGTCGGAGGTGTTCACGGCCATTCTTGGCGGCCAGGTGCACCTCTATTTCGGCGACACGCCGGAGGTGACATCCGGCGCGGCCCGCCTCAACGCCGATGTCGAGCGTTCGGCGCGTTTCTCGCCGCGAGTACAAGAAGTGATCCGACGTGATGCGGACCGCCGGCATCAAGATCGAGTGAAAATGCCGCTACAGCGCTGCCTCCGGTCCCGCTAAGATCGGTCCGCACGGCGGCACGAGAGCGCCGGCAAGGACTTTCAGGGAGGAAGGCCATGATCGGCAGGCGCGCGCTGCTGGCGAGCGGCATTGCGTTTGGAATGGTGTATGGCGCGGGCTTTGCCACGCAGACCCAGGCGCAATCGTACCCCGATAAGCCGATCAAGATGATCGTGCCGTTCCCGCCCGGCGGGCCGATCGACACCATGGCGCGGCTCACCGGCCAGGACCTCAGCACACGGCTCGGCCAGCAGGTCATCGTCGAAAACCGCCCGGGCGCGGGCTCGACCATCGGCTACAAGGCCGCTGCTGCAGCGGATCCCGACGGCTACACGCTTCTGTTCGGGTCGTCCGGTTCGCTCGCCGTTGCGCCCGCGCTTTATCCGAGCCTCGACATCGATCCGCTCAAGCACTTCGCGCCGGTTGCGACCACCTCGCTCTTGCCGCACGTCATGGTGGTCGGGCCGGGTGTGCCCGCCAACACCGTCGCCGAGTTCGTCGCCTATGCCAAGGCCAATGCCGGCAAGCTCAACTACGGCGCGGGCCTCGGCACGCCGCCGCATCTGCTCTCGACGCTGTTCAAGACCCAGGCCGGCCTCGACATCACCTACGTGCCCTACAAGGGTTCGGCGCCCTCGGTCACCGACCTGCTCGGCGGCCAGACGCATTTCACCATCGACGGCATGCTGATCCTCATTCCGCAAGTCAAGCAGGGCAAGCTGCGCGCGCTGGCCGTCGCCCGGCCCGAGCGCTGGCCGGACCTGCCCAACGTGCCGACCTTTGTCGAAAGTGGTTTCTCCGATCTCGTGATCGACGCCTGGACCGGCGTCGTCGCCCCCAAGGGCACGCCCGCCCCGGTGATCGCCAAGCTCAACGCGGCGATCAACGAGGGACTCAAGACCGACGAGATCAAGGCCGCGCTCACAAAATTCAGCGCGCTGCCCAGGGCCGGCTCGCCGCAGGAGTTCGATGCGTTCCTGCGCGAGCAGCTGCCGAAATGGGCGTCGATGGTGAAGCTCGCCGGCGCCAAAGGCGAGTGAGCGAGCGCGAGCAAGCAAGGCCCGCCGGGAGGGAACGATGATTGGCAAACGCACCCTGCTCTGCGCAGCGACCGCCACCGCTCTGACTTTCGCAATTGGGGGTCCCGCCGTCGCGCAGACCTATCCCGACAAGCCGGTGAAGATCATCGTCGCGGTCGCGGCCGGCGGACCGATGGACACCATGGCACGCGCCGTCGCCCAGCAGATGCAGGCCAAGCTCGGTCAGCCGGTGGTGGTCGAGAACCGGCCCGGCGCAGGCACCACCATCGGCGCCAAGGCGGTGTTCACCGCCGAGCCCGATGGCCTGACGCTGCTTTGGGGCACGCTATCGATGGTCGCGATCGCGCCGGTGATCTACAAGGACCTCGATTTCGATCCCACGCAGCTCCTGCCCGTCGCACTCGTCGCGGAATTTCCGAGCGTGCTCGTGGTGCCGCCAAGCCTTCCGGTCCACACATTGGCGGAGTTCGTCGCTTATGCCAAAGCCAACCGCGGCAAGCTGAACTATGGCGGCTCGCTCGGCACGCCGCCGATGCTGATGGGCATGAAGTTCAACAAGATGGCCGATCTCGGCATGACCTACGTGCCCTATCGCGGCGGCGCGCCGTCGATCCCGGATCTGATCGCCGGACGGCTGCAGATGCAGTGGGACGCGCTCACCCTGCTCGCGCCGCTGATCCGGGAAGGCAAGCTGAAAGGGCTCGCAGTGCAGACGCCGCAGCGCTGGCCGGCGTTGCCCGACGTTCCGACGCTGGCCGAGGCCGGCATTCCGGATTTCCCGGGCAATGCCTGGGCCGGCATCATGGCACCGCCGAAAACGCCGCAGCCGGTCGTCGCCAGGATCAACGCGACCATCAACGACATCCTGCAGGCGCCCGAAACCAAGACCGCACTCGCCAACCTCAACGTGCTGCTGCGGCCGGGCACGCCGCAGGATTTTGCCGCCTTCATCACCAAAGAAACGCCGGCCTGGAGTGCGATGGCGAAAGAGTCGGGGGCGACGGCTCACTGAGCATCGCGCTTGCACAAAGCAGTTCTGAGCGCAAGGCCGGAGGCAAAAAACGAAACGTGGAGGACCGTCCTTCAATGGGACAATTTCGCCCAGCGGTTGCGGCCGGCCAGCGCCGATTCGCGTGGAACCGCAGAACCTTACGGGAACCCAATGTGGCGTGGCGACAACGCCCCTACGGAGGCGCGGGAACGGTTAATTTTGGACTTCCACCCGACATGGTTAACTGGTTAAAAAGAAGAGCGGCGAATTTTGGGGCTGGGAGTTCGGGGGCATGCGAGTCCGCGCGACTTTGATTGGCGCCGCGTTTCTTTTCATCACAGCAATCACCGGCGCATCCGCCACCATGCGGATCAGCGACGATATCGGCGGGCGGATCGGCGCCTATGTCGATCAGTACTCGCAGGTGCGCAATTCCGGCGAGCGGGTGGTGATCGACGGCGCCTGCCTGTCGGCGTGCACGCTGGTGCTCGGCATCGTGCCGCGCAACCGCATCTGCGTGACGCGGCGCGCGACGCTCGGCTTCCACGCCGCCTGGATGCCCGGCCCGAACGGCAAGCCGGTGCCAAGCGCCGTCGGCACCCAGGCTTTGTGGGACATGTATCCGAGCCACGTGCGGCAATGGATCAACGCCCGCGGCGGTCTCTCGCCGAAGATGATGTTCCTGCGCGGCAAGGAACTGATGGCGATGTATCCCGAGTGCCGCGACGACGACTGGCTGCGCTAGCCAAAGCATTTTCCGGCGAAAGCCCGTCCCGGACTTGATCCGGGATGTGCAGCGGTTCCGCCCGCGCCGCCGAGCGACGCGAGGACCCGGCGCGGGCACTCTAGAGGTGCTCGCGCTGGCCGCTCGCCATAGCGCGTCGAAGACGCGCGTAAACGCGCTGATGGCTCGCCAGCGCGAGAGAAATGCGACCAACCAAAAAAGCTAACGCCGTCCGGCAAAGATCGCGCTCACAACACCGATCAGCGCCAACGCCGTCATCAGCAAGTAGGCGTATCCGCCGACCGCGGCATAGACGAAGCCTGAGGCAAGCGTCGCGCCTGCATTCACCAGTCCCGACAGCGTCGCGACGAAGCCTTGCGCCGTCGCCAACTGCTCGCGCGGCACCGAACGCGCCATGAAGCCCATCAGCCCGAGATGCGTCGCCGCAAACGACGCCGCATGCAGGATCTGTAAAGGCAACAGCAGCGCAACCGGCGGATCGAACGCCATCGCGGTCCAGCGCAGGATCGCGCCCGCCCCGCCGATCGCAATCCACGCCGCGGGCCGCTGCGGGGCGGGCAGCCGTCCGGACATCGCAAACAGTGCGATCTCGGCAATCACGCCAATGCCCCACAGCGCGCCGATCAGGGTCCCGTCGAAGCCCGCGGCGCGCCACTGCACGGTGGAAAACCCGTAATAGAGCGCGTGGCTGCTCTGGATCGTGGCCGAGGCCAGCGCCACGGCGATGAACACCGGACTGCTGAGCAATGATTTCACCGGACGGGCCGGTGGTTCCGCGGCTGCGGCCTTCGCCACCGGCTCGACCGGATCGAGCGCCACCGCCGCGACCACCGACAGCACCAGCGCCCCGACAATCAGCCAGATCAGCCCGCCCGGCGCGAAGCGCTCGAGCATCAGGCCCGCGATGACATTGCCGCCGACAAACGCCGCGGAGCCCCAGAGCCGCACCGGGCCATAGGCGCGGCCGCGCGCCGAAAGCCCGCTCAGGGCATAGGCATCGGTCAGCGGCAGGAGCGGCGAAAACGCCACCGCCGCGACCGCATAGACCAGCAGGATCGCCAGCGCGCCGTGCGCCAGCCCGACCACGGTCATCGCCAGTGTCGCCGCAATCGAGGCCAGCACGATTGCGGCCCTGAGCGCGCGGCGCTTGCCGGCCTGATGTGTTATCAGCGGTGTTGCGATGATTCGCACCACCATCGGCACGGCGATGACAAAGCCGATGACCTGCGCGTCAAGCCCCCTCGCCTCCAGCCAAAGCGGGAAAAACGGCAGTTGGATGCCGCCGAAGAAGAAATATGCGGCGTAGAACAGCCCGAGTTTCCGGGCGAAATGATCAGCGGTGGAGAACTGGGGTGCCCCGGCCATCGGTTGGTTTGTTTCGCTGGGTCGTTCGGGCAGATTGGAGGGGCTCTCGCGAACCGGTTCAACCATGTCCACCGAGCGCCGATCAAGCGAGCCGATGCCCATTGAGCCCCTGACAAGCCAGAGCTCTGTGGACCAAGGCTCTGTGGACAAGCACGCCGGATCGCTGGCCAGCAGCGGCTCTGATGCCGCCCTGGTGCTCGCCGCCGTCGACCGGATGCAGCGCGCCGAGTTGCACGCGCGGCTGTCGCTGATCCGGCTGCGCTCGGGGCTTGCCGAGATGGCCCTGGCGATCGGCCGGGCCAAGGCCAAGGCTGCCAGCACGGACGAGAAAGAGCGGGAGATCGGCACCGCGGCGCTGCTCGACGAGTTCGAGCATCGCATCGACGCGATGCTGGAGATCGCCGGCGGCACGCCGGCGCCCAAACCCGCAGCGCTTGGGCCTGCAGCGCCCGGGCCTGCAGCGCCTGAGCCTGCAGCGCCTGAGTCTGCAGCGGCCCTGCCCGACCCCGTGCAGGCGGCAACCGGCCCGGCGGCCGCGCCGGAACCGGCCGCCGAGGCGCCGGCCGCGGACGCCGAGCAGGTGCCGACCATCTCCGGCATGGTATCGGGCGTCGAGTCCGGACCGCCGGCGGAAAGCGGACCGAGCCCGCATGACGCTGCGCTTGCCGCCGCGGCCGCGGGCCCGACGGTCGAGATGCTCAGGAGCCTCGTCCAGGCGCTGAACGCCTCGATCCCGGCAGAGCCTGTGGCCGCCGAGCCACCGGCGGAGACGCCGCCTGCAGCAGAGAACATCGCGGCGGTCGCGCTTCAGACCGCGCAGGAGGTCGTCGCCGCTCCGCAGTCTGTTGCAGCGGTCGGCGAACCGCCCACCCCTGAACCTATTCAGGAAGCCACTCAAGTGGCTGCACAAGACGTTATCGAGGAAACGGCGGAGCCCCCCGAGCCGCTGGTGTTCGATGTGGTGGTCGAGTTCGACAAGGCGGCCCCCGAGCCTCAGCCGGAAGCACTCGCGGCTGAGGCTTCGACCGTGTCGCCGCACCAGGCCGTTGCGCCTGAAGCCCTCTCAGCAATTGTCGAGCCCGAGATCGCCGCCACGCCCGAGCCTGGGCCGCAGGTTGTCGAGGCCGTCGCCGCGACGGAGCCCGCGCTCGCGAAACCGGCCGCCGAGTTGATCATCCCCGAATACGTTCTCGCGGATCTGCCTGCGATGCCCTACGAGGCGTCGCCGGAGGATATCGCCGAACCGGCGGCGACCGCGGCATCGAGCCATCCGGAGATGGCGGCGGAGGCCACGACGCCGGATCAAGCTTCGGCGGCCCCCTCGCCGCAATCCCCGTCCCAAATCGTGGCCGAAATCCCGCCGCAAGCGTCGCTGCCGCACGACGCCGTCGTCATCCACGAGGTCGACTTGCTCGCGCGCTTCGAGCAGATGGAAGCGATGCCGCTGCTGCCGCTGGAGATCGGTACGGCAGTGATCTTCAATCCGCGCAGCACGCCTGAGCCCAAGATCGCGGAAGCGCCGGAGCCACCCGCGTCCGAGGCGTTGGTGTCCGAAGCGGCCGCCGCAGAAGCTTTTCCAGTCGACGCCGCCGTCCCCGAAGTCATGGTGGTGGAAGCCGTTGTGTCCGAGGCTGCCGCCGCGGAAGTGATTTTACCTGAGCCGGCGGCGCCCGAGGCCGTGGCAGAACTTGCAGCGGGAATTCTTCCGGGTGCGGAAACACCCGAGCCGCCCGCCTTAGAGGCTCCCACGTCCGAATTGGCTTCGGTCGAGGCCATTTCGATCGAAGCTGACATCTCCGAAGCTGGAGCCGCGGAGGCCGTTGTGTCCGACGCTGCCGCCGCGGAAGCGATTTTGCCTGAGCCGGCTGCGCCCGAGGCAGCGCCAGAGCTTGCAACGGGAATTCTCCCCGCTGCGGAAGCGCCGCATGCGGCCGTGCAGCCGACGTTGGAAGGGGAACCTCCGGCTCAGCCCGAAGCCGAGGCCCTTGCCGGAGAAGACTGGACCGTCGATTTCAAGCGTCCGGCCACGCTACTGCCGTCGCTCGATCTCGACCACACGCCGCCCGCTGAGGCCGCGAGCGAGCCCGAGCCGAATGCCGCAGCTCCCATGGTCAGGCCAGTACTGCCCGCCGCCGAACTGAGCGCCATCGAAGCGGTGATTGCCGAGGCGTTCCCGGAGCTCAGGGCCGCCGCCGTGTTGGCCCCGCCGGCCGCCGCCGCGCCCGAGCCCACCGCGGAAGCAGCGCCCGAGCCGGTGCAGAACCTCACCGAGCTGCTCGCGCAAGGAGCCGCGCCGGAGGCGGCTCAAGCCGCAGCCGCTGCCGAGCCTGCGGCAACGCCGGTCGCGGAAATCGAGCCCGTGCCGGAAGCCGGAGCGGCGTTGCCGCCGGTCGATCTCGAATTCGACACCGAGGAGTTTCTGTTCGGCGAAGACGCGGCGAAAGCGGCCGCGACCGGAGCGTCGGCTGTCGCGACACCGGAGCCGGCCGCCGCTGCGGCTGCTCCAGAGGCCGCGGCGGCTGCCGAGGCGGAGAAGCGGCCCGATCCGCTGATCCCGATCAAGGCGATGAGCCCGGAAGAGCGGATCGCACTGTTCAGCTAAAAGCTTAAGCGGTGTTGAGCAGCCGCTCGAACATCTCGGCGTCGACATTGCCGCCCGACAGCACGGCGATCACCGTCTTGCCCTTCACGTCGGGCTTGCCGGCGAGCAGCGCCGCCAGGCCTATGGCTCCTCCGGGCTCCACCACGAGCTTCAGCTCGTGAAACGCATAGGCCACCGCCCGGCCGACCTCCTCGTCGGTTGCGACCACGCCCTTGCCGACGAGCTTGCGGTTGATCTCCCAGGTGACGACACCGGGCGTCTCGGTCATCAGCGCATCGCAGATCGTGCCGCTCATGCGCGGGTTGCGCTCGCGCTTGCCGCTCGCAAACGAGCGCAGCGTGTCGTCGAAGCCCGCGGGCTCGGCCGACCAGAACTCGACGTCCGGCAGGCGCGACTTCACGCCGAGCGCGATGCCGGCGATCAGCCCGCCGCCCGAGGCGCCGACCACGGCCATGTCGGGCTTCACGCCGAGCGCGGTCAGATCCTCGACGATCTCGCGTCCCGCCGTCCCCTGCCCGGCGATGATCAGCGGGTCGTCGAACGGCGGCACCAGCGTCGCGCCGCGGGTCTTGCAGATGTCGCGCGCGATCGCCGCGCGGTCCTCGGTGTCGCGGTTGTAGAGCACCACCTCGGCGCCAAGCGCCGCCGTGCGTTCGCGCTTGGCCCTCGGCGCATCCGACGGCATCACGATGGTCGCCGGCACGCCGCAGAGCTGCGCCGCATGCGCCACGCCCTGGGCATGATTGCCGGACGAATAGGCCACCACCCCCGCGGCCTTGCGGTCGCCCGGGATCGACGAAATCCTGTTGTAGGCGCCGCGAAATTTGAACGAGCCGGTGCGCTGCAGCGTCTCGGCCTTGAGATACACGCGTGCGTTCAGCCGTGCGTCGAGCACGGGGAAATTGAGAAGCGGCGTGCGGATCGCCACGCCCTTGAGCTTTTGGGCCGCGGCATCGACGTCGGCGATGGTGGGAAGCGCGATGGTTTCGATAGGTGCGTTCATGGCGGCACCTTATCACATGGTCGCAGGCGAAGGTCGGCCAAGGCGCTGCCACCATGCAACCAAGGGCTGAAGCCCACCACATCGTGCTGCCGTGCCACTCGTCACGTCCCGCCCATTGCCGCTATAACAGCGCCCGAACAACAAGGAGGAACGGGAATGGATCTCGGTATCGCCGGCCGCAAGGCCATCGTCTGCGCCTCGAGCCGCGGGCTGGGCCGCGCCTGCGCGGAGCGGCTCGCCGAAGCCGGCTGCGAGGTCGTGGTCAACGGCCTCGATCCGAAGCGGCTCGAGGCCACCGCCGACGCGATCCGCAAGAAGACCGGCGCGAAGGTTGTCGCGGTCGCGGCGAACGTCGCCACCAAGGAAGGCCAGGACGCGCTGTTCGCCGCCTGCCCGGAGCCGGACATCCTGATCGCCAACAATGCCGGCCCGCCGTTCCGCGATTTCCGCGAGCTCGACCGCCAGAAGATGATCGACGGCGTGGTCGGCAACATGATCGTGCCGGTGGAGCTGCTGCAGCGCGCGATCGACCCGATGATCAAGAAGAAGTTCGGGCGGATCGTGAACATCACCTCGGGCTCGGTGAAGATGCCGCTCGTCGGCCTTGACCTGTCGTCGGGCGCGCGCGCAGGCCTCACCGCGTTCCTTGCCGGCGTCGCCCGCTCGGTGGCGCAGCACAACGTCACCATCAACTTCCTGCTGCCGGGGCCGTTCGATACCGACCGGCTCCGCTCCAACCACGAGGCGCAGGCGAAGAAGGAGGGCATCACCTTCGAGCAGGCGATCGCCAAGCGCATGCAGACGATCCCGGCGAAGCGCCTTGGCCAGGCCGACGAGTTCGGGGCGGCCTGCGCTTTCCTGTGCTCGTCCCATGCCGGCTTCATCACCGGGCAGAACCTGCTGATGGACGGCGGCATCTTCCCCGGGGCGTTTTGATGCGCGCCCTTTCGCTCGCTGCCGCGCTTCTGATCGCCGGCGGTGCTGCTGCGTCGGCGCAGAGCGTCCCGTCGAACTGGCCGGCCAAGACGATCCGCGCCATCGTACCGCTCAGCGCCGGCAGCGCCACCGACGTGGTGGCGCGCACCGTACTCGAGCAGGTGTCCCGCCAGCTTGGCCAGCCGATCGTCGTCGAGAACCGCACCGGCGCCGCGAACACCATCGCGATGAACCTCGTCGCGAAGTCCGATGCCGATGGCTACACGATCCTGATCAACTCTGCCGCTCATACGATGAAGCAGAAGTCGATCTATCCGAACCTGACCTTCGACACCGCGCGCGATCTCCTGCCCGTCATTCCGCTCGGCAACGTGCCGACCGCTCTCGTGGTGCAGGCGAGCAAGGGCTACAAATCGGTGCAGGACCTCGTGGCCGCAGCGAAAGCGCGGCCCGGCGCCATGAACTACTCGTCCACCGGCGCAGGCAACTCCTCTCACCTCAATGCCGAGCGCTTCCGCCTGAGCGCAGGCTTCGAGGCAGTTCATCTGCCGTTCAAGGGTGCGCCGGAAGCAGCGACCGAGGTGATGGCCGGCCGCGCCGACTTCCTGTTCACGACGCTGCTTGTGACCATGCCGTTCATTCAGGACAACAAGCTGCAAGCGCTTGCCGTCAGCGGCCAGCAACGTGCACTTGCCCTGCCCGACATCCCGACCACGGAAGAGGCCGGATACAAGAACTCGTACTACAACTTCTGGATCGGCATGTTCGCGCCGGCCGGGACGCCTGACGCGATCCGGGAGCGGCTGCACGCCGAGACGCGCAAGGCCGTGACCAATCCGGACGTACGCGAGAAGCTGGCCCGGTTCGGCGTCGATCCGATGGACCTCACGATCCCGCAGTTCTCGCAGCTTGTGGCTGACGAGATGAAGATCAACGCCGCGCTGGTCACCGCCGCGGGTATCAAGGTGGAGTGAGGCGCCGATGATGAAGCTCGAATACGGCATCCCGCAGGACAAGGGCGCGACTCATTTGCGGTTCGGCATCGCCAAGGGTTTCTTCCGCGACGAGGGCCTGGATGTGTCGCTGCGCGTGGTGTTCGGCGGCCCGGAGATCGCAAGCTGCTACGACTCGGGCGAGTTGAAGATCGGCGAGATGGGCACGCCGCCCGCGACGACGGCTCTCTCCAAGGGAGCCCGCTTCAAGATCGTCGCGAGCGGCATCCGCCGCCGCGCGCTGCAGTATCTGGTTGCGAACCGCGACATCAAGGGCGAGACCGACCTCAGGGGCAAGAACATCGGCGTGCTGTCGAAGGGAAGCTGCAGCTACTGGTTCGCGCGGCTGATCCTTCAAGGCCGCGGGCTCGATCCCGACCGTCACGCCAACGTGATCGGCCTCGGCCCGCGCCATGCGGAGGTTATCGAACTGTTCGAGACCGGCGACCTGCAGGCCGGCGTTCTATCCGAGCCCACGGTTTCGATCGGCGAGTATCGCGGCGCATTCCACATGATGCGGGCGCTCAGCGAGCCCGAGTTCTGCCCATCGATGCAATGGAGCGTGACGGTCGCCAACTGCGGCGTGATCGAACGGGAGCCCGAACTGGTCCGCGCGGTTCTGCGGGCCTGTAAGCGCAGCTACCAGTACAGCGCGGAAAACGACGACGAATTCGCGGAATTTGGCGCCGAGCACTACGGAATCGACAAGGCCACGATGCTGCGCTCGATGGAGCGGGAACGCTCCGACCTGCACCACGAGTGCAAAGTCGACATGGCCGGGCTCGACCTTGCGATCGATCTGCAGCGCCGCCTCGGCGCCTTCAGCGTTCCGATGCGGGCCGGCGACATCACCGATCTGCGCTATTTGCCCTGATCATCGCCGGGGTCCAGACAGCCGCTTGCCCGCAAGCCGCCGCCAACGCATGATGCCCCATCTCATCCACCAACCCATCCAACATCGTCACTAAGGGGGACCACCCATGAAGCTCGTCCGCTATGGCGCCGCAGGCAAGGAAAAGCCCGGCATCGTCGACAAGAACGGCAAGATCCGCGACCTGTCGAAGATCGTCAAAGACATCAACGGCGACGCGCTGTCCCCCGCAAGCCTCGCCAAGATCAAGAAGGCCAATATCGACAAGCTGCCGCTGGTGAAGGGAAATCCACGGCTCGGCTCCTGCGTCGCCAATCCCGGCAACTTCATCGCCATCGGGCTCAACTACGCCGACCACGCTGCCGAAGCCGGCATGCAGATTCCGCCGGAGCCGATCATCTTCAACAAGGCGCCGAGCTGCCTCTGCGGCCCGAACGATCCCACCATCATCCCGAAGGATTCGAGCAAGCTCGACTGGGAAATCGAGCTCGGCATCATCATCGGCAGCCGCGGCCGCTATCTCTCCAAGGAGAAGGCGATGAGCGTTGTCGCCGGCTACTGCCTGTCGAATGACGTGTCGGAGCGCGTATTCCAGATCGAGCGCGCGGGCCAATGGACCAAGGGCAAGGGCTGCGAGAGCTTCGGCCCGCTCGGCCCCTGGATGGTCACCAAGGATGAGATCAAGGACCCGCAGAACCTCAACATGGAGCTGACGGTCAACGGCGAGGTCCGCCAGAAGGGCAATACCAAGACGATGATCTTCGGCGTCGCCCACCTCGTCTGGGCCTGCTCGCAGTATTTCATCCTCGAGCCCGGCGACGTGATCATCACCGGCACACCGCCCGGCGTAGGGCTCGGCATGAAGCCCGAGCCGAAGTTCCTCAAGGCCGGCGACGTCGTACACCTGAAGATGGACGGGCTCGGCACGCAGACGCAGAAGGTCGTGAAGGGCCGCTACTGATCGCGCCGCCCTCGCCTGCCGCGAAAAAGCAAAACCCCGGGCTCGCGCCCGGGGTTTCTCGTCGCAAAGCTTAAGCTCGGCTGATCAGTAGCGGCTGAAGATCGGGCCGGAGAACTTGTAGTTCAGGCCGACGCGGACAATGTTGGCCTTGAAGTCGACGTCGTTGCTGACGGCACCAACGGCGCAGGACGTGCCGCAATTGAAGCTCCCAAGATCGACATAGAGATATTCGATCTTGGCCGACCAGTTGCCGAGGAAGGCGTATTCGAGGCCGCCGCCGACCGTCCAGCCGGTGCGGGTGTCGCTCGCGCCGGGCGCCGCCGGGTTGGTGCCGTTGGCCTCGACCTTGCCGAACGCCGCACCGCCGGTGAAGTACGGCAGCCAGCGGTCGAACGCATAGCCGATACGGCCGCGGGCGGTGGCGAGCCAGGAGTTCTTGGTCTCGCACGAGAACGCGCCGCAGGCGACGCTGTCCTTGATATCGGCCCAGTCCCAGTCGCCCTCAAGGCCAAGCACCCAGGAGCCGACCTGATAGTTGTAGCCGAGCGTGCCGCCGATCAGCCAGCCTGATGGCTTGTTGGAGATCGCCGGGCTGGCCCAGTTCGAGTCGCCCCAGCCGTAGCCGCCGTTGATGCCGACGTAGAAGCCGGTCCAGTTGTAGTAGGCCACGACCGATCGCACGCCTTTGTAGACCGGTCTCGGGATATCGGCGGCTTCCGCCGAGAACGAAACGGCGAGCAGCGACAAGGCCGCGATGCCTGTTCCGAGAATTCTGGAAATCTTCATGTCGTCTCCCATCCTGCGACGTGGATTGCTGCAGCATTCACCCGGTGCCCGCCGCACCGTGCGCGAATTTGGACGCTTTCACTGGGAACCACTGGGTCGCGCCACGTGAGCGATCCGCCGATGCGCGGACGCCGAACGCGGGGTTACTGCTGGACGATCACGCGCAGCCACCGTGCGACGTAGACTGGCTTGGTGGATAACTTCCGACCGGAAAGTGATTACCGGGGAAAAGTCCCGCGAAGCCAAACGAATCACTTGACTCGTTAGCGAGAGAGTAAGGTACCGGACCAATCAAGCAAGCGCCCCGAAAAAGCCCGCCTGCCGCCGGCCGCCTATTCGGGCGGGTGTGGCACAGCCGCAACAACCGCTCGGACCCCGCCGGTGCAAAAAGGAAAAGCCCCGGGCGGAGCCCGGGGCTTCGATTCTGTTTGCCTCGCAAGCCGCGATGGCTGCTGGATTTCTCTCGCGCTCAGAAGCGGGAGAAGATCGGGCCCGAGAACTTGTAGTTGATGCCGGCGCGGACGATGTCCGCCGTATATTTGGCGTTGACGGTGCTGGTGCAGATCGAGAGATCGCACGTGGCCGTGCCGAGATCGACGTGGAGGTATTCGAGCTTGGTCGTCCAGTTGCCGAGGAAGGCATATTCCACGCCGACGCCGGCGGTCCAGCCGGACTTGGTCTCATCGACGGTGCCGGACGCGTTGCCGACGTTGACCCGTCCGAAGGCACCGCCGCCGGTCACGTAGGGCAGCCACCGGTCGAAGGCGTATCCGATGCGGCCTCGCACCGTGCTCAGCCAGGTGTTCTTGATATTGCAGGTCGCGCCGCAGACGAGCGACGCGTCCGTGCCGTTCATGTCGACCCAGTTGAAGTCGCCTTCAATGCCGTAGACCATCGCGCCGCTCTGCCAGTTGTAGCCGAGCGTGCCGCCGACCAGCCAGCCCTTCGGGCTGGTGTTGAAATTGGCGCCGGCGGCATTCGTGAATTCGGTCTGGCCCCACATATAGCCGCCGTTGATACCGACATAGGCGCCGGTCCAGTTGTAGTAGGACACGACCGACCGCGGCGGGCCCTTGTAGTAGCCCTTGGCCGGGATGTCGGCCGCATCGGCCGAGAACGACGGGACGAGCAGCGCAAGCGTCGCGATGCCCCATTTGCTGAACTTGGAAATCATAAGGCCCTCTCCCCTCCGGGGTTGGATGCAGTCGCATCGAGTTTGCGGAAATCGCGCATGTAGCGCCCTCGCGCGCCTGCAACGATCCCAACTGGATCACGCTTGGAACAGGAAACACGCGGAACCGAACTCGGCACCGTGAACGATGCCCGTTGCCCCCGCCGGACGGCCGAAGCATCTTCGTTAACGAATGTGCGCGAACATGGTTAACGGGCGGTAAATCCGTAAGGAGCATGTGCTTTGTGTTGCAAAAAAGCCCCGGGCTTGGCGCTCGGGGCTTTGCTGCCGAAGGAAAGCTTGCGCGTCTTCAGCCCTCTCGCGCCTCCAGCACCGCCTTCAGCGAAATCTTCGACCACGCCCCCGTGCGCTCGCGGAACGCCATGTAGCTGTCGTGCACCTTCTTCGCCGCCGGGCTCCTGCCGCCAAGCTCGGCCAGCACGCCGGTCGCCGTCCGCCGCGCCGAAGCGATCACGTCGCCCGGAAACGCGCGAAGCTGCACGCGGTGCTGGCCGGTCAGTGCCGCGAGCGCCTCGGTGTTGAGCCGCTCCATCTCGGCCAGCGCGAAGTTCGCCTCGGTGGCGCAGGCATGCGCGACCACGGCCTTCAGCTCCGCGTCGAGCGAATTCCAGGCGGCGAGCGAGACGATGCACTCGCCGGTGCCGTTCGGCTTGTTGAAGCCCGGATAGTAGTAGAACGGCGCGACACGATAGAGGCCGAGCGCGATGTCGGTGCCCGGCCCGACGAATTCGACGGCGTCGATCACGCCGGACTGCAGCGAGGTGAGGATTTCCGCGGGCGGCGTGGTCTGCGGCGTGGCGCCAAGCCGGCGATAGACCTCGCCGCCCAGCCCCAGCGAGCGGATTTTCATGCCGGACAGGTCGGCGCGGGCGTTCACCTCGCGGCGGAACCAGCCGCCCATGCAGACTCCCGTGTTTCCTCCCATGAACGGCTTCACCCCGAACGGGGCATAAAGCTCGTCCCACAGCGCCTGGCCGCCGCCGGCCTCGACCCAGGCCACATGCTCGCCCGGCGTGAGGCCGAACGGCACGGTGGTGAAGAAGGCGGCGGCCGGTTGCTTGCCCTGCCAGTAGAACGACGCGGTGTGGCCCATCTCGGCGACGCCGCCGCCGACCGCGTCCAGCACCTCGAACGCCGGCACGATCTCACCCGCGGCATGGACGGCGACGTCGAGCTTGCCGCCCGAAAGCGTCTTGATGCGCTCGGCGACGCGCTCGGCCGACATGCCGGGGCCGGGCAGACGCTTCGGCCATGAGGTCACCATGCGCCAGCGCTTGGCCTGCGCGAGCGCAAGCCGTGGCACGGCAAGCGCGCCCAGCGCGCCCGCTGCTCCGGCCTGGGCCAGCCTTCTTCGCGTGATGTTCGGCATCGAGCGGCTCCTTGTGCGCGGATGTCTGTGGTGCTCACCACCAGCGGTAAAAGTGATGCACGGGTCCGTGGCCCGAGCCGATGGCGAGACGGTCGGACGCGGCGATGGCGCTCGTGATGTAGCTCTTGGCGGCCTGCACGGCGTCGGCCAGCGTCATGCCCTTGGCAAGGCCCGCGGCGATGGCGGACGAAAGCGTGCAGCCGGTGCCGTGCGTGTTGCGCGTCTCAAATCGCGGTCCCGGCAGCCGGGTGACGCCGCTCTCGTCCACGAGCAGATCGACGCTCTCGCTGCCGCCAGCGTGGCCGCCCTTCATCAGCACCGCCTTGGCACCCAACGCGACCAGCCGCTCGCCCTGCGCGCGCATCGCCGCTTCGTCGGTCGCAACAGGCGCATCAAGGAGAGCTGCCGCCTCGGGAAGGTTCGGCGTGACAACGAGCGCCTTCGGCATCAACAGGCGGCGGAGGTTGTCGACCGCATCCGGCTTCAGCAGCCGATCGCCGGACGTCGCAACCATCACCGGATCGAGCACCACATTGCTCTGCCGGTGACGCGCAAGGCCGTCGGCGACCGCGGCGATCACCGCGGCGTTCGACAGCATGCCGAGCTTGACCGCGCCGACCTTGAGATCGGAGAACACCGCATCGATCTGCGCGGTGACAAAGTCCGGCGGCACGTCGTGGATGCCGGTGACGCCCTTGGTGTTCTGCGCGGTGAGCGCGGCGATCACCGACGCGCCGTAGACGCCGAGCGCCGAAAACGTCTTGAGATCGGCCTGGATGCCCGCGCCGCCGCCGGAGTCCGAGCCGGCAATGGTGACGGCAATCGGCGTCATTTCTTCGCCCGCCTGGTCAGCGCCGCATCGACCACGCGGAGCAATTCGGACGCGGCGGCGTTCGGGTCCTCGGCCATGGAGAGCGCGGAAATAACCGACACCCCGTCGGCCCCGGCTTCGATCACCGGCGCGGCGTTCGAGGCGTTGATCCCGGCGATGCCGCAGGTGAGAAAGCCGGGTTTCCGCTTGTGCAGCGCTTCGATCACGCGCGCCAAGCCTGCAACACCGATCGGCGCGCTCTTGGTCTGCTTCGAGGTCGTGCCATAGATGCCGCCGATTCCGGCGTAGTCGATCAGCGACAGGTCGGTCGCGTCCGCGCGTTGCGGGCTGTTGATGGTGAGGCCGATGATGGCGTCCGGCCCCAGCAGCCGCCGCGCATCGGTCGGCGCCATGTCGTCCCAGCCGATGTGCACGCCCTCGCAGCGAACCGCCAGCGCGACGTCGACGCGGTCGTTGATGAGCAGCGGCACCGAGCCGAGCGCGGCCTTGCAGGCGCGGGCGCGGTCCACCATCACGCGGGTGTCGGAGAGCTTGTCGCGGAGCTGCACCAGCGTCGCACCGCCCGCCGCCAGCATCCGGCAAAGATCGGGCAGATTGTGCCCGCCCGACACCTCGGGATCGACAATGGCGTAGCAGCGCAGATCGACACGCATCAATTCATCTCTGCCTTCAATTCACCTTGGCCTTCGACAGCAACGTCGCGCGGTCGAGCGCGTACACCGCATCGAGAATTTCCGAAGCAAAGCTGCCGGGGCCGCGGGCGCGCGCCGCCGCGACCTCGCCCGCAACGCCAATGGCGATCAGCGCCGCAGCGGTCGCCTTCCATGCGTCGGGCTCGACCGCGAGCGCAGCCCCAACCAGCGCCGAGGCGACGCAGCCCATCGCCGTGACGCGCGCCATCAGCGGATCGCCGTTGGCGATGGTCGCAAGCCGCGTGCCGCCGCGCACGAAGTCATGTTGCCCGGTGAGGCCGATCACCGTCTTTCGCGCCTTGGCGAACTTCGCAAGCGCCCCATCGTCGGTCTTGCCGCCCGACAGCGCGCCAAATTCAGCAGCGTTCAGCCGCATGGCGCGCGGCTTCTTCGCGAGCAGGGCCTTGGCAAACGCCGCGCGCGGCGGCGAGCGGTCGATGAACACCGGATCGAGCACCCAGGGGACGCCGCGCCGGTTGGCGACCGCAATCGCGGCGAGCGACGCCTTCTGCCGCTCCGGATCGAAGGTGCCGAGATTGACCAGCACCGCGTCGGCGCGCGCGGCAAACGCCCGCACCTCTTTCTGCGCGATGGTCATCGAGGGCACCGCGCCCGCGGCAAGCAGCATGTTGGCGGTGAAGTTCTGCGCCACCGCGTTGGTGATGCAATGCACGCGCGGGCGCCTTTCGCGGATGCGCTCGATGACGTCGGCCGTGATTGCAGGAAGCTCGCTCAGCGGCGCCCGCATCTCTCCCTCCGCCGGCATGACCCGGATCAGGTTCGATGGGTTGGCTTTCGCCTCTCAGCCCGGCAACTGACCGGGCACCCCATGAGATTGCAGCATCAATTCTCGGAGAATTGGTAGCGCGCAGCAAGACCCTGTTCAAGGCCCGAACGGTCGGCGCGCCTTTGCTATTTCGGTATGTCGCCCGCCTGGGCCAGCACCTTGGAAATCTTGTCGATCTCCTTGTCGATGAAGGCGGCAAATTCCGCGGGCGTGCTCGGCACCGTCTCCATGCCGATGTCGCGGATGCGCTGCACCACCTCCGGGTCCTTCAATGCCGCAACCATCGCTGCGTTGACCTTCGTCAGAACATCCGGCGGAATCCCGGCCGGTCCCACGAGACCGAACCAGCCGCCGACCTCGTAGCCTTTCAGCCCCTGCTCGTCGAAGGTCGGAATATCGGGGAAGAAATCAAAGCGGCGCTTCGAGGAGATGGCGATGCCCTTGATCCGGCCGTCGCGCAGCGCGGCCTGCGACGGCGGCGGATCGACGATGCCGAGCCCGATGTGTCCGCCGATCAGGTCGGTCGCAACCGGCGCGGTGCCGCGATACGGCACAAGGCCGATCTTCACGTCGGCCATGGTGGTGAACAGCAGTGCCGTGAAGAACATCGACGTGCCGTTGCCGCCATGCCCGATGCTGAGAGTGCCGGGCGCGGCCTTCGCCTTGGCGATCACCTCCTGCAGCGTGTTGGCCGGGAAGTTCGCCGCGGCGGCGAGAATGAACGGCGTTTGCGCCAAGCCGCTGATCGCCGTGAGGTCCTTGCGGACGTCGAACGGCATTTTCACCTGCAGCGCCGGATTGACGCTCATCGCGCCGGCGGGACCGATGCCGAAGGTGTAGCCGTCGGGCGCTGCCTTGGCGATCGCGTCGAGGCCGATGACGGCGCCCGCGCCGGCGCGGTTCTCGACCACCACGGTCTGGCCGAGAAGCTTCTCGAGCTGCGGCTGCATGGCGCGCGCCGCGGCGTCGGTCGCGCCGCCCGCCGGGAACGGCACGATGAAACGGAGCGGCTTGCTGGGAAACACCTGCGCCCGCGCCTGTGTCGCGGTGGCAGCGGCCGCGCTGGCGACAAGCAGAATGGAAAGCGTCAGGTGCAGCAGTCGGGACCGCATGCTCAAATCCTCCTTGCTGCTAGTTGGCCTTGTCCTCGGGCATGGGCACCTTCGCTGCATTGGCAATCTCACGCTCGAGAAAGGCGTAGAACTCCTCGGGCGTCGAGGGCGTCGGCTCCATGCCGACGAGGCTGATGCGTCTGGCGACTTCGGGATCGTTGAGCGCCGCGACCACCGCGGCGTTGAGCTTCTTCAGGATGTCCGGCGGCGTCGCCTTCGGGGCGGCGACGCCGAACCAGCCGGAAATATCGAAGTCCTTCAGGCCCATTTCGTCCGCGGTCGGGACGTCGGGGAAGACGGAAAAGCGCTTGGTGGAGGTGACGGCGAGTGCCTTGAGCTTGCCTTCCCTGATCGCGCCCATGGAGGGCGGCGGATCGGCGACGCCGAGCTGCACGTGGCCGGCGATCGTGTCGGTGACCGCGGGGGCGGTGCCGCGATAGGGCACGAGATTCATCTTCACGTCGGCCATGCTGACGAAGGTCAAGGCGACGAGCTGCATCGCGGTGCCGTTGCCGCCATGGCCGAGCGACAGCTTGCCGGGCGAGGCCTTTGCAAGATTGATCACGTCGCGGAGCGAGTTCGCCGCAAGCGACTGCGGCGCGACAAGAATGAACGGAGAGGCGGCGGCGCGGCTGATCAGCGCCAGATCCTTGACCGGGTCGTACGGGCGCTTGACCCGCTCGCCGATGTTGACGCCGAGCGCGCCCGCCCCGGCAATGCCGATGGTGTAGCCGTCGGGCGCGGCCTTGGCGACCGCGTCCACGCCCAGCATGCCGCCGGCCCCTGCCCGATTCTCGACCACCACAGGCTGGCCGAGGATCTTCTCCAGCGCCGGCGCGAGCGCCCGCGCCACCGCGTCGGTCGAGCCGCCGGCCGGGAACGGGACGAAGAAACGGATCGGCCGCTCCGGGTAGGTTTGCGCGCTCAACGGCCCCGCGGGCAGCAGCACAGGTCCAAGCCCGATTGCGGCCAAAGCCACGAGCCGCAACAACTTTACTCGCATGCGCATTCCTCCGGCATTTTCTGCGATCATAGAGGAGCCGTCCCGGATCGAATAGCCATTCCGCCGACGCCGAAATCCGCGCAAAGCGACGGAAGCCTTGCAAGACGCTAGCGTTTTTGCTGGATTGGGTTCCGGGTCGCCAGGGCGGTGACCGGAGGTCCCATGGTCCCGTTCTTCGTCCAGATCAAATGCCAGCTCGGCAAGTCCTACCAGGTGGCGAACAGCCTGGCCGACGCCGAGGTCGCCTCCGAAATCTACTCGACCGCGGGCGAGTTCGATCTGCTGGTCAAGGTCTATGTCGACAACGGCGTCGACATCGGCCACTTCGTCAATGAACGCATCCAGGTCATTCCGGGTATCCAGGACACGCGGACGATCATCACGTTCAAGGCGTTTTGATCACGCGAGAGGCTCACGTCCGCGGCGCATCGGTTTCCAGCCTGCGGCGGAGCCCAAGCTGCCGCTCGCGCCAGAGCACAAACAGGCCGGAGCCCGCGACGACCAGCGCGCCGAAGTAGACGTAGACCGTCGGCAATTCGCCGAACAGCACATAGCCCAGCACAAAGGCCCAGATCATCGTCGTGTAGTCGAGCGGCGCGACCAACGAAGCCGGCGCGTACTGATAGCTCGCGGTCTGGACGATGTGCGCGAGCCCGCCGACGATGCCGGAAGCGACGAGCACGGCGAGCGTCAGCGGGTCCGGCCAGACCCAGCCGAACGGCAAGGTCGCAAGGCCCGCCGCGGCGCAATACATCGAGAAATAGAACACGATCGCCGAGGTGGTCTCGGTGTCGGCGAGCCGCCGCGTCTGGATGATGGATGCCGCGTTGGTGAAGGCGCTCAGAAGCCCGCAGACGACGCCCACGGTCGCCGCGGCCGTCGCCGCTCCGCCCGCATATCGCGACAGGCTCAGATAGGGCCACAGCATCACGACGATGCCGGCAAAGCCCACCAGCACCGCCGTCCACCGATAGATACGCACATGCTCGCGCAGGATCAGCGCCGCGAGCACGACGGTGATGAACGGTGCAGCAAACGAGATCGCGGTGGCGTCGACCAGCGGCAGCCGCGCCAGCGCCGCGAAATTGAGAAACATCCCGGCGATGCTGATCAACCCGCGCGTCATGTGACCGAGCGGGCGCTTGGTGCGGACCGCCTCGTGGAGCTTGTTCTGCCACGCACAAATCAGCAGCACCGGCACGATCGCAAAGATCGCGCGGTTGAAGATGATCTGTCCGAGCGGCACGCCGGCCTCGGCCGAAAAGCGCACGCAGGCCGACAGCAACGCAAACAGCAGCGCCGCGATGCCCTTGAACAGAAACGCCTTGGGGAGGTTCATCTGGCCGTCATTCCGGGGCGCTCGCCATCAGCGCGTTCACGCGCGTCTTCGACGCGCGATGGCGAGCGAACCCGGAATCCAGTTGTTGCTCTGGATTCCGGGCTCGCGCCCATACGCGCGTAAACGCGCTTATGGGCGCGCCCCGGAATGACGGGGAGAAAAAGCTCACTTCGACTCCGGCCGTTTCGGTCCCTCGACCGGCGGCAGCGAGCGCACGTAGGTCGCGATCGCCTCGCGGTCGGCGGCGCTGAGCTTGCCGGTGTTCGACGTGACCTTCGCCATTTCGCCGCCGATGGTGTCGCCGTCCGGCGTCTCGCCGGTCTCCAGAAGCTTCACGAGATTTTCCTGCGACAGCGACAGGCTCTTTTGCGTGATGTTCGGCACGAAACCGTCGCCGGTCGGCTCGGGTCCGCCGGCGAAGCGCTGGCTTTCGACGATGCCGCCCAGCAGGTTGCGCGGCGAATGGCATTCGGCGCAATGGCCCGGTCCGTTGACGAGATAGGCGCCGCGGTTCCAGGCGGCATCCTTGCTCGCGTCGGGCGCAAACGGCTTGCCGTCGAGGAACAGGAATTTCCAGACGCCGAGCGTCCTGCGGATATTGAACGGGAACGGCAATTCGTGCGGCTTGGCCTTGCCCTGCACCACGGGCAGCGTCTTGAGGTAGGCAAACAGATCGCGGATGTCGTCGGTGCGCATGCGCTGATACGACGCGTACGGGAACGCGGGATAAAGATGCGAGCCGTCCGGCGCGGTGCCCTTCACCATGGCGGTGACGAAATCGGGCTCGCTCCATTTGCCGATGCCGTCGTTGCGGTCCGGCGAGATGTTCGGCGCGTAGAACGTGCCGAACGGCGACTTCAGCGCGAAGCCGCCGCCGAGCTTGGTCTTGTCGTCCTGCCCCGGCGTCGCATGGCAGGACGCGCAGCCGCCGGCATGGAACATGGTCCGGCCGTTCTCGAGGTTGGGCTGGCGCTGCGGCAGGGCGCTCGCGGGCACCGTCGCCGGGATGGTGAGGCCCCAGAACACGAACAGGCCGATGACCGCGGCGACCACGGCCAGGACGACAATCTTTCGCGGCATGGAGCCCTCCTCGACAGCAATCCTAGAGCCGTTCCCGCTCCTGCGGAACGGGAACGGCTCTCGCTTCTTTGTTTGGTCGCATTTTCTTCGGCGAACCGCTGCACATCCCGGATCAAGTCCGGGACAGGCTTTCGCCGGAAAATGCTTCTGCGCAACGCGCGGCCGCCCGGAAAGCCGCAGGGCGGCGCATCATCGGACGCGCCGCCCTGTCATGAGTTGTCGGCGGGGACTGCCGCCAGTCAACTGTCTAGGACTGCCGCTTGCGATAGGTCTGGTGGCAGCCGCCGCAATTCTTGCCGACCTCGCCGATCTGCGCCTTGAAGCTGTCGAGGTCGGTCACCTTGGCGCCCGCCGCCTTGGCGTCGGCGCTGAACTTCGCGAGCTTGGCGTCGAAGTCCGCCTTGTTCTCCCACACCGCCGGAAGCGCAGCGGTGTCGCCGGCCTTGGAGGTGTCCGGCCAGAGGCTCCTAGCCTTGTCGTGGGTCTCGCCGAAAGTGGCCAGCACCTTCTTCGCCGCATCCAGGTTGAACGGCTGCTTGCCCTCGATCATCTCACGCGCGATGCGCGACTGATTGCCATTCTCTTTCATCAGCGCCTTGCGGGCGGCGATCGGATCGCTTTGGGCGACCACGGCGGTGACGCCGAGCGCAGCAAACGCGGCGGCGAGAACGAGACGCTTCATCGTTGATTTCCCCTTTGTTGGTCCTGAAGGCGGTTTGGGACTTGTCATTCCCACCGGTCGTCGCGCCCCCGGAGCCTATGGGGCGAAACAACCGGCTAACACCTTGGAGTGATTCTTATTCCTTGATTGCGACGTCTTGACCAGCCGGGCTCACGACTTCGTGAATGTCCGGGGATGATGCTAACCATCTCCAGCGAAAAGCTTTTTCGCCCCTCGCAGACCTACATCCGCTCGCGGCGATAATGCTCCTCGATCGCCGCCCAGATGCGATCAGGAGTGGCAGGCATGTCGATATGCCCGATGCGGTAGGCCCGCCACAGCGCATCGACGATGGCGTTGATGACCGCGGGGCACGAGCCGATCGCTCCGGCTTCGCCCGCGCCCTTCACCCCCAGCGGATTGTTCAGGCACGGCACGTTGCGCGTCTCGAAGGCGAAGGACGGCATGTCGCCGGCCTTCGGCAGCGCATAGTCCATCAGCGAGGCGGTGACGAGCTGGCCTGAATCCGGGTCATAGACCGTCTGCTCCATCAGCGCCTGGCCGATGCCCTGCACCGCGCCGCCGTGAACCTGGCCGGCCAGAAGCTGCGGGTTGATGGTCTCGCCGAAGTCGTCCACCACCACGTAGTTGACGATGCGGGTCGCGCCGGTCGCGGGGTCGATCTCGACTTCGGCAACATGCGTGCCGTTGGGATAGGTCGGGGCCTGCGGCGCAAACGCATCGGCCGCCATGAGCTTGTCGGGTGTCGCTTCCGGACGCTTCGCCAGCTCGGCGAGCGAAACCGCGCGGTCGGTGCCGACCACCCGCACCGCGCCACCGGCCAGCTCCAGATCTCCCGTGCCCGCCTCGAGCGCGGTTGCCGCAAGCGCCCTCAGATTGTCGGCAAGCTTCTCCGATGCACTCGCGAGCGAAGCGCCGCCGCACGGGATCGAGCTCGAGCCGCCGGTGCCGGTGCCGGTCGCGACGCGGTCGGTGTCGCCCTGCACCACCCGCACCATGTCGGGCGCGATGCCGAGCCGGTCGGCGATGATCTGCGCGTAGGACGTGGCGTGTCCCTGCCCGCTCGATTGCGAGCCCATCAGGGCGGTCACGCCGCCGTCGCCGTCGAGCGTGATCGTCGCGGTGTCCGGCCCCATGGTGCCGCAGGCTTCAATGTAGGTCGAAAGGCCGATGCCGCGGATCAGGCCCTGGCGCTTCGCAGCAGTGGCGCGCTTCTTGAAGCCGTCCCAGTCGGCCAGCGCCTGCGCGCGCGCCATGTGCGCCGCGAAGTCGCCGGAGTCATAGACCTTGCCGGTCGCGGTCGCGTACGGCATCGCCTTCGGCCTGATGAAGTTCCGCCGCCGCAGCGCGTCCGGCGCGATGCCGAGCTCGTGCGCTGCGGCATCGACCAGCCGCTCGATCACGTAAGCGGCCTCGGGACGGCCCGCGCCGCGATAGGCGTCGACCGGCACGGTGTGGGTGTAAACGCCGCGAACGCGCACGAAACAGGCCGGAATGTCGTAGACGCCGGGCGACATGCCCGCGCCGAGAAACGGAATGTAGGGCGCATAGGCCGACAGATACGCCCCCATGTCGGCGACGAGATCGATATCGAGCGCCAGAAAGCGCCCCTTCTCGTCGAGCGCAAGCCTTGCGGTGGTGATGTTGTCGCGGCCCTGCGCGTCACCGAGGAAATGCTCGGTGCGTTCGGCGATCCAGCGCACCGGGCGCTTCAGCTTTTGCGCCGCGAGAATGACCAGCGCGTATTCGCGATAGGTGAAGAGCTTGGTGCCGAACCCGCCGCCGACATCGGGGGTCACGACGTGAAGCTTCTGTGGGTCGATGCGCAGCACGTCGGCGGCGAGCGTGTCGCGCACGGCGTGGCTCCCCTGGCTGCCGAGCGTCAGCGTGACGCGGTCGCGCGCCGCGTCGTATTCGGCGATGGCGCCCCGGGTGTCGAGATAGTTGGTGACGAGGCGCTGATTGACGATCTTCAGCGATACGGCTTTCGCGGCCGCCCTGAACGCCGCATCGGTCGCCTCCTTCTCGCCGAGCGTGGTCTCGAAGGCGAGATTGCCGGGGCCCTTGGCCCAGACCTGCGGTGCATCCTTTTCCAGCGCCGCCGCCGCCCCGACCACATGCGGCAACGGCTGCCAATCAACCTCGATTGCTTCGGCGGCGTCCCTCGCCTGCTCCAGCGTGTCGGCGACGACGAAGGCGATCGCGTCGCCGACATGGCGCACCTCGTCCTTCGCCAGCACGGCATGGGGCGGCGACCAGATGTCGACGCCGTCGATCCCGGCCTGCATCGGCAGCGGGCCGAGATCGGCCGTGTCCTCGCCGGTCAGGACCAGACGCACACCCGGCATGGCGCGCAGCTTGCCGGCGCTCAGCGTGAAGCGGGCGTGGGCATGCGGCGAACGCACCACAACCGCGTGCAGCGCGCCGGCCGGCTGATGATCGGCGACGTAGCGCCCGCCGCCGCGCAGCAGCGGATCATCCTCTTTGCGTTGCACCGATTGCCCGACACCGAACTTCATTCGTGTACTCCAGTCCGTGAGCGTCAATGCTACCAAATAAGAGTGTTTACCGAGTTCCCAAGATGGAACCCGGCGAAAAGACGGTGTCTTGTCCGGATAACCGCGCGCTGCAAGTGGACGCCACGCAGAATCTATTGCAGATTTCTCCCCGGGGATGGGGATTGCATGATCATTGCGAAGTTTGTCGCCGTGACGCTTGTGACGAGCGCCGCCGCGGGTCCTTTGGCCGAACCGTCGGCCGTGCGGCTGACGCTGCAGCAGAAGAACGCAGCGACGCAAACCTATGTGCAATCGGCAACCGATTGCATCGTGCGGACCGTCGCCGCCCATGCGCGTTTCCGCAAGGACAACCCGGCCGCCAATCTCGCCGAGCTGATCGTCGAGTCGGTGCCGCATTGCGTCGTTCCGGTGCGCGCCATGATCGCCGCCTATGACCGCTATTTCGGCGACGGCTTCGGCGAGCAATTCTTCATGGGCCCCTACCTCGATGTGCTCCCCGAGGCGGTGGCGAAGCTCACGTCGGGCAAGGCGGACTGACGCAGCTTCTGTCTTGCGACGCTTGCCAAGCTACCGGCCGGGCTTGCGCCGCTCCGCCTTTCTTGGCGCCTCCTATCAAACAGCCGCATAGCGCCGCCTTCGCTCGCTGCGCGAGTTCCGGCGCTCCAAGCAACGCTCCGCTGCCCGGCCGCTTCACTTTTCGGGCTGCCGGGCTCGCCCTTTCCCCTTTTTCCGTCTCCCTCGAAAACGAGGGAATGGAGCGCCGGGAGGCGCCGGGCACCAGTGACGTAGGTGCCCGCGGACCATAACGCGGTCCGCAGCGCGCCTGACGAGGCACGCTGCCCCCCAGTGACGCAGGGGGGCGGCGCCTCCCGGCGCTCCACCAGGAATGCGCAAACGGGGCCATGGTCTCCCGCGCTCGCGCGTCCCTCGCTTGGTCTCCACCCCTTCAACATGAAGGCATGAAGGAAGCCTTGTTCTTGATATGTTCTTATTGAAGCATTGTCAACCTCTCGCAATGCCGGGGCGCAGGTCTTCGACCTGCTGCGGCCCCCCCTGACCGCGCCCTGCCCACGGCGGTCCACCGGCTGATGCCCTCCCATGGGGCGACCATGGGGCGGGGATCCCGGTTGCTATCTCACAATCTACGGCCCCTGTGGTGCCGGCGACCTATGGACCTGCCTCACGGAATGCCGCAGGCTCGTGTCCTTGTCGTTGCCGTTCCCAGATCGCGGTGTATGCGCTTTCAACATCGCGAGCGAACCGTTTCGTATCAAACAGCGGCTCAAGAGCGATATTGGCCGCCAGCTTCAGCTTGGTCGATTCAAGCCATGAGGCGTCCTGTGCGAGGCGCAAAGCCTGACGCTCATAATCTTCGAGGGACGCGCCTATCAGCTCAGGCATGCCGATCGCGCGCAACATACTCGCCGACGCGCGGCTCGCAAATGTCGATCCGACACAGGTGAGCAGCGGCAGGCCTGCAGACAACGCATCAATGGCGGTCGTGTGCGCATTGTAAGGGAGCGTGTCCAGCGCAAGATCCGCAAGCCGATGGCGGCCGAGATGTTCTTCTATTGAAACCGCCGGCGCGAAAACCAATCTTTCCGGAGCCACGCCACGGGCGGCCGCTTCGCGCCGCAGGTTTTCAACCGCAGTGGCGCTCCAGCTGCGCAGCCACAACACACTGCCGTCGACGGCTCGCAGCAGCCGCATCCAAACATCAAATATCCCGGGATTGATCTTATAGGTGTTGTTGAACGAGCAAAACACGAAGCCATCATCCGGAAGACCGACCTGACGACGCGTCAAATCCGCGGCCCTGATGTTCTTCCTGGCATCGGCAATCATGTAGCTGTGCGGCAGCGCTATGACCTTTTCAGCGAAGTGACGCCGGTCCTCCTGAGGGATCACGACGTCGTCGGCCAGTATGTAGTCGATGTAGTCGACGCCCATTGTGGCTGCAAAGCCGAGATAGCTTACCGAAATCGGCGCCGGCCGCGCCGCCACAATCCCAGGCCGGCATCCTTGGGTGAAGCCGCCCAGATCGACGACAATGTCAGTCTCGTTTGCGCGTATGAGCTCCGCAACTTCATCGTCCGTTTTGTTGCCGACATCCTGAAAGAGCTCGCAGCTCAGAGCTATTCGCTTGCGGATCTCGGAATGATCATCGACGCACAGGGAGAGCGCGCTGACTTCGAAGCGCCCGCGATCATGCTCTTCGAATAGCGAAACGATTGAATGAGCCACGGGATGCTCGCGAAAATCAGCAGAAAGATAGGCGATCCTAATGCGATCATGGCTGTATCGCTCGCCGTTCCAAAGCCTTGCATGGCGTTTAGGGAAGAAGCGGGTCGCGTACAGGTCCGCGCATTGCCGCTGCTCTTCGGGCGATCGAGATACGTTCAAAAACAACCACGGGTCGGTCGATAGTATGCCATTGCGAACGTCGCTCATGCTGCGATTGCGATCAGATTCGAACGTGCTCCAATCGCAGTTCCTAAGCCTTGCATGCAGCAGGTTGCCGTGAACGCATTCAATATCCGGTCTGATGCGCAGGGCGTTCTGGTAGGCACAGATCGCGTCGTCCATGCGTCCGGTCGCGCTCAAGATATCGCCGCTTGCAACCCAAGCTTCGGCAAGAGCCGGATCAATTGCCAGGGCTGTTTGGAGCTCCTCCAGGGCCTTTTGCCGATTTGAGCGTGCAAGTATTCTCCCGAGCCCCAGCCGCGCTTGCGGAAGTTTTGGATCGGCGCTTATGGCCTTGTTAAAGGCATCCTGCGCATCCCGCATGCGGCCGATCGCCTGAAGGACATTTCCACGCCCGACCCAGGCTTCGGCCGCCTCGCTATTTTCCGCGATGGCTTGATCGAATGCGTTGAGGGCCTCCTCCGACCGCCCCAACTTCGCGAGCGCATTGCCGCGTCCGATTTGCAGCTCGGACAAACCCGCCCGGAGCGATACGGCTGCATCGAAGCAATCCAGTGCCTCGCCATGGCGCCCAAGCTCCAATAGCGCGGAGCCTCGGTTCGACAGGATTTCGGCGTCGTTTGGCCTTGCAGCCAGCGCGTGGTTACAATGATCGAGCGCATCCGAATAGCGTCGCAGCCTCAGCATTGCGACAGCCAAATTCGAATGCGATTTCGGATCTTTTGGCTGCAGCTTCAGCGCGGCCTCGAAATGGCCGACCGCTTCGTCCGGCTGGCCCAGTTCCAGAAGAAGCGCGCCCAGATTGTTGTGCGCGTCGGCATTTTTGTCATCGATCGACAGGGCCTTCTTATATTGAGCAGCGGCCTCTTCCCTTCGTCCAAGGCCATGAAGCGCCGTTGCGAGATTGTAACGAGCCTCCAGGTAATCCGGCCTTAGAGACAGAGCTTCAAGAATTTGCTCGATTCCCCTGCGGTCGTTTCCCTGCTGGATGTTGCACAGCCCGAGGAAATGAAGAGTCGCAGGGTGCCCAGGAACAATTTTCAAAATGGCGTTGTAACAGCTTATCGCCTCTTGAAACCGAGAGCTTTGATGTGCAGTCAGACCACGCCTGAACAAAGCGTCCAAATCGCGCGTCCTTTTCATGCCGTCCCCCAGCGCGTTTTATGTTGCTGCCGTTATTTTCACGATCGAGCCGAATCGGCCCTGGAACAGGTGGCCGATCCAGCGGGCGCGCGCGTTGATGAAAGCCGTGTAGCGCCGATGCGTTTCGCCCAGCGCGCGCGACAGCGCTTCGGCGGTGTGCGGCACCAGGATCAGATGCACATGGTTGGGCATCAGGCCGGAGCACCAGCCCTCGACCCCGGCCTTGGCGCAGCGCTCGGCCAGAAGGTCGCGGTAGAGCGCGAAGTCGGCCGGCTCGACGAACACCCGCCGGCGGCGGTTGCCGCGCTGGGTGACGTGGTGGGGAAAGCCCGGAACGACAATGCGGCCGATACGCCATGGCTGTAGCGGATCACGGCGGGGCTAATTGTGCAATTGGTAAGGTGTCACCGTAATAAGCAGTCGTTCGTGGTCTCGAACCGCACCGGCGCGGGCGGCGCGATCGGCGTGGCTTACGTGGCCCGCTCCGCACCCGATGGCCATACGCTGATGTTCGTCCCGGCGCTGGTGCAGTCGGTGCTGCCGCTGATGCAAAGCAATGTCGGCTACAGCGAAAAAATCCTTCGAGCCGATCTGCCAGACATTCGAGAACCAGATGGCACTGATCGTGCGGCCGGACCCGCCGTACAAATCGGCGCGCGACATCGTCGAGGCGGCCCGCGCGAAGCCCGACAGCGTGTCCTTTGCCTCGACCGCCGTGGGCACCATCACCCACCTCGCGGGCGCAGCGCTGGCGGACGCCGGCAAGGTGAAGCGCAATCAGGTGCCTTCCGCGGCGACGGCGACCTGATGGGACAGTTGATCGGCGGGCACGTGGATTTCGCGAGCGTGACGCTCGCGTCGGCGGCGGCCGCCGGGCCGTCGGTGCGGGTGCTTGGAATATTCGCCGATGCGCGCAACCCGTCCCTGCCCGACGCACCGACCATCAAGGAGCAAGGCCATGACGTGGCGCCGACGAGCTTCGGCGGGCCGTTCGCGCCTTCAGGAACCCCGCCGGACGTGATGGGCAAGCACGCGGCCGGCTGGCGGTTCGGGGTGCTGCAGCAGGGCTACGTCGATCTCGCCAAGCGGCTGCACCAGGGCACGCGCTACTACGCCGACGCGGCGGCCCTCGCGAAACGGCTCGAGGCGGATGTGGCCGACAAGAAAGAGCTGCTGCGACGCGTCGGGCTGATCAAATAGCGTCAGTCCGCCGGATGGGCCATACGGCGCCGGCTCGGAACGCCACACGTCGTGACGCTCCTCGCGATCGAGCATCCAGGTAAGCCCGCAACTATTGGTCGGAGTGGCAGGATTTCGTCTGCGGAGCCCTTGTCACTGAACGAACTCGCTAATTTCCTGCGAAGTCGAGAAGCTGTGTACGTGCGGTGTGTACGTCATTAGCGGCGACAAAACGAGCGGAAGCAGTCGCCCAAAGCACCGTCCGCCTCGGCCATCTGCGCCACCACCTTTTCGATGCTGTCCGTAGTGTACCAGTGATTGCTCCCTTGAACCGATCCGTCCTTTCTCTCTTCGAGAAAATGAACCAGAAGTCTGCCATCGTCCTGTGGCGTGATTTCACCGTGAACCAAGTGTTCGCGCGCAGCGCGCACGTTGCACACCACATCCAGCGCTTTTGAAGCTCGCGCTCGTTCATCCTCGTTGTAGGGCACTGCAATCAGGTCGCGGTATAGGTTCACACGGCGGATCAAATCCGTCCGCAGGTGAACCGGGAACTTCGGGATTTTCTTGGCTCGGGGCTCGCCAAGCACAATGCGGGCTTGTGTCGTCAGGCTGGCATCTAGATGATGCCCACTGCGCAATCAGTTTGCCCAAAGCATTTGCGACGTTGTTGGGCAATTGAACTTGGTAGGGAGCCATCCAGCGTCACCCCGTCTCCGCAAGGACGGCACCACCAGCTTCTTCGCTCAAGCGAAGCTGTCCGCTGCCCGTTATGTGATATTGCCCCTCCCTCGTGCGATGGACATGGCGCGCCCCGTCGAGGCGCTTCAACGCTTCCGTCACCCGTGGCGGGGGGTACTTGCATGCCTGCCCCAAGTGGGTTCGATCCATGCCATCGGGGGCCGAGCGCGCGAGCAGCATCAAAAGCTCGACGTCGCACGTAACTTTTCTCGTAACGACGATTTCGTCGCCGAACTGCTCCACCCACGGAACATGCGGACGGATCAACGCGTTCAACGCGGCTGTCACGCCCTTCTCGTCGCTGTCATGAAAGAGCCGAAGAAATTCTGCGAGAACCCATGATGATGCCTGCACAGCCAATGCCGCATCGATGTTTCTCGGATCAATCTCTTTGACGTGAATTGCGCCCCTTTTGCTACGGATGTCATACACCATCGCATGAGCTATCCGGGGTATGAGCACCCGCAGCCCTTCTGGCAGCTTCTGATCTTTCTCGATTTCCTTCACTGTTTGAAGCGGAGCCTTGATTTCAGGTGGTGCAACCCCGGTGCGAATGTGCTCGACGGCGCGCAGCGTGTTCTCGACGAACTTACCTGCCTCTGAAAGGCAACCCTCAAGGTCGCCCCCCCGATACTTCGACGTGAGCTTTTCGTACCCGGCGACTAGTCGTACTGAGTCAGAAGGTCGCGCCATAGGCACTGGCGACTCAGCTACTGAAGGAGATTCATGTCAGCAAC
>JAIESC010000186.1 GCA_019746355.1 Xanthobacteraceae bacterium | reverse complement strand
AGTTCCACGCGATCAAGCATGGTTGGAGCCTCCGAAATGTGTGAATCTTGTAGCCCTGAAAGGGGGAGGGTCGGGGTTGGGGTCTCTTCAAGGGTGGGGGGTCTCTTCAAAAAGCGATTGCGCTTCAGCCGTTCAGCCGTCCCAGCGTCGCGCGGTTGCGCAGCACCACCCGGCGCGAGCTTGGCAGCTCGATCGCGGCCGTGCTTTCGAGCTGCGACATGGTGCGCGAGACGGTCTCGATGGTGAGGCCGAGGAAGTCGGCGATGTCCTGGCGCGACATCGGCAGCTCGAACTGATTGCTTCCGGAAACCCGCGCGGCCATGTCGAGCAGAAAGCCGACCACGCGCTCCTCGGCGGTCTTGATCAGCGCCAGGAAATGATCCTGCGCGCGCTGCAGCTCCCGCGCGGTGATGCTCCAAAGCTGGCGCGCGACCGCGGTGTCGCGTTCGGCGAGCGCCACCAGCGCGCTGCGCTTGACCACCAGGACCTTGCTGTCGGTCACCGCCTCGGCGGAGAAGCCATGCGTTTCCCCGCTTTCGAGCCCGAACACGTCGCCTGCGACATAGAACGCGCCGATCTGACGCCGGCCGTCGGCCAGCACCTTGTAGGTCCGGACCGTTCCGGTGACGACCTTGTAGAGATATTCCGCCGGCTCGTTCTCGCCGTAGATCTCCGCGTTGCGCTTGAACGTCATCGGCGCGCCCATCATGGCGATGGCGTCGCCCTCAGGCGCGGTCACCCGCGGCACCACCGGGGACTTCGCATGGACGTCGGGCGTGAAAGAACGGGACTGAATGGCGCTTTGCGAGATCATGGCATGAACCTCCGTTGTGTGGGGTCATGGGTACCGGCTGGCATCGGACCGGAAAATTCAGATATCATCCCTAAGGGATATTACGTAGGTGTGCGCCGGGCATTTCCGGTGCAAATTCAGGATGTTCGGCCACTGTGCGGCCCGCTGAGCGGCTCACTGTGCGGCCTTGGGCGAGCGAAGCTTCATGGCCGATACCGCAACCGATCTGCAGCGCCCTTCGCGGCAGGGCGATTTTCAAGCCTGGTTCGGCCAACGCCCGCTGGTGACCCATGCGCTGGCGCTGGGTCTGGTCACTCTGGTCTTTTTGCTGCGCGCGTGGGTTGCGCCGACGCTCGGCAACCAGTCGCTGTACCTGTTTCTGGTGCCGCCGGTGCTGATCGTGGGCATTGTCGGCGGCCTCTGGCCGGGCGTGCTCGCGACCCTCTATGCCACGGCCCTGCAGCTCCTTCTCGACGGCGACTACAAGGCGCTGACCGACGTCCATGGGCCGATGTTCGGCGTCGAAGCCGCACGCACCGTCACCTTCGTCCTGGTTGGAATCGGCATAGCCTGGTTCGGCGAGCATCTGCGGCGCGCGCGCAGCGAGGCTGCCACCAGCACACAGGCTGCGCTGGCGCGCCAGGCGCATCTGCAGTCGATTCTCGACACCATACCGGAGGCCATGATCGTCATCGACGAGCGCGGCCTCATCCAATCGTTCAGCATCGCCGCGGAGCGGCTGTTCGGCTATGCCTCGGCCGACGTGATCGGCCAGAACATCAAGATCATGATGCCGTCCCCCTATCGTGAGGAGCATGACGGCTATCTTGCCCGTTATCTGCGGACCAATGAGGCGCGGATCATCGGCATCGGGCGGGTTGTCGTCGGCCAGCGCAAGGACGGCTCCACCTTTCCGATGGAGCTCGCGGTCGGCGAAATGCGCTCCAACAACCAGCGCTTCTTCACCGGTTTCATCCGCGATCTGACCGAGCGCCAGAGCGCCGAGGCGCGCCTGCAGGAGTTGCAATCCGAGCTGGTGCACATCTCACGCCTGACCGCGATGGGCGAAATGGCTTCGACCCTCGCCCACGAGCTCAACCAGCCGCTTTCGGCCATCACCAACTACATGAGGGGCTCACGGCGCCTGCTGGCCGGTCATAGCGACGAAAACGTGGTCATGGTTCGTGACGCCGTCGAGAAATCGGCGGAGCAGGCCTTGCGCGCCGGCGAGATCATTCGCCGCCTGCGCGATTTCGTGTCCCGCGGCGAGAGCGAAAGACGCGTCGAAAGCGTGGCGAAGATTGCCGAGGAAGCCAGCGCTCTCGCCCTGGTCGGTGCCAAGGATCAGGGCGTCCGCACGCAGTTTCATTTCGATCGCGGCAGGGATCTCGTGCTGGCCGACAAGGTCCAGATGCAGCAGGTGCTGCTGAACCTGATCCGCAACGCCGTCGAGGCCATGCAGGACGCGAAAACCCGCAATCTGACCATTTCAGCCGGGGCCGCGGACGGCATGGTGACGGTCAGCGTCGCGGACACCGGCGGCGGCATCGCACCCGACATGATGAAGCAGCTGTTCCAGCCGTTCGTAACCACCAAGCGCGAGGGCATGGGCGTCGGATTGTCGATCTGCCGCACGATCGTCGAAGCCCATGGCGGCCGGATCTGGGCCGAGCCCAATCCCACCGGAGGGACCATCTTCCGGTTTACGCTGCGCGGGGTGACGCCAGAGGAGCTCAGCGATGCCCGATGAAGGCATTGTCCAAGGTATCGTCCATGTGATCGACGACGACGACGCGATGCGCGAATCGCTGGCGTTCCTGTTCAAGAGCGCCAAGGTGCCGGTCGCAACCTATGAGGCCGCGGACCTCTTCCTCGACAGGCTGCCCGGCGTGACCGGCGGCTGTGTGGTCACCGACGTCCGCATGCCAGGCATGAGCGGGATCGATCTGCTCAAGCGGCTGCGTGAGCTCAACTGCACGATCCCCGTCATCGTCATCACCGGTCACGGCGATGTGCCGCTGGCCGTGGAAGCCATGAAATACGGTGCGTCCGACTTCCTGGAAAAGCCGTTCGATGACGACCTGATTCTGGCCGCGGTGCGAACAGCGCTCTCCGACCAGGCGGAGAGCCAGGAGGAGCAGGCGCTCCGGACGTCGATCGTCCGGCGCCTCGAGCTTCTCAGCGCCCGCGAACGCCAGGTGCTCGAAGGGCTGGTCGCCGGCCATCCCAACAAGACCATCGCCTTCGACCTCGGCATCAGCCCCCGGACCATCGAGATCTATCGCGCCAATGTCATGACCAAGATGGAGGCCGCGAGCCTGTCCGAACTGGTCCGCATGGCGTTGACGGCCGGCGTTCTCGGCAAAGCGTCGGCCAAGGGGCCGTAGGCCTGGGCCGGATAGCCTGAAAAGCCGCAGCGACCCGGCTTGATTTACCTCAAAGCGTGCTGAGCGTTGACGCGCGATGGTGCCTCCATCGCCGCCATGGGGCGGCCAAGCGGAGGACGCGCCATGATCAGGGACATCGTTGCCAGTCTGTCGGTGGGCAAGCCGCGCGAGATCGTCGGTGAATTCGCGGTGACCGCCGCCAGGCTGTTCGATGCGCACCTGACCGCGGTGGCGTTCGCCAACGAGCCGCCGGTCACCTCGATGTCCGACTGGGTCAACCACGAGATCATCGGCAAATACCGCGCCGAGCAGAAGGCTTCTGCCGAACGGGCCGAGAAAACGACACTCGACTTGGCGCGGTCGGCCGGCATCGATTGCACGACGCGCATTCTGAAACACGCCGTGGCCGATGCTGCCAAGGTGTTTGGCGCGATGGCCCGCGACTACGACCTCTCCGTGGTCGCGCAGGGCGAGCCCGGCGACGACGTCGCCGAGACGCTGATGATCGAAGCCGCCTTGTTCGAGTCCGGGCGGCCGGTCCTGGTCGTGCCCTACATCCAGAAGACCGGCCTGAAGCTTGATCGCGTGATGGTCTGCTGGGACGGCAGCCGCAACGCCGCGCGAGCCGTTGGCGACGCGCTCCCGTTCCTTCGGATGGCCGCGCATGTCGACGTCGTTACGGTCGAGCAGGCCGAACGCCGCAACGAGCTGAAAGGCGCGCAGATCGCCGAGCATCTTGCCCGCCACAAGCTTCCGGTCGAGCTGAAGCCGCTGGTCGCACCCGATGCGGAGGTGGCCAATGTCATTCTCTCCCATGCGGCGGACAATGACGCCGACCTGATCGTGATGGGCGGCTACGGGCATTCGCGTTTCCGCGAGTTCATCCTCGGCGGCGCGACCCGCGGGATGCTCCAGTCGATGACGGTCCCGGTGCTGATGTCCCACTAGCCGGTGAACCCCGATCGTCCAACGGCATGGAATGAAGGGAAACAATCATGACGCTCACTCACATTGTCGTTCTCGCCGGAATCGTCGCGGCCTTCGGTTCGTTTGCGGTCGTGCTGGCCTGGGGCGATTACCAGACGCGGGGCCTTCGGACCGGCTGGAATGTGCCGGAACAGCAGAAGGCGCAGTCCGCGGATGATCTGAAAATGGCCGCTTGAGCCATCCGTCCCCGAACGGCTCACGGCAGAACGGCGGCGAGGTGGTCCTCGCCGCCGCTTTCTTTGCAGACCCGCTGATGCAGCGGCCTAGTAGGCAGCTTCAGCCAAAGTGAATGGGCTCATGTCCGGATCGCGCGACCAATGTTTGCACGCTTCTCCGACCTTCGATCCTTTCAACTTTGATGAAGCATCCGACTAGGCCGCAGCCTCGACGGTCACGACCTTGAAGGTGTGATCGGCCTTATCGTCGCGCAGCGTCAGATACTCGCCAACAGCGATGCGATGAGCACTGAAGCGGTAGCCGGTTTCGTCGTCGTCGGCGCGCGCCTTGTCGTAGTCGAAGACCCAGCGCGCGTGCTCGCTCCCGCCGGGCCGATGAACCAGAATGCCGACCCGATCGTCTTCGCCGCGCCAGAAGCGGCGCACCTGGCATTGGTCGCGGTGCGTCTTCCAGAGCGCCGCGTCGATATGCCCCTCCGGGTCGAGCGGAGCGACGAACTCGTAGCCATGGTCCGGCGATCCTGCGGGATGGTCTTTCGAGCGGGCCAGGTGCAGACGGATGCGTTTGAAGCTTCTGGGAAGGCTCACGGGCTTCTCCTTGGTTTTGCCGTTGCAGGATGCGCAATATCCGCTGTCCATCGTTTGACGTTGATCAAGGACCGGATTTGTTTTCCGGCTTCCGATGCTCTGTCTTGCTGCTGAACAGTCCGGACCATGACGGCAGAACCAAATTCATCCGAGGAGCAGGCCGCGGTCTTCACGTTTCTCGAGGATCCCAAGACCCATGGCGGCGACGTCGTGCGGCGTCTCGATACCCACGCCGCCGCGGTTTTTCTGGCCGGCACCCGCGCCCTCAAGGTGAAACGGGCGGTGCGCTTTCCCTTTCTTGACTATTCGACGCTGGCAAAGCGCAAGGCCGCCTGTGCCGCCGAGATCGAAGTGAACCAGCCATTCGCTCCGGACATTTACCGGGGAATCGTGCCGATCACCCGCGAAGCCGATGGACAACTCGCCATCGGCGGGGCCGGCAGCCCGGTCGAGTGGGCCGTCGAGATGGCCCGCTTCGACGAGGACCAGACGCTGGACCACGTTGCGGATCGCGATGGTCTCGACGCGGCCTTGTCTGCGAAGCTCGCCGCGGCGGTTTCGGCCATGCATGCACGTTCGACGCGCGTCGCCGCAGAGCCTTGGCTTGCGGCGCTCGAAGATTACGTCGGGCAGAATACGGCTGCATTTCGCGAGCGTGAGGCGCTGTTTCCGGCCGAGCAGACTGCCGCCCTCGATCGCAATTCGCGCGCGATGCTGGCGCGGCTCTCGCCGCTGCTCCGCATGCGAGGTGAGGCGGGCTTCGTCCGCCGCGGTCACGGCGATCTTCACCTGGGCAATATCGCGGTGCTCGAAGGCGAGCCGGTTGCTTTCGATGCCATTGAGTTTGATCCGCTGGTTGCCTCCGGCGACGTTCTCTATGACCTCGCCTTCCTGCTCATGGACCTGGTCGAGCGCGATCTCGACGGCGCGGCGAACATCGTCCTGAATGGCTACTTGGCGGGGACGCGCGCCGATGCGGACTATGACGGCCTCGCCGCATTGCCGTTGTTCATGTCGTTGCGCGCGGCCATCCGCGCGAAGGTCACGGCGGCACGGATCGACCAGGCCTCGGAGAGTGCCCGCCGCAAGATCGAGCGGTCGGCAGTGCGATATTTCCAGCTCGCGCAATCGCTGCTCGCGTCGCAACCGGCGACCGTCGTCTGCACGGCGGGCCTCTCCGGTACGGGCAAGTCGGTGCTGGCCCGGTCGCTCGCGCCCTGTCTGTCGCCTGCGCCCGGAGCGATCGTGCTGCGTTCCGACGCGGAGCGAAAGGCCATGCACGGCGTGGCTGAAACCAGCCGGCTGCCGCCGGACGCCTATCGCGCGGAAGTGTCCGAGCGCCTCTATGCAGCCTTGAATGGCAAGGCCCGCCGGATTGCCCGTGCCGGATTTTCCGTCATCGTCGACGCCGTGTTCGCGAAGCCGGCCGAACGGCAGGCGATCGAAGATGCCGCCCGTGCCGCCGGAGCCGGGTTCCATGGGCTCTTTCTCACCGCGGATTTGGCCACGCGCGTCGGACGCATCGGCGGCCGCGGCCCCGATGCCTCCGACGCCGATGCGGCCGTCGCCCGCATGCAGGAGGATTTCGCAACCGGCGATATCACCTGGGCGCGCGTCGACGCGTCGGGCACCCCGGCCGAGACCCTGGCCCGGGCCCGGGCGCTGTTTCCGGCAGCCGCACTCAGATGATCCTGCTCCGTGCGCCTATTGCCCGTTCGTCCATTCACGCCAGTGGGTCGGATGCACGTCGATCGGCTTGCCGGTCGCGGCGTTGACCCAGCCCTGCCTCGCCCGCCGGCAGCAGACCACCAGGGCATGCACATCTTCACCCTCGAGGACCGCAACCTCGAGGTCGCAATCGAACGGGGCGTTGACGATCGGCTTCCAGGCTTCTGTCGGCATTCGGCGCGAAATCCGCAGGGTTCGGCAATCTAAACGGTGTTTTCGAGCGACCCGTTGAATCGGGCATTGACCTGCATCAAATCCCTTTCGGATATTTTCGACGGCGACCCGCGTGGTTTGTCGCGTCTTTTGACATTCCTCAAGTTGCAGGAGCGCGAACCGGGCCATCGTCAAGCCATCCGGAAGGAGGATGCTATGAGAGCCCAGGACGTCATGACGCAATACGTTATTTCCGTCAGCCCCGACGATACGCTCGCGCGCGCCGTGCGCGTTATGCTGCAGAACGACATCAGCGGGCTGCCGGTGCTCGATGCGAACGGAACGCTGGTCGGCATGATCACCGAAGGCGATCTGCTGCGCCGGGCGGAGACCGCGACCGGTCGCCGGCGGCCGCGCTGGATGGAATTCTTTGCGGGCCCGGGGCAGCTCGCCGAGGAATACGTGCAGGCGCACGGCCGCAAGGTCGGCGAAGTGATGACGCGCGATCCGGTCAGCGTGACCGAGGAGACACCGCTGGAAGAGGTGGTCACGTTGATGGAAAAGCGGCGCATCAAGCGCGTTCCCGTGGTGCGCGGCGGCAAGGTGATCGGCATCGTCAGCCGCGCCAACCTGCTGCACGCGCTGGCGCGCATTGCCGTCGAAGCCAGGCCCGCCGGCAGCGACGACAAGACCATTCGCGATCGCCTGATGGCGGAGCTCGGCCGCGAGCGCTGGGCACCGGCCGGCGCACTCGACATCATTGTGCGCGATGGCGTGGTGGACCTTTGGGGCACCATCACCGACGAGCGCACCCGCCAGGCCTTGATCGTCGCCGCCGAGAATGTTCCCGGGGTCAAAGGCGTGAAGGATCATCTCGCCTGGATCGATCCGATGTCGGGCATGTACTTTTCCCCGGCGGAGGAGCCGACGGAGTTGCCCAAGGCGAGCTAGTGCAAGCGACGGCGGCCGGTATCCGTTCCGCCAGCGACATCGAGGTGTGTGAGTCCAGACGTAGAAGGGCGGGCCAGGGCGCGCTAGCGCCGGGCCCACGTCTTCCTGTTCGGCTGGACGACGTGGGCACGCCGCTTCGCGGCTTTGCTCACCCTGCTGCGTCCAGGGCTACTGGAAGATCTCGTTGAAGCGCCGCTTGATCCGCGGCGTCTCCTTTTCGATGTAGTCGTAGTCGACCGCGAGGATCTTCAGGCTCGACAGCGGCGGCGAGCCGGACGGTGCGGCGATGTCGGCGCGCGCAGCGAAGCCGCCGTCCGCCGGAAAGATTTTCTGCACCTCGTCGCTGATGTTGTACTCGGCGAACAGCTTTGCCGCGTTCGGATTGGGGCTTCCCTTCACCACCGAGGTCGGCGAGGGGATGACGAACACGCCGTCGCTCGGATAAAGCGTCTTCATCGGATGACCTGCGGCGCGATCTTCCGCAGCGTAGGAGTCGAGCGCGCCGACCGCGATCAGCCGCTCGCCGCGCTTGAGCATGTCGGCGGCCTGCTGGTTGCCCTGCACCACCATGGTGTCGTTGGCGCGAAGCTTCTCGTAGAAGCCCCAGCCGCGCTCCTTCGACATCATGCCGACCACCGAGACCAGAAGCGAGGTGAACGACGGGTCGCCGATCACCATCTTGCCCTTGTATTTCGGGTTGGCGAGGTCGTTCCAGGTCTTCGGCTCGTCCGCTTCCGGCACTTTGTCGGAGCGGAGATAATTGGTCATCAGGTTGAGGCGCTGGGCGACGAAGAAGCCGTCCTTGTCTTTCGCGGCGTCCGGCACCTTGTCGAAGTTCTTCGGCTTGAACGCAACGAACACGCCCTTGCGCCCGAGCATGGCGGCGGCCGCGGGATCCGAGGTGGTCAGCACGTCGGCGGCAATGCGGCCGGCGTCGATCTCCTGCTGGAAGCGCCGCAGCACCGCCGAGCCGCCGGAGCGGAACAGCTCGACCTTGATGCCGTATTCCTTCTCGAAGGCGTTGGCGATCTTCTGCGCCTGCGGCAGCGGCGTCGAGGTGTACCAGACCACCTTGCCTTCGGCTTTTGCCTTGGCCGCGTCGGTTGCGTCCTGCGCCGACGCTGCACTTGCGAAAGTCAGCACCGCGACGGCTGCGAGAATGCCTCTACGATTGAGCATAGTCTTCCTCCCATTCGAGTCTCAATCACGGCCGGGCTTTCCCGGCCATTTTGCTTGGCGGTTTTAGCTGGCTTGCACCGCTCTCTCCGCTGTCATGCGCGGGCTTGACCCGCGCATCCATACGATGGCGCGGCTGCCGTGGACCTACGTGAGGCTGCCGCTGCACCGCTTCATAGATGGCCGGGTCAAGCCCGGCCATGACGTGGATAGGTTGGTGCAAACCACCGAAATTGCTCAGTGCCCGCCGGTTTGGCCCGGCTTGTAGGTCGAGTAGATCGGCTCCGGCTGGGTGAAGAAGCCCAGCAGGATGTGATAGGCGATCATGTAGTTCTTCTGCTGGAACGAGGCATGGGCGATGCCGGGCATCACCGCGAAGGTCTTATCCGGGTTCGGCAGCTTCTCGAAGAAGTTCAGGAGGTCCTTGAAGCTCGCGATGCCGTCGTATTCGCCGCGCATGATGATGGTCGGCACCACGATCTTCTCCGGATCGACCACCGGCAGGTGGTTGCACATGTCGATATACGTGCCGTTCGGAATCGAGTCGTCGAGCTCGAGGATGTGCTTGGCGAACGCCTCGATGACGTTGTCGTCGGCGGTGCCGGGATGATCGCGCTCGAAGATCGAGCGCACGAACGCGCGGCTGATCGGCCGGCGCTTGGTCTTGGTCAGCTCCGGCAGCTTCTTCTTGCGCTCGACCAACGTGGGACTGCCTTCGCCGGTATAGACGTGGGCGTCGAGCGCCAGCCGCTTGACGCGATTGGGATGGCGCTGCGCAAACAGGGCGGCGCGCAACGCGCCCGAGGAGATGCCGTAGACCAGGAGCGGCCCGGTGTGATTGCGGGTCTTGAAGATGTAGTCGGTCGCGGCCTTCAGGTCGTCCGCGCCCTCGGAGATGGTGGCGTCGAGGCCGCGGTCCTTGGTGGAGCGGCCGTAGCCCTCCATGTCTACGCTCCAGGTGTCGAAACCCTGCGAGACGAAGTAGTCCATCGCCGAGGAATAGGGCCGGCCCGGCACCTGGAGGTCGAAGGTCGGCTGCGAGGCCATCGACGAGCCGTGCACGAACAGCACGGTGCCGTTCTTCGGTCCGCCTGGCGCGCGTTTCTCCCACAGGAACAGCCTGGCCGCGTCCTTGGTGGTCCAATGCTCCTGGCCCTTCACGGAAACCTGGACGCTGGCGTCGTTCATGGCTCAACTCCTATGGATTGCTGCGAAACACGGTGCATTGCGCGGCGTCGACATCGATGGTGACCTGGTCGCCGACGGCGAAAATCTGGGCCGGATGGGTCTGTACCCGAAGCGTCGGACCGGAGTCGAGGCTCGCATAGTACTCGCTGATGTTGCCGAGGAAGGTGCGCTCGGTGATCGTGCCGCGCACGCCGCCGCTCCCGGCGAGGCCAGAATCTGCAAGACCAGGACTTGCGAGCCGGATGTTCTCCGGTCGGATCGAGACGTCGACGCTGTCGCCGGTGCCGAACCCCTCGGTCTGCGTCACCAGGAGCTTGAGGCCGCCGGCCGCCTCGATCGTGGCGGTGCCGTTGATCGCGGCGCTGACCTTGCCGGGGACGAGGTTCACCAGCCCCATGAAGTCAGCGACGATCCGGTTCGCCGGCCGCGCATAGACCTCCTGTGGGGTGCCGTATTGCTGCAGCTTGCCGCCGTGGATCACGGCGACCATGTCGGACAGCGCCAGCGCCTCGGCCTGGTCGTGGGTGACGTAGACGAAGGTGATGCCGGTGCGGCGCTGCAGCTGCTTCAGCTCGCCGCGCATGTGCTCGCGGAGCTTGGCATCGAGGTTGGACAGCGGCTCGTCGAGCAGCAGGATTTCCGGCTCGACCACGAGGCTTCTGGCGAGCGCGACGCGCTGCTGCTGGCCGCCGGAGAGCTCGTTCGGATAGCGCTGCTCGAGCCCGGTGAGGTTCACCTGCGCGAGGATGTCGGCGATCTTCTTCTTCGCTTCTGCCGCCGGTACCTTTCGCAGCTTCAGCCCGAACACGACGTTTTCGTAGACGGTCTTGTGCGGCCACACCGCGTAGTTCTGGAACACCATGCCCATGCCGCGCTGGTCCGGCGGCACGACGCTGCCGGGCGCGGAAATGAGCCGGCCATTGACATGGATCGAGCCGGTATCGGGCACGATGTAGCCCGCGATCATGCGCAGCGTTGTGGTCTTGCCGCAGCCGCTCGGCCCGAGCAGCGTGACGAACGAGTTGTCGGCGATCTCGAGATTGAGATCGGACACCGCGGCGGGCGCGTCGTCGCCGGCCTGGAAGCTCTTGGTCAGGTTCTTAAGCGAGATGCTCGCCATTACGAGGACAATCCGTTCAATTTTTCTCTGTCATTCCGGGGCGCGGGCGACAGCCCGCGAACCCGGAATCCATAACCCCGAGTCGTGGTTATGGATTCCGGCTCTCGCTCGCTTCGCTCGCGCGGCCGGAATGACTGCGGATGGTGTCACGACGCCAATCCTTGACTTGCGCCGGAGCGGCTCGCGATTTTTCCGCCGCCGAGCTTGTTGGCGACGAAGATCGCCGCGCCAATGATGATCATGTTGACGATGGCGAGTGCCGCGACCGGCTCGATGTAGCCGGTCTCATAGAGGTTGTAGACGGCGACCGCGAGCGTGATCGAGCTCGACGAGAACAGCAGGATCGATGCCGACAGCTCCTGGATCACCGGCACGAACACCAGCAGCCATCCGGCGAACAGGCCGGGACGGATCAGCGGCAGCGTCACCTCGCGCATGGTGGTGAGCCACGACGCGCCGAGGATCTGGGCGCTTTCCTCGAGCGACGGATCGATCTGCCGCAGCGACGAGTTCGCCGCGCGCACGCCGAGCGGGATGTAGCGGCCGACATAAGCGAGCAGCAGGATCGCGAGGGTCCCGTACAGGGCCAAGGGCATCGCCAGCCAGAACTGGATCAGCGCCACCGCGACGACGATGCCGGGGAGGCCGAGCGGAATGAGCGCGGCGTAGTCGAGGAGCTTGCGTCCGGGAATGCGGGTGCGCAGGTCGATCCAGCCGATGATCGCGCCGAGCAGGACGGCGATCGTGGCGGCGACGGTCGCAAGGCCGAGGCTGTTGAGGATCGCGCGCTGGGTGACGTTATATTCGAACAGGATGAAGTTGTAGTTCTTGAGCGTCAGCCCCTTCCAGAAGTCGAGGCCCCAGGACTTCGACAGCGACACCGCGATCAGCGTCGCATAGGGCAGCACGATCGCCACGATAAACGCCAGCACCGCGAAGCCGAACACCGCCCAGCGCCACGGTCCGAGCTGCATCAGTTGCGGCCGTGCGCCCTTGCCGGCGAGCGTGACGTAGGAGCGCCGGGCGAGGAACGCGCGCTGCAGATAAAGCGCCACCACGGTGATGACGACGAAGAGCAGTGACAGCGCCGAGGCAAGGCCGTATTCCGGCGGATAGTCGAACAGCGCATAGATGCGGGTCGGCAGCGTGACGATGCGGCCGGGCAGGCCGATGATCGCCTGCGAGCCGAACAGCGCGATCGCGTTGACGAAGGCGAGCAGCGTGCCGGAGAGGATCGCCGGCGCGACCAGCGGCGCGGTCACGGTCAGCGCGGTGCGGAACTTGCTTGCGCCGAGAATTTGCGCGGCCTCCTCATAGGAGGCGTCGACCGACTGCAACGCGCTCGAGGCCAGCAGATAGACGAACGGGAACGTGTGCAGCACCGTCACCATGACAAGCCCGGTCATGGAGAAGATGTTGAAGGTGAGAAACGGCAGGCCGAGCACGTCGCGCACCACGACGTTGATCAGACCGGCATTGGGGCTGAACAGATAGACGAAGGCGATGGCGGTCAGAAACGGCGGCGAGAGATAGGACAGGCTTGCCGTGACCTGCATCAGCGCCTTGCCGGGCACGTCGGTCCGCGCAACCGCCCAGGCCAGCGCCACGCCGAGGATCAGGCTGAACAGGCCGGTCCAGGCCCCGAGAATCAGCGAGTTCTTCAGCGCGTTGACGTAGAGCCGGCCGGTCGCCACCTCACTGAAGTTGTCGAGGCTCAGCCCCTGCTCGCCGCGCAGGCTGCCGATCAGCAGCGACATCAGCGGCAGCACCACGAGAATGATCAGGCAGAGGATCGCGCCGCCCATGACGAAATGCTCGAGCCGCAGCCGCGTGCGCGGACGTGCGGCCGGGGCGGGCGCGCTGATCGCTTGAACCGACATTCCTCCCATTCCCTCAGTCACGGCCCGCATCACGGGCTTCTTGTTGTAACGTCGGCCCCGTCAGCCGACGGTGTGCTTTAAGGCCAGAGATTTAGCGTGTAAAGTCAAAAGCTTAAGAGGGAACACCGGGGGCGTCCCCGCTATTCCAGCGCTGTTATAGAGGAGCGATCGTGCCGAACGAGAGAAAACTTGATGTCGCGGCGGTGAAGAGCCTGGTGGTTGCCGGCTGGACCGGGCGCAACGTCGCGGCGCTGGAGGCGCATATCAAGGAGCTGGAGGCGATCGGCGTGAAGCGGCCGAAGACGGTGCCGATCTTCTACCGCTGCGCCCGTTCGCTGCTCACGTCGGAGCCATCGATCGAGGTGATGGCCGACAAATCGAGCGGCGAGGTGGAGTTCGTGCTTTATCAGTACGATGACGGGCTGTGGCTCGGCATCGGCTCCGACCACACCGACCGCAAGGCCGAGACCATCGGCGTCACGCTGTCGAAGCAGATGTGCGCCAAGCCGGTCGGCACCACGCTGTGGCGCTACGACGAGGTGAAGCCGCACTGGGACAAGCTCGTGCTGCGCTCGTTCGTGCCGGGCAGCGGCCCGCGCCGGCTCTATCAGGAAGGGCCGGTGACCAACATGCGGTCGCCCGAGGAACTGATCAAACTCTATACGGGTGGCGACAAGCTCGCGCCCGGCACGGCGATGTTCTGCGGCACCTTCGCGGTGCACGGCGAGATTTCCTATTCCGGCACCTTCGACATGGAGCTGGAAGACCCGGTGCTCGGCCGCAAGATCACCCACAGCTACAAGATCGTGTCGCTGCCGGATGAAGGTTGATTAGCCGTGACCCACCGCCGTCATTCCGGGGCGCGTGCGGAGCACGCGAACCCGGAATCCAGTCGAGAATGCTGAACGCGGTTCTGGATTCCGGGCTCCCGCGCTACGCGCGGGCCCCGGAATGACCGCACCCACTGAGGAGCCAAGAAAATGAAAGTCGTCATCCCCGATCTCGTCTCCAACTCGTATTTCCCCGCGATTGCCGCGGTGGAGATGGGCTTCTTCAAGGAAGAAGGCCTCGATGCCGAGCTCGAGCTGATCTACCCGGTCCAGAAGTGTTACGAGGCATTGCGCGACGGCAAGGCCGATTTCGTCGGCGGCTCGTCGCATTCCGCGCCGACTGCGTTCCCCGAGTGGAACGGCGTGAAGTTCCTCGCCGCGCTCGCGCAGAACACCTACTGGTTTTTGATCATGCGCGCTGACCTGAACGTGAAGCGCGGCGACGTCGCGGCGGTCAAGGGCCGGCGCATCGGCGCAGCACCGCTGATCGACATCGGCCTGATCGAGATGCTGAAGGAATACGGCATCGATCCCAAGCGCGACAACGTGCAGATCGCGCCGCCGCCGATGCCGGCCAATCCCGCCGGCGTGTCGTTCGGCGTCAACGCCGCCAAGGCGATGGAGGAGGGCAAGATCGACGGCTTCTGGGCCAACGGCATGGGCGCGGAGGTCGCGGTGAAGCGCGGTCTCGGCACGCTGGTGTTCGACGCACGGCGCGGCGATGGGCCCGCGCCGATCAAGGGCTACACCTTCGGCGTGCTGGCGACGCGTTCGGACCTCGTGGACAAGGAGCCGGAAAAGGCCGCGGCTGCGGTGCGCGCGCTGATCAAGACGCAGAAGGCGCTCAAGGCCGATCCCAAGCGTGCCACCAAGGTGGGCGAGAAGTGGTTCCCCGCGTTTGAGGCAAGTCTGATCGCGACGCTGATCGAGCGCGACCTGCCGTATTACGACCCGGCGATCTCCAAAGGCGTGTTCGACAGCATGTGCAAGTTCGTGCAGACGGTCGGGCTGACGAAGGGTGTCGGCAAGTACGAGGACGTGGTGGCGACGCAGTACTCAAATTTGTGGAAGGTGTGACGACGATCCACCTGTGAGGCGCCTTAACGAGTGCCGCACTCTCCGCCGTCATTGCCGGGCCGGCGCGTAAGCGCCCAGACCCGGCAATCCATGAGCCGGCGCAGCGAGTCCAAATCGTAAGAGCGGCTTCGCCGCGCCGACTCATGGACCCCCGCGTCATAGGCGAGCGAAGCGACGCCGTCCTTCGGACGGCTATGCGCGGGGGTGACACCGAGCAAGGTGAGGCGGTGCGCCTTGAACCCACCAGATCAATCCAGTGACACGCCCGTCAGCTTCACCGCGTCGCTCCACAGCTTGCGCTCGCCGGCAAGAAACTGTTCGGAGCCTTCCGGCGGCACGCGCATGACCTCCATGAACTGTTTCTCCAGCGCCTGCGAATAGCCCTCGCTTGCGATCACCTTGTCGAATTCGGTGCGGAGCCGCGCCACGATCGGCGCGGGCGTGTTGGCGCGCACCACCACGCCGAACCACACCGGCGCGTTGAGGCTCGGGAACCCGCTTTCGACCAGCGTCGGGACGCTCGGCGCAAAGCGGCTGCGCTGGCCGGTGGTCACCGCCAGCGCGCGGAGTTGGCCCGATTGCACCAGCGGCAGCGCCGCCGATGTCGCGGTGAAGGCCATGCCGATCCGTCCGGCGATGAGATCGGTCATCAGCGGGGCCGCGCCCTGGTACGGCACATGGAGGAACTGTGCGCCGGCCTGCTGGCCCAGAATCGCGGTGGTGAGGTGGGTGAGCGAGCCCGCGCCGTTCGATCCGTAGGCGATCTCGCCGGGCTTCTGTTTTGCGAGCGCGATCAGCTCGGCCAATGAGTTCGCCGGAACAGTGGAAGGATTGACCAGCAGGACGTTGGCAATCACGCCGAGCATGCCGACAAAGGCGAAATCGGTCGCGGGATCGTAGTTCAGCTTTTTGTAGAGCGCCTTGTTGATCGCGAGGATCGCTTGGCCCGCGACCAGAAGCGTGTAGCCGTCGGCTTCGTTCCGGGCGGCCAATTCACCGGCGAGATTGCCGCCCGCCCCGGTCCGGCTTTCGACGACGAGCTGCTGGCCCAAAGCCGGGCTCACCCGCTCGGCGGCGATGCGGGTGAGCACGTCGGTCGGGCCTCCCGCGGCAAACGGAACGATCACCCGCGGACTGCGCGCCGGATAGGACTGCGCGCGTGCCGCAAACACGAGCGGCGTCCCGAGCGCCGCGCCGAGCAAGGCGCGCCGCGAATATCTGAGGCCCTGGACCGGATGTGCTTGCGGTTTCATCGTTCTCAACCCTCCAGCGAAAGGCATTTCCGTGCGGGCTCGGCGGAATTGCCTTCCAGAACGAAGCCAATCAGCGCCTGCACGCGCTTCCGGCCCAACGCCGGTTCAGTATAGCGGCGGAATTTTGCGGCGACCTGATCCTTGGTCATCGGGTTGCCCGCGTCGCCGGCGATATCGTCAACGGCTTCCGCGAGCTTGGTCCCGCCGACATCGATCATAAGCTGCGCGCCGCGCCGCAGGCGGCTCGGGTTGGCCTCGACGGTCACCAGATTTTCCAGACGCGTGATGCCCGGATGGCCGACGTCGGCATAGGCGTCCGGGCCGAGATCGCCGAGCACCAGCGCGGCGGCGATCGCGTAGCTCAGGCTGAACTGCGCCTGGATCGCCGTGCGTGGCGCGCGGTTGCCGCAATACTGCACGGCCTCCGGGTAGATATCGAGCTTGATCGCGCTGATTAGCTCCGGTGCGAGGTCTGCTTTCCGTCGCAGACGCAAGGCCGCTTCGACGCCGTAATGCGTGTGGCGCACGGCGGCGTAGGGCTTCAGATAGCCATCGAGGATCGTCCAGTGACCGGCCGGTGCGACCGTTGCGGCAGCGGTGGCTTGCAACACCCGACGGCGGCCTTCCTCCAGCGCGCCGTGCGGCATTGCGAAACCCGCGTCTGCCGCGGCCCCTGCCATCATGCCGAGCAGCGCGGCGTGCGCGGGATAGGTGTTGCGCAGCACCGACCCCATGGTGATCGGCAGATAGAGGCTCGCGGGAATTTGGCACGCCGCCGCTTCGATCGCGGGCTGGATATGTTCCGGTCCGCACGTCATGCGCGCCACAGCGGCGGCCACCGCCAGCGAATGCCAGCCGCCGTCCACGTGCCAGCCGGCCGGAATGCGCCACGCCTCGCCCGCACGCGTTCCGATTTCGTAGCCTGTCGTCAGTGCGAGCAGCAACTCGGCGAGCGTCGTCTCGCGCGAAGCGGCGAGCGCCAGCAGCGCGGGCGCGACCGGCAGGCCCGGCCGGCCATGCGATGACGCGTTGCCTTCGCAGGCTTCGTCCCAGCACGCGGCAGCCGCGCCCAGCGCCGCCGCACCGGTCGGTCCGAGCCTGATGTCCGACGCCGGCCACGCCACATCGCCGGGGAAGGCGAGACGCAGGGCTTGCCCGAATTTCCGGACCTCGGGATGCGTGAGCCCCGCGAGCAGGCAGCCCAACGTGTCGAGCAGCAGAAGCCGCGCCTTGGCCTCGACGTCAGGCGGCAGCGTCGCGCAATGCGACAGCCAACTGACGGCCTCCGCGAGCGTCGGCTTCGCTTCAGCGCCACTCATCGGCCGGAGATCAGGCCACCGTGCCCACCAGATCGGGCCTGCTCAGCGCATCGCCGGCGATCCAGGTCGCAACGCCAAACAGCGCTGCGTCCTCGTTCATGCGGCCGAGCAGCTGCAATCCGAGCGGCAGGCCCTCGTCGGCCAGCACCGGAATGGTCAGCGCCGGACAGCCGAGCAGCGAGGCCGAGACGTTCATCGCCGTGTTGCCGGTCATGCCGAGGCCCACCGGCGGTGCGCCGCAGGCGCCTGCCGTGATGAAGGCATCGTAGTTTGCCGCCGCCTTGGCATAAGTCGCGCGCACCGTGTCGCGCCGTTTGAGCAATTCGCCGAACTCTTTCTGTGTCATCGCTTCGGCGGTCTTCAGCCGCTCGCGCGCCGCTTCGCTGAGCTTCTTCGCGTCCATGTCGGCATAGGTGTTGAGCGGCCAGCGGCCCTCCCAGGCGTTGATCGCCATGGTCAGCGGCAATGCATCTTTGAGCGCCTGCTCGACCGCCTCGATGTCCGGATCGTCGCCGCGGCTCATGACGTGCACGCCCTTCACCTGCAGACGCTGCTTGGCGGAAAGGACCGCCTTGCGCGCGCCTTCGGTGGTGTGACTCCAGCCGCCGGTCTCCAGCACGCCGAGCTTCAGCGGCTTGGTGCGCTTGGTGAAGTCCACATCGCCGGCGAGTCCGGCAAAGCCCGGATCGCCGCCGGTGCGGTCGGCGATCGCGCGCAGCACCGCCCAGGTGTCGGCCAGCGTCGCGCCGATCGAGCCCTGACAGCTCTGGCTGAAATGATCGTGGGAACCGCTCCGGTTGATCGCGCCGACGCTCGGCTTGAAGCCGACCGCGCCGCAGAAGCTTGCCGGCCGCAGGATCGAGCCGACCACCTGGGTGCCGAGGCCCGCCGGCACCATGCCGGCTCCAACGGCTGCGGCCGAGCCGCTCGACGAGCCGCCCGGCGTGCGCTTGCCGTCGTGCGGGTTCTTGGTCTTGTGCCACGGATGGCTCGAGGCGAATTCGGTGGTGGTGGTCTTGCCGATGATGATCGCGCCCGCTTCGCGCAGCGCATGGACGCTCGCCGAGTCGCGCTTCCAGTCGGTGTTCTCCCACATCGGCGAGCCCTGGCCGGTCGGCATGTCGGCGGTCTCGATGATGTCCTTGATCGCGACCGGCATGCCGTCGATCGGCGACAGCGGCCTGCCGGCGAACCAGCGCTTCGCCGAGGCGTCGGCGGCGCGCCGCGCGGCGTCGCGGTTGACGACGACGAACGCGCCGATGTCCTTGTCGAGCTGGGCAATCCGCGTCAGCGTCTCTTCGAGATAGGTCTTGGGGCTGAGCTTGCCGGAGCGGAGCTCCGCGCCGTGCGAGACATAGCCGCGCAGCCGGTGCCGGGGCATCGTCAGATCGTTCATGGCCGCACCGCCGGGGTTTCGACCTTCATTCCGCGCGCGCGCCACATCAGATACAGCTCCATAGCGACATACTCCGGTGCGCCGTAGGCATAGGGCTCGGCGCGCATCCCGATCATGCAATTCCTGAGCCGCCGCTGCAATGAGCCGACGCTCTGCCATTCCAAACGGTATATCGGGTATCCCGTAGGATGGGCCTGCGGAATCTTGTTGCCGGCGAGGCTCTTGCCCCAGTTGTCGTCGTGGCAGTGCACGCAGGCGAGGTTGAGCTGGCCGATGCGCTGGTTATAGAGCTCGTGACCCTTATCGCGGTATGGGGTGAGCCGCGGGTCGTCCGGCGGCGCGATCGGCTCGCCGCGCGATTGCAGCCCAAGATAGGCGGTTAGTGCCAAAAGCTCCTTGCTTTCGTAGGCGAAGGGCGAAGCGTTCTGCTGCTTCTCGCGACAGATATTGATGCGCCGCTCGAGATTGACCGGTCGGCCGGACGTAGCGTCGAACGCCGGATAGCGTGCGGCGACGCCTTTCATCTTCTCCTGCGCATCGCCGTGACAGTCGGCGCAGGATTTGCCGGCGCGTCCGGCCTTCGTCTGCCACAGCGCCTCGCCGTCGAGCACCGCGAGCATCGCCGGATTGGCGGTGTCGTCGTCCTGCATCGCCTTGTTGTCGCGGCTCATGTCCTCGTAGGACGAACGGCGCTCGCTGAGCGGGATTTGCGCGTGAACGGAAATGCCGACTGCTGCAACGAGGCCCGAGAGGAGGGCGGCGGCGAGTGCGAGCCACTGCCGCGGCGCGGACACGCTCATGCGACGGTGATTTTGGCCGAGGCCTCAGCGGAAAACCCGTTGTCGCCGGTCCACTTGAACGCGATGGTGCCGCTCTCCGTCGCCACCGTATAGAAGGTGATGAACGGATTGGCGGCGATCGCCGGGTGGAGCGTGGCGCTGAAGATTTCCTGGCCGTTGTAGGTGCAGACCATCGATGTGATGATATCGCGCGGGATCGGCTTGCCGGTGTTGTCGTGGCGGAAGCCGTTCTCCATGATGTGCGAGATCAGCGACTTGATCGCAATGACCTCGCCCCGCTTGGCCTTTTGCGGGACGTTGATGAGGGTGCGTGCGGGGGCAGCCATCAGACCGGATCCTCCAGACATGCGCTGAGCGTGAGGATGACGTCGACCTTGTGCGACCAGAAGGTGCCGTCGCTGAGTTCGCAGACGGCATGGACCTGCTGCGTATCGGCGAGCCTGATCCGCGTCGTGATCTCCGCGCGGCCGGCGCGCGGGCCGAGCTTGACGCTGATCACGTTCGGCAACGGGTTCTTCTCGGTAAAGACGTGGATCGCCTTGACGTAATCCTTCTCGGTCATCGGGCTGTCGACCGAGACACCGAACGCCACGGCGTTGCCGTTCTCGACCAGCGGCGCAAGGTCGATCTTGACCTTGCCTGGCGTCACCTTGGCGTCGCCGGCGATCTGGCGGATCGCCGCCGCCATCGTTTCCGGCGTCGCCTGCGCCGGGCGCACGATCAGCGCCGCGGTTGCGCCGGCGATGAACGCGCGACGGCTTGCGCCGCTTGTCATTCCGGGGCGCGCCGAAGGCGCGAACCCGGAATCCAGAGCGGAGTTCGATTTCGCAACTGGATTCCGGGCTCGCTCGCTTCGCGAGCGCCCCGGAATGACGGCGGTGTGGTTCTCCGGCATCTCGCTAATCCTTCAGCGTCATCAGAAATGCGACCACGTCTTCGATCTGCTCCGCGGTCAAAACCGGTTTGCCGCGGAAGTTCTGCGCCACGCGGTTCAGGCCATCGATCCGGTAAAACGACGGCATGATGGTAGCCGGATTGAGGCGGGAGGCGTCAACCATGCGCAGCCGCAGCTCGCCCTCCGACCATCGCGATCCGGTGCCTTTCAAGGTCGGCGAAAGGTCGCCTTGAAACCGCTGCTCCGGAAATGGGCCCGAATGGCACAGAAGGCAAGTGTACTCGCGCTTGACCACGATCGCCCGGCCGTTCTCGGGGTCGCCGGGCTTGCCGGTCAGCGATTGCGGGATGGCGTCGCCGACCACCGTGTAGAGCACCAGCGCCTCTTGCGCCGTGCACGGTGCACCGCACAACAGCAACGCCGCCGAGAGCATCGTTCGGGCGGTCATCCGAACGTCTCCCCGGTGATGGTGCGGAACCAGGCGTCGGCCTCCCTGGCCTCATCCTTTCGCTGCGCCTGCGGCGCGCCAGCCGGGCTGATGACCGCGCCGCCGTCGGCCTCGGTGTATTGATCGTCCGTGGGTCGATAGGTGCCGCGTTGCGAGATCGCATAATCGGGGGCGATCAGGCTGTAGCAGGAGCTGGTCAGCGTCGGCGCGCCAGGCGTCTTGCCGGCAAACAGCGCGGCGATGGCCGTTGCGCAGAGAGCGCCCTGCGAGTGCGCCGCCGAGGCCGAGCGCGGCATGGCGCCGGCGATGGCCGCATCGCCGATCACGTGGATGTTCTTCTGCAGCCGCGACTCGAACGTCACCGGATCGACCGGACACCATCCGGTGCGGTCGGCGACGTGAGCGAGGTCAGCGGCATGCCCCGCCTTTTGCGGCGGGATCACGTTGGCGACCGACGCCTGGTATTTGTCGAAATCGGTGACCAGCGTTTTGCTGTCGGCCTCGACCGACGACAGCGAGCCGCCGCTCGAAAGCCCGACCCATTCGATCAGGCCCGGATAGAGCTCCTGCCATGCCGCCTCGAACAGCTTCTGCATGGTGAAGCCTTCCTTCTGGTCGAGCACGATCACCTTGGAGCGCGGCTTTTTGGTTTTCAGATAGTGCGCGATCAGGCTTGCGCGCTCGTAGGGTGCAGGCGGGCAGCGCGCCGGATTGACCGGCGAGGTGATGACCACTGTGCCGCCGTCGTCCATTGCCTCTAGCTGGCGGCGCAGCAGCGCCACCTCGCGGCCGTCGTTCCACGCGGCGGGCATGATCTCGGCGGTCTTGCGGTCGTAGCCCTGGATGGCGCCGTCGCGGAAATCGATGCCGGGCGACACCACCAGCCGGTCATAGGAAAGCATCGTGCCGTCCGCGAGCGTCACCGTTCGCTTCTCCGGATCGACGGCCGTCGCCGCCGAGATCGCCACGGTGACACCCAAATTTCTGATGCGGTCATAGCCGAACTGCTGATGCTTCAGCTCGAACAGGCCGGCGATGACGGCGCTGCTCTGCGGCATGGCGGTGAAGGTCGGATTGGCCTCGACCAGCGTGACCGCCATCTGCGGATCCGTCTTGCGCAGCGCGCGGGCGCAGCTCGCGCCGCCGAACCCGCCGCCGATCACGACGATGCGCGGCCCGGTGTTCTGGGCAATAAGAGGCGCGGGGAAGGCCAGCGCCGCGGCACTGGCCGCGGCGGATTTCAGGATTTGACGCCGAAGGACGTTTTTTCCGTTCATCTTTGGCTCCGCGTCATTCCGGGGCACGCGCGCATCAGCGCGTTTACGCGCGTCTTCGACGCGCTATGCGCGTGAACCCGGAATCCAGAACCAGCTCGATTCTGTCGTTCATCTCTGGATTCCAGGCCCGGCGCTTCGCGCCGTCCCGGAACGACAGAGGAGGAAAACGCGGGCGGCGGCCTTTGGGCCGCCGCCTTTCTCATTCCGGGATCGTCAGGCGATCTCGAAGCCCTGGTTCTTCAGCGGGAACGTGCGAATGCGCTTGCCCGTCGCCGCGAAGATCGCATTGAGCACGGCCGGCGCTGCGACGAAGATCGTCGGCTCGCCGACGCCGCCCCAGAAGTCATGGCTCGGCATGATGATCGATTCCACCTTCGGCATTTCCGACATGCGGATCGAGCCATAGGTGTCGAAGTTCGTCTCGACCACCGCGCCGTCCTTGATGGTGATGCCGCCGTGGAACAGCGCCGACAGCCCGTACACGAACGAGCCGGCGATCTGCCGCTCGATTTGCGCCGGGTTGACGGCGTGACCGGGGTTCGTGGCCGCGACGATGCGGTGCATCTTCACCTTGTTGCCTCCGGTGACCGAAACCTCGGCCGCCGCCGCAACATAGCTGCCGTAGCCCATGTGCTGGCAGATGCCGCGGAACACGCCCTGCGGGGCAGGCTTGTCCCAGCCGATGCGCTCGGCCACGGCGTTCAGAACGCCGAGGTGCTTGGGATGCTTCGCCATCATCTTGCGCCGGAACGCCAGCGGGTCCTGACCGGCTGCCTGCGCCATCTCGTCGATGAAGCATTCGAGATAGATGGCGTTCTGGTTGTTGTTCACCCCGCGCCAGAACCACGGCGGAACATGCGGGTTGCGCATCGAGTGGTCGATCAGGAGGTTCGGGATGTCGTAGCCGAACTGCCCTTCGGCCCCGCCAGGGTTCAACCCCTGGAACGTCGCCGGATCCGCGCCGGCCTGCATCGCCTCCGGACGTGCATAGGCGAGGATCGACTGACCGGAGATGCGCATGTGCAGGCCGGCGAGGTTGCCGTCCTTGTCGAGCGCGCCGGTGAGCTTGCACTGCGTGACCGGGTGATACACGCCGTTGGTCATGTCCTCTTCGCGGGACTTCAGCATCTTGATCGGCGTGCCGGGCATCTGCTTGGCGATATTGATGGCCTCGGTCACGTAATCGCTGCGCGTGCGCCGGCCGAAGCCGGTGCCGAGTATCAGCCGATGCACCTCGACCTTGTCGGCGGGCAGGCCCGACGCGGCGATGGCCGCGGCGTAGGCCGCTTCGCCATTCTGGGTGCTGGTCCACACTTCGCACTTCTCCGGCGTGTAGAGCACCGTCGCGTTCATCGGCTCCAGACACGCGTGGTTCTGGTACGGATAGGAATAGACGGCCTCGACTTTCTTCGCCGCCTGGGCGATGGCCGCGGCCGCGTCGCCTTGCTTGTTGCCGACGAACTTGGTTTCGGCGGTGAGCCCTTCCTCGAGCCACTTGGCAATCGATTCCGACGAGACCTTGGTGTTCTCGCCCTTGTCCCACTCGATCGGCAGCGCATCGAGCGCCTTCTTGGCATGCCACCAGGTGTCGGCAATGACTGCGACCGCCTTGGCGTCGACCTGGACGACCTTCTTGACGCCCTTCATGCCGGTGACCTTGGCGGCGTCGAAGCTCTTCACCTTGCCGCCGAACACCGGGCAATCCTTGATCGCGGCGTTCAGCATTCCCGGCAACGTGAAGTCGATGGCGTACATCGTCTTGCCGGTGACCTTGTCCGGCGTGTCGAGCCGCTTCAGCGGCTTGCCGGCGATCTTCCAGTCCTTCGGATCCTTGAGCTTCGGCTTCTCCGGCACCGGCAGCTTGGCGGCGGCTGCCGCCACCTTGCCGTAGGTGGTGGTCTTGCCGGACGCCTTGTGGCTGATGACGCCCTTGTCCGTCGTGCACTCGGCAGCCGGCACCTTCCATTCGTCGGCCGCGGCCTGAATCAGCATCAGGCGCGCCGCCGCGCCGCCTTCGCGCACGTACTGGTGCGACTCGCGGATCGCACGGCTGCCGCTGGAGTTCATGTTGCCCCAGGCGCGCTTGCGCTTCACGTTGTCCGACGGCGTCGGATATTCGGTCATGACCTTCGACCAGTCGCAGTCGAGCTCCTCGGCGATGAGCTGCGCCAGCCCGGTCTGCGAGCCCTGGCCCATCTCGGCGCGGACCACGCGGATGGCCACCGTGTCATCCGGCTTGATCGCGACCCAGATGCCGAGCTCGTTCGGGGTCAGGTCTTCGGCAAACTGCGCGCGGTCGCCCGTGGCTGCAAGCACAGTCGTGGGGAGACCGAAGCCGAGCGCCAGTCCGCCCGCGGCGGAGCCGACGACGAAAGCGCGGCGGTTGATTTTCGGAACGTAATTCATCGTGCCCTCCCTCAAGCGCTCGCCGCGGCGTGGATCGCCGCGCGGATTTGCTGGAAGGTGCCGCAGCGGCAGATGTTGGTCATCTCGCGGTCGATGTCGGCGTCGGTCGGCTTCGGCTTGTTCTTGAGCAGCTCGACCGCGGCCATGATCTGGCCGGACTGGCAGTAGCCGCACTGCGGAACGTCGTGATCGATCCAGGCCTTCTGCACCTTGTGCAGGATGTTGCTCTGCGCGAGGCCCTCGATGGTGGTGATCTTGGTGTTGACCGCACCGCTCACCGGGAACGAGCAGGAGCGCGTGGCGACGCCGTCGACGTGAACGGTGCAGGCGCCGCATTGGGCGATGCCGCAGCCGTATTTGGTGCCGGTCAGACCGACGTTCTCGCGGATCGCCCAGAGCAGCGGCGTGTCCGGCTCGACGTCGATGTCGTAATCTTTGCCGTTGATGTTCAGGCGTACCATTCTCAAAACCTCCCACGGTGAGAACACCGGTCAGCACATCTGATGGCCGGCGGGTGAAGCGCGGATCGGCAGACTGTAATTAGATTATTTCTAGTCAACAATCCGGCCCGGAGCATGATCCGCGTTCAATCAAGCCAAATTGATTTGCGGCGGCCGGCGCGGGGTTCCCCACGCGACGGCGGGCCGGGATGATAAAAAGAAAGCGGCGGCCGTTTCGGCCGCCGCCCTTCGCGGTTTGGCGATCTTACGCGATCTGCAGGTTGTGGTTCTTGAGCGGGAACGAGCGGATGCGCTTGCCCGTGGCCTTGAAGTAGGCGTTGAGCACCGCAGGCGCCGCCACGCAGATGGTCGGCTCGCCGACGCCGCCCCAGGCCTCATTGGTGCGGCTCGGCATGATGATCGATTCGACCTTCGGCATCTCCGCAATCCGCATCGAATTGTAGGTGTCGAAGTTGGTCTGCTCGACCACGCCGTCCTTCACCGTGCATTCCTGGTAGAACAGCGCCGAGAGCCCGTAGACGAACGAGCCCGCGACCTGCTTGTCGATCTCCACCGTGTTGACGGCGTAGGTCGGATCGGTGGCGGCGATGATGCGGTGGATCTTGATCTTGTTGTTGCCTTCGACGGAGATCTCCGCCGCCGCCGCCACGTAGGCATTGAACGCCTTCATGTGCGCGAGCCCGCGGAACACGCCCTGCGGGGCGGGCTTGCCCCAGCCGACCTTCTCGGCCACCGCATTCAGCACCGCGAGGTTGCGCGGATGCTGGCCCATCAGCTTGCGGCGGAACTCCAGCTCGTCCTGGCCGGCGGCCTGGGCGAGCTCATCCATGAAGCACTCGATGAAGATGCAGTTCTGGTTGATGTTCACGCCACGCCAGAAGCCCGGCAGGATGTGCGGGTTGCGCATGGCATGATCGATCATCAGGTTCGGGATCGAGTAGCCGAAGGCGTGCTCGGTGCCTTGCGGCATCAGACCCTGGAACGTCAGTGGGTCCTTACCCTTATCCAGCATCTGCGGGAAGATGTAGGACAGGATCGACTGGCCCGACAGCCGCAGATGCAGGCCGGTCAGGTTGTTGTCCTTGTCGAACGCGCCGACGAGCTTCGCCTGCATCACCGGATGGTAGCGGCCGTGCGTCATATCCTCCTCGCGCGACCACAGGAGCTTGACCGGCGTGCCGGGCATCTCCTTGGCGACCAGCACCGCCTGCGTGACGTAGTCGTGGAACGCGCCGCGCCGGCCGAAGCCGCCGCCGAGGTGCTGCTTGTAGACTTCGCACTTGGCCGCCGGCAGCCCCGACGCCGCGACGGTTGCGGCAAACGCCGCTTCGCCGTTCTGCGTCGGCACCCACACCTCGCACTTGTCGGGCGTGTAGAGCGCCGTGGCGTTCATCGGCTCCATCGGCGCGTGGTTCTGGTAGGGATAGGTGTAGACCGCCTCGACCTTCTTTGCGGCAGAAGCGATCGCCGCCTTGGCGTCGCCGTTGGCGTTGCCGACAAAGGCGTCCGGCGCGTCGAGACCTGCCTTGAGAATTTCGGCGATGCTGGCGCTCGAAACCTTGCCGCTGTCGCCGACGTCCCACTCGATATTGACCGCCTGGACCGCGGAGTTGGCGTGCCACCACGTGTCGGCGATCACGGCAATGCCGGACTCACCGACCTTCACCACCTTCTTGACACCCGGCATGGTGGACGCCCTGGCGGCGTCGAAGCTCTTCACCTTGCCGCCCTGCACCGGGCAGTCGCGGATCGAGGCGTTGAGCATTCCCGGCAGCTTCAGATCGGCACCGTAGATCTGCTTGCCGGTCACGCGGTCGGCGGTGTCGAGCCGCTTGAGCGGCTTGCCGATGATCTTCCAATCCTTCGGGTCCTTCAGCGCCGGCTTCTCCGGCACCGGCAGCTTGGCCGCGGCTTCGGCAAGCTTGCCGTAGCTGAGTTTGCGGCCGGACGGGTTGTGCGTGACGACGCTGTTCGCCGCGCTGCATTCGGCGACCGGCACCTTCCACTCGTTGGCCGCTGCCTGAACGAGCATCAGGCGTGCGGCAGCGCCGCCCTGGCGCACATATTCGTGCGACATGCGGATGCCGCGGCTGCCGCCGGTGGAGAAATCGCCCCACGGGCGCTTGCGGGCGACGCTCTGACCGGGCGTCGGATACTCCCACGTCACCTTCGACCAGTCGCACTCGAGCTCCTCGGCGACGAGCTGGGCGAGGCCGGTGATCGTGCCCTGGCCCATCTCCGAGCGCGCCATACGCACGATGACGGTTTCGTCGGGACGGATCACCACCCAGACGCCGATTTCCGGCGAGCCGTCCGCGGCGCGAACGACCTTCGGGCCGACCGGCAGCTCGAGACCGATTGACAGGCCGCCGCCGACTGCGGCTGCGCCGACGACGAACGAGCGGCGATTCATTTTCGAAACGAAATTCATGGCCGCCTCCTTACGCGTTCGCCGCAGCGTGGATCGCCGCGCGCACCTGCTGGAAGGTGCCGCACCGGCAGATGTTGGTGATCTCGCGGTCGATGTCGGCGTCGGTGGGCTTCGGCTTGTTCTTCAGCAACTCGGCGACCGCCATGATCATGCCGCTCTGGCAGTAGCCGCATTGCGGCACTTCGTGATCGATCCAGGCCTTCTGCACCTTGTGCAGCGTGCCGTTCTGGGCGAGGCCTTCGATGGTGACGATCTTCTTGCCGGCCACGGCGCTCGCCGGGATCGAGCACGAGCGCGTCGCGACGCCGTCGACATGCACGGTGCAGGCGCCGCATTGCGCGATGCCGCAGCCGTACTTGGTGCCGGTGAGACCGACGTTCTCGCGGATCGCCCAGAGCAGCGGTGTGTTCGCGTCGACGTCGACGTTGTGATCTTGGCCGTTGATGTTCAGACGAACCATTCTCGTACCTCCCCAGGTGCGATTGCCGGTCGACACATCTGAGGCCCGGCAACATTTTCTTCGGAATGCGAAAGTCTAATTGGAGCAGTTCAAATCAACAATCGAACGCGCGCCCATTCCGGCGGCAATCAAGCAGAGTTGACGATTGCCCGGACCCGTTCCGCCCACACTTTCGAATTCGAGTTATTAAAACTCGTAACTATATGATATTGCTAACGAATTTTTGATTCTCTAGGTTCGCCCAACTGCCGTGGGGTTGGGGTGACGAATGAACGTTGTTGCGTGGAATGCGCGTGGGCTGATCGCTGCCGCGCTGTGTGTCGTTTCGCATGCGGCCATGATCACAAGTCTGGCTGCTCAAGAGCCGGAAAGGTCCAAGGCGGCGCGTGACGCGCGTGCGCAAGCCGAAACGGCGCTGCCGCGGATTGTGGTGAGAAGCCCGAAGCCGCGGCCGGCGCGCCGCGCGGTGGCGGCGCCGAGACGGCCCGCAACGCCACAGGTCCCGGTGGCGCAGCCGGCGCGGGATACAGGTGCCGTCGTCGGCTATGTCGCGCACCAAAGCGTGAGCGCGACCAAGACCAATGCAGCGCTCATCGAGACCCCGCAGGCCGTGAGCGTGGTGGGCGCGGAACAGATCCGCGATCAGCGACCCAGCAAGTTCGATGAGGTTTTCCGATACTCGCCCGGTGTGAAGGGCGAAGTTTTCGGTCCGGATCTGCGCAATGATTGGTTTCTGATTCGCGGATTCAAGTCGGACAATGATGGAATTTTTCTCGACTCGATGCAGCTTTTCTATACTTCGTTTGGAAGTTTCAAAATTCAGCCGTTCGGGCTGGAGCGCGCCGAAGTGGTGCGCGGACCCTCGTCACCGCTGTTCGGCTCTGGCAGCCCTGGCGGCGTTCTCAACGCCATCAGCAAGAGGCCTACGGTCGATCCGCTGCGGTATCTCGAGGCCGGCGTAAACAATTACGGCAATCGCTACGTCAATTTCGATTTCGGCGGACCCGCGACAGCAAAGAGCCAGAACGGTCAATTTCTCTATCGGCTCACGGGCCAAGCGAAGGCTGGCAACACTGATCGGGACCACGTTCAGGACGACAATTACTTCTTCGCGCCGTCATTTACGTGGGCCACGGTCGACACCAAGCTGACTGTTCTGGCGATGGGGTCGCACAACGATACCAAGGGCCTGAACTTCCTGCCTTATCAGGGGACGGTAACGCCGGCTCCTTTTGGCCGAATTCCGACGAGCTTCTTTGCTGGTGAGCCAGGCTCGGACAAATGGAGCCGTAACCAGCTCATGGTCGGCTATCAATTCGAGCACGCGTTCAATAAGGATCTCACGTTCCGCCAGAACGCGCGCTACGCGCACGTCAACATTGGCTTCTCGAGCTATTACGGCCAAGGCTATTTTGGCGATCCTGCGAACGCACAACTCGCGCGCAATGCGTTTTACACACGCGCAAGCGCCGCGCAGACCACCCTGGATAGTCAGCTCGAGTACAAGTTCAATACGGGAGCGGTACGCCACACCGCGCTCGTCGGTGTTGACGTCAAGAACTATACGCTCGACGACTATCAGGCTTTCGGATTCTTTGCCGGCACACCGCTCAAGATCTTCAACCCGAACTACTCCGGCCAAAGGGTTTTCGCCGGGGCGCCATACCAGGACAGTTTCCGCGGGCTGCGCCAGGTCGGCGTATATCTGCAAGACCAGATCAAATTCGATCGCTTCACGCTGTTGCTCACGGGCCGACGCGATACGATTTGGCAAAGCAATGACAACAGACTGGCGGTCGGTCCGCCCGAACGGGAGGACTCAAAGTTTACCGGTCGTGCTGGCCTGATCTATACGTTCGACAACGGCTTGGCGCCGTACATCTCCTATGCGACGAGCTTCGCGCCGGTGATTGGAGCCAATGCCACCACCGGTGCAATCTTCTCTCCGGAGACCGCCAAGCAAGGCGAGGTCGGCCTCAAGTATTCGCCGACCTGGATGAATGGCTACTTTGGCGTCGCTGTTTTTGATCTGACACGGCAAAATATTTCCGTGAGCGACTTTAGTGTCGTCCCCGCGGTCACGACTCAAATCGGAGAGATCAACTCAAAGGGCTTCGAGCTCGAAGCGGTCGTCAATCCCATACCGGGCTTGAAAATCACCGGTGCTTACACGCAGTACGACTTTGTGACCACGAAAGATATCGTTGCGGCGAGCGTCGGTAAGATTCTGGTGGCCACGCCGGAAAGGTTCGGCTCCGCATGGGTCGATTACACATTCCAAAGTGGTCCTTTGCGCGGGTTCGGTGCCGGGGCGGGCCTCCGCTATACGGGGCGCTCCTTCGCCGACCCGCTCAACCAATTCGTCGTTCCGTCCTCGCTCGTCGGGGATGCGACGATTCACTATGAAAACGGCGGCTGGCGCTACGCGATCAATGCGGTCAACATCGCCGACAAGGTCTATGTCGCAAGCTGTTCGAGCTTGAGCGCTTGCTACTACGGTGAACGCCTGCGGGTCACCGGAAGCGTGGCCTACAAGTGGTGACCATGTCCGTCGATCTGCGTGCCAACTTCGGGTCACGCGTGGCTTTCCGTCATGGTCGCATGAGGGTGTGGCGAGCATGAAAAGGCTCCGCACGTGGGTCTTCATTCACAAATGGACCAGCATCATCTGCACAGCCTTCCTGCTGATGCTGTGCATCACCGGGCTGCCGCTGGTCTTCAAGCACGAGATCGACCATCTGCTGCATGAGGAGGTGGAGCCCGCCGAGGTTCCCGCCGGCACGCCGAAGGCGAACATCGAGCGCGTGGTCGCGGCGGGGCTGGCGAAGCATCCGGACCGGGTGGTGCAGTTCATCATCTGGGATCGCGACGAGCCCAACGTCGTGATGCTGTCGGTCGGCAAGTCCTACGATTCCAATCCGGCCAAGAACGATATCGTCCGCGTCGACGCCCATACCGCGCAATATCTCGATACGCCGGATTTCAGGACCCAACTGACCTACATCCTGTACAGGTTGCACGTCGACATGTTCGCCGATCTGCCGGGCAAGCTGTTCCTTGGGCTGATGGGCCTCTTGTTCGTCGTCGCGATCGTCTCCGGGATCGTGGTCTATGCGCCGTCGATGCGGAAGCTCGAATTCGGCACCGTGCGGCACCACCGGCCAAAGCGCGTGCGCTGGCTCGACCTGCACAACCTGCTCGGCATTGTGACAGCGGCATGGGTGCTGGTGGTCGGCTTCACCGGCGTGGTGAACACCTGGGCTGACGTGATCCTGAAGATCTGGCAGTTCGGTCAGCTTTCCGAGATGGCCGGCCCGTTCAAGGGCATGCCGGTGCCCGAGAAGCTCGCTTCGGTCGATGCGGCCGTGCGGACCGCGGAAAGCAAGGTCCCGGGCATGGTCCCGTTCTTCGTGGCCTATCCCGGCACGCCGTTCACCAGCAACGGTCACTATGCCGTGTTCCTGCGCGGCGACACGCCGCTGACCTCGCGGCTGCTCAAGCCGGCGCTGATCAACGCCGCGACCGGCGAGTTCACTGATTCTCGCGACATGCCGTGGTACGTCACCGCGCTGTTCGTGTCGCAACCGCTGCACTTTGGCGACTATGGCGGCATGCCGATGAAGATCATCTGGGCCGTGCTTGACGTCATCACTATCGTCGTGCTCGGCAGCGGGCTTTATCTATGGCTGCGGCGGCCGCGCGTGCGGCGCGAGGCGGAAACCCCGGAAGCCGTCGCGCAGCAGACATGAAAGAGCAGGCCTTTGCCCGAGCGAGGCGTCAGAGCCTCGGCGACATCTTTTTGGCCCCGGCGATCATCGCCGTGGTCAGTTGCGCCGGGCTGATCTCGGCGCTGGTCGGCGACGACGTCTGGGACGCTCTGTCGTGGCTCACGCTGTCGGTGCCCGTCGCGGTCGCGGTCTGGTACGCATTCCGCCGCCGGAAGGCCGCGAAGCCTTGACGATCAGTGCCCGCCTTTGCCGGGCTTGTCGGCGTCGCGCACCGGCGTCTCCGGCGTAAGCCCGCCGCGCTTCTGCGCGAAGGTTTCCTTACCGCTCTGCTCCCAGCCACCGCTGACGGCGCGCCTGGCGTAGGTCTCCCAGACGTCATTCCAGTCGCCCAGCGTGTAGCCGTGCCACGGCGGCTGCGGCGACAGCGCCGGCAGGCCCAATTCCTCCCAAACCTTGCGCGCCCGCTCCATGTATTCGCGGGTCGGCAGCGCGAGCGGCGGGAACGGCGCTTTCAGCGTCGCGTCGACCAACAGCGAGGAGTCGTTGGGCACGCGGCCGGACTTCGGGCCGTGGCCGCTGGAGCGGTGCGGCATGACCACCACGTCCTCCACCGGGTTGGCGCGATAGGCCATCGACCAGAACACTGCGTTGGTGTTGGTCGGATCGATGTCGTCGGAGACCGCAACGACGATCTTGCCGCAGTCGGCGCGCAGCCCCGAGGCGCCATGGATGCCGCGCCAGACCTCGGTGCGCGGCGCGCCCTGGGCGAATTTCAGGAAGATCACCGGCCGCACGTTCGACAGCGGCTCGTGCAGCGACACGCCGCGGATGCCCTTGATGCCGAGCTGGTCGCGCAGGTGGGCGAGAAACATCGGCTCGTAGGCGACGCGCTTGATGACGCTCGACTCGCTTGGCGTCACCTGGCTGATCAGCGAGACGAACACCGGATTCTGCTTGTGGGTGATCGCCGTCACCTGCATCGACATGTTGAAGTCTTCGAGCGCGATGTAGCCGTGGCTCTCGCCGAACGGTCCTTCCGGCTCCAGCAGCTCCGGATCGATCAGCCCCTCGATCACGAGCTCCGCATCCGCCGGCACCTCGAGATCGACGGTGACGCATTTCACGGTGCGGATCGGCTCGCCGGCGAGCGCGCCGGCGACGCCCATCTCGTCCATGTCGATGGCAAGCTTCTGCGGCCCGGTGAACACCACGACCGGGGCGCAGCCGTTGACGATCGCGATCGGCATCGGGACTTTAAGCTTGCGGTGCTTCAGCCAATGCTGATAGCCGCCCGCGCCGCCGATCCGCGAGGCCATGCGCACGCCGAGCCGGTCGGTGGCTTTGAGGCCGGCGCGGTAGGTGCCCATGTTCTGGATGCCGTTCTCCGGATCCCTGGTGACGCAGAGCGTGGCGGTGAAATAGGGCGCGGCGTCGAAGCCCGGCGTCGAGATCGGCACCGGCAGGAGCTTCAACCCGCCGTCGGGCTTCCTCAGGTCGTCACCCTTGATGACGACCTCCTGGCACGGCGCGGGCGTGTTGATCCGCACCGGTTTGATCGGGTGGCTCACCGCCTCGAGCCACGCCTTGCCGATCTCCTCGACCGGCCGGCCCATGCCGGTGGCGTAGATATCGGGATTGGCCGACAGCGCGCCGACCACCACCGGCATGTCGTATTTTTTTCCGCTGCCGTCGACCACGTTGGTGAAGAGAAACGCGCGGCGCTTCTCCTCCGGCAGACCGCCGACGAACTGCCAGCGCATCAGCGTGTGCAGCTCGGTGTCCTTGTCGATCGGCCGGTCGATGCGCGTCACCAGCCCGGCTTTTTCCAGCGCCGCAAGATGCTGCTGGAAGTCGAGCGCGGGGCCGGCGGATTTCGCCGCGGCGCTGCGCTTGTCGGGCTGGTCGAGCATGCGGTTACTTCTGGTTCTTCTGATACGCCTCGATCACCGGCTTGGCATGGCGGAAGCAATCGACGCCGACGGGAATGCCGCAATAGACCGCGATCTGGGTGAGCACGGCGCGGATCTCGTTCGGGGTCATGCCGTTGTTCAGCGCGCCGCGGACGTGGGTCTGGAACTCCTCCATCCGGCCGAGGCAGGCAATCATGCCGAGATTGAGGATCGACCGCTCGCGTGGCGGCAATGTGTCGTCGCCCCAGGCTTCGCCCCAGCAATACTGCGTGACGATGCGCTGGAAGTCGCGGTTGAAGTCGTCGAGGCTGGCCATCGCCCGGTCGACGTATTCGTCGCCCGCCACCTTGCGGCGCATCTTCATGCCGGTGTCGTAAACTTTTTGGTCCATTTTTGTTGTCCTCCCTCACTCCGCTGTCATCACCGGGCCGCCGCGAAGCGGCGAAATCCTGTGATCTCGGCCAGTATGGCACCAGCCAGTGCCCACCTCATCGAGATCGCCGGGGCAAGCCCGGCGATGACGGGGCGAGAATTGCTTTACTCCTCCGCCGGGCCGCCTTCCCAGCGCTTGACGGCCTTGGTCTCGATGCCGAACAGGTCGAGCAACCGCCCGACGGTGTGATTGATGATGTCGTCGACGGTCTTCGGCTTGTTGTAGAACGCCGGCACGATGGGCGCGACCACCGCGCCGATGTCGGCGAGCGTGGTCAGCGTCCGCAGGTGGCCGCCGTGCAGCGGCGTCTCGCGCAGCGCCAGCACCAGTCTCCGCTTTTCCTTCAGCACCACGTCGGCGGCACGCGAGACGAGCGACGACGTCACGCCGGTCGCGATCTCGCTCATGGTGCGGATCGAGCAGGGCACGATCACCATGCCCATGGTCGGGAACGAGCCCGACGAGATCGTTGCGCCGATATCGGCCGCCGGATGCACCACCGAGGCGAGCGCCTTGACGTCTTTCGGCTTGAACTTGGTCTCGTACACCAGCGTCATCTCGGCCGACTTGCTCATGACCAGATGCGTCTCGACGTCGGTCTTTTTCAGCAGCTCCAGCATGCGGATGCCGTAGATCGTGCCGGAGGCGCCGGAGATGCCGACGATCAGCCGGCGCGGGGTTTTGGTGTTCATTCGTGTTCTCTATGGGGAGGCTTCAAACTTTGCAAATGCCGCAAGCACCGTCTCCAGCGGCCCCGGCGGGAACGGGCCGATGACGCCCTGGTAGGAGCTGATGCTGTCCTGCGCGGCCTGGACATGCGAGGCCTCGGCGCGGCCGAGCTTGCCCGACGCGGCAAGCTCGTAAAGGGCCTCCTGCTGCAGCCGCTCGGCCTCGAGCTCGACCGCCTTGACGCGGGTGCGGAAGCCTTCGGCCGCGTCCGGCGCCATGACGGAGGGCGGCGACTTCAGCGCGCGCCGCACATGGCGGATCGGCACCACGGTCATTTCACGCCATGGTCCGATCGCCTCCTCGACCCTGGTCACGTCGGCCGCGTTCAGCGCCCGGCCCTGCGTCGCGTTCCAGAGCAGGAAGAACAGCACGTTTACGTCGACGCGAGCCTGGTCCTGCAGGTCGATGCAGGCCTGCGCCACGCCGGGCACGGCGTAGAACTTCACCGAGAATCGCCAGAACGGCGATTTGCTGACGGGTGTGCCCAAGGGGGCGCCTTTGTCGCTGTCGCTCATGCGGCGGTGAGCTTCGCATAGGCGCCGGCCGCTTGCAGCGCCGAAACGATGCGTTCCGGGGTAAGAGGCATGTCGGCAAAGCGGACGTTGAACGGCGACAGCGCGTCCTCGATGGCGGCGATGATGGCGGCGGGCGCGGGAATGGTGCCGCCTTCGCCCGCGCCCTTGACGCCAAGGGGATTGAGCGGGTTCGGGGTCTCGACGTGCTCGATCTGCGCGCCGGGCACGTCGCAGGACGCAGGCAGCAGATAGTCCTGGAACGTGGTGGTCAGCGGGTTGGCCTCGCCGTCGTACTTCATCCACTCGAACAGTGCGTTGCCGACGCCATGCGCGACGCCGCCCTGCACCTGGCCGTCGACGATCATCGGGTTGATCACGTTGCCGCTGTCGTGCGCCACCGTGTAGTTGATGAGCGCGACGCCGCCGGTCATCGGATCGACCTCGACCTCCACCACGTGGGTGCCGTTGCAATAGGACGCCTGCGGCGGCGTGAAATAGGCGGTGTGCTCGAGCCCCGGCAATTGCCCTGGCGCAAACGAGAAGCCCGGCATGCCTTGCGCCATGCGGGCGAGCTCGCCGAACGTCAGGCTGGGCCTATTGCCGGTGCGCGCGGTGGCCTTGCTGTCCTCGACGTCGATCTCGCTTTCCGGCACGCCGAGTGCGCGGGAGGCCGCGGCCAGCACCTGCTTCCTGACGTTGTCGCCGGCGATCATGGCCGAGGAGCCGGCATTGATCGCCTGCCGGCTCGCAAACGCGCCGACCCCTTGCGAGATCGCGCCGGTGTCGCCCGCGCTCATCACGATGTCGTCGATCCGGCAGCCGAGGTGGTCGGCGACAATCTGCGACAGCGTCGTGCGCGTCCCCTGGCCCTGCGTCGTCGCGCCGGTCGCGACCGCGACCTTGCCGTTCGGCATGATGCGAATGGTGACGCCCTCGAACGGACCAAGCCCCGTGCCCTCGACATAGTTGCCGATGCCGATGCCGAGATAGCGGCCCTCGCTGCGCGCCTTGGCCTGGCGGGCGCGGAAGTCGTTGTAGCCCGAGGTCTCGATGGCCTTGCGGTGGCTGAGCGGAAAATCGCCGCTGACGTAGACCAGCGGCTTGCCGTCGCGGAAGATCAGTCCCGGCTGATACGGCATCTGCTCCGGCTTGATGATGTTGCGGGCGCGGACCTCGGCGCGGTCGAGCTTGAGCCCCTCGGCGACGCGGTCGATCAGCCGCTCCATCGCGAACACCGCCTGCGGCCGCCCTGCGCCGCGCACCACCGTGGTCGGCACGCGGTTGGTGAGCGCCACGGTGGTCTCGATCTTGTAGGCCGGGATGACGTAAGGGCCCGGGAAGGTGGTCGAGGCGATGAACGGCACGATGATGCCCCACGGCAGATAGGCGCCGGTGTCGTGCAGCATGGCCGCGCGCAGCCCAAGAATTTTGCCGTTGTCGTCGACCGCGATCGCGGCCTTCCAGTACTGGTCGCGCTCCTGCGTCGACGACAGGAAATGCTCGCGCCGGTCCTCCTGCCATTTCACCGGGCGGCGGAGCTTCATCGCCGAAGCCGGTATCACCGCCTCCTCCGGATAGAACGGCGCCTTGGTGCCGAAGCCGCCGCCGACCAGCGGCGCGACCACGCGGATCGATTCCAGGTTGCGCTCGAACAGGTCGGCGAGCGTGCCGCGGCAAAGATGCGGCGTCTGCGTCGCCGACCAGACGTTGAGCATGTCGGCTGCCGCGTCGTAGCTCGCCAGCACCGCGCGGCCTTCCAGCGTCATCGCCGCGCCGCGGTGCATGTCGAACTCGATCTCGAACACATGCGGCGCGTTCTTGAATGCAGCTTCGACGTCGCCGTAGCTCATCGGCACGAAAGCCGCGACGTTGGATTTCAGGTCCGCATGCACGGCCGGCGCGCCGGGCTTCACCGCGTCGCGGGCGTCACTCACCGCCGGCAGCGGCTCGTAGTCGATCTCGACCGCGGCCGCGGCATCTTCGGCCAGGTAGCGGCTCTCCGCGACCGCCACCGCGACGGTCTGGCCGACATAGCAGACCTCGTCGCGGGCGAGCGCAATCTGCGTGCGCGGCGTCTTGATCGCCGGGTTCGGCACCAGCATCGGGATCATGCCGGTGGCGATGCGCGGCGGCATGTCGTCGGCGGTCAGCACCGCATGCACGCCGGCCATGCCGCGGGCCGCCCGCGCGTCGATGCTGCGGATGCGCGCATGCGCGTGCGGGCTGCGCACGAAGGCGGCGTGCAGCACGCCGGACAGCTCGATGTCGTCGACGAAGCGGCCCTGCCCGGTGAGCAGCGCCGGGTCCTCGAGGCGCGCAATCCGTGCGCCAAAATGCTTTGCGCCCATCCGTCCGACCCGAAAGTTCCCACCCGCCCCGCCAGCGCGTCCACGCGCGTCTTCAACGCGCTATAGGCGGCGGGCGGCGCAGTATCGGCCGGTGGCAGCATCAGGAGAAGAGCGGCTGCCGCAATCCGGCCTTGATAAGAATCTGAAATCCCGGCGGAAAACGCCGAGCGTGGCGAAAAGGGCGCGCTTCCTGGAAATCCGGCTGGGGCTGCCGTCTAGGCGGGCTAACGGCATGGGAATTAACGAATTTTTCCAATAGAAGCGGTTCCATGCCGCCTGTGCCGATTCGGGACACAAAAGTGGGCTAAAACTTTGCGAATGCGGATGCGCGCGACGATCCAACGGGTGGCGTTCCGGGCGGGCCTTCTGGCCGCGCTTACGGTCGTGCTTTTGGCTGCCGCGTCGCCGCTGCGCGCCGAGGACGCTGCTCCGGCGAAGCGCGACACCGCGCCGCGGCTCAGCGTCCAGACGCCCTACGGTTTCAACTCCGGCGGCTCACCGGGCTCGTACTATTTCCAGACCACGCCCGGCACCGCGTTCAGCTCCTACAACGCCACGCGGGGTTTCACCGATCTCGCGGTGGCGCAGCCGCTCGGCTTCGCGCGCGAGTACGGCCTCGGCAACGTGTCTGCGACGCTCGGCGCCCGCATCGCCGAACCGCTCATCGCCAATGGCTTCACGCCCGCGATCGATGACCGCCGTTACGCCGGCGCGGGTCCACGCCTCGGATTGCAGGGCAGCGCACCGGTCAATTCCGCCTGGAACCTGGAATGGCAGGTCGGCGCCTCGATGCTGTTCAACAGCGGCGCGCTTCCGGGCGGCACGCCGGCCAACGCCGTCACACAATACTCCGGCTCGCAGACCGGCTCGGTGGTCAATGTCGACGGCCTGCTCGGCCTCACCCATTGGTTCGACGCGGCATCCAAGCTGACGGTCGGCTATCGCGCCGACGCGTATCTGAAGAATTCGCAGCAGCTCAATCTCGGCGGCGTGCCGCCGCCGCAGCAGAACACGGACCGCATCGATCACGGTCCGATGGTCCGCTTCACGATCCAGAAGTGAATTGCTCCGCCGTCATTCCGGGGCGCGAGCCAAAAGCGCGTTTACGCGCGTCTTCGACGCGCTATGGGTCGCGAGCCCGGAATCCATATTCCGCGGCGGTGGTTATGGATTCCGGGTTCGCCCCTTCGGGGCGCCCCGGAATGACGGCGGTGGCAACTCGCGCTATTTCTGCGCCGACGCGCCGCGCGCCAGCGCCGGCGCATGCTCGTCGTCTTCGGCAACGCTGACCGAAGGCGTCGGTGCCAGAACACGCCGCAGGGTGCCCTTGCCCCAGTGCAGCGCAAACTTGCCCCAGCGCCGCGCCGAGCCGGCAAGCGACGTATCGAGCGTGAATGAGCGCAAGCCGAAAGCCTTTGCGGCGGAATAGGCGTCGTTCGCCTGCTTCACCGGGTCATCGTAGAACGCGGCGATCTTTGTCTCGCCCATCCCTGGCGTTGCGAGCCAACGCGGAATGTGCACGTTGCAGAGCCGCTCGACGTCGACCAGAACCTTGCGCGCGCCGGTGCCCGCTGCCGGGCACGACGTTGCGAACGCATCGCCGACCAGCACCACGCCGGGCCGGCGATAGCCTTCGGTCACGTAGAGATCGACCGGGCGGATCTTGACGAACTCCGGCACCGTGAAGTCGCCCATCAGCGCCCGCAGGCCGGGCCACATCGCATAGAGCGTCTCGCGCGGCGCCTCGCGAAGCTGCTTCAGCCACGGATCGTGCAGATGGCGATAGCCGAACAGGTTGGCGCGCATCACGGTGTTGATGGGGAACAGCGTGATGTAGGCCATGCGGTCGGCCGCGCTTTCCGAGAAATAGGTCAGGGCGGGAAACGGAAAGCCGGGCGCATCGCCGGGCACCGCATCGAAGCCGATCGAGATCGAGTGGCCCGGGCTGACGATCTCGCGCGTGATGCCGAGCTTTTCCCTGACCCCGACATTGAGGCCGGTTGCGACGACCACAAGCCGCGCGGAGATGTCCGCGCCGGTCGATATCTTGACCGTCTGGCGCTCCGGCCCGGCCGCAATGTCGGTGACCTTGGCCTGGACGAAGCTGGCGCTGCCCGACACCTCTCCGCGCATGGTGTTGACCAGCGTGTCATACATGATGCCCTGCTGGTCGCCCGGCCGCTTTTCGACAATGCGGCCGAAACGCGCCACCCAGCATTCGCGGTCCGCGGTCGAGGCGCGCCGCACCGTGTCGGCCATGCCGGTGAGCTCCAGGGTCCGCATCTGCGGGCCGTCGAGCTTCTCGCAGCGGAAATCCGGCGGATACACCGGGTGCGGGTCGACGACCGTGGCCCGGATGCCGGCGCGGCCGAGCATCGCGGCCGCGAGCGAACCCGCAAGCCCGCCGCCCGCAATGACGACGTCGGTGTCGTGCATCGGCATGGCGATCACGCTTTCCGTGCCTTCTGCCACCTCAGATAGGCGGCCTTCGCTGCGGCGCGGGCTTCACGATAGGTCTTCTGCAATCCGCTGAGTGCGCGGAACTCGAGCGAGCCGCCGCGCCGCGCGTCGATCCACACGTCGGCGACGGCCTGCCGCTCCTGCCAGGCCGACATGAAGCCGGTGGCGTCGAACGAGCAGGAGTCGACGAACGAGATGGATTTGTCGGCGAGGAATGCTGCGGTGTAGTCTTCGAGCAGCAGCATACCGGGCGAGAAGTCCTGGAACGCCTCGTCGTAGGCGGTCTTCCATGTGAATGCCGCGGCGCCCGCGCGCACGACGATCTGCATGCTGACCGGTTTGCCGTCGAGATGGATCGAATGGACCGCGGCCGAGTTGCGCTCGGCCAGCGCCGCCGTCACGCTGCGCATGAACGCGGCCTCGGCTTCGTTGCTTGCCAGCGCCGTGCCCTGGCGGCCCTTCCAGCCGGCGGCTTCCATCGTCAGGAATTCGTCGACCGCCTTGCGCACGGCATCGGGCTCGGTCGCGATCGAGGAGGCGAGGGTGCCTTTTTCCGAGAGCTTGCGCCGATGCTGCCGGAGCTTCTTGCGCGTCGAGCTGGACAGCGCCTGTTCGAGATACGCCTTGCCGTCGAGCTCCGAGGCAAGCTTCGGCCGCTGCCCTTGTTCGAACACACAAGGCAGGCTGCTGCGCGTCGTGAGCACCCGGACAAGGGCTTCATAGGTCGGGCCGCCCGTCCCCATCGGGTCGAGCGACATGATCTTTGGCAGCACGTGGCTTTCGGCGACGCCCTCAAGCATCGCGTCGAGCGTTTCGTCGAGGCAGTCGCGGTCGATCACCGGCGTTGCGAGATAACTATGCGAGAATGCGGGCACCCGCATCACCGGCAGCGGCAACATCGAGCGGCGCGGGCGGCCGACCGAGAATGCCCAGAGGCCGGCGAGCCGTTTGCGGCCGTCCACGCTTGTCCAGGCGAGCAGCGCGCGATGGCCCCCGCTGGGGTCGGCATCATGGGCCGCGGCGATCAGGGCCGGATCCATGAACGCATTGGGCTCGGCGGCACGGGTCAGCAGATCGGTCCAGTCCGCGCGGACATCCGCGAGCCGCCCCGCGCACGCGATCTCGACAGAGAAGGCCTTCGCAATATCCGGCACAGCCGTCGCAGGCGCAGCGGTGCCGCGAGTTGACATGTCAAATTGCTGACGCGTCGGAATGCCATTCATGCCGCGACCTCATACCCAAGATCGCTTCACAAGCGGTTACACTGCCCGCCGACTCGCGCTGGTGTCCGCAAGGGCTATGGTTAACGGCGCGGGCCGCGTTTGAGCTTCTCCGTATATTCCGCATGGACGACGCGTGATATTGCGCCTGATCGGTTTCGTTAACGCTTCGTCCACGCAGAATCGCAAGTTTTCAATTTTTGTTTCGCCGCTTCACGGTTCTGGCTGGCTTCACTCGCTATGGTCCGTCCCCTCGGGATCGGACAGGAATGCGGTGGCCATGCCTCAGGCAACACAAGCTGCGTTTGACGGACGAGTCGGTGTTGGCGAGGAGCCGCTCAGCAAGGAGCGGGCGGTGGCGGCCGCAACCGAGATCCGCATTGCGCTGCATGACGATCTGGCTCCGGTCGAGCGCGACTGGCGCGCGTTCGAGCAGGTTGCCGACGGCACCGTGTTCCAGAGCTTCGACTGGGTGTCGCTCTGGCAGCAGCACATCGGCCGGTGCGAAGGCGTGCAGCCGGTCGTCGTCACCGGCCGCGACAGCGCCGGGCAACTGCTGTTTCTTTTGCCGCTCAGCATCGAGCGCGGTTCCCTTGGGCGCCGGCTGACCTTCCTCGGCACCACGCTTTGCGACTACAACGGACCGCTGCTCGCGTCGGATTTCAGCGCGCGGGTCGATGCGGCGCGCTTCCGCGACGTCTGGAGTGAAATTCTCGGGCGGCTGCAAAGCCATCCGGACTTCGGCTTCGACGTGGTCCATTTCGACAAGATGCAGCGCACCGTCGGTGCTCAACCCAACCCTTTCATCGGGCTCGGTGTCATCGCGCATGCCAACGGCGCGTACCTGACGAAACTCGGCACCGACTGGGACAGCTTCTACGCGGACAAGCGCTCCTCCGCGACGCGCCGGCGTGATCGCACCAAACGCAAGAAGCTTGGCGAGTTCGGCGAGGTGAAGTTCGTCACGGTCGCGGGCGCGAGTGAGCTTTCGGCGACGCTCGCGACGCTGATGGACCAGAAGTCGAAATCGTTTGCGGCCATGGGCGTGACCAACATCTTCGCTCTGCCGGGCTACAGCGATTTCTATCATGCGCTGGCGCGGATGCAGGGATTCGTGCATGTCAGCCGGCTCAACGTCGGCACCGAGATGGCCGCGGCCAATCTCGGGCTGATCTTCCGCGGCTCCTATTATCATCTGCTTGCGAGCTACAACGGCGGCGAGCTGTCGAAGTTCGGGCCTGGCGCGGCGCACCTGCACGATCTGTTGCGTTACGCGATGGAACGGTCCTGTCAGGCGTTTGACTTCACCATCGGCGACGAGCGCTACAAGCAGGAATGGAGCGACGGCCACATCGTGCTGTTCGACCATATCTCGCCGGCGTCCGTGCGAGGCGCCATCGCCGCGGCGAAGCTCTATGCGGTCGGGCGCACCAAGCACTTCATCAAGCAGAACCCGGCGCTGTGGGAAAAAGTCTACAGGATCCGTGCCGCCATCGGCCCGGTGACCCAGCGCCTGCGCGGCAATTAGACTTTTGAGCGGCCGAGAAAGAACGTGTGCAGGTTGAGCCTGCGCCGCGCCACCACGAACAGCAGTGCCGATTCCAGCACGATCGCGGCGGATGTGGCGAACGCTGCACCCATGCCGCCGTAGTCCGGGATCAGAGCGACGCAGAGCCCGATATTGAGCGCCAGCGCCGCGGCATACACCGCGGCGCAGATGCGCTGCTGGCCGAGCATGTTGAGAAGCCGCTCGGCGGGCCCGACGGCGGCGCGCGCCAGAAGCCCGACCGACAGGATCAGCATGAAGACGTAGCCCGCGACGAAATCGGGCCCGAACAGCCACAGCATCGGCTTGCCGATCGCGAGCATCACCAGCGTTGCGGCGAGCGAGGGCCAGAACGTCCAGCGCACGGACTTGGCGACGAAAGCCGCAAGTTCGGCGCGGTCGCCCGCCACGTGCAGCGCGGTGAAGCGATGCGCCACTGCGGCGGAGACCGAGAAGTGGATGAAGCCCACCAGCATCAGCGTCTTCACCGCCGCATAGTAGTGCCCGACCTCCTGCGGCGG
>JAIESC010000117.1 GCA_019746355.1 Xanthobacteraceae bacterium | reverse complement strand
AGCAAGATCGTCGCGCCCGACACCTTCGAGCGCCCGGTCTATGCCGGCAACGCCATCCAGACCGTGAAGTCGAAGGATGCCAAGAAGGTCCTGACCATCCGCACCTCGACGTTCCCGGCGACAGGCGAGGGCGGTTCGGCCCCGGTCGAGGCCGCGGCCGCTGCCGCCGATCCCGGCATCTCCTCGTTCGTCGGCGAAGAGCTGTCGAAGAGCGACCGCCCGGAGCTCACTTCGGCCAAGATCATCATCTCCGGCGGCCGGGCGATGCAGAGCCGCGAAAACTTCACCAAGTACATCGAGCCGGTGGCCGACAAGCTTGGCGCCGCGGTCGGCGCTTCGCGTGCCGCGGTCGACGCGGGCTACGCGCCGAACGACTGGCAGGTCGGTCAGACCGGCAAGGTGGTCGCGCCCGAGCTCTATATCGCGGTCGGCATCTCCGGCGCGATCCAGCACCTCGCCGGCATGAAGGACTCGAAGGTGATCGTCGCCATCAACAAGGACGAAGAGGCGCCGATCTTCCAGGTGGCGGATTACGGGCTGGTGGCCGATCTCTACCAGGCCATGCCCGAGCTCGAGGCCGAATTGGCCAAGATCAAGCGCTGAATATCGGCTAAGCTCAAGGTTCCGGGACCAAAAAACATGGCGCAGACCATTCGGAAGCTCGGTGTGATTGGCGCAGGCCAGATGGGCAACGGCATCGCCCATGTCTGCGCGCTCGCCGGCATTTCCGTCGTCATTCACGACGTCGCAGCGGCGCGCCTGAAGGAAGCGCTGGCGACCATCAACGGCAACATGGCGCGCCAGGTGGCCCGCCAGCGCATCACCGAGGAGGACAAGGCGTCGGCGCTCAAGCGCATCTCGACGACCGAAACCCTCGACGGACTTTCCGACTGCGACCTGGTGATCGAGGCCGCGACCGAGAAGGAAGACATCAAGCGCAAGATCTTCTCGGAGCTTTGTCCGGTGCTGAAGCCGGACACGATCGTCGCCACCAACACTTCGTCGATCTCGATCACGCGGCTGGCTTCGTCGACCGACCGCCCGGAAAAGTTCATCGGCATCCATTTCATGAATCCGGTGCCGCTGATGGAGCTGGTGGAGCTCATCCGCGGCATCGCCACGGCGGACGCCACGTTCGAGGCGGCCAAGGAATTTGTCGGCAAGCTCGGCAAGACCGTGGCGGTGGCGGAGGATTTCCCGGCCTTCATCGTCAACCGCATCCTGCTGCCGATGATCAACGAGGCGATCTACACGCTGTACGAGGGCGTCGGCAACGTCGAGGCGATCGACACGGCGATGAAGCTCGGCGCGCATCACCCCATGGGGCCGCTGGAGCTCGCGGATTTCATCGGCCTCGACACCTGCCTCTCGGTGATGCAGGTGCTGCACGAGGGGCTGGCCGACACCAAGTACCGGCCGTGTCCGCTGCTGGTGAAGTACGTCGAGGCCGGCTGGCTCGGCAAGAAGGTCGGCCGCGGCTTCTACGACTATCGCGGCGCCAAGCCGGTTCCGACGCGCTAGTTCTCACCGGCCTTCGATCCTTCAGAACCGCAGGATCATCGACTCGCCCTCGACGTGCTCTGCCTTTGGCAAGAAACTTAACTTTGCCCCGAGCCTTCCGACGGAGAACGTCTGGTGGTGATATTGGCGCGATCAGCAGCCGTCTTCGAATACCGCATGCAGCGCCGACCTTATTAATGGCCCCGGCTGTCCGTGCCTGCAAGACAGCCGGGGCAATGTTTCGATGGAGCGATTTGTGCGGTTTCAACGGGCTGAGTTTGGATCGCGAGTATCCATTCTCTTAACTTCAGCCGGGTCCACCGGTTTCGGTGTGCCGCCGGTCGTCGATGCGCCGTGGGCATGGCCAGGATTGCCCTTCATCGACGTGTCCGACTTTCGGACGTCGCCTGGGTTCACCGGTTTCGGCGTGCCGCCGGTCGTCGACGCGCCATGCGCATGGCCAGGATTGCCCTTCATCGACGTATCCGCATTTTGAGCAATGGCTGCGGTAGTAAGCAAGCTGATCGCCCCGGCGGCGATGATTGGGATGTAGCGCATTGGAAAGCTCCCAGAAATGGCTCAATCGAGCGAAAGAGAGATCGACCATCGATCTCTCAAAAATTATAGTCTTAGATGCTATGAAAACATTGATGCAGATCAACTATCTGACCTTAAGAGAGGCGTCTGAACTTGGCTAATTGTACCGGCACATCCGTCGAGAAACGCTGGATGTGACGGCCCCAGTCTTTCGAGCGATGCATGCATTTCGTCGCGATCCGCTTTCAGGAGGTCGGGCACCGAGGCGATTGCAATGAACTCGCCGACAACGTCGCCGGGGGTGTTGTGCCGCGTGCGTCACCACATTCCCAGAAAGCGCGCTCCTCAAGCGCGCGGGAGCCGACGCCCCGCTTATCGCTGTCACATCGCCATTTCCGAGAACGGTCAAACGCTGCTATTTTGCCGTAGCCGTTGCAGCATCCTCCGGCATCGGAGCCAGGCCGAGCACCATCTTTCGTTGGTCCACATTCAGGACCTTCGCGGATTCTCCAACGGCACGGATGAATGCAAAACGCATGTCCGACCTAAGCTTCTCGATTTCCCGCAACTTCGCTTCGATCGCTGCCGCGTCAGGCTGGTCGGCGGCTGTAGCCAGCCACAACGCCTGCTCCGCCTCGTCGATGTTCCGTTGCGTCACCGACCGCTCACTCAGCGCCCGCTGTTTGATGGCATTCAACGCGGTCGTCTGATCGACGGAAAAATTCAGCCTGTCCGCATAGTCGAGAAAAATCCCGTCGCACCGACATGATACAGGTGCGAAGCACCGGCGAACCCCGGCAGGGCGGACGGCATCGCCATCGACGTACCGGCACCCGGCGCCTAGTCCTTCCGCAGCCTTTTGCGACGGTAATTAAACTACCACAATCGTTGCGGGGATCGCGACTTCGATGTGGTTCAGACTTTGTGCCGCTATTCCCGTCGCCAAGCTCACCAATTCATCATCGTGGGTTCGTGCACTGGCCTGAGTGCGAACGGTCGTCGCAATGGCTGGCTAGAGGCGGATAGATCGCGGGCCCGACAGAGCGGATCCTTCGGCACTTGCCATGCCTATCGATGCGAGCACCAGAACCGCTACGAAGAACGCCGACCAAAAAAATGGCATGCTGCTCTCGTTCGTTTTCGTTTGTTGAATATACGGTCGCGTCTGTGCTCCAAGATTGATCAAAATCAAACATTTGTGGCGCTCTTTCGCGCTTCTGGAACTTCCAGTATCGATGATCGGAAACCACGACGCAACAATCCCCGGCGCTTCGTGACCGCAACCAGCCCCCTGGTCTCAGTGCATCAGGTCCAGGAGAGAGTGGTCCAGAGATCAATTCGCGCGACGTCCGTAAGCTTGTCCGGATTGAGAACGCGGAGTCGGCGATAGTGAAAGTCGAGAACCCCTTCGGCACGGAGACGGCGGAGAATGCGATTGACATGCACCACCGTCAGTCCGGTTGCTTCGCCAATATGCTCCTGCGTAAGGGGAAGATGCATTTCTTCACTGGCATGGCCCGGCCACTGCATCCGACATCGGATAAACATCTCCAGCAACGTTCGCGCGACGCGTTGGCGCGCCGGGCGCTGTCCAATGCTGGATAGATGGTCGTAGGCAAGGTTACGCTCGCGCTATAGGCCCCACATGAGGCGCCAACTGATCCCCGGATGTTCGGCGATCATCGATCCGATTTTGTCCTGGGGGACCACCGAGACCTTCGCATCCGTTAGCGCGTCGGCACCGTACACCGCGATCTTACTCGGAGACGGTCCGAGCAGCGCTCCGGGCAATGCGAAATGGAGAATCTGGCGGCGGCCATCGTCCACAAGGTCGTAGAGCACGATCCATCCGTCGATGAGGAGATAGATCGCATCGCACCGTTCCGTCGGCCGAAACAAACTACAGCCGGCGCTGATGACTTGATCGCCCGATTTGGAGATCGACATCACCTTGCACAATTTCGGTGCGCAGCGCTGACAGAGACCTCCATAACTTGCGCGGCATGCGTCGCAGTCGATAGGAAATCCAATCGCCCGCCCCTGCGAGCTTGTCACCCGTTCCACCTCTCAGCCTCGTCGGACAAACCGTCCCGACCGCATTGTTTCGCTCGGATGACCTTTCGGCAGGCAGACAAGCCAACTCCTCTTCGTTTGTAACGATGTTCGGCGGCTGCTTCGCATTACACCGATATACGGAAACCTGCGACGTTTACAGAACGACAATGCATTCACCACTCGGCGTGAACCCTGCGGCTCTCCCGGGACGACACCAGAAATTTAACGTTTCGGGGGGCACCGACGATACTCTGAACCGTAAGCGGTTTTGATCGTAGCCGCTATTATTGTTGCGCGAGACTCTACCGCCGGCGAGGACGGTAAGTATCGGGCTGCACAGCCGAACCGCCTTGATTGTCACGGTAATAATTCGGGCGACAAAATCCCGCGCGGCCCGAAACCGACGCTTGGCACTGTTCGAGCGTCATAAAATAGCAGCTCTCCGAGCCGCCGCCACGATAGATGGCGCACCAACGATATGGATCTGCGGCGGCCGGCTCAGCGAAAAAAACGAACATGGCAGCGATAACAATTGCTGGCACACCCCGCATCGAACCCTCCTCGATCAAACGGTACAACAAGACTGCAATTTGCGCGAGGCGCCTTGATTTAGCTCAAATTCGTCAAATGGCAGTCTTGCACCGTTCTACGGATACGATTCCGCGGGACTGCTGACCGCAGGCTTGGCCTCAAGATCCCATGCGTCGAGATACTTTGGGATCCGACAAGGCCACCCGAGTTCTCGTTCGATTCGGCTGGCCAATGTGTTTGTGGGTTGCGCCTCGCCGTGCACCATAAAGGTCATTGCTGGCGGGTGCCCGAAGCCATGGAGCCAACGAAGGATTTCATCGGCGTCGGCATGCGCCGAAAGTGTGGAGAGGTTTTCAACCTGGGCACGCACTGAAATGTGCTCGCCATGTATATTTATCACCTTTGTACCGGCAACCATTTCGGCACCACGGGTGCCAGGCGCCTGGAAACCGGCAAACAGAATCGTGTTCCTGGCGTCCGAAGCGTAGCGCTTGAGATGATGTACAACGCGCCCGCCTGTCGCCATACCGCTTGCCGAGATAATCACTTTCGGCATCGGATTTCTCGTCAGCGCTTTGGACTCTTCAGTGGACCGAATATAAGTCGCAACAGCACACGATCTTCGGCACTCTCCTTCCGCCAAGCGGTGATCCTTCATGTTGTGGCAGAAGATCTCGCTGGCGTCGACAGCCATCGGACTATCCAAAAAGACCGGTACATTGGTCAGTGCTCCCTCCGACCTCAGCCTCTGGATATAAAAGAGAAGTGTCTGGGCTCGACCGACTGCGAAAGCCGGGATGACGACGGTCCCGCCGCGGGCAACCGTCTTACCTATGGTGTCGCTTAATGCTTTCTGCGGATCGATCTTCTCATGCTGCCTGTCGCCGTAGGTGGATTCAACAAGGAGATAATCTGCAGATTTGATCGGGGTCGGGTCCGGCAGAATAGGATCGCCGTAGCGGCCGACGTCGCCCGAGAACAAGATCGTTCTGTTTTCGGATTGGAGTTCGATGGACGCTGCACCCAGGATATGGCCGGCTCGGCGATAGATGAACTCGACGTTGTTGGCAGCGCTTCGCTTCCGCTCAAACTCGATAGGGACGAGCAGTTCAAGCGCGTTTCGGGCGTCCCGTTCAGTATAGAGCGGCAAGGCCGGCTTGTGTTTCGAATAGCCATGTCGATTTGCAAATTCGGCATCCTTTTCCTGCAGATGCCCGCAGTCCGGCAATAGGATGTTGAGCAACTCGGCGGTCGATTTGGTGCAGTAAACAGGGCCACGAAACCCCTTCTTGACGAGCAGCGGTAGATATCCCGAATGATCAAGATGGGCGTGAGTCAGCACAACGGCGCTCAAGGCGGCTGGCGAGACCGGAAGGTCTTGCCAATTCCTGTCACGAATGTCCCTTTGGCCTTGAAACAGACCACAGTCGATCAGGAAGTGTCGGCCCAACGTTTCGAGCAAATATTTGGAACCCGTCACGGTCCCGGCCCCGCCAAGAAACGTTATTCTCATAAGTCCTCCTCCTTGCAGCGGCACCGTCGGACGGCGATCACAAGCCAAACACAGCGATCGAGCGACCTACATAACCGCAGTCATTCTCATTCTGGATAGCGCTATCGCTGGATAGAATGATGTCGCCAGCCGCCTCGAACCAGATTGATCCTGATCAAACCCGAACGATGTATCTTGCGGATGCCAGCTATTCGAACTCCGACGTTATGACAACGATCGCGATAGCGAGATGAACTCGTTCGATCAATAAGGCTGTTGATCAGGGCGTTTCGCAAGTTCTGTGTTTGCGGGAGATCATGGCCGTCCCCTGGCATCAGATGAATGATTGGAGGCAATCAGGAACTCAAGCCCCAGAAAAATCCGTCGGCCCAGATTGGCGCGGTAGTGTCGAAAAGCATCCTTGGACGATCCACCGATGCCGCGCAACAGAAACAGAATGCTCGACGTCAGCAAGCCACCGACGACAGCCAAAAAACCGATAGCTTCAATGGCCGTAAGGCGATGGCGCGTTCATAGATGGCTTCGTACTGCCGTGCTGGGGCGTGCCAACCAAATCTGCGCCTCATTGCGGCCCGGCGCATGTGGTTGAGCTCGCGGCCCGAAGCGAAGGTATCAACCGCCCGATAGACCGCATTCAACAGGCCCGATAGTGACGGCGTCCGGAACAGAAATCCGGTCACGCCGTCTTCCACTGTGTCGGCCAGCCCGCCGGTCGAATGGGCCACGAGAAGCGAGCCGACCTTTTGAGCGTACATTTGCGTGAGCCCGCATGGCTCAAAGCGAGCCGGCATCAGAAAAAAGTCACTGCCGAAAAATATCCGTTGCGCACTTGCGTCATCATAACCGATCTTCACGCCGATCTGCCCAGGATATCGCCCGGCCAAGTTCCGCAGCTCGTCTTCAATGCTTTTCTCTCCTTGGCCCATCACCGCGATCTGACCGCCTTCGCGAACGATCGTTTCGGCGGCTTGAATTACGAGATCGATGCCTTTCTGATGCACAAGGCGCGAGAGCACGGCAAACAATGGCCCGCGGGACACCGCAAGCCCGAAGCCATCGCGGACCCGTTGTGCGTAGCTGTTCTTGCTGAGGGCCGCGAATTCGGAAGCAATGGTCTCGTCAACCGCGCTGACGTTGATTGTCATTCCGGTCATCTATGCCGTCGTTAAGGGTCTCGCGATCGGAACAAGCCAGCCGGCGGTGGCGTTGCCCGGCCAGCTAGGACGTGCGTCATGACGCCGGACATGATGGGAATGATGGGTGGCATGGGATGGACGATGGGAGTGATCTGGCTCCTGGTGCTCGCTCTCCTGGTCCTCGGAATCGCCGCCCTCGCCAAGTATCTGTTTTCCAAGTCGGGCCGCTAGGCGCTTTGACGACGAGAATCAAAAAGGGGGCGGGCTCACAAACGTGTGATCGAAACTACGTTTATGCTTTAGCTGTCCGTTTGCCGCACCTAGCTTTTGCCGCATCAGATTGCTATCATAAATATGATGGCGCAAAGGTTTCGCCGTTTCCTTGGCTTGCTCTTCGCCCTGACGCTGGTCGTCGCGGGCGCGGCGCAGGGCGTCCAGGCGTCGGACATGGCCGTCAAGATGTCGGCGGCATCGACCAGCGACATGCCAATGCCGGGCGGATGCAGCGGGTGCAGCGGCGGCGACGATGGCCTGCCAATGGCCTGCTTTGCGGTCTGCGGTAGCACGATGTCCGCTATCCTGCCGTCTGCCCCCTCAGCTGCGCCAACGGCTCTGGCATCGCCGGCAGCGCCTTTCACAACTGCTGTCGTGGACCATCACGGGCCACCCGATCCCTACCCTCCTAGACCCACCAGCCTGAGCTGACGCGCGTCGCTTTGAGCGGCGTGCGCGGACGCGCGTGCGGCAACGCACTGCGCGCGTCCATGAGTTCATGGTGCGCGCGGCCCTCACCGGTCTGCATGCATCCGGGCTTCGAGCGCACGGAGGGTCTTCAATGTCCAGAATCTGCGTCCCGACCATTAGCCGTCGGGAATTGCTCGCAGGAAGCGCGGGCGTGGCCGCCGCGGTATGGCTTCCGCGCAGCGGACTCGGTGCAGTGAGGTCAGCACGGGAGTTCACGCTTGTCGCTGCGCCAACTCGATTGTCACTCGTCGGGGCCCCGCACCCCGACACAGACGTGTGGTGCTACAACGGCCAGACACCAGGCCCGGAAATCCGCGTTCGTCAGGGCGAGCGTATCCGCGTTCTCCTCGAAAACCGACTGCCCGAAGAGACGACCGTGCATTGGCACGGCATACGACTTCCGAACGCCATGGACGGCGTTCCGCACCTCACGCAGAAGCCGATCGCACCCGGCGAAACATTCGCTTACGAGTTTACGTGCCCCGATGCGGGGACCTTCTGGTACCACCCCCACCAGCGAAGCTTCGTCCAGGTCGGCCGCGGGCTCTACGGCCCGCTGATCGTCGAGGAGCGCGAAGCGGTCCCGGTCGATCGCGACGTCACCTGGGTGCTCGCTGATTGGCGGTTGCTCAATGACGCCTCGATCAGCGGCGATTTCGGCAACATGCATGACGTCAGCCACAACGGCCGCGTCGGCAATACCGTTACCATCAACGGCCGCATTCCCGAGACATTTGCCGTGCGCGCGGGCGAACGCATTCGCCTGCGCCTGATCAACGGCGCGAACGCGCGCATCTTCGGCCTCGAGTTCGCGGGCCATCGGCCGCAAATCATCGCGCTCGATGGCCAGCCGGTCGAACCGCACGCGCTGCCGGACGGCCGCGTCGTGCTTGGCCCGGCCATGCGCATCGATCTCCTGCTCGACATGACAGCGCAGCCGGGACAGCGCTTCCGCGTCGTCGATACGTTCTACCGCGGGCTCGAATACCGCTTGCTCGACCTTGTGTACGCCGATGCAGCGCCATTGCGCGATCTCGCAAGCGCTGCCCCCGTTCGATTGCCGGATAACCCGCTTCCCGAACCAGACCTCAAGAATGCACAGCGCCACCAAGTCGTATTGGAAGGTGGAATGATGGGCCCAATGAGGACAGCGATGCTGGACGGCAAGCAGGTCGACATCCGCACGCTCATGCACAACGGCCTAGTCTGGGCCATCAACGGCGTAGCAGCCAAGGGGCATGTTCACGATCCCCTGCTCACGCTGGAGCGCAATCGGTCTTACGTCCTGGAACTCGTCAACGACACCATGTGGCCTCACCCTGTGCATCTGCATGGCCACTCATTCCGCGTGATCACGAGAGACGGAAAGCCGACCCAACACCGAGAGTGGCAAGACACCGTGCTGTTGAGCCGGCAGGAGCGAGCGGAAATCACGTTCCTCGCCGACAACCCCGGCGACTGGATGATCCACTGTCACATCCTTGAACATCAGGCCGGCGGCATGATGGGCGTCATCCGCGTCACCTGAGCGGGAGAAGTTCGATGAGCGCGAAGAGCTACGTCATCGCTGGTGCGGTCGCCCTCGCTTCGGCCGTCATTGGACCGGCGCATGCGCAAGAAAGTCCGCAACGCGGCGCCATGGTCTATCGGGCGTGCGCCGCCTGCCATTCGCTTGAACCCGGCATGCACCTGACGGGGCCGAGTCTCGCGGACCTCTGGGGCAAGAAGGCCGCGTCGGTGGTGGACTTCCCGCGCTACTCAAGGGCGCTTAAGGCGCAACAGCTTCTTTGGGACGAGACCACGTTGAATGCATGGCTGGCGAACCCCGCAGGATTCGTCGCCGGCAGTCAAATGACCTTTCGCGGAATCGAGGACGACAAGACGCGGCAAGACCTGATTGCGTTCCTTCGCCTCGCTATGGCGCCTGGCGGAGCAAAGGCGGTGGTGGCCCAGCGCCTTGTCCCCGAATCGCTGGCGCGCGGCCAGGCGCCCGAGGATTTGAGCAAGGCCACACCGGCCCAACAGGTCACGGCCGTTCGCTACTGCCAGAACTCCTATTTCGTGATCACCGGCGACGAGCAAGAGCATTCGTTCTGGGCGCTGAACCTGCGTCTCAAAGTCGACTCCAGCGCCTTGGGGCCGAAAGGCGGAAAGCCCGTGCTGACGGGCTCTGGCATGCAGGGCGACCGCGCGTCGCTTGTCTTTTCCGATCCGGCGCAGATCGGCGCCTTCGTCCAGAGCAAGTGCTGAAGGTCAACCCGTGCGAGCCGCGGAGCGCGCGAAACACAGGAGAAACAGAATGTTCGGATCCATCTTGTCGGTCTTGGCGTTCGTCGCGGCGCTGGCCGTGAGCCCTGCCAACAGCACCGAGCGGCCGCCCGCGACGCTCTACAAGAATCCCCAATGCGGCTGCTGCGAGCAATACGCGAACTATCTGCGCCGCGACGGCTTCACGGTGAAAGTCGTGCCCACGCACGATCTTTCGCTCATCCGGCGGCAGGTCGGGGTCAACGTTCCGGAGAAGCTCGAAGGCTGCCACACGACGTTAATCGACAAGTACGTCGTCGAAGGACACGTACCGGTGAAGACGCTCGACAAGCTCCTGACCGAGCGCCCTGCCATTCGGGGAATTTCCTTGCCGGGCATGCCGGACGGATCGCCGGGTATGACCGGCCAGAAGACCGAACCCTTCACGATCTATGAAATCGGCAGCGATGCCGATCTCCGCGTCTACCTGACGGAGTGAGCGCGTGAGGTCACGCCGATGACGTCCACGATGCGAGAGTTTGATTGGAGCTATGAGATCGGAATGTACGCCGGGACAGCGGCGGGCATGCTCGCCCTGGTCCTCGGACTCATTCTTCTCGTCAGAGCGCTACTCAGGAAAATCGCGCTGCGCCGATCGGACCAACCATGAGTGCTGATGTGACGCTGACAACACAAGAAACGCGGCCAAGGCGGCATCGCTACCTGGGCTATCTGGCCCCCGTGGCGATCTTCGCCGCGCTGGCGGCATTGCTGGGTTGGGCTCTCACGCACAATCCGCGTGAAATCCCGTCGGCGTTGATCGGAAAGCCGGTGCCGCAGTTCAGCCTGCCGCCCGTCCAAGGTCGCACGCTTGGCCTCTCCAAAGCCGACCTGATGGGCGAGGTCTCTCTCGTCAATGTCTTCGCCTCCTGGTGCGCCGCGTGCCGCGACGAACATCCGCTGTTCATGCAGCTGATGGCCAGTGGCGTCGTGCCGATTCACGGCCTCAATCACAAGGACCAGCCGGATCACGCCGCGCGGTGGCTCGACACTCTGGGTGATCCTTACGCACGGACAGGTGCCGACCGTGACGGTCGGGTCGCCATCGATTGGGGTGTCTACGGGGTTCCGGAAACATTCGTGGTCACGAAAGATGGCCGTATCGCTCACAAGCATATCGGGCCACTCACACCCAAGGACATTGAGGCGACAATCCTTCCTCTCGTTCGGAGGCTGCGGCAGCAATGACCCTCGACCGAACGCTGATAGCGCGTTGCTTCGGCCAGTACCTGTTGGCAGCAGGACTGTTCCTTGCGGGAATGGCAATCGCATCGGCGCAGCCAATGCCCAAGAACTTCATTCTGCATGAAGCGCCGAAGCCGATTGCCTCGATTGCATTCGAGGACGGTCAAGGACGGCCGCGGAGCCTTGCCGAGTTCCGGGGCAAGGTCGTGCTGCTCAACATCTGGGCGACATGGTGCGGCCCGTGCCGCCGCGAGATGCCATCGCTCGACCGATTGCAGAGACTGTTGGGGGGTGCAGATTTCGAAGTCGTTGCGCTCTCCATCGACCGCACCGGACTCGAGGTGGTTCGCAAGTTTTACGCGGATGTCGGGATCCGCAATCTGGCGATCTACATTGACAGTTCCGGCAGAGCGACGCGCGAACTTGCCACCGTTGGCGTGCCGGCGACGCTGCTCATCGACCGCACCGGCCGCGAGCTCGGGCGCCTCGTCGGACCCGCCGAGTGGGACGAGCCTGACATCGTCCAGTTCCTGAAACGCGTCATCGCACAGCAGACCGGCTCCGCTGCACCAACGAATCGCTTGGGGTGCGCCGACGGCAGGACCGCTCCAATTGCAGGCCCATCAGCCCGACCAGGAGGAACCGCATGACCACACCTACGACAACCCAGCGCCATGACTCCTCGCTGACCCGCGACGTGCTCCATGCCGCACGCTACTACTTATGGCGCCCGCGCGTGTTGCTGACCCTCGCCGCAATCGCGATCGTTGCGGGTCTTGCGCTCAACTGGAGCTGGCTCGTCGCCGCCGGTCTCGCGCCGATTCTTATCAGTACGCTGCCCTGCTTGATCATGTGCGCCTTCGGCGTCTGCATGATGTGTCGTTCAGGCGAGAAAAATTCCGCTCCAATCCGCGATGTCGCCGAAACAGCAAGCCCGCCTACGACGCTTGCGGTCTCGGCGACCGACAAGTCACGGACGGGAACGAACTCATTGACCCACGCGCCTGATTCAATCGGAGCAGCAGCGCCGCCCCAACTCCTCGAATCCAATCCCCCCGTTGCCGCCGCGGCCTGCTGCCAAAGCTCAACGAACGAAACCAAATCCGAACAGACGATCGATCTGCAACCAAATCGAGAAAGGGGAGACAGTCATGCGTAAGCAACCGAAAGTTCTGCTCATCGCTTCCGCGCTCGTCGCAAGCCTTGCCGCTGCTCCCGCGCTTTTCGCCCATGACAGTGGTGACCACGGGATGATGGAGCACTGCGGCCAGATGATGGGCGACGATTCCCGGCAACCGAACGATCAGTGGCGGAAGGCCCCGTCGGCGCCCAGCGAAAAGCGCTGATTGGGAGACAAGGAAGCGAAATGGCTTACGTAAGACGTTGGGCGCTCACACTGCTGCTGGTTTCGCTGTCGGCCGGGGCGTGGGCGCACTCGCTCAAGGACCTGGAAACGCTTCTCGGCGACAAAGAGAAGTATTTCCAATCGGTCGACAAGGTGGCTCCCGACTTTGCGCTGCAGGACGCCGACGGCAAGCCCGTTCAGCTCTCCGACCTGCGCGGCAAGGTCGTGGTCCTGCACTTCATCTACGCCGACTGCCCAGACGTGTGCCCGCTGCACGCCGATCGGATCGCCGAAATCCAGTCGATGATCAATCAGACGCCGATGAAGGCGCAAGTCCAGCTCGTGACCATCACGACCGATCCGAAGAACGACGCGGCCGACGTGCTCCGCGCCTACGGCGAGCAGCATCGGCTTGATCCCGCCAATTGGGCTTTTCTCACAACGCGCGCCGGTCAACCGGAAGACGCGACCCGCAAGCTTGCTGAGCAGTTCGGCCACAAGTTCATGAAGCAGGAGGACGGCTATCAGGTCCACGGTATCGTGACGCACGTTATCGACAGGGAGGGTCGCTGGCGGGCAAATTTCCACGGATTGCGCTTCGAGCCGACCAATCTCGTCGTGTTCATCAACGCACTCGTCAACGACGCTCAAAAGCCGCACGGCCACGAGCAGCCGAGCGCGTGGGACAGGATCAAGAAAAGATTGGGATTCTAGCCATGCACGACCTGCGCACGACCCGGTGGGCCGCGAATCTACGACGCCGCAATATCACCGTCGTTGCCGCCTCGCTCGTGACTGTCGCGATGATGGTGGCGCTGAGCTTTGCCGCAGTTCCGCTCTATCGGCTGTTCTGCCAGGTGACTGGCTTCGCAGGCACGACGCAGGTCGCCGCATCTGCACCGGCGCTATCGGCTCCAAGATCGTGACCGTGCGCTTCGACGCCAACGTCTCACCAGGCCTTGCGTGGAATTTCGCGGCACCCAAGCCGGTCGAAGTGCGCCTCGGCGAAGAGCGGCTGGTGGCGCTCACCGCAACCAATATCGGCGATGAGCCACTCCTCGGCACGGCGACCTTCAACGTAACGCCGCTCCAGGTCGGAAAATACTTCAACAAGATCCAATGCGTCTGTTTCACCGAGCAGCTCTTGCTTCCGGGCGAAAGCAAGGAGTTTCCGGTGTCGTTCTTCGTCGATCCGGCGATTGCTGAGGACGACGACGGGAAAGACGTGACGGCCATCACCCTCTCTTACACGTTCTTTAGCAAGGGGCGCCCGGCGCTCGAAGAGTATCTCCGGGCGCATAAGTCAGCCGCCAGATCGATCGGCGCCGTCGGAGCTGTTGAACGATGAGCGGCCTTCGATCACGCCTAAGTCCTGCGAATGGCGATGCCTTGTGGCTCGTTGCGCTGCGCAGATATTTCGTGTTCGCGATTCCAGCGCACTTAGCCTGGGAGGTCGCGCAACTACCGCTTTACACGATCTGGTACGAGGACCCGCCGGGCAAGGTCGCATTCGCCGTCCTTCATTGCACTGGCGGCGACGTGATGATCACGGGCGCCTCGCTGTTGGGTGCGTTATTGGTATTTGGCAATCGACGCTGGCCGGATGAACGCTACATCACGGTTATCGCGCCCGCCGTCCTCGTCGGTATCGCGTACACGATTTTCAGCGAGTGGCACAACACGGAAGTCCGTAACAGTTGGGCCTATTCCAGCCTGATGCCGACGTTGCCGGGACTCGGGACCGGCCTCTCGCCGCTCCTGCAATGGTTTGTCATTCCCATCGCTGCGTTCTGGTGGGCGCGGCCGCGTCGCGTGGGCCAATTCAAGCCAGTCGAGGAGGCATCATGAAGACAATGCTAACAAGGCGCGGCCTGCTTGGTCTTCTCGCTGTTGCCGCAGCTGGCGGAAGCGGCGGGCTTTATGTCAGCGGCGCCTTCTCGCAAGGCACCATGACGATCGCGGCGCTATCCAAGGACACGCACTACCACGGCATTGCCGTCGATTCCGCTGATTCTTCGCGCGTGTATCTCGCCACCCATCACGGACTCTATGTCATGGGAATCGATGGTCGCGCACAGCGCATTTCCGAGGTCCGCGACTACATGGGATTCACAGCCCACCCAACCGACGCGACCGTCCTGTTTGCCAGTGGCCATCCGATCGGCGGCGGCAATCTCGGCTTCATCGTGTCGAGGGATGGAGGTCGTACTTGGACAAAGCTGTCGGATGGTATTGGCGGCCCGGTCGATTTCCACCAGATGGATGTGAGCAAGGCCGATCCGCGCGTGCTTTACGGAGTCTATCAATCGCTCCAACGCAGCACCGATGGCGGAAAAACATGGCAACTGGTGGGCCCGGCGCCCGCCGACATTATTGCGCTCGCCGCCTCAAGTATCGAGATCAACACGCTCTACGCTGCAACCCAGAGCGGTTTGCAGCAAAGCATGGACGGCGGTCGAACCTGGAAAGCCCTATCGGATCGACCGACGACGATGGTGCACGTGACTCGTGACGGCACGGTCTACGCTTTCATGATCGGGACAGGTCTTGTGCGGACTTCCGAGAGGAACGTCGCTTGGCAAGCGTTGGGAAAGGGCTTTGGCGACGAATACATCCTGCATCTTGCTGCCGATCCGCGCGATCCGACGCGCCTCTATGCCGTGACCCACAACTCTCGGACACGAGTTCAAGGTGTCATTGCGAGTCAAGATGGCGGCGAGCGCTGGGCACCGCTCGGCGCCAAGTAGCGCGAAATGCCGAGCATCGGACCGGAGATTCGCTGATGGGCGACCAACAAACATCTCGAAAGCTACTCGGATGGCTACTCATACCACTCCTTGTGGTCGCGGCCGCGGGCGCATGGTTCGCGTTTGATCCGGCGTTTCGGCTGGGGCGATCAGCACCTGACGTGTCCGCTGCATTGCCCAAGGACGAATTCGAGGAGCGCGTGCGCGACTATATTCTCAACAGCCCTGAAATCATCATGGAGGCAGCCCGGCGCTTTGAACAGCGTCAACGCGCGGCCGAGGAGAGCGAGGCCACCGCGGTGCTCAAGGCGCGCGCCGACGAAATATTTCGCGACAAAGACAGCCCCGTCGGCGGCAATCCCAATGGCAACGTAACTCTCGTCGAGTTCTTCGACTACAACTGTCCCTATTGTCGACAGGTGACTCCGATCATGCAGGAAGCGGAGAAAGCCGATCCGCAGCTTCGCGTCGTCTACAAGGAGTTTCCGATTCTCGGGCCGAATTCGACGTTTTCCGCCAAGGCGGCGCTCGCAGTCTATCGGCAAGGCAACTACCTGGCCTTCCATAAGGAGCTGATGCTGGAGCGCGGCGTGGCCGACGAGGCCAAGGTGTTGAAGATCGCCGCCAAGATCGGCGTGGACGTCGATCGCATGAAGTCGGACATGAACGATCCCGCTCTCGAGGCGATGATCGAAAGAAACCTCGCCCTCGCACAGGCGCTCCGCATCAATGGAACGCCTGGTTTCGTGATTGGAGGCCAGATAGTTCGCGGCGCGGTCGACTTGAAGACCTTGCAATCCCTCATTCAGCAGGCGCGGGGCAAACAATGAGGGAAATCACACTGAACTTACACCTCGTGCAATGATCGAGATATCGAACATCAGCATAGCCGTTGCGTTCGCTGCCGGGGTCATTTCTTTCCTGTCCCCGTGCGTTCTGCCGTTGGTGCCGGGCTACGTGTCATACGTTGCTGGGCATTCGATTGCCGGGCGCTCAGCAGGCACCTTGGCGCTGCGGCTGCAGACGGTGGCACTGAGCATCTGCTTTGTCCTCGGCTTTTCGACGATCTTCGTGCTGCTCGGGGCAAGCGCAACCGCGCTCGGCCAGGTGTTGCTCTCGTATCGCCACGAGCTGAACCTCGTTGGCGGCGCAATCGTCATTGCATTCGGCTTGCTCACTCTCGGCTTGCTTCGGCCTGCTTGGCTCCAGCGCGACCATCGCTTCCACATTTACTTGTCGGGCGGTCGTCCGGCGGCTGCATACGTGTTCGGGTTGGCGTTCGGGTTCGGCTGGACGCCCTGCATAGGACCGATACTCGGCGCGATTCTTACCGTCAGCGCCGGGGCCGCCACCGTGGCAAGCGGAGTGGCCTTGCTTTCAATGTACTCACTCGGGCTCGGCCTCCCGTTCGTACTGGCGGCAGCATTCACGGACCGGCTGATGGTAAGATTTTCAGCCATCGGCCGCGTAGGGCGAAGCCTGCAGGCAGCGGCCGGGGTCGTCATGATCATCATGGGCGGCGCCATGATCACCGGCCATCTATCGACCTTTTCGTTCTGGCTGCTCGATACTTTCCCGATGCTTTCAACAATCGGATGACACGAGACATTAAGCGAGTTGGTGATGGGCCTATATCAGGATCATGTCCTGCCGCTCCTGATCCACCTTTCAATGCGCCAGCGAAACCTCGCTGCCTATCGGGCGCGCGTCGTTCCGGCCGCGCAGGGGCGCGTGCTTGAGATCGGAATCGGATCGGGCCTCAATCTGCCGTACTACGGCACGGCGGTGGAGCAGGTCATCGGCCTCGATCCGTCGCCGAAGCTACTCGCAATGGCGCGCGAGGCCGCCCGACGAACCTCTATTCCCCTCGAACTGATCGAGAATAGTGCCGAGGCCATGCCACTCTACAATAGAAGCGTTGATACTGTCGTGTCCACGTGGACGATGTGCAGTATCCCAGACGTGCAGCGTGCGCTTGGCGAGATGCGGCGCATCCTGAAGCCTGGGGGCCGTCTACTGTTGTCGAACACGGACGTTCATCGGACGTCCGCGTGCGTCGATGGCAGGATCGCCTCAAACGCCAGTTTGGCGCCGAATTGGCGGCGGGTGTCACTTGAACCGCGCAATCAGCGAGCTGGTCGAGAATGGCGGCTTTCGAATCGAGAGGCTTGAAACGGGCTATATGCGCGGGCCGAAACCCATGACCTTCATGTACGAGGGAAGTGCCCGGCCGCGCTAAGGCATACAAGAGTGGCTCACCACCGCAGGAGGCTGGGCCCGAGCTTTGCGCCCAATGTCGCGCACATTCCGATCGTGAGCCCGTACCAGACTGCTATGGAGGGCAAGGAATCATCCAGGCACGGGAGCGAGCAAGCCATGGCGCCCCAGCCGCCGGCGACAAGGCCGGCAATTGCCCCCGCATCTGCGCGAGCCGTTGGTGCTCCGATGCGCAGTGCCAACACGACGGCCCCGAAAGGAGCGATTGCAAGAAACGGTACGGAGAAAAGGCATGTCAGCCAAGTTTTTCCGATGACCATATTGCCCCATGTCGACCAATGGGCCGACACGAGCGCTGCCGAAGCGATTGCCGCCATCACAATGAACGGAAAGAAAACGAGCACGAGAACGCCGCGTTCGTCCGCGCCAGGACGAGCCAATCGGGGCAAGAATACCGCGGCCGTGGCGACTACACCCGACGTGAACAGCAGCTTTGTGACTAGAAATCCAGAGTTCTCACCAGCAAATATTTCCGGGCGTGGGCCGAGGAGCAGAAACATCGTGCCGAACGCTGCCACCGCGCCTGCCACCATCGCGATGATCAGCGCTCGCGAGATACGTCCGCGATCGACCGGCTTGAGATCTGCCACGAGCAAGCTAATCAGTTGATCGGTGGTCATCTCCGCGCCCTTCGAGCCGCTGACGCATCGGTTCCTTACGAATTGCCTCAGTAGGTCGGGGAATCCAAATTGTGAGAGACCTCGCCATTCAACTGACGGGAAAGGGCCAACAGCGCTTCCGTGAACATCCAGGAACCAATCGCCCGGTTGCCAACGAATTTTGCAACGTGGCCCCCGTCGTCGCTCGCAAACATCGAACCGGTGTGGATGCCGATGACCGCGTACCCAAGCCGATCTCGCATCAGTAGGGGTGCTCCAGAGGAACCATATTGCGCCCTGCAATCGTGAACGAGTACATCCCAAACAAGATCGCGAATGGAACATTTCGGGTCGACGCTAAGCACCTCAGCATCGCCAATATCGTTCGAGTAACTCGGCATAAGGAATTTGCGTTCGTGCGATTTCAAGGTCTTGAAAGAGTGATGGCTCAGAGGAAATGGCTCAACGCCTTTGGATGTCTCGTCTAGAACGAGGATTACCCAATCTTGCGAAGCATCGTGGACTGATTGCCGCTCGAAACGTTGTTTCGATCCGACGGCCCACACTTTTGCTTTGAAACGGCCAAGATCGGTTCCAGCTTGATAGCCCGGCCGGAACGACAGGTTGGATCTCTTGATCGTGCCATCTCTGTCAGCAATGCAATGACCAGCCGTGATAATGATTCTTGGATGGAGAACAATGGCTGCCGTACACAGCATCGTTCCCTCAAACCTGCCAACTGCTGAGTAGGGCGGAAACCGCGCATCAACACTGCGACGGATGCCGGCATCGCTTGCTTCAGCAAACGCTTCAGCTCCCCGGTTGACCAGTTGGGGACCAACGCCGATTGGTGCCCTGGCTCCCATGATGATCGCCAGCGTCATGGCACCCGCAATGGCAAAGCATCCGACGGGTAATAATGTTCGCATAGCTGGCGTCATCGTTACCTCCCAGAGACCGCGCAACAGAACGCCAATCTGAGCGTCTGCGCATCGAGGATCTATTCATCAGCTGATCGAGGCGATTGACGGCCTCACGGATCGTCATGATCGCGTGCCGTTACGATGCCGATCTTTCGACACGTGACGCACACACGACCGCGCCGGCCGCAATCGCGGCCAACTCAACTGATGGCGGTAGGTCTAGGAGGGTAGGGATCGGGCGGTCCGTGATGATCCAAAAGTGCCGGAGTCAGCAAGGGAACAACCACCTCGGAAGGACTCGGGACAAGTCCAACGATGCGGGGAAGGAGTGCGCTCGCAACAACGCAGTATGAGGAACAAGCAACAGCATTTGCGCTACAAGACTTCATCTTGCAGATGCGGCAAGGCATCCCTGTACGCATTGCGTTCGAAAGAACTGCGGGCTGCGCCAAAGTAACGCATACGTCAACCCGGACATCGATCCGCACACCAGTTTGTGCGGCTGCCGGAAACATCAATGCGACAGCTATCAACAGCAGGGGAAATATACGAGTCATCACTCGCATATTCATAAGATAGCAGCGGAACAGCGGTATTGCCATCCCATGAGCGCTCGTCTTGGTGCCTACCGGTCCGACACTGTGGACGGTCGCCGGGCGCTCAATCGGGCGGCCAAAGCGGTTACTCTCGCCGGATCGGCGGCTACGGCGACACCCAACCGAAATAGATGGCGGCCTGATAGTAAAAATAAGCTGCGGCTATGAGCATGAGAGCACCAGCCGCTACCGGCTCAGGAAGCAAATCGTTGAGCCGGTGTTCGGACAGATCAAGCAGGCCAGAGGGTTCAGGCAGTTCCTCTTACGCGGCATCGAGAAAGTGAAGGCCGAATGGACGCTGATCTGCACCGCCCACAACCTCACCAAACTCGCCAGCGCGGCATGAGCGGGCTATCGTCTATGAAACGGACCCCTGCCAGCCCTATCTGGACAGGCTCCTAGCTGGTTCAATCCCGCTATTGAGTCTCGGCCGTTTCCAGGCCATGCGGCGGCTCGAGCCAATGGTGCCGCCGCGACGCCCACCAGAGCTTCTCCGGCTTCTCGAAGCCCGGATCGCCGAAGCATCCGACGGAAATGCCGATGATGCCCGGCAGCGCTTCAAGCCGCGTCAGGACGCAGACGCCGCAGGTCGGACAAAAGATCGACTCCTGCCAGCGGCCGGAATCGCTCGTGCGGCGATAGGTCCGTATCTCGCCAGCCGTTTGCACAACGCCTTCCGCGAAGAACGCCGAGTAGGAGAACGCGCTGCCGGTGCCGCGCTGGCAGTCGAGGCAGGCGCAGGCATGGGTCATGGTCGGCGGCGCCGAGACCGTGGCGGTCAGGCCGCCGCAGAGGCATGAGGCGGTTTTCGGATAGGACGCGGATCGATCGTTTGCAGGTTCGGCCATGGGCCGAACTTAATCACGACAGCGCGACAACGAAAGACGCCGCCCCGGACCGCGGGGCGGCGTCGGTGGCAGGCGCGTCAGGCTGCGGCCGCGGGCGCTTGCGGCGCGGTCTGGCTCCAGCACGGCAGCGCCGCGACGCGGCCGAACCACTCGCGCAGCTTTGCATAGGGACCGAGCGGGAGGTCCGCGGCCTGGGCGTGGAACAGCACCGCCGCCACCGAGAACTCCGCGAGCGTCAGGTCCTTGCCCACGAGATAGGGCTGCTTGCCGAGATGCGCCTCGAGCATCGCGGCGTCGCGGTTGAAGCATTCGAGGCCCCTGGCGACCGCGGCCTCGTCGGGCGGTCCGAGATTGAGAACCTTCTTCACCAGCCGGTTGAACACCAGCGGCTCGCAGCTCTCCTTGCCCCAGTGCGCGAGCTGCCAGCTCTGCCAGCGCATGATGTCGGCGCGGGCGCGTGCATCGTTCGGCCACAGCGAGTTCGGCTGCTGGCTTGCGAGATACTGCATGATCGCCTCCGACTCCCAGAGCTTGAAGTCGCCGTCGACCAGCGCCGGCGTGCGGCCTGTGGGATTGATGGCGAGGTAGGCGGGCGCGTGCGAGGCGCCCTTGGTCAGATCGACCAATTCATAGTCGAGAGGGATGCCGAGATGGGCCGCGAGCGCGCGGACCTTCCAGGTGTTCGGTGAAGGCGAGAATCCATAGAGCTTCATGACGCACTCCCTTGGTGGTGGATGTTCCATTGCACTGCGAGATCGTTGCCTGGCGTGTGACGCGCTGCCCTTGCGTTACGCGCCAGATTCCTGCGTTGCGCACGGCCTATTCGGCAAACCGGTATCCACCCAGGATCAAGTCCGGGGCACGCTTTTTTCCGCGACATGCGCTGGGCGACAGCCGGCATCTCGTCGGTGAAGTCAGCGATCTGATCCGGGTCATCGGGATGCTCCTTACTGATTGCTGTGGACTTCCAGTGTCGGCGATCAACCGACCGGCGTGATCCAGCCGACGCCCGCGCCGCCGGGCTCGGTCAGGATGGCGATGCGGCCCACGTCGGGAACGTCGAAGATCGGCTTCATCAGCTTTGCGCCCGCGGCGATGGCCTGCTTCACGCGCTCATCGACATTGTCGACCGCGAGGTAGGACATCCAGCATTCCGGGACGCCTGCGAATTCCGGCCGGTCGATCGGAAACATTCCGGCGACCGGCTTGCCGTCCATGATCGCGACCCAGTAGGTCGCGCCGTCGGCCATCGCCATCGGCTGGTACGACCAACCGATGGTCTCTTCGTAGAAGGCTTTGGCGCCTTCGATGTCGCGCGCCAGGAGCTCGTTCCAGTGGAAGTGTCCGTGCGCGGCCATCGTCGGCTCCTCAGATCACGATGGCGGCCTTGAAGCCGCCCCAGATCATGCGTTTGCCGTCGAACGGCATCGCCGTCGGGTCGTTCATCATGCTGGCGAGGCGCTTGTCCTTCATCACCTTCGCCATCACCTTGTCGCGCTGTGCGCGCGACTTGTAGACGATGTAGGAGAACACGACGGTCTCGCCGCGCTTGAGCTTTACCGAGCGCGGAAACGAGGTCCACTTGCCGATCTTGACGTCATCGGCGACGCACTCGACGTATTCGAGCGCGCCGTGATCCTTCCACACTTTGCCGGCCTTCCGGGCGAGGCTGAGATAGGCCTTCATGTTCTTCTTCGGCACCGGAACAATAAATCCATCGACGTAGCTCATAAGGTTTCCTCGTTGTGTGATGTCGAGCGTGCTGTCTTTAACGTGCCGCCTCGAATTTCGCCCTGCGGCGAAAGCGCCGTCATTGAACGTGCTTGGCATCCATCCAGAAAATTTCCCAGACATGGCCGTCGAGGTCGCTGAAGCTGCGCAGGAACATGAAGCCGTAGTCCTGCGGGTCGCGCGCTTCGCTGCCGCCGGCCTTAAGCGCGGCGTCCACCACCCGGTTGACCTCGTCCTTGCCGTCCATCGACAGCGCGATCAGAACCTCGGTCGTCTTGTGCGCATCGGCGATCGGTTTCTTGCTGAATTCCTTGAACTTCGCTTCGGTCAGCAGCATGGCGTAGATGTCATCGCTGATCACCATGCAGGCCGCCGTCGCGTCGGTGAACTGGGCGTTGAAGGTGTAACCGAGCTTGCCGAAGAAGCCCTTGGACTTGTCGAGGTCCTTGACCGCCAGGTTGACGAAGATCTTGCTGGGCATTTCCAATCCTTTGTACTGGATGTTTGCGTTGGGGTTATGAGCAGCAGCCCGGTTCGTCGCTGCCGGACTTTGCGGCGGGCCGCCAGCCGCCGGCCTTGTCCGGTGCGCCTGCGGCCTCGTAGCGATCGTGGTGGCGCACCCAGTCCATCATGCCGCGGTGTGGACCGTTCTCGTTCCGGCCCTTGGGCGCAAGATCAAGCCACATATAGGCGCCGAGCACCTCCTCGTTGCCGCGGCCATAGCTCGAATAGGTGTGGAAGATGTCGCCGTTGTCGTCCTTGCAAAACGCGCTGATGCCGGACAATTCGTCGATCGAGGCGTCGATCGTCGTGTAGTTGTAGGTGACCCTGCCTTTCGCCAGCTCGTCCCTGGTGAAGGACACGTGATAGTCGAAATTGAAGTCGCTTGCGGCGGACGACACCCACTCGAACCGCCAGCCCATCCGCTTGCGATAGGCCTGGAGCACCGCGAGCGGCGCGCGGGACACAACGACCAGAGCCACGTCGTTGTGCGGCAGATGCAGGTTGGCGCCGTCGATATGGTCGGCGAGGAACGAGCAGCCGATGCAGCCGTCGTCGAGGTCGTGCCGCCACATGAAGTGGTAGACGATGAGCTGGTTCTTGTCGCCGAACAGCCCGGCAAGTGTCTTGCGCCCGGCGGTCGTCTCGAACGCATAGGCCTTTTCGACCTTGACCCAGGGCAGCGCGCGCCGTTGCTCGCTCAACAGATCGCGCTGGCGCGTCATTTCCTTTTCCTTCGCGAGCAGCGCCTTGCGGGCTTGCAGCCATTCGTCGCGGGTCACGATCTTGTGCGCATGCATGACAAGCACTCCCGGGCTTACGCGAACAGCTTTTCGAGCTTGTCGAGCGTGCCGGTCCAGCCCTCGTTGTGACGATCGCGGGCCGCCTCGTCGAAGAACATCTCGTGCAGCAGCGTCAGCATTGTGCCGTCGCCGTCTGGCTTCAATGTGACGGTGACGAGCGACTCACGCTCGGGCGTGGTCTTCCAGTGCCAGGTGAAAACCAGCCTCTGGTTCGGCACGATCTCGCGATAGACGCCCATGACGTCGTGCTGGTCGCCCGGCACGATCATGGTGATGTGGTAGCGGCCGCCGACCTTGAGATCGATCCGCGCCTCGATGCTCGTGCATTCGACCGGCCCGAACCAGCGCGCTAGCGTTTCGGGCTTCGTCCACGCGGCGAAGACCTTCTCCGGCGAGGCATTGAGACGACGTTTGAGCGTGAGGCTTGGCTTGACGGGGGTGCTGACGGCGGGGTTGGCGGCCATGACTTGTCCTCCACGAGTGCGGCAAGGCGATCGAGCTGCGAAGTCCAGAAGCGCTGGTAGCGGTAGAGCCAGTGCATCGCTTCTTCCATCGGGGCGGCTTCGAGCTTGCAGCTCACAATCCGCCCGGCTTTGGTGCGCGTCACCAGTCCTGCGTCGCTCAGCACATCGAGATGCTTCATCACCGCAGGCAGCGACATCGAGAACGGCTGCGCCAGATCGCTCACCGATACGGCCTCGTCGTCGGCGAGGCGCATCAGCAGCGCGCGCCGGGTCGGGTCCGACAGCGCCGCAAACGTGCGGTCCAGCGTGGCGTCTTGAAACTTAACCATATGGTTAAGTGTAGGCGCAAGCGCTTTCTCTGTCAACGCGGGCCGGCGATCACGAATTCGTGCGCTGTACCTTTCGCGCGATGAAGCGTCCGGCGCGTCCATCGATCGCCGCGACGCCGATGAAGATCGCGATCATGCCAGCGAGTTGCCGTGCGCTGAGGCTTTCGTCGAGCAGCACAATGCCCATCAAAATGGCGCTGACCGGGATGAGGAACGTCACCAGCATCGCGTTGGTCGCGCCGGCCCGCGCGATCAGCCGGAAGTAGATCAGATACGCCAGCGCCGACGATAGCAAGGCGATCCCGACGAGCGCGGCCAGCGCCGCGTTCGACGCCGCAAAGAGCGCCAAGGGCTTGTCGAACAGCAGCGCGAACGGCAGCAGCAGAACTGTCGACATGGTCAGCTGGCCGCTTGCCACCATGATCGGCGGCACGCCGCGCAGCCGCCGGGCCAGCACCGCGCCGAACGCGTAGGAGCACGACGCGGTAAGACAGGCGAACTCCGCCAGCACGTCGGAGCCGAGCTCGCCGAGCAATCCCGGGCCGATCAGCACCACGACGCCGATAAAGCCGGCTATGAGGCCGACGACACGGCCGGGTGTCAGCCGGTCATCGTGGGTGAGCGCGTGCGCCACGAGCACGCCAAACAGCGGCGTGGTGGCGTTGAGGATCGAGGCAAGCCCGATCGAGATGTGGATCTGCGCCCAGAAGAGCAGCGTGAACGGGATGGCGTTGTTGAGCGCGGCGATCACCGCAAACTGCTTCCAGATCGCCGGGTCGCGCGGAAACGGCACGGCCAGGAGCCGGGCGACGACGGCAAGCGCGGCCGCGGCGATGGCGACGCGGCCGAGCGCGAGCGTGAGCGGCGGGATCTCCGGCACCGCGATCTTGGCGAAATAGAACGATCCGCCCCACAGCACCGAGAGAAGCAGCAGAAGCGCCCAGTCGGTGGGCGACATGGACAGGGGCGCCTTGGACAGAGCGGGCCTGGCTTGCGGGGAGGGTGGGTTGGTCACGTCGGCGTTCCAAAATGCGGCCAGCCCTGCCCGACGCGGGCCCGGCAGACCACCCGATAGCCGGCATCGTTAACCCGGGCTTAACCGGTCAGAAAGTCTTAACGCCTTTCCCGTAAGAGGGCACACAGAGGAATTCGGACTGGCCGATGGCGATTTCGCCGATCAACATTGCTTCCGCAACCGGCACGAACTGGCTCAAGGAAGCGCAGGAGGCCGCTGACGCCGCAGCGAACCCGGGCGGCATCATGGGCGCGCTGCAGGATTCCAAGTACCCCGGCAGCATCGCGAACTTCCTCACCAAGAGCCAGAAGACCATGGCGAACTTTGCGCAGATCACGGCGAGCACGCAGTCGTCGGCGGCGACGCTGGCCTTGCAGATGGCCGATGCCGCGCAGGCCAAGCGCATGCAGGAGAAGATGGCGCTGCAGCAGAAGTTCAATCAGCAGCCGACCAACTACAATCCGCCGACCGAACTCGATCCGATCATCTACTTCGAGGACGGCAGCAACATCGACACCACCACCAACGTCATGACGCTGCTGAACGGCACGCAGATCGACATCACGACCGGGCTCGAGGTGGTGGATCCCAGCTCGATCGTCAACCTCGCCAACGGTGCCTATATCGACACCAAGAAGAACATCATGACGCTTGCCGACGGCACCAAGATCGACACGGTGACCGGCCTCAAGATCACAGTCTGACGCTCCGCTTCGCCGCAACAGCCGCGGCAAGCTCCTGACGGGTATTTGTGCATGGACGTTGCCTCGATCGCCGCTGCCTTCATCGCCGCGCAGGCCAGCCAGGTGCAGACCGCGGTTGCGGCCAAGATGCTGAAGATGAACGCCGAGTCGGCGCAGAACGCGGTCAAGCTGCTCGACGCCGCGCAGCAGAACATGCAGAGCCTCGCCAATGTCGCGAGCGGCATCGGGCAGAATTTGAATATCTCGGTCTAGACAATGACACGTCGCGGTCATTCCGGGGCGTGCGCGCAGCGCACGAGCCCGGAATCCAGTCGCGCAGGGATTTTCTTCTACTGGACTCCGGGTTCACGAGCCATAGCGCGTCGAAGACGCGCGTGAACGCGCTTGTGGCTCGCGTCCCGAAATGACGGTTGAGAGATTCGTGCCGCTATTTCTTCAGCGCCTCGGTGACGAGCTTGACCGCGTCGTCGCTCGCCCATTCCGCCGGCCCCGCCAGCGCCGCAAGCTCGCAGCCGTTCGGATCGATCAGCAACGTGGTCGGCATGCCGAACGCCTTGCCGATCGCCTTGAGGTCCTGGAACACCTTGGCGCTCTGGTCGGCGTAGTAGCCGAGCTGGTGGACGCCGACGTCCTTGAGCCAGGCCTTCGGCTTGTCGGTGTCGCGGGTGTCGATGTTGACCGCGACCACGTCGAAATCCGGCCCGCCGAGCTTGGCCTGAAGCGAGTCGAGTGCCGGCATCTCCTTGCGGCAGGGCACGCACCAGGTCGCCCAGAGGTTCAGGAGCACGGTGCGGCCGCGCCAGTCGGCGAGGGTCTTATCCGCGCCCGAGGCGTCCTTGAAGGCAAGCGTCGGCAGGGTTTTCGGGGCTTTGACCACGCCCACCGCGGCCACCTCGCCGCGGGCCAAAGGCGCGATCCGGCGGGCGGTTTCGACCGCGCTTTTGCAGGCCGGGTCGGTCTCCGCATTGCCCATCAGGCGGCCAATCCCGTATACCCCCGCAAGCCCGGCAGTGACGCCGACCACGCCGCCGAGAAGGACCAAGGCGAGCCGCTTCTTGGCGTGGCTTCGTGCGGCGTCTTTTGGATCGGTCATGATGGATGAATTCCGGTGGTTAAGAAGACGAAAGCGGTGAGCAACAAGATGTGGGGCGGACGCTTTGCGTCCGGACCGGCCGCTATCATGGAGAAGATCAACACCTCGATCGACTTCGACTGGCACCTCTACCGGCAGGACATCGCCGCGAGCAAGGCCCACGCCGAGATGCTGGCCAAACAGGGCATCATCGAGGCGGACGATGCCCGGAGGATCGCTCACGGTCTAGACACGATCCTGTCAGAGATCGGCTCGGGCAAGTTCCAGTTCAAGCGGCAGCTCGAGGACATCCATATGAATGTCGAGGCGCGGCTCGCCGAGCTGATCGGCCCGGCCGCCGGCCGGCTGCACACCGCGCGCTCGCGCAACGATCAGGTCGCGACCGATTTCCGGCTCTGGGTGCGGGCGCGGATCGACGACATCGACGGATTGCTCGCCGATTATCAAAAGGCGCTGGCCGAGAAGGCGCTGGAGCAAGCCGCGACCGTGATGCCGGGCTTCACCCATTTGCAGACCGCGCAGCCGGTCACCTTCGGCCACCATCTGCTGGCGTATGTCGAGATGGCCTCGCGCGACCGCAGCCGGTTCGCCGGCGCGCGCGCGCGCCTGAACGAGTCGCCGTTGGGTGCGGCCGCGCTCGCCGGCACGTCCTTTCCGCTCGACCGCGACATGACGGCCGAGGCGCTGGAGTTCGATGCGCCGATGGCGAACTCGCTCGACGCGGTGTCCGACCGCGATTTCGTGATGGAGACGCTGGCGGCCGCGGCGATCGCGTCGGTGCATCTGTCGCGCTTTGCCGAGGAGATCGTGATCTGGACCTCGCCGCTGGTCGGGCTGGTGAAGCTCTCCGACAAGTTCACCACCGGCTCCTCGATCATGCCGCAGAAGCGCAATCCGGATGCCGCGGAACTGGTGCGCGCCAAGACCGGCCGGGTGGTCGGCACGCTCAACCAGATGCTGATGGTGATGAAGGGCCTGCCGCTCGCGTACCAGAAGGACATGCAGGAGGACAAGGAAGGCACCATCGAGGCGTTCGACGCGCTCGCATTGTCGATCGACGCCATGACCGGCATGGTGCGCGACATGCAGCCGGACGTGGAGCGCATGAAAGAGGCGGCTGGCGCGGGCTACGCCACCGCCACCGATCTCGCCGACTGGCTGGTGCGGACGCTGAAGATGCCGTTCCGCGAGGCTCACCACGTCACCGGGCGGATTGTGGCAAAGGCCGCGGAACAGGAGCTGCCGCTGCACGAGCTGCCGCTCGCCGAAATGAAGCAGATCGAGCCGAAGATCACCCAGGCCGTGTTCGACGTGCTTTCGGTCGAACGGTCGGTGACCAGCCGCACCAGCTACGGTGGTACCGCGCCGAAAAACGTCCGTGCCCAGGCGAAGAAATGGCTGAAGGCACTGGAGCGCGAGCGCGGCTGACCGCGGCGCTTACGTCACGATTCGCTCACGATTGGCCGCAAACTGGTGCACGGGCCGGGAATGGTTAACGCAATGGGCCGCGAATTTCGTAAAAGGGGCGCATTCTGCTATGGTGCGCGAAATCCGGAGTTGAAAGTGCCGCGGCCGAAGCTCTCGTTGATCTCGCTTGCCCTTGTCGGCGCTTTCACCCTGGCTCTCGCAGGCTGCGGCCGCAAAGGCGCGCTCGATCCGCCGCCGGGCGGCTATGCGCTCGAGCGGGCGACCACCAAGACGCCGGTCACCCCCCGCGGCGAGTCGCTGGGGCCGCGCACCGGCCCGGCCTACGACGATGAGGGCCAGCCGATCGCTCCGGAAGGACCGAAACGGCGGACACCGGCCGACTGGCTTCTCGACTGAGCACCCCATGCATCACTTCGACTATCGCAACGGCGTGCTGCATGCCGAGGCGGTCAATCTTGTCAATCTCGCGGCGGCCGTCGGCACCCCGTTCTACTGCTACTCGACCGCGACGCTCGAGCGGCACTATCGGGTCTTTGCCGGCGCGTTCGCCAACGTGCCGTCACTGGTCTGCTACGCGGTCAAGGCGAACTCCAACCAGGCGGTGATCGCGACGTTGGCCAAGCTCGGCGCCGGCGCTGATGTGGTGTCGGGCGGCGAGCTCAAGCGGGCGCTCAAGGCCGGCGTGCCGCCCGACAAGATCATGTTCTCCGGCATCGGCAAGACCGCGGGCGAGCTGGCGATGGCGCTCGACGAGAACATCCTCTGCGTCAACGTCGAGTCGGAGCCTGAGCTTGAGCTCCTCTCCTCGATTGCCGCGGGCAAGGGCCGCACCGCGAATGTCTCGGTGCGCGTCAATCCCGACATCGATGCCAAGACTCATCACAAGATCTCGACCGGGCGCGCGGAGAACAAGTTCGGCATCCCGATCAGCCGCGCGCGCGAGGTCTATGCCCATGCCGCAAAGCTGCCGGGCCTTCGCGTCGCCGGCGTCGACATGCACATCGGCAGCCAGATCACCGAGCTGTCGCCGTTCGACGATGCCTTCGCGCTGCTGTCGGACTTCGTGCGCGAGCTGCGAAGCGACGGGCACACGATCGCGCACGTCGATCTCGGCGGTGGTCTCGGCATCCCCTACCGCGAGGACAACGAGCCGCCGCCCGATCCCACCGCCTATGCGCAGGTGGTCAAGCGGGCGACCCGCGGGCTCGATTGCAAGCTGATCTTCGAGCCGGGCCGCCTGATCGTCGGCAATGCCGGCATCCTGGTGACGCGCGTGCTCTACCTCAAGCGCGGCGAGGCCAAGACCTTCGTCATCGTCGACGCCGCCATGAACGACCTGGTCCGGCCGACGCTGTACGAGGCGCATCACGACATCCGGCCGGTGAACGAAACCGCTTCCGGCACGCCGCGGATCGTGGCGGACGTGGTCGGCCCGGTCTGCGAATCGGGCGACTTTCTGGCGCTCGACCGGGGGCTGGTGGAGCCCAAGCCCGGCGACCTGCTGGCGATCATGACCGCCGGGGCCTACGGCGCGGTCCAGTCCGGCACCTACAACACCCGGGCGCTTATTCCCGAAGTGCTTGTCCGGGAAAGCGAATGGGCCCTGGTGCGGCCGCGCCTTGAAGCCGACGAATTGATCGGCCTGGATAGGCTTCCGGCTTGGCTTTGAGCGGTTCCGCCATCACGATGGCGTGCGAATTGCTTGGAATAGGACGTGAGCGCCGTGCCGCGGAACAGGCTCCGTGGTAAGGTATTGTCACTTCAAGATTCTGCCTGGGCCTGCCGTCGGGCCCGCTTTGGGCCTGTACTGGAGCCGACTTGACCGAAACGACCGCAGAAGCGCCTGAAGGCCTGCGTCTTGCTCGCACCGGAGAGGCCATGCTCTCGCGCGGGCTGTTCCGCGCGCGGGCGGCGATCCTGTGGGAACGGCTGTGGCCGGCGCTGGCCTCGATGGCGACGGCGGCGGGCCTGTTCCTTGCCGTGTCGTGGCTCGGGCTTTGGCTCTGGCTGCCACCGATCGGCCGCGCCGTCGGCGTCGGCGTATTCTTCATCATCGCGGTCGCCGCGACCCTGCCGTTGCTCAAGGTGCGCTGGCCGAGCCGGAACGACGGGTTGCGACGGCTCGACCGCTTCAGCATGCTGCCGCACCGTCCGGCCACGGCGATCGCCGACAAGATGGCCCCCGAGGCCGGCGATCAGTTGGCGGTTGCGCTCTGGCGCGCCCATCTCGAGCGCGCCTTGCGCGCGGCGAGCGCGCTGAAGTCCGGCAATCCTTCGCCGAAGCTTCCGCTCCGCGACCCGTTTGCGTTGCGTGCTTTGGTGCTGGTGCTCGTTGCCGTGACCTTCGTTGCCGCCGGCAGCGAGCGCACGCGGCGCGTTGCGGCGGCGTTCGACTGGCATGGCGTCGTCATGCCGGCGAACTACCGGCTCGACGCCTGGGTGACGCCGCCGGCCTATACCGGCCGGCCGCCGATGATCCTGCCGGGCCTGCGCCCGGGCGAGCCGTCGCAGGCGCGCAGCACCGCCGCGGTGAGTGTGCCGGCCGGCTCCACGCTGGTCGTGCGCGCAACCGGACAGTCGGGGTTGGACGTCGCGGTTGCGGGCGGCGTCGCCGAGGCCGCCAAGACCGGTGCCAACACTGCGCCGCAGGCTCCGAAGGGCACCGAGGAGAAGCACTTCACGATCACCGATGCCGGCAGCGCGACGGTGAAAGGCGTTGGCGAGGATGTCACGTGGCGCTTCACCGCGGTGCCGGACCGGCCGCCGACCATTGCGCTCGCCAAGGAACCGGAGCCGCAGCTCCGCGGCTCGCTGCTGTTGAACTACAAGCTCGAGGACGACTACGGCGTGGTCGACGCGCAGGCGACGTTCGAGCGCAAGGCTGCCGCGTCGCGGCCCGGCGGCAAGGAGCCGCGCCCGCTCTATGAAGCGCCGAACTTCCCGCTGGTGCTGCCGCAGGCGCGCACCCGCAACGGTGCAGCGTCCACCACCAAGGACCTGTCCGAGCATCCCTGGGCCGGCGTCGACGTGACCATGACGCTCGCGGCCCGCGACGAAGGCAACAACGAAGGCCGTTCGGCTCCGCAGGAGATGCGGCTGCCGGAGCGGCCGTTCGCCAAGGCGCTGCCGCGCGCGCTGATCGAGCAGCGCCGCAACCTCGCGCTCGACGCCCATGCCAAGGACCGCGTGCTGATGGCGCTCGATGCGCTGACCATCGCGCCGGAGCGCTTCATCCCCGAAACCAGCGTCTATCTCGGGCTGCGCTCGATCTACTGGCAGCTCTCGCGCGCCGAGAACGACGACACGCTGCGCGACGTGGTCACGCGGCTCTGGGCGATGGCGGTGATGCTCGAGGACGGCAACGTCTCCGAGACCGAGAAGCAGCTTCGCGCCGCCCAGGATGCGTTGCGCGAGGCGCTGGAACGCGGCGCGTCCGACGAAGAGATCAAGAAGCTGATGGACGAGCTTCGCGCGGCGCTCGACAAGTTCATGCAGGCGCTGGCCGAGGAGCTGCGTAAGAACCCGCAGATGGCGCGGCCGCTCGACCGCAACCAGATGCGCGAGCTGCGCTCGCAGGACCTGCGCAACATGCTCGACCGGATGGAGCGCCTGGCGCGCTCCGGCGCGCGCGACGCGGCGAAGCAGATGCTCGATCAGCTCCGCCAGATGCTCGACAACCTGCAGATGGCGCGGCCCGGCGGCGAGCAGGGCGACGGCGACGACGACATGCAGTCGGCGCTGAACGAGCTCGGCGAAATGATCCAGAAGCAGCAGCAGTTGCGCGACCGCACCTTCCGCCAGGGCCAGGATCAGCGCCGCCAGCGCGGCCAGCAGCGCCAGCAGGGCGACCGCAACCAGATGGGCGAGCTGCGCCAGGACCAGCAGGCGCTGCGCGAGCAGCTCAACAAGCTGCTGGAGGAGTTGCGCAAGCGCGGCATGATGCCGAGCCAGGGCCAGCAGGGGCAGCAGCAGGGTCAGGGCCAGCAGGGCGGCGAGATGGATCAGCTCGGCCGCGCCGGCGAGGCGATGGGCGAGGCCGGCGACCAGCTCGGCGACGGCGATGCCGACGGTGCGGTCGATTCGCAGGGCCGCGCGCTCGAGGCGATGCGCCGGGGCGCGCAGGGCATGGCGCAGTCGATGCAGCAGCAGATGGGCCAGGGCCTGGGACCGGGCAATCCCGGCCGCACCGGCCAGGCGCGCGCCAACCAGGACACCGATCCGCTCGGCCGGCCGATGCGCGGCCACGACGTCGACGACACCACGGTCAAGGTGCCGGGCGAGATCGACGTGCAGCGCGCGCGGCGCATTCTGGAAGAGCTGCGCCGGCGTTTCGGCGAGAGCTTCCGCCCGCAGCTCGAGCTCGATTACATCGAGCGGCTGCTCAAGGATTACTGACCGCGCGCGCGGAATTTGGCGCGCGCTTTCTCCAGCTACGGAAGAATCTCGCCCCGGTCGCGCAGCCGGGCTTCCAGCCGCGAGCGCATGTCATCGATCAGGCCGGCCTCGGCTGCGGTGACCACCTCGACCAGCTCGTTCGCCTGATCAAGCCGCGCGATGGTCACGTAATCGGCTCCCGCGGCGTAAAGCGTCTGCGTTTCGGCGAGAACGTCGGCCGTGGCGATGATCTTGGCGCTGGGGTTCGATGCCCGGATCAGGCGCACCAGCCGCTCGTTGCTCGTGCCCTTCAACAGCGTATCCGGCACGCTTAAAATCACGATCTCTGCGTCGGTGATGCCGGCGTGGGCCAGCGTGTCGGCGTGGGCGATGTCGCCATAGTGCACGCGAACTCCGCGCGCCTTGAGCGAGTGGTAGACCGTCGGGTTGAAATCGACGACGAACACCTGTTCCACCAGCGCTGCGTGGGTGCGCTCCAGCTCCGCCAGGAACGAGCTTGCGACCCGGTAGAAGCCGAGGATGACGATCCGACGCTTGCGCTCGTCCGGTGTTTCCGGCTCGGCCTCGGCATGCGCCTGGTCGAGGTCGCTCAGGCCGAAGCGCTTGAACAGCGGGATCGCGCTGCGGGAAATCGCATCGCTTCGCATCATGAGAAACGTGCTGATCACGGCGAGCACGACAAAAGCGGCGGACGCCGCACTCGCGGTCGCCGCCTGGACCTGATTGGCCTGCACGCCCACCTGAATGAGCACCAGCGAAAATTCGCTGATCTGTGCGAGGTTGATCGCCGGCAGCAGGCTTGCGCGGATGCCCTGTCGCATGGCGTAGAGCGGCGGAAAGACCGTCAGCAGCCGGCTCGCCAGGGTGAACGCGACGATGACAAGCGCGAGTCCCAGCACCGATGCGGTCGGCAAGGGGATCGTCATGCCCAGCGCCACGAAGAACAGCGTGATGAAGAAATCGCGGAGCGACGTGACCTTCGCGGTGACATCAAGCGCATAGGGAAACGTCGACAGCGACACGCCGGCAACCAGCGCGCCCATCTCGCGCGACAGCCCAAGGAATTCGGCAAATTCGGCGACCGCGAAGCACCACGCCAGCGCGCCGACCAGCACCAGCTCCGGCAACCGGGCGATGAGCTGGAACAGGTGCGGCAGGGTGAAGCGGCTGATCAGCAGCGCCGCGGTCAGCAGCACGCCGACGCGTGCCAGCGACAGCAACACGACGTCGACCTGCAGGTTGTCGAGGCTCGGCTGGATGGCCAGGAACAGGATCGCGAACAGATCCTGCAGCACCAGGACGCCGAGCGTGACGCGGCCCGGAAGCGTGTCGAGCTCGAACTTGTCGTACAGCACCTTGACGATGATGACCGTGCTGCTCAGCGCTACGGCCGCGGCGAGGTATAGCGCGTCGAACTTTCCGCCGCCGAGCGTCAGCCCCATCAGCAGGAACAGGCCGAGCGCCAGCGCAAAGCAGCCGATGATCTGCACCGCGGATGTGACGAGAATGACGCTGCCGGCGCGGATGATCTTCTTCAGATCGATCTCCAGGCCGATCATGAACAGCATGAAGATCAGCCCGAGCTCGGCGATGGTGTTGATCGAGTGCTCGGAATGAACCCACTTCAGCCCGAACGGCCCGAGCGCGAAGCCCGCCACCAGATAGGCGAGGATCAGCGGCTGCCGCGCGAGATAGGCCACGACGCCGAGCAGCCATGCCATGACGATGGACAAGGCGAGGTCGTGGATCAGTTCATGCATCGAGAATCTTTCATCGGAAGGACCGGCTTAGCATGGCTCCCGAGGATATCGAAACGCGCGATTCCGCCGCGGTTCTCGCCGGCACGCCTATCGCTTGCGCACTTATGGTTTACCCCTGGCGAGCGCGGCGGCGACCGCGAACTTGATCTCGGCCACGGAAAATGGCTTGGAAATCACGTCGCTGACCAGCGCCTCGAGGCCCGAGGCGCGCTCGCGCTGGTCGGCGAAGCCGGTCATCAGCAAAATCGGCAGCCTGGGAAAATCGCGGGCGGCGGCGAGTGCGAGCGCGAGCCCGTCCATCACCGGCATCTTGATGTCGGCGAGCAGCAGGTCGAAGGCGCCGCCCGCGCCCTGCAGCTTGTCGAGCGCCTCAGCGCCGTCGGCCGCCGTCACCACCTCGTGGCCGTCGGAAGTGAGCGCGCGCGCCACCAGCGCCCGCAGCGGCTCCTCGTCTTCGGCGATCAGGATGCGCGCCACCGCCGCCTCAACGCGCGCCGGACGCGGCGTCGTGCCGGGTCAGGAAGCGAACCTGCAGGTTCTGTCCGTCGGCCGGCGGCGAGGCGAGCCGGCTGCGGAACGGGATGGCCTCGCCGGCCTCCAGGACCGGCTGCGAGGGTTGTGCGACCCAGGAATAGACCTCCGCGCCCGCGGCATTGCGCAGCGCGAAGCGGATTCTCGGTACATCGACCGGCACGCTCACGGTGCTGGCGATGACGCCTTCGACCACCAGCACCGGGACGCCGTCGTGGGTCTCATTGCTGATCTTGACGTCGTGGAACACCAGGCCGCGCAGGTTCACCGGCATGCCGATGGCGGCATAGAACGATGCCATCTGCGGCACGTGGCGGACGATATTCTTGCGCAGCCCGAGCAGCGCCCCGCAGACGAACAGCAGCAGCAGGATGATCACCGACACAGGCGCCCGCATTCTTTTGTTCTTGCGGCGGGCCGCGGCGCGGGCCCGGCGGCGTTCGGCGGCATGCTCGATGTCGCGGGCGTCGCCGTCGATCGTGCCGGCCTCGGGGAGCATGCCGTCGCCCGGCTCGGGCGCAAGCGGCGGCGCGTCGGTGACGGGGATCGGAATGTCGGACAGCGCCACCGGGCGCTGCTCGTCGGGCTCCTGGTGTGTCTCCGGCGCGACCGGTGCGTCGAGGTTGTCGTGGATGCGCGGCTCGGCCGCCGCCGCCGGATGTTCGGGGGGCGGTTCCTGCGGCGGTGTCTCGTCGACCTCGTGCGGCGGCGGAGCCTGCGGTTCGGGAGGCATCTCCCATGCAGGTGGCTCGGCCACAGCGACCGCCGGCATGACGCCCGGGGCCGGCACGAACCAGACGTGCTGGCAGCGGACGCAACGCACCGAGCGCCCGTTCGCCCCAATGGCCGCGGGGGTGAGCTGGTAGGTGGTCGAACAGGCCGGACAGAGAATCTGCATCGTAGAAGTCTTTGGCACGCCTTGGACCGGCCCAGGCGATTCGCACGGGCCGCTTTCGGCGCGAAGCTAACAGCCGTCCGTTAACGGACCGGAAACCATCGAAATGCAGGCATGAACTGGAAATGGCCTCCGCGGCCTGCCCGAAAATCGGCTTGTGGCTGCCGGGTTAATGCCGGGTTAATACCGACTTGGTGCGAGTCCGCTATCTTGGATGGCGGGCGATTCGTTGGGCGATTGGTTGGGCGATCCGTTAGGCGATCCATTGGGCGATTCTTGGGGCACGGACCGAGATGGGAGACAGCGTGGTCCGATTTGAGAACGTGGGATTGCGGTATGGGCTTGGGCCCGAGGTTCTGCGCGACCTCAGCTTCCGGATCGAGCCGCACTCGTTCCAGTTCCTGACCGGGCCGTCGGGTGCCGGCAAGACGTCGCTGCTGCGGCTGTTGTTTCTGTCGCTGCGGCCGACCCGCGGCCTGATCTCGGTGTTCAACTACGACGTCGCCACCCTGAGCAAGGATTCGCTTGCGACCTTGCGGCGGCGGATCGGCATCGTGTTCCAGGATTTCCGCCTGCTCGACCACATGTCGACCTACGAGAATGTCGCGCTGCCGTTCCGGGTGATGGGCAAGGAGGAGGCGAGCTATCGCAACGAGGTGGTTGAGCTCCTGCACTGGGTCGGCCTCGGCGACCGCATGGGCGCGCTGCCGCCGGTGCTCTCCGGCGGCGAAAAGCAGCGCGCCGCCATCGCCCGCGCCGTGATCGCCCGTCCGCAGCTCCTGCTCGCCGACGAGCCGACCGGCAACGTCGATCCTAACCTGGCACAGCGTCTGCTGCGGCTGTTCATCGAGCTGAACAAGTCCGGCACCACCGTGGTGATCGCCACCCACGACATCAGCCTGATGGACCAGTACGACTCCAGGCGACTGGTGCTGCATGAGGGCCGGCTGCATGTCTACGATTGAGCGGAGCGCCCAGGCAAGCGCCGAGGCAAGCGCCCGAGGAAACGCTTATGTCTGAGCTTCGCGTGAGCCAGCAACTGATGGATCGGGACCTGATGACGCCCCGGGCGATGTCGGGCCTGCTGCCGCGCACCGAGACGCCGATCGTGCCCAAGCGCTCGATCGCCGGCCGGGCGCTGGTCGCCGTGGTTGCGATCATGACGTTTCTCGCGTCGCTCACCACGGGGGCAGTCATGCTGGTGCGATCCTCGGCGGCCGAGTGGCAGTCGGAGGTGTCGCGCGAGGTGACCATCCAGGTGCGGCCGGTGCAGGGCCGCGACATCGAGGCCGACGTCGCGCGGGCGGCCGAGATGGCCCGTGCCACGCCCGGCGTCGCCGATGTGCGGCCCTATTCCAAGGACGAGTCGACGCGCCTGCTCGAGCCCTGGCTCGGCGGCGGGCTTTCGCTCGACGATCTGCCGGTGCCGCGCATGATCGTGGTCCGGCTGCAGGATGGCGGCGCGGATCTCAGCGCGCTGCGCAAGACGCTCGCCGAGCGCGTCGCGGGCGCAACCCTCGACGATCATCGCGCCTGGATCGAGCGGATGCGGGCGATGGCGCAGACCACGATCGCGGGCGGTATCGGCGTGCTGCTGCTGATGGTGGCCGCGACCGTGCTGTCGGTGATCTTCGCAACGCGCGGCGCGATGGCAACCAACCGTCCGATCGTCGAGGTTCTGCATTTCATCGGCGCGAAGGACGGCTTCATCGCCAAGCAGTTCCAGCGCCACTTTCTGGTGCTGGGCCTCGAAGGCGGGCTGATCGGCGGAGGGCTTGCGATGCTGGTGTTCGGCATCGCCAGCGTTGCCGCCAACCTGAGCGTCGGCATGCCCGGGAGCGATCAGCTTGCGGTGTTGTTCGGCACGTTCTCGCTCAGTCTTGGCGGCTATATCGCGATCATGGCGCAAATGGTGCTGATGGCGGTGGTGACGGCGATCGCGTCCCGCCGCACGGTCAATCGGACGCTCGAATTGGTAGAGTAGGCGGTGCCATCCGGCGGCCGGATTCTGGGCTATGATCCGGCGGGGATGTACGACGGATGCACTCGGTAGGGCAGGGCTCAGCGACAGGAAGCGCCGGGACGCGGCCGTGGCGGCGCGTCTATCGCTTCACCCTGCTCATTCTGATTTTGGCGGCTTTGCTGTTCGGCGGCGGTTTCTGGTGGTTCGTCCGGCAGATGCCTGTGGTTGAGGCCGCGCCGTCCCGCAACGCCGACGGCATCGTCGTCCTGACCGGCGGGGCGCTCCGCATCAGTGACGCGCTCGAGCTTCTGGCGTCAGGCCATGGCCAGCGTCTGCTGATCAGCGGCGTCAACCGGATGACCCGGCCCTATGAGATCGCGCGTCTTGTGCCGGAGCACCAGCGCTGGTTCTCGTGTTGCGTCGATCTCGATCATTCGGCGACGAACACCATCGGCAACGCGATCGAAACCCGCCGCTGGGTCGAAGAGCGCCGCTTCAAGTCGCTGATCGTGGTCACGGCGAACTATCACATGCCGCGCGCCATGGCCGAGCTCGAGCACGAGCTTCCGGGTGTGGCGTTGGTCCCCTATGCGGTGGTGTCGGACCGGATCCGGATCGAGAACTGGTGGGACAATCCATCCACCGCCCGGCTGCTGATTTTGGAATATTTGAAGTATATCGTGGCCCGGAGCCGGATGGTGCTTCCCCATTCCGTCGCCTAGCATGATCCCGAAAAGTGCGAAGCGGTTTTCGGATAAGATCATGCTTCGGCCATGGTCCGGCGAGCGTTTTTTTAAGAAAGTGCAGCGGCTGTTTCCGTGATCGTCGTCCGGTCCTTCCTTTACAACGTGCTGTTCTATCTGAACCTCGGCGTCCTGCTGCTGGTGGCGCTGTTCACGCTGCTCCTGCCGCGCAAGGCCGTGCTGAAGATGGCCGAGCTGTGGGGACGCACCAGCGTCTGGATGCTGCGCGTGGTGTGCGGCACCAAGGTCGAAATCCGCGGGCTGGAGCGGCTTGCCGGCGAGCGCCTGAAAGAGCCGCTGATCATCGCGGCAAAGCACCAGTCGACCTGGGAAACCTTCGCGCTGCTCAAGCTGTTCGACGACTTCACCTTCATCGTCAAGCGCGAGCTGATGTGGATTCCGATCTTCGGCTGGTGCATGGCAAAGGGCCGCATGATCCCGGTCGACCGCGGCGCGGGCAGCCAGGCGCTGATGAAAATGACCGAGCGCGCCCGCGAGGAGATCCGCGGCGGCCGGCAGCTCATCATCTTTCCCGAGGGCACCCGCCGCGCCGCCTTTGCCGAGCCGCGCTACAAGTTCGGGGTGGCGCATCTCTATGCCGAGATCGGCGTGCCGTGCATTCCGGTGGCGCTCAATTCCGGGCTGTTCTGGCCGCGCCGCAAGTTCATGCGGCTCCCGGGTACGATCGTGGTCGAATTCCTGCCGCCGATTCCCCCCGGCCTCGACAAGAACGAGTTTTATCAGCGGCTGCAGAACGACATCGAGACGGCAACCGCGCGGCTTCTCGCGGAAGGGCAGGCCGAGCTCGGGCGACTCGGGATAAGCTAAGCCGGCCCGACACGCGCCTCCTGTGAACTCTTGAGGCGCTGCGCCAGCACCTGCAGGTCGTGGTCGACAATGCCGAGCGCCTCGAGCGCCTTCGCCGTCTCCAGGACGTAGTCGCGATTGTTGCCCGAGCGCCCATGCGCCTGACGGACGATCTGCAATTGCCGGTCATGGGTCAGGCGGCCGGCATATTGCGGATGGCCGCGATCGACCGCATAGCAGAGCGCATCGAGACGCCGCTCGGGCTTGCCATCGAGCGCAATCCCGCGCACCAGCTCGCGATACACCGCTGTGGTCTGCTCGCGGTCGCGCAGATACTTCACTGTCGCGGGCCGCTGTTTCGCCGCGACGCGGTAGGCGATGCCGCGGCACGCGCCGCCGAAGTCGAGGCCAAGCACAAGGCCTGGCCGCTCCGGCGTGCCGCGGTGATCGAACGAGTAAATGCAGAGCGAACGGTGCATGCCGAGAATGTGCGCCGGCACGCGTTCGGCGAATTCGAAGCCCGGCCGCCAGATCAGCGAGCCATAGCCGAAGACCCAGAGGTCTTCGGCGGCATGATCGAAGGCGGGGTCCGGGGCGTTCATTGCGGTCGCACGCTCGCGTATCAGGCCGTTTGCTGCGCCGCAATGGTCTGGACAGCGGCTGCAGGAGGTCTAAACAGGACTCACCTTCGAAACGCCTGATTCCAACGCTTCACAGCACGCATGATCCAGGCAAATTCCGTTCCGCGCCGCCGGCGATGGCCGCTGGTGCTCATCGTCCTGCTGATCCTCCTTGGCGGTCTGTGGGCCGGCGGCTGGCACTACGGCGCGGGCGTTGCCGAACGCACCATCGAGGGCTGGAAGGAGCGCGAGGCGCGGGCCGGGCGCGTCTACACCTGCGCGAGCCAGAGCATCAGCGGCTTTCCGTTCGGCGTCGAAGTGCACTGCACGGACGCCGGAGCCGAGCTGAAATCGAACCGTCCGCCGCTCGCTCTCACGGCCAAAAACATGGTGGTGACGGCCAAGCTCTGGCAGCCGACCGTGCTGACCACGGAATTCACCGGGCCGTTGACCGTCGCCGAGCCCGGCCAGAGCCCGTTCGCGACCGCGACCTGGACGCACGCGCAGACGCAGGTGCACGGCCTGCCGACATCGCCCGAAACCGTGACGGTCAGCCTGCAGCAGCCGGTGGTCGACCGCACCGGGGGCGGCGAAAACTACTTCAAGGCCGAGCGCCTCGATCTCAACGGCCGCCTCGTCTCGGGAACGGTGCGGGAAAACCCGGTGATCGAGATCGTGGTGAAGCTGTTGTCGGCCGCAGCCCCGTACTGGCACGAGGCTGCGGCGATACCGATGGATGCCGACGTCACCGCGGTCCTGAAGGGGCTGAAGGATTTTGCGCCGAAGCCCTGGCCGCAGCGCTTCCGCGAGCTGCAGGCCGCCGGTGGCCGCATCGAGATCGCCAAGGCGCGGGTGCAGCAGCGCGACGTGATCGCCATTGCCAACGGCTCGCTCGGGCTTTCGCCGGCCGGCCGGCTCGACGGTCAGCTCCGGCTCACCGTCGCCAATCTCGACAAGCTTCTGCCGGTGCTGGGCCTCGACAAGATGCTGTCCGAGCAGCAAGCGCCGCAGCGGCTCAACAACGCCTTCGGTGCGCTCGACCGCATCATGCCCGGGCTCGGCAACGTCGCCCGGCAGAACGCGGGTCCGGCAATCGTCGCCGGCATCAACATGATGGGCCAGCCGACCGAGCTCGAAGGCAAACGTGCGGTGTCGCTGCCGCTGCGCTTCGACGACGGCATGGTGTCGCTCGGGCCGCTGAAGATCGGCGCGGTGCCGCCGCTGTTCTAAACAGCTTCTGCTGTAACAACATAGGCGTAGCCCGGATGGAGCCATAAGCGCGTTTACGCGCGTCTTCGACGCGCTATGGCGAAATCCGGGACTTAAGACCCCCGCATTCCGCTTCGCTCCATGCGGCTACGTTCGCTGCAATTGCTATTCGTTATCCGCCGCATAGGGCCGCGGCAGCGGCTCGGCCGGCAGCATCGGATGCGCGCGGCCGAAGTCCGGCGCGGGCGAATCCTGACCGATGTCGATGATGCCGCGTCGGATTGCGCGGGTGCGCGTGAAGTGATCGAACAGGGTCTGGCCGTCGCCGCTGCGCATGGCCCGGGTCAGCGCCGCGAGATCCTCGTTGAAACGGCCGAGCATCTCCAGCACCGCGTCCTTGTTGGCGAGGAAGACGTCGCGCCACATGGTCGGGTCGGACGCGGCGATGCGGGTGAAATCGCGGAAGCCGCCGGCCGAGAACTTCAGGACCTCGGAGCGGGTCACCTCGGAGAGCTCGTCGGCGGTGCCGACAAGGGTGTAGGCGATCAGGTGCGGCAGATGGCTGGTGATGCCGAGCACCAGATCGTGATGGTCGGCCGGCATCGTTTCGACATTGGCGCCGAGCAGCCGCCAGAACGCCGCGAGCTTCTCGACCGCCGCCTTGTCCGCGCCTTCGGGCGGCGTGAGCAGGCACCAGCGGTTGACGAACAGCTCGGCAAAGCCCGAGTCGGGCCCGGAGTTCTCGGTGCCCGCCACCGGATGGCCGGGCACGAAGTGCACGCTGTCCGGCAGGTGAGGGGCCATGTCCCGCACCACCGCGCCCTTGACGGAGCCGACGTCGGAGACCGTCGCGCCCTTCATCAGGTGCGGAGCGATCTCTTTCGCCACCGCGCCGCAGGCCCCGACCGGAATGCAGACGATGACGAGGTCCGCGCCCTCGACCGCCGCGGCGTTGGTCTCGACCACCTGGTCGACGATGCCGAGCTCGGCCACCCGCCGTCGCGTCTCCGGCGAGCGCGCGGTTGCGACGATCGAGCGGACGGCGTTCTGCGCCCGCGCGGCGCGCGCGATCGAGCCGCCGATCAAGCCGAAGCCGATCAGCGCCATGCGGTTGTAGATGGGGGTGTTGGTCACGCCGATTTGCCCAGGAATTACCAAGAACTATTTGCCGAAGAATTCCGCCAGCGCCTTCACCACCAGCTTGTTCGCTTCTTCACTGCCGACCGACATGCGAAGCGCGTTTGGCAGCTTGTAAGCGCTGACCTGCCGCAGGATCAGGCCGCGCTGCATCAGGAATGCGTTGGCATCGCCCGCGGTGCGGCCCTTCGTTTCCGGAAAATGGATCAGGATGAAGTTCGCGACGCTCGGCGTGACCTTCAGGCCGAGCTTGCCGATTTCCGTCGTCAGCCACTCGAGCCACTTGGTATTGTGCTCGCGCGAGCGCTCCTGATGAGCGGTGTCCTCGATCGCGGCAATGCCGGCCGCGATGGCGGCGGCGTTGACGTTGAACGGCCCGCGGATGCGGTTGATCGCATCGACCACGTGCGCCGGCCCGTACATCCAGCCGAGCCGCAC
>JAIESC010000130.1 GCA_019746355.1 Xanthobacteraceae bacterium | reverse complement strand
CGGCTGTCACCGGTTGACACCCTCGAACGAGCGGGGATGACACCTTAATAGAACAAAAAGAGAACATGTCAACCCATCGCGCAGGCGGCACTCAAGCCCGGTCAATCCACCTTCGGCCGCAGGTCGACCACCCGCCTCGCCTTGATCGAGCGCTCCTGGTCGTAGAGCGCGCCGCGGACCGTGAATTCCACCTCCGGCCGCAGCGACACCGCCCGCTGCACGTCCGCGATCAACCGCTCGCGCAGGCCGGCGTCATCCGTGTCCCGCTCGATCCGGATCACCATGCGATCCATCGCCCCGGGCGCGTCGTCACGCATGAACACGAGCTGGAACACGCCGATCGCCTCGACCGCCGACAGCAGATCGATCACCACGTCGGTGTTCACCAGCATGCCGCGGCATTTCACCAGGCTGCCGGTGCGGCGCGGCGTCCGCACCACGCGCCCGCCGATCCGTCCGCAATGCGGGCACGGCTCGCGCGACAGCGTGACGATGTCGCCGACCAGATAGCGCAGCAGCACCGTGCCGCGCCGGTGCAGATGGGTGATCGCGAGCATGCCGCTTTCGCCGTCCGGCAGGCGGCGGCCGGTCTCCGGATCGACCACCTCAAGGTGATAGAGGTCGGGCGTGACGTTCTGGCCCGGCGCATCCTCGGTGCACTGCACGAGGCCGCCCTGCATCTCGGTGAAGGCGTAGCGCGCGCGAAACTGCACGTCGCCGGCACCGCAGGCCGCGAGCAGCGTCTTCATCTCCGCCCGCAATGCGGGCGGCACCGGCTCGCCCGAGGTGATGACGAGGCGCGCGGCGGAAAGGTCCCTGCCCTGCCGCTTCGCCTCGTCGAGAAAGCGCCGCACGAAGCTCGGCACGCCCCACAGCACCGTCGGCTTGAACGCCGTCACCTTCTCCAGCGCCTCGCCGAGCGAGTGCCGCACCTTGAACTCGGACTGCGCCGAGCCGGTCATGCCGTGGATCACCGGAATGCCGGCGATCATGCCGGAGCGGATCACGCTCAGAAACGCGCCGGTCGGAAAATCCGCGAGCGGATAGAGATTGGCGATACGGTCGGTTGGCAGCACGCCCTCGGCCTCGTTGCAGCGCCGCGCCTGGTCCCAGATCGCATAAGCGTCGTGGGTGGTGTTGTAGAACGGCGACGGTTTTCCGCTGGTCGTGCCGGTCGTGTAGGCGATGTCCCAGAGCACGCGCTCGGCCGGCGTGAAATCGTCCGGAAGATCGGCGGCCTGCAGGCGGAACGCCTCGGGGTCGGCGATGTAATCCTCCTTCCGCGTCGGCGGCAGCGAGGCAAGGTCGTCGACCGAGCGGATGCTCAAGGGATCGATGCCGTGCGTACGGAAGTGCTTCTTGTAGAACGGATGCGCCAGTGCAATCGCACGCAAGGTGCGCCGCAAACGTTCGTTCTGGAGAGATTCGAGATCGGTCATCCTCTCTGCTCGTCAAATCCAGATACCGATCGACTCCGCGCGGATCGGGTTTTGCACCAGCACGGCGACAACACCGCTCCTGTCGATATTGGCGTCGACTATGCGCCGCGCGCAGTTCTCGATGGCGGTGCCCAGCATTCCGTAAGTGACGACGCGGTCCTCCATGACAATCGCCGGAGTCTCCGGCTGCATGCGCGTATGCAGCAGGATTCGGTCGAACCAATTGTCCACGGGGTCCTCCTAGGACTGTCGAACAAGCGCGCTCGATTGGCGCCGGATAGGCCCAAGCACCACTCAGGATAGCCGGATGACGACGTTCCACGCTACATGATGTCTGCTAAGGAACACTCATGCCAATGCCTCAGCACAAGCGTGGAATACGATTCGACATCACCAGAGCGGTTTCCAGTTGGTTTGCACCCCCTCTCCGCGGTCATGCGCGGGCTTAGCCGTCCGAAGGACGGCGTCGCTTCGCTCGCCTATGACCCGCGCATCCATACGATAGCGCGGCATGCCGTGGACATACGCAAGGCTGTCGCCGTTGCACCGCTTCATGGATGGCCGGGTCAAGCCCGGCCATGACGTGGATAGACTGGTGCAAATCAACTGGACTCGCTACGCCGTCATCGCCGCCGAAATCTTCTCGGCCACCATGATGGTCGGAATGTTGGTGTTGGCGCGCGGCACGGTCGGCATGATCGAGGCATCGACCACGCGCAGGCCGTCGAAGCCGCGCACACGTCCCACCGGGTCCACCACCGCGTCGGGATCGTTGTCGGCGCCCATCTTGCAGGTGCCGGCGACATGGAACATGCCGGCGACGTTCTCGCGGATGTGATCGGCCAGCGCCTCCTCGTCCCTCACCAATTCGACGAGATCGACCTTGCGGTCGGCGAGCGTCGCGAACACCGGGCCGGCCAGCGCCGGCGCAACGTCCGTGAGCCAGGCCACCGCCTGCGCCTTCAATGCGTTCGACCCGCTGCGCCGGTTCAGTTGCCGCAGCCGGTCGGTGAACTTCACCGGGAAGGTCACCCCGGTCATCGCCTGCACCTGCGGATAGCTCATCATCTCGACCGCGATGCGGAAGCCCTGCATCAGCCGCTTCAGGTCGGCTTCGTGCCCGGCGAAGTTCATCTCGACCTGCGGCTCGCGGTGCGGATCGGCCGAACGCAGCGCGACGCGGCCGCGGCCGAGCGGCTTCCACAGCGACGGCGCGAGGTTGGCGATGCGCTGGCCGAGCGCGCTCCACGAGGTCTTGCTCTGCACGTTGATGTACATGTCGGTGCGTGGGCAGCCGGCGACGCCCGACGAGTAGCGCAGCACGGTCGCCGAATGCGTGCGCAAGGACGGCGACTGCCGCGCCTCGGGCTTGAGGTGAAAGCCGATGAACAGCAGCGAATGGTTCGACAGGTTCGCGCCGACACCCGGCAGGTCGCCGCGCACCGCGATGCCGTGATCGCGCAGATGGTCGCCTGGCCCGATGCCGTTGCGCATCAGCATCGCCGAGGAATGGATGCCGCCGAGGCTTAAGACGATCTCCCTGCCGGCAAACTCTTTTGTCTCTCCCGCGACCTCGACTGTGACGCCGACGGCCTTCCTGCCGTCGAACCTGATGCCGGTCGCGGTCGCGCCGGACATCACCGTCAGGTTGGGCCGCGAGCGCACGCCCGCATCGAGATAGCAGATCGCCGAGGACGCGCGCTTGTTCGGCCAGTTGCTGATCGGCGCCACCGCATAGCCGTCGCGGAAGTCGGCGTTCATGTCCATCACGGTCGGGAACTGCCGGTCGGCGGCGAAGCCCTCCAGCGCCTTCGACAGCGGCGGCCACTGCTCCTTGGGCACGCGGCGCACCGGCACCGGCCCCTTGTCGCCGTGCAGTTCGCCGCCATAGTCGAAATCGTGCTCGAGCTTCCTGAAGAACGGCAGCACCTCGTTCCAGCCCCAGCTTTTCGCGCCGAGGGATTCCCACTCGGCGTAGTCGTCCGGCGTGCCGCGCAGCGCCACCATGCCCATCACCGAGGAGCCGCCACCCATGATGCGGCCCTGCGAATAGCCGGTGAGCGGCGAGTTGCCGGCGAGCCGCCAGTGCACCTTCAGCTCCGGCCAGAAATAGGCCGGGTTGTAGTAGGACGTGGGGTAGGTATCGAGCACGTCGGCCGGCTCCTCGCCGGGCGGCGTGTCGCGCCCGGCCTCCAGCAGCAGCACCCTGTGCCCCGAGCGCGCCGATAGCCGGTTCGCCAGCACACAGCCCGCGGCGCCCCCGCCGACGATGATGGTGTCGTAGCCCTGATCCATGCGCGGCCCCTCGCCCGGAAACGGCCGCGTGTCCGGCCTTTGCGGGCGTAATTGAAGCACGGCCTTGGCGAAGCGGCCAAGAGCATGAATACTCCTGACAGGTTGCTGAAAAAGTCCGGGCCGTCATTCCGGGGCGCGCCGAAGGCGCGACCCCGGAATCCAGTTCAGGAGAAAATCCCTGCGGAACTGGATTCCGGGCCCGCCGCTTCGCGGCGTCCCGGAATGACCGCGGGAGAGTTCAGCGCCTGCGAAGCGTGAGCGGGAACGGGCTGCCGCATGCCTGCTCCCGCAGCAAAACAAGGCGGCACATCGGGAGGGACCCATGAAGAAATTTTCGCGGCGCCATGTCTTGCGCAATGCCCTGCGCCTTTCGGCCGGCGCGGCGATGCTGCCGGCGCTGCCCAGCCTCGTGCTCGCACAGGCCTATCCGACGCGCATCGTCAAGCTCGTGGTCGGCTTTCCGCCGGGCGGCGGGGCCGATGCGGTATCGCGCATCATCGCGAGCCGGCTGTCGGAGATGTGGGGCCAGCAGGTCGTGGTCGAGAACAAGCCCGGTGCCGGCAGCAACCTCGCGCTCGACAACGTCGCCAATGCCGCGCCCGACGGCTACACCATCATCATGTCGGTCCGCGCGCCCGGGCTGAGCCGGTTCCTGTTTACCTCGCTGAGCTACGACCCGGACAGCTTCGCGCCGGTTTCGCGGATCGGCACCTACACCCACATGCTGGTGGCACCGAAGGATCATCCGACCAAGACGATGGCCGAGTTCATCGCCCACGCCAAAGCCAATCCCGGCAAGGTCACGTTCGCGTCTCCCGGCGTCGGCACCCCGTCGCACCTGACCGCGGAGCTGCTCAAGACCCGCGGCGGCTTCGAGATGACCCACGTGCCCTATCGCGGCGTGGCGGCGGGCGCGATGAGCGACCTGATCGCCGGCCGGATCGACGCCATGGTCAACACCACCGGCTCGCTGCTGCAGTCGGCGCGCGGCGGACAGGTGCGCGGCCTGGCCGTCACCGCCGGCCAGCGCTCGGCGCTTGCGCCGGAATTCCCGACCATGGCGGAGTCCGGCGTCACGGGCTTCGACATCTCTTCGTGGTACGGGCTGTTCATGCCGGGCAAGACGCCGCCGGAGATCGTGCGCAAGATCAATGCCGACATGGTCACCATGCTGGCCGAGGAGCAGACCAAGGCGCGGCTCGCCCCGCTCGGCATCGTGGCCGCGAGCTCGACGCCGGAGCAGCTCGCGGCTGAGGCAAAGTCGGAAACCGAGCTTTGGGGTCCGGTGATCAGGGCGGCCAACATCAAGGGCGACTGATCACGCGAAAACGGCATGCAATGCGTGCCTACGCTTGTATTCGCTTGGTCCTCAGGTCGGGACGCCCGGTTGGGAGCGTCTGAGGTCCACTTGTTCCCCAATAGCGGGTCCCCTCCGACGGCGACCAAACAGGCGACAGCACTTGATGTCGGCAATGTCCTATTCCCGACAATCTGCACGCCACCAAACAGCAGCATCGTTCGATCGCCTCGTCTGCGCTGAACAGGAGCCGCGACGGAATTTTCGACGTCGAGCTCCTGGCCGCGCCTGTGAGCCGTTGTGACTTTACGCACTTCACACCAGAGCGCTTTAGGCAGAAACTATCTGTGAAATTGGTTCGGAGGCCGTGAAATCAACGGGAGGCCGTCATGCACGACACCACCCAGAAATTCACACCACCAACGCCTACCGTCTTCGGTGATATTTATGTCCGAGAGCAGCACAACGACGCGGCAGATCAACATCTTCCGCAGTCCAGTGTGGATCAGGTGATCAAGTCCCTGAACGCCTCGATGTTCGAAGAAGTGATGAGGTCGTTGCGTTCGGCTTTGGGATTGCGCCGAGGCTGAGCACCGAAGATCAGCGCCGACATGGTCACCATGCTGGCCGAGGAGCAGCTTTCGGATTGGAGGCGCCTGACGTCCACTTGTCCTCCAATGGCGACGCAAAAGCCGCGTCACGGGAGGTCCGCGAAGTGCGATAACCGCCGTGGCATGTGATCACGGAAATTGGCAACTTCCGTGCCCATGGCGTCGAAATGAACGCCATTGCCCGTCTCGGTTCAGCCGCGGATATCGGCGCCGCGTGCATCCCCGGGAGGTTCGTACACCATGCCGCTCATCGGCTCGATCCATGCCACGTGATCGTTGACACGCTTGACGCCCGGCACATTTTCGGCGGCCACGATCAGCGCCCGGCGCTTTCGCTCGTCGGTGATGGTGCCCCAGATATCGACGACACCGTTACGAACGACCACGTTGATCATTCGGACCGGCGCCCACTTCTCCTTGTCGAGCTCTGCAACAATCCGCTCGCGGATCGTCTTGTCGTCAAGGCTGGTCGGCCTGGCTTCGCTGCTGAGACTCGCCAGGGCGTGCAGCAGGTTCGCCCGGCTCACGATCCCCACCACCTTGTCGCCGCGAATGACGGGCAGCCGCTTGACGCGCCGCTTCTCCATCAACGAGACGGCGTCAGCAAGGGATGTCTCTTCGGTCACGGTCACGGGATCGGCCGTCATCACGTCGCTGACGTTGCGACTATGGGCTTGGACATATTCTTCGGCCATGCGGCCTGGGCTGGTCAGAAACGTCAACCATTTGGGACGCTGGCGTTGCGTGCTCGTCTCGGCACGGCGGAGGAAATCACCCTCAGTCACTATTCCCACCAGACGTCCCGCGGCGTCGATCACCGGCAGACCACTCACGCGCTCCTGAAGCATCAAGCCGATGGCGCGGTCGACTGCGTCGTTCGGTGCCACGGAAATAACATGCTGTGTCATCACGTCATGGACTTGCACGACCTACCTCCGTCAAGTTGGCCAAAGGCTGGCTGGTCGGGTGTCCTCCCCCTGACAAGGCCGCCGCGCGAACGACCAGTATCTCCGCGCGGACTTGCCTGCGAGAGTTCCAGCTTTGATTGTCCGCGCAACGCAATTCAGGGTCCAGTTGGCCCCTGGGCCAATACCCGGTCCGCTGAATGTCCGCTCCGGTCATGAGGGACTAAACTCAGCGTGAGCACAATTGATCGCTTTCGGGCGTGGTGCGACCAAAAAGAGCAACCTCGCCTGAAGCCGGGGACAAGAGCTGGTCACTCCGCCTTGATGCCGGACTCCCTGATCACCTTCGCCCACTTGTCGAACTCGAGCTTCGTGTGCTGCGCGAACTCCTCCGGCGTGCCGGCGACCGACTCGAAGCCGAGCACGCCGAGCCGTTCCTTGACCTCCGGCAGCTTCATGATCTCGACCAGCTCGCGGTGGACATAGGCGATCGCGTCCTTCGGTGTTCCCACGGGCGCGACAAGCCCCTGCCAGTTGTCGCCGACGATCGCCGGATAGCCCGCCTCCGCGGTGGTCGGCACGTCCGGCAGCGCGCTCGACCGCGCCTTGCTGGTCACCGCAAGCCCGCGCAGCTTGCCGTCGATCACCTGCTGCGCGGCGGGTGACGGCGAGGCAAAGCAGATCTGGGTGTGGCCGCCGACCGCCGAGCCCACCGCAAGGCCTGCGCTGTTGAACGGCACGTGCACGAGGTCGAGGCCGAGCGACAGGCGGAAGGTCTCGCCGACGAGATGACCGGGCGTGCCGGTGCCCGGCGAGGCGTAGCTGTATTTTTTCGGATTGGCTTTGATGAGCTCGACCAGCTCTTTCATGGTGCGCGCCGGAACCGACGGATGCGTCGCGACCACGTGCGTCGTCAGCACCGCGAGCGACACCATGTCGAAGTCCTGACCGAACCGGTAGGGAACCTCGCGGTGCAGCGTCGGATTGATCACGTAGCTCGGATTGATCATCAGCAGCGTGTAGCCGTCGGCCGGCATCTTGGCGACGCGGCCCATGGCGATGTTACCGCCACCACCGCCGACGTTCTCGACGAAGAACTGTTTTCCGGTCCGGTCGGCGAGCTTGCCCGCGATCAGCCGCGTGACGATGTCGGTCGGACCGCCGGGCGCGTAGGGAACCACCACGCGCACCGGCCGGTCGGGGTACGTTTGCGCAGAAGCCATGCGGGACGCAGCCGCGAGCGCCGCGGCGGATGCTGCGAGATTGAGAAACCGGCGGCGTTCAATTTTCATCGAACTGTCCTTTCTCGTCCAACAGGATGCTGAAAAACTCTCCCGCCGTCATTCCGGGACGCCGCGCCGAAGGGCTGCGGCGGGCGGGCCCGGAATCCAGTTCCGCAGGGACTTCCTCCTGAACTGGATTCCGGGCTCGCGGGCTTCGCCCGCGCCCCGGAATGACCGGGGGGAGAGTTTTCAGCATCCTGCTACGCCTCCGGCCGTTGCAGGCCGAGATGCGAGCGCAGCGTCGCGCCGTTGTATTGCCTGCGGAACAGCCCGCGCTTCTGCAAAATCGGCACCACCTCGGCGATGAACACGTCGAGCATCTCCGGCAGCACCGGCGGCATCAGGTTGAAGCCGTCGGCGACGCCCTCGGTCACCCACTCCTGCATCAGGTCGGCCACCTGCTCGGGCGTGCCCTCGAACACGAAATGGCCGCGCGCGCCGGCGAGCTTGGCCAGGAGCTGCTGCAGCGTCGGCTTGTGCTCCCGGACAAACCCGACGATCACCTCGGTGCGGCTGCGCGACGACTCGTTCAGCTTCGGGTCGGGGAAATCCTCCGGCGCAAGCGGCTTGTCGAGCGGCAGGTGCGAGAAGTCGTGCCCGCCGAACCGCAACGACAGCCGGTTGCGGCCGACCTCCGGATCGGACAATTCATTCAGCTCGTCGGAAAAGCGCTTCGCCTCGGCTTCGGTCGAGCCGATGATCGGGCTGAAGCCCGGCAGGATCAGCACCTGGCTCGGATCGCGGCCTTCCTCGACCAGCAATTTCTTGATGTCGTCGTAGAACGCCTTCGCCGTCCCCTTCTCCAGATGCGCCGTGAACACCGCCTCGGCGTGGCGCGCCGCAAACCGCTTGCCGGTATCGGAAGAGCCGGCCTGCACGAACACCGGGCGGCCCTGCGGCGAGCGCGGCAGATTGAGCGGCCCCTTCACCTTGTAGAATTTTCCCGCGTGATCGATCGGCTTCACGCGCTTCGGATCGGCGTAGCGGCCGCGCAAGCGGTCGTCGAGCACCGCGTCGTCGGCCCAGCTGTCCCACAGGCCCTTCACCACGGCCATGTATTCCTCGGCGCGCTCGTAGCGGTCGGCGTGACTCACCTCGCCGATGTTGCCGAAGTTGCCGCCGGCCTGCGGCGACCAGGTGGTGACGATGTTCCAGCCGATCCGGCCGCGGCTGATGTGATCGAGCGACGCGAACTGCCGCGCCAGATTGTAGGCCTCGGTGTAGGTGGTGGACGCGGTGGCAATGAGCCCGATGCGCTTGGTCGCCATCGACAGCGCCGCGAGCGTCGTGATCGGCTCGAGCCAGTTGAACGGCGTGGTCTGCACGTCGTTCCAGAGCCCCAGCACGTCGGCGAGGAAGATCGAGTCGAACAGGCCGGCCTCGGCCTTCTGCGTCATCTCGACCGTGTACTGGATGTCGGTGAGCGGCAGCTTCGACGACTTCGGGTGCCGCCACGCGGCCTCGTGATGGCCGCGGCTTTGGATGAAGAGGTTGAGGTGCATGTTGGCTTCTTTGGCCCGTGTCATGGCGGATATCGTAGGGACGAAGCGCCTCGGCCTGAAGGGGGGTCAATGCGCTTTGCAACGAAATGCCACCGGCACGCATGACGGCAGCACCGGAGACTGCCATAATCGGGGAAAATCAAAACGGTATTTTCGGGAGGATTTGCAATGCCGACACTGCGGACGCTGCTGCTCGCGACGCTCGGGATGCTGGCCGCGCTCGCGCCCGCCCGCGCCGACTATCCCGACAAGCAGCTCACCATGGTGGTGTGCTTCCCGGCCGGCGGCGGCACCGACATCGCGGCGCGCCTGGTCAACGTCCCGCTCGGCGAGGCGCTCGGCAAGCCGGTGGTGATCGAGAATCGCGGCGGCGCCGGCGGCAACATCGCCATCGCCGCGGTGAAGCGGCTGCCGGCCGACGGCTACACGCTGCTGGTCTGCTCCAGCGCCTTCGTGGTGAACCCAAGCCTCTACGCGCAGGCCGCCTACGATCCGCTGAAGGACTACGTCCCGCTGATGGTGATGGGCGCCTCGCCGAACGTGTTCGTCGTCCCGGCGCAGTCCGAGATCAAGTCGATGAAGGAGTTCATCGACAAGGCCAAGGCCAATCCCGGCAAGATGAACTGGACCAGCCCCGGTGCCGGCACCACACCGCAGCTCGCCGGCGAGCTGTTGAAGCTCCGCACCGGCATCGACATGCAGCACATCCCGTTCCCCGGCGCGGGGCCCGCGACCAACGCGGTGCTGGCCGGCACGGTCGATCTCTACACCGCCAACATCGGCTCGGTGCAGGGCCTGATTGATGGTGGCAAGGTGCGGCCGATCGCGGTGACGGCGACCAAGCGCTGGGCGGCGCTGCCGGACGTGCCGACGCTGGAGGAGATCGGCGTCAAGGACGCCGCCTCCGATACGTTCCAGGGCATTTACGTGCTGGCCGGCACGCCGCAGCCGATCGTCGACCGGCTGGCGAAGGAGCTGGCCACCATCCTGGCCAAGCCCGACACCAAGGAGAAGTTCGACAAGATCGGCCTGCCGGTCGTCGCCGAAGGGCCGGCCGAGTTCAGGAAGCGCGTCGAGCGCGAGGTGCCGATGTTCAAGGAAATCATCGACAAGGCGGGCTTGAAGATTCAATAGTCGCGCTCTCCGTCATTCCGGGGCGCTCGCGACAGCGAGCGAGCCCGGAATCCAGACGCAGGCACTGAAATCTGTTCTGGATTCCGGGCCCGGCGCTTCGCGCCGTCCCGGAATGACCGAAGTGATAGGACTGGAAATGGCAAAGCCGCTCGCCGGAATTCGCGTCATCGAGCTCGCCAACTTCATCGCCGGCCCCATGTGCGGCACGCTGCTTGCCGACATGGGCGCCGATGTCGTCAAGATCGAGCCGCCGCAGGGCGACATGGGCCGCGCCACGCCGCCGATCCGCAACGGCGAGAGCGTGAGCTTCACCGCGCTCAACCGCAACAAGCGCAGCCTCATGCTCGACCTCAAGCGCCCCGAGGCGCAGGAGATCATGCGCAAGCTTGCGGCGAAGTCGGACGTGTTCGTCGAGGCCAACCGGCCCGGCGCGCTGGAGAAGATGGGCCTCGGCGCCGAGCATCTCAAAGCCGTCAACCCGAAGATCATCTACACGTCGGTGTCGGGCTTCGGCCAGACCGGCCCGGACCGCCGTAGAGCCGGCGTCAACCTGATCATCGAGGCGTTCTCCGGCCCGCTGTCGGTCACCGGCGAGCCCGGCCAGATGCCGGTGCGGCCGGGGGTGCAGACGGCAGACGTGTTCGGCGCGCTGTTTGCGACCTACGCGACGCTGGCGGCGCTGGTCGGCGCGGCGCGGACCGGCGAAGGGCGCATCGCCGACGTGTCGCTGGTGGAAGCCTCGATCGCCGCCGCGGCCTGGGAGGCGGCGGAGTTTCTCGAAACCGGCGAGGTGCCGCAGCCGATGGGCAACAAGCACCGCCTCACCGCGCCCTACCAGCTGTTCGAGACCAGCGACAGGCGCTACGTCGCGATCGGCACGCCGAACACCATGCTGTTCGAGAAATTCATGCGGCTGATCGGCCTCGAGCAGCATCTGACCGACCCGCGCTTTGCAACTTACGCCCAGCGCAAGGCCAATGAAACGCCGCTGCTGGCGCTGGTCGAGCCCGCGGTGCGCCGGATGAACTCGGACGAGCTGGAAAAAGGCCTGATGGAGGCCGGCGTGCCCTGCGCCAAGGTGAACAATTTCAAAGAGGTGTTCGAGCACCCGCAGATCGTCGCACGGAACGTCGTGACCACCGTCGAGCATCCGCGCCTCGGCACCATGAAGGTGACGCGCAATCCGGTGCTGTTCGACCACGACGGACCCGGCGTGCCTCGGCCCTCGCCGATGCTCGGCGAGCATTCGCAGGCGATCCTGACCGAGCTTGGCTATGATGACGCCGCGATCGGGGCGCTCGTGGCGAGCGGGGTGACGAAGCTTGCCGTGCCCGCGCAACCGAAGATGACGGCGGCGGAATAGCCCGAAGTCATCGCTGGTCGATCTCGATTCACCGGGCACGGTCGTGCCAACCTAAGCGAGATCATCGGGACAAGCCCGGTGATGACATGCCGATAGGACTTCTGATGCCCCTGCCCCGCAGCTTTCTCTATGTCCCCGCCAATCGCGAAAAATTCCTGGAAAAAGCGCTTGGTCTTCCCTCCGACGCCTTCATCTTCGATCTGGAAGACTCCGTGCCGGCGCCGGAAAAGGACAACGCGCGCGCCGGCGTGAAAGCCTATGCGCCGAAAGTTTCCGGCGAGCGCGTCTGGGTCCGCACCAACGGCCTCGAGACCGGCATGGCCGACGCCGACCTCGACGCGGTGATCGGCGTCAAAGGCGTCGTCGGCGTGTTCCTGCCGAAGGTCGAATCGAAGGAAGAGGTCGTCCGCTGGGACCAGATGATCTCGGCGCTGGAGAAGGCGCGCGGGCTTTCACCCGGCGCGACGAAGCTCGTCCTGTCGATCGAAAGCGCCAAGGGCGTGCTCAACGCCTATGACATGTCGCTCGGCGCGGCGCGCGTCGCCTCGCTCACCTTCGGCGGCGCGCAGGACGGCGACCTCAACACCGACCTCGGCTGCGTCTGGTCGATCGACGGGCCGGAGATGATGCACGCGCGCTGCCACACGCTGCTCTGCGCCCGCGCGGCGCGCTTCGACACGCCGCTCGACGGCGTGTTCTCCAATGTGCGCGATCCGGAGGGCTTCGAGAAGGACACCGCGCTGTCGCGGCGGCTGGGTTATCGCGGGCGCAAGCTCATTCATCCCTCGCAGATCGAGCCGTGCAACCGCCTCTACGCGCCGAGCCAGAAGGAGCTCGACTACTACACCCGCGTGCTGGAGGCGTTCGAGAAGGCGCTGGCGCAAGGCAGCGCCTCCACCACCGTCGACGGCAAGATGATCGACGTGGCGATGGCCAACGCCGCGCGGCGCGTGCTCGACGAGGCGGCGGCGTTGAAGAAGGCGGGGTAGCCGCCTCAAGCGGGCATCACATTCCTCGACAACTCATCGGTCTCCCGCACATCGAGCCGCCGTCGCGCATGGTCGTTCGTATTCATCGCGGACTGGCCGGCCCCCCGGACCTGTGCTCTCCTTAGCCCGCCAGGGAGGACGACATGCAACAAACAAATCGTGCACCGTCCGGCATTCCGGCCGGGCCGGCCGAAGTCCTGCAGCAAAAGGCGAGAGCGCTCGCCCCGGTGCTTCGCGAACGTGCGGCGGCAACCGGCCAGGCGCGCAGCATCCCGCAACAGACGATCCAGGATTTCTGGGATGCCGGACTCTGGTATCTGCTCAAGCCGAAAAAGTTCGGCGGGCCGGAGCACCGCCCTGACGTCGCGCTGTCGGTGGCCTATGAGCTCGGCCGCGCCGACGGCTCCGCCGCCTGGGTGTGGGCGGTGATGACGATCCACGATCTGCTGGTGGCGATGTGGCCGGAGGAGTTCCAGCGCGAATACTGGGCGAAAAACACGCTCAGCGCCTCGAGCTTCGCACCCACCGGAAAGGCCACGCCGGCCAGCGGCGGCTACCGCATCTCCGGCCAATGGAGCTTTTCCAGCGGCGTCGACCATGCCGACTGGCTTCTGCTCGGTGTCTTCTTCGGACCGCCGAGCGGCGGCTCGCCGATCCCGGACATCCGCTACGTGATGCTGCCCAAGGGCGACTACAAGGTGATCGACGACTGGTTCGCGTTCGGCCTGCGCGGCAGCGGCAGCAAGAGCGTCGCAGTCGACGACGTGTTCGTGCCGGAGCACCGCATCTGCAAGCTTGCCGACATGATCCAGGGCACGACGCCGGGGTCGAAGATCCACGAGTCGATACTCTACAAGGCTTCGGTTTGGGGCATCATCCCATTCACGATTTCCTCGCCCGCCAACGGCATCGCGCGCGGCGCGCTCGACGCCTTCATCGACGACATGAAGGTCCGCGAGGGTTCCTACGACCATTCGCCGCTGTCGAAGAAGCCGGGCATGCATCTCGTGGTGGCGGAAGCGAGCGCGATGATCGATGCCGCAGACCTTCTGTACCGCCGCTCGTTCCGAGAAACGATCGACAAGATCATGGCGGGCGAACCGCTCAGTCTCGAACATCGCGCGCGCAGCCGGCGCGATCAGGGCTATTCGGTGATGCAGGCAAAGCTCGCGGCGGAGAAGCTGTTCACGGCGGCCGCCGGGCGCGGGCTGTACGAAGGCAATCATGTGCAGCGCGCCTACGCCGACATTCACGCCCTGCAGGGACACATTGTCGCCGGCTGGGACATGCCGGCCTACAGCTACGGACAGGTGATGCTGGGCGGGCAGCCGTCCGATCCGTTCACCTGAGCGAAGGCTGCTGCGTTGAGAACGGCAGGCTGAAGGAACGTCCGCGGTTGCGCCACGTTGTCTTCCGGCAAGGGAGACAGCCGATGAATGCCTCTGCGAAGCCCGGCCAGCGACGTCCGGAAGCGCAGGACGAGGATTCCGCCAAGGGCGGCTCCGAGCCCGCCCACGTCAAGCCCCACCCCTCCGGCGACAGCCCCAAGCCGCACGGCGACAAGATGCGGCACGCGGCCGACGAAGCCGCCGGGCGAAAGGAAGAAAAATAGCCCCGGCCGACGGTATCCGGCGACGTTGAACCGTTACTCCCGACCTATACCAAGGTGCCATTTGCGGCCCGACTGTTGTGCGGTGACATTGCGCGGCGCGCGTGGTGAACTATGCGCGGCTGGGCCGGCAACCTCCGTTGTCCGCTCTCCAATGATTGTCCATGCATTCGAGTAAAGAGCGAACAGGGAGGGACTCGATGTTCAACATCGTTCGTGCGTCCAAAATCGGTGCGGCCCTGATTGCGGGCGCGGTCATGCTGGGCAGCGCGCCGACGCCGTCCTATGCGGAAACCGGCACGGTCCGCTTCAGCGTCGGCAGCGCAGGCTTCATCGTCGGTGTCGGCGGCGGCTCCGGCACCCTGAATTTCAAGGGCCGGTCCTATCCGCTCAGCATCGGCGGCATCAGGGTCGGCACCATCGGTGCGTCAGCGACGGAAGTCCGGGGCGTTGCCCGCAACCTGCGGCGGGCGTCGGATATCGCCGGCACCTACTCGGCGGCCGGCGCGGGCATCGCCGTGGTTGGCGGCGGCGGTGTCGCCACGCTGCAGAACGAAAAGGGCGTGGTTCTCGAAGTTCGCGCGGTCAAGGTCGGCCTCGAGGCCAACCTCAACCTCGGCGGCGTGACGATCTCGATGCGGTAGCGCAAGCTGCTCCGCCGCCCTTCCCGTGCGGAGGGGCGGCGGGCGCCATTTCAAAGCCTCAGCCTCAAGCCAACTTCCACGACGCGAAGCCCGCGCCGACCAGCGTCTCGGGGCTCGGGAAGTAGTCGATCAGCTCGAAGCCTTTGCTTCCGGCCGCGCCGTGCGCGATCACCCAGTCGCGCATCTCGTGCGCGCCATTGCCGGTGCGCGGCAACTCGCGGGTGAGAAACGCATCGAGCCGGCTTTCGTCGCCGTCCTCGAAATGCCGGATGCATTCGTGATCGAATTTCTCGTCGATCCAGCCCATGGTCGGCTCGCCGATCGAATGGCTTAACCCCCCGGTGCCGAGCACTGCGACGCGCAGCGGCTCCGCATAGCTCTCGATGGCACGACGCAACAGCCGCCCCCAGGCAAAGCAGCGCCGGATGCTCGGCATCGGCTCTTCGAGGTCGTTGACCAGGATCGGCACCAGCGGCAGGTCCGGGCTCACGCCGATGCGCCAGAGCGGGATGCAGGTGCCGTGGTCGAGTCTCAGCCGATGCGACAGCGCAGGCTCGAAATCGTTGTCGAGCGCGGTTTGCAGGAGGTGGCGCCCGAGACCGGCATGGCCCCTCAGCCGCAGATGCGGATAGACCTTTTTCATGAACGGCTCGGGCGGACCGTCGTGCTCCTCACCGATGCCGATGCAGACCGCCGGCAGATTGTTGATGAAAAAGTTGACCCAGTGATCCGGCGAGACCACGACGAGCACGTCCGGCTTGCAGGCGCTGAGCCTGCGGCCGATCTCGTCGAAGCCGGCTTCGAGCTTGTCGCGGTGCCCCCGCGGCATGTTCTCCCATTCGCGGGCGATCAGCGGCCCGTGGCTGGCGGCGAAGATGCCTGCGAGCTCAGCCATGGGCTGCCGTCTCCTTGGAACCTTGTTGCAGCTTGTGCAGACGCGCGATGAATTCCGGCTCCGGCATGCCGCGGATCTGGAAGTAGAAGCGCAGCAGGTAGGCGTTGACCAGCGGCGCGAGCACGCCGACATCGTCCTCGAGCAGTGCCTTGCGGATCTCGGGCTTGATCTCGTAGCGGCCGATCACGGCGGCCATGTCCTTGCGGTACTCGGCCGCCAGCTCCGGATTCTGCTGCAGGTCGAAGAACAGCTTGCTGACCCAGTAGTCCGTCATGTCCGCTCCTTGCCCCAAGGCCGATACTGCCAAGGCCTGCGGCCGGTCGCAATCAGGCCGGCTCGATCACCCGGCTTTGGCGCGGCCGAACGGTGCCTGCTCCTCCAGGAACAGCTCGATCTTTGCGCCCGGCCCCGACTGGTCGCGCAGCCCCACCGTGATGCGCTGGCCGTCCGACGTTCGTACGCTGGCGATGCGTTTGGGCTGCCAGCTCTCCTGCCCGATCATGTGATGGATGACGGTGATTTCCTCGACGGTGCCTTCCGTTACCGTGTCAGTCTCGAACTTGTCGCCGTGACAGCGCGCGCACAGAAGCCGCTCCGGGAAAAATCCGGTGCGGCAATTCACGCAACGCCAGATCGTCACGCCTAAGGTCATCGGCGCTGCTCCATCCGCACGTGTCCCGGACGCGGTGCAGCACGAAGTGATGCACCGCTGATCCGGGACCGTTCCACACTCGGATTTTTGTACGGTCCCGGGTCTGCAACGCAGCACTCCGCGCTGCGCGCTACGTGCCGCATTGCGCCCGGGACAAGAAGAAAAATACTCATTCCACCCGCTCCAGAATTGCCGCCGCGGCGGTGCCGCCGTAGCGATACATCGTCATGCCGTAGCCGGTCGCGACCGCCAGCCGCGCGCCCTTCACCTGCCGCTCGCCGGCGCGATGCTGCAATTGCAGCACGGCTTCGGTGATGCCGTTGAGGCCGCCGGCGAACCCGCCGGGCTGGCCCGCGGAAAGCATGCCGCCCCAGGTGTTCAGCGGAAAGCGTTTCTCGCCGATGGTCACCCGGCAGAAGCGGGCGAGATCGCCGTCGGGGACGAGGCCCAGGTCATTCGCCTGCGCCAGCACCATGGTCGGATAGTCGTCATAGATGCTGGCCAGGTCGACGTCGCCCGGCTGCACATGCGCGTCGCGCCACAGGTCCCTGGCGAACGTGCTGATGCCGGTCGCAAGCCCGTCGCCCTCCTGGTTGTCGTAGTTGAAGCTGCCGCGATGCGCGCGCACGCGTACGCCCGGCCTGCCCTTGGGCGCGCGGCCCGGGTTCGCGACGATCATCGCCTGGGCGCCCGCGATCACCGGCACGCAGTCGTAGCGACAGAGCGGCTCGGCCACCATGGGTGCGGCGAGATACTCATCCATGGTCAGCGGCGTGCGATAGACCGCATAGGGATTGTTCGCCGCCCATGCGCGCTGGGCGACGGCGATGTGGCCGTAGTCGGACTTCTGCAGGCCGTACTTCTTCATCTGCCGGCTCGCGACCAGCGCATAGACGCCGTTCGGCCCGCCATGTCCCAAGGGGGCAAGATGCTTCTGCGTCACGGTGTTGAAGTTCGCCGCAACCTTGCCGTAGCCGGCAAGCCCCGTCGCGTCGCCGCCCAGCACCAGGATCGTCTCCGCGGCACGCGCTTCGACGCCGCGCAAGGCGTGGCCGAGCATGTTCATCGCCGAGGACCCGCCATGGGTGTCCTGCATGATCCAGCGCAGCGACAGCCCGAGCTTCCAGGCGAGGTCCACCGCGGCGTCCGGCGCGAGCGAGAACGAGGCGACGGCGAAACCCTGGATGTCCTTCGCGGACAACTGCGCGTCCTTCAGCGCCGCGACCACCGCGTCGCGCATGAAGTGCAGCACGGTCTGGCCGGGCTCCGGCCGCCGCGTATAGGCGGACTGCCCTACCCCGATGATGGCAGCGTTGCGGAACATGCTCTTTCGTCGCTCCCGGCTTCAGTGTTAGCGTTCCCGCCGCTCGCGAGAAAAGCAACCGACAGTAACAGCGTCGCACATGAAATCCGAAATCCGCGATGGAATGAAGATCGATTGGGATGCCCCGATCGGGATGGATGACGGCATTGCGCTCCGCGCGGACGTGTTCCGGCCGGTCGCCGACGGCCAATATCCCGTGATCATGAGCTATGGCCCCTATGCCAAGGGGCTGGCGATGCAGGAGGGCTACAAGAGCCAGTGGATGCGGATCGTCAAATCCGCGCCGGAGGTGCTCCAGGGCTCCAGCAACAAATACCAGAACTGGGAGCTGTTCGATCCCGAGAAATGGGTGCCGGACGGCTATGTGCTGGTGCGCGTGGACAGCCGTGGCGCGGGCCGTTCGCCGGGCCGCCTGGAGGTCTGGTCGCCGCGCGAGGCCAAAGACATCGCGCTCTGCGTCGACTGGGCCGGCGTGCAGCCGTGGTCGAACGGCAAGGTCGGCCTGCACGGCATCTCGTACTATTCGATGATCCAGTGGCAGGCCGCGCCGCTGAAGCCAAAACACCTTAAGGCGCTGTGCATCTGGGAGGGCTCGTCGGACTACTACCGCGAGCTTTGCCGCCACGGCGGCATCCTGTCCGACTTCTTCTCGAGCTGGTATCCGCGCCAGGTGACCGCCGTGCAGAACGGGATTGGCGATCGGGGAGCAAACAGCGTCATCACCGGCGAGCCGGTGGCCGGGCCCGAGACGATGTCCGACGAGCAATTGAAGAAGAACCGCGCCGACTGCGACGGCGACGCGCTGCGCCATCGGCTGATCGACGACTATTACAAGGCGCGGCTGCCGAAGTTCGAGGACATCGAGACGCCGCTGTTCTCCGCCGCCAACTGGGGCGGCATGGGGCTGCACCCGCGCGGCAATTTCGAGGGCTTCCTGCGCGCGGGCTCGAAGCAGAAGTGGCTCGAGGTGCACGGCGACACGCACTTCACGCTGTTCTACGCGAACTACGGCCAGGCGCTGCAGAAGAAGTTCTTCGACCACTTCCTCAAGGGCCTCGACAACGGCTGGGACAAGCAGCCGAAGGTGCTGCTGAACGTCCGCCATCCCGGCGAGAAGTTCGTGCCGCGCGCGGAAAACGAATGGCCGCTGGCGCGCACGCAATGGACCAAGTTCTTCCTGCATCCGGACCGCGAGCTCGACACCACGCCGCGGACCGAAGAGGCGACGCTCACTTACGACACCCAGAGCGACGGCGTGACCTTCTGCACCGAGGCGTTCACCGAGGCGATGGAGATCACCGGGCCTGTTGCCGTGAAACTCTGGGTGTCGTCGGACACGACCGACGCCGACCTGTTCCTGGTGCTGCGGCTGTTCGAGCCGAACGGCAAGGAGGTCACCTTCATCGGCTCGAACGATCCGCGGGTGCCGGTGGGCCTCGGCTGGCTGCGCGCCTCGCACCGGAAGCTCGATCCGAAGGAGACCAGGCCTTACCGGCCCTACCACAGCCACGACGAGATCCAGCCGCTGAAGCCCGGCGAGCCGGTCGAGCTCGACATCGAGATCCTGCCGACCTCGATCGTCGTGCCGAAGGGCTATCGCCTCGCGGTCTCGGTCCGCGGCAAGGACTATGAGGTGGACGGCATGGATGTCGCGCTGCCGCATGCGCCCTATCCGATGAAGGGCGTCGGCCCGTTCACCCACACCAACCCACACGACCGTCCGCCGATGATCTTCGGCGGCAAGAACACGCTGCACTTCAGCGGCAAGTTCCAGCCGTATGTGCTGCTGCCGGTGATTCCAAAAGCATGACGGTCCGGGCCGCCATCATCGGCCTCGGCCGCTGGGGCCGCTCGCTGGTCAATGCCGTGCACGGCAAGACCGACACGATCCAATTTGTCGCGGCGCACACCCGCACCCGTGCCAGCGCCGAGGATTTCTGCCGCGAGAAGAACATCCCGCTGCGCGACCGCTTCGAGGATATTCTTTCGGACAACGCCATCGATGCCGTCGTTCTCGCCACCCCGCACAGCCTGCACGCCGAGCAGGTGATGGCCGCGACCACGGCGGGCAAGCACATCCATTGCGAGAAGCCGCTGACGCTCGACCGGCCGAGCGCCGAGCAGGCGGTCGCCGCCGCAAAGAAGGCCGGCATCGTGCTGGCGGTGGGCTTCAACCGCCGCTTCCATCCCTCGGTGGTGGAAATCCGCAAACGCCTCGCCGCGGGCCGGCTCGGCCAGGTGATGTCGATGGTCGCTTCCCACACCACCTCCACCGGCCAGTTCATCGCCGCCGACAACTGGCGCGCGCGGCCCGACGAAGCGCCCGGCGGCGCGATCACCGCGGTGGGCGTGCATTCCATCGACCACATGATCGAGTTTGCGGGTCCGGTGAAGGACGTGCTGGTGACCACCGGGCGCTACATCCCCGGCAGCCCGTCCGACGACACCACCAACATCATGCTGCGCTTCAGGAACGGCGCCACCGGTCTGCTGTTCTGCTCGGTCGCGACCGCGACGACGCTGTGCTTCACGCTGTTCGGCACCAAGGGTCTCGCCGAGTTTTCCAAGCCCAACCTGGCGCGCTTCCGCTTCGTGCCGGTCTCGACGGTGGCGCCCACCGGCCCGGTCACCGCGCCGCCGGACGAGATCATCGAGAGCGAAAGCTTCGACATGCTCAATGCCGAGCTGGTCGAATTCGGCCGCTGCATCGCCGGGAAGCGGCCTTACCCGGTCGATATCGATCAGGTGCTGCACGGCATGTCGGTGTTCGACGCCATTGTCAGGTCGGCCAGAAGTCAAAAAATAGAGATCGTCCAGTAGGGAAGCGCCATGGAAAAGCTGATCATCACCGTCGCCGGCGACTCGCGCACCTCGTACCCGCACAACAACCTGTGTCCGGTGCAGGAGGACATCCCCGGCGTCACCCAGCAATATGTCGATGCGGTGAAGGCCGGCGCCGCGATCGCCCACATCCACGGCCGCCGCACGCTGGAGGAGACGTTCCAGGCGGACGGCAAGATGGTCTCGAAAATCCACCACGCCGACTGGAAGAAGCTGCACGACTCGATCATGAGCAAGGTCGACCCGATCATGCAGTACGGCGTCGCCTCCGCGCGCATCGAGGAGAAGATCGAGCTGATGAAGCTCGGCCCCGACATGATGGCGGTGGCCTTCAACGCCCACGACGAATATTTCCAGCCGGTGCCGACGTTGCCGCCGAAGCGAATGATGGCGATCCATCCGGTCGAGGAGCTGATCGCCTATGCCAAGGCCGCCGAGGAGCACAAGGTCAAGCTCGAATGCGAGTGCTTCCAGACCGGCGCGTTCTGGCACCTCGATTTCGTGCGCAAGGCCGGCTACCTGCGGAAGCAGACCTACGTGACGCTGTTCATCGGCTGGCCGGGCGGCACCTGGATGCCGCCGACCGAGCGCGCCCTGCAGTTCTTCGTCGACAACCTGCCGCCCGACACGATCTGGAACGTCAGCGTGATGAACCCGGAGAAACAGTGGTCGATCCTGTCGCTCGCGGTCGCGCTCGGCGGCCACGTGCGCGTCGGCTACGAGGACAATCCCTATATCCGGCCGGGCGAGTTCGCCAAGAACAACGCGATGCTGGTCGAGAAGATGGTCGGCATCGCCCAGAGCCTCAACCGCGAGGTGGCGACGCCGGACGAGGCGCGGAAGATTCTGGGACTTGAGCGGTCGCAGTGACAGTGCGTCTGCCTCAACGGCATGGCCGGGCTTGTCCCGGCCATCCCGATCAGGTGAGCCCAGTGCGTCCCTAAGCGGGATGCCCGGCACAAGGCCGGGCATGACGCCGGGGAAAGACGTCGATCATGGAAAAGCGGAAGCTCGGCGGCTCAAATATCGAGGTCTCAATCGTCGGCGTCGGCTGCAACAACTTCGGCGGCCGGATGCCGGACGTGGCGTCGGTCGCTGCCGTGGTGCATCGCGCGCTCGACCGCGGCATCACGCTGTTCGACACCGCCGACGTCTATGGCAACCGCGGCAAGTCTGAGGAATTTCTCGGTCAGGCGCTGGGCCCCCGCCGCAAGGATGTCGTGATCGCCACCAAGTTCGGCATGGCGATGGGCGACGGCGCCAAACCGCGCGACGCCTCGCGCGCCTACGTCATGAAAGCCTGCGAGGCGAGCCTTTCGCGCCTCAACACCGACTGGATCGATCTCTATCAGGTGCATCGCCCCGACCCGAAGGCACCGGCCGATGAGACCATGCGCGCGCTCGAAGACCTCGTGAAACAGGGCAAGGTGCGCGCGACCGGCTGCTCGAATTATTCCGCGGCGCAGCTCGAGGGCGCGCAGCAGGCGGCGGCAAGCGCCGGCGTCACGCCGTTCGCCACGGCGCAGGACGAATACAGCCTGCTGGCGCGCGGCATCGAGCGGGACCTGATCCCTGCGGTCCAGGCCCAGGGCATGAGCCTCCTCCCCTATTTTCCGCTGGCGAGCGGCCTCCTCACCGGCAAGTACCGAAGGAACGCCGAGCCGCCGAAGGGCGCGCGGCTCGCCACCAGCAAGGAGCACGCCTCCGACTTCATCAGCGCGCGGAACTGGGCGCTGGTCGAGAAGCTCGAAGCGGTCGCGCAAAAATCCGGCCATTCGATGCTGGAGCTGGCGTTCGGCTGGCTCCTCGCCAAGCCGGTGATCGGCAGCGTCATTGCCGGCGCGACCCGGCCCGGGCAGATCGACCAGAACGTCGCGGCGGCCGGTCGCCGTCCGCCGCCCGCGGTCATCGCCGAAATCGACGCGATCACCAGATGACCAAGCCGCGCGCCCTGATCATCGGCGGATCGGTCGGCGGACTGTTCGCCGCCAACATGCTGCGCAGCATCGGCTGGGACGCGGAGGTGTTCGAGCGCAACCCGGACGAGCTCGCCGGCCGCGGCGCCGGCATCAGCACGCATCCGCAACTGCATGCGGTGACCAAGCGGCTCGGCATCCCGTTCGACGATTCGATGGGCATCCGCGTCAACAGCGTGGTGTTCCTCGACAACACCGGCCACGCCTACGAGAGGCGCGACACGGTGCGGCTGATGAGCTCGTGGGGCCGCGTGTTCCGCTCGCTGCGCGACTGCATCCCGGACGAGACCTATCACCTCGGCAAGTCGCTGGTTCGCGTCGAGCAGGACGCAAACGGCGTCACGGCGAGCTTCGCCGACCGCACGCGCGAGCGCGGCGATCTGCTCATTGGCGCGGACGGCGGACGCTCGACCGTGCGCGAGCTGTTCCTGCCGGGGCTGCAGCCGGACTATGCCGGCTATGTCGCGTGGCGCGCCAAGCTCGACGAGCGCGACATCCCCGAGCCGATCCGCGCCGAGCTCGTCGCCAATTACACCTACTGCCTGCCGCCGGGCGAGCTGTTCCTCGCCTATCCGGTGCCGGGCAGCAACAACGAGACCCAGCCCGGCCAGCGCGCCTACAACATCGTCTGGTACCGTCCGACCACGCCGGGGCGGCTCGCCGATTTTTGTACCGACGCGACCGGCAAGTGCCACGGCACCTCAATCCCGCCGCCGCTCTTACGCCCCGACGTGATCGCCTGGGCCAAGGCGCAGGCCCGCGCGCTGGTCGCGCCGCAGGTGGCGGAGATTTTCGAGCGCGATCCCCGGCCGTTCTTCCAGGCGATCTTCGATTTCGCCTCGCCGCAGATCGTGTTCGGCCGGGTGGCGCTTCTGGGCGACGCGGCCTTCACCGTGCGGCCGCATCCCGGCGCAGGCACCACCAAATGCGCGATGGATGCCGAATGCCTCGCCGACGCCATCGCCGCGCACGGCATCGACGCAGGGCTGGCGCAGTATCAGCGGCAGCAGGGCGCGTTCGGCTCAGGCCTCGTGAAGCAGGGCCAGCAGGACGGCTCCTACATCTCCGACCAGCTCAAGCCGCGCGAGGAGCGGCGCAACAAGGGTCTGAGCTGGGGCGTCGAGGACCTGATGCGCGACCACGAAAGCCGCACCGTGCAGGTGAATCGGATTCAAGCCGAGAGCAAGCGGGCGTAGACCTGTCCCCGGTCATTCCGGGGCGGCCCCGTAAGCGCGTTCACGCGCGCCTTCGACGCGCTATGGGGCCGAACCCGGAATCAGAGCCCAAACGGAAGCCTCGTGTGTAGCCCTGGATTCCGGGCTCACGCGCTTCGCGCGTGCCCCCGGAATGACCAGTGTGCCGTGGTCCCGAACCATGGCTTCAGCGCCAGCTCCACCGCCACCACCGCCGCATAGAGCCCGATACCGATGACCGCGAGCCCGATCAGGCAGGCGAAAGCGAGCGGGATGTTCACCTGCGAATTCGCGACCAGCAGCAGCGGCCGCGCACCTCGACGCGGCCGCTGCTCGCGGCGCTCATTCCGGCGAGAATCCGCAGCAAGGTGGTCTTGCCGCAGCCGCTCGGGCCGAGCAGCGAGACGAGCTCGCCATGCTTGAAGGAATAGGTGACGCGCTCCAGCGCCACGACCTCGGGCGCGCCGCGGGACGAGGCGGGAAACGTCTTGCCGCAAGGCGCGCGCGGACGCGCCCTTACCCCGCTCGAAGCGTCCGTCATCCGCCGCTTGCCGCTTACTTGACCGGCGGGTTGGGCAGCGCGCTGGTGTCGTACACGTCCTTCGCCGCGACCTTGCCATCTGCGCCGGAGTTCTTGGCGATGAGATCGACGCTGTCGCCCATCAGCTTGGCGTCGATGGTGCCGAGGCCCTTGGCCTTGGTGTCGGGCGTCGAAACCAGCGCATTGACGATGATGATCTCCTGCAGCACGACTTCGGCGTCGAGACCCTTGATGTGCTTCATGACGATGTCGGCGGCTTCCTTGGGGTTGGCGATGGTGTCCTTCCAGCCCTGCAGCGACGCCTTGACGAAGCCCTTCACCTTGTCGGGCTCGGCCTTCAAATAGTCTTCGCGCACCAGGATGCCGTTCGAGTAAAGTTGCAGCCCGTTGTTGGCGAGGAGGAAAATCTGCGCATCAGCGCCGCCGACCGCCTTCACCACGCCCGGCATCGACATGGCGAAGGTCTCGATCGCCGGGATTTTCTTTGCCGCGAGCATGCCGACGCGGGCCGCCGGATCGATGTTGGTCCACTTTACCGTCTCGGGTTTCAGGCCCTTCGACTTCATGTAGGCCTCGATCACCTTCTGGGTGAAGCTTCCCGCGCCGCTTGCGATCTCGAGGTTTTCGAGCTGCTCCGGCTTCGCCACGTTGGCGCCCGAGCGCAGCGAAAAGATCGCATACGGCGCCTTCTGGTAAATCACCGCGACCATCTTCGCGGTCGCGCCGCTGTTGGCGCGCGCCGCGACCAGCCCGGCGACGTCCGAAAAAGCGAACTGCGCGGCCTTGCTCTCCACGCTCTGGATCGCCTGCGCCGTGCCCTGACTCGGGATGATGGTGACGTCGAGCCCGGCCTGCTTGTAGTAGCCCTTCTCCAGGGCGACGTACCAGGCGGCGTGCCGGCCGAGCGCGCGGAAATCGAGCGAGAAGGTCGCGGCGCTTTGCGCCTGCGCCTGCGCCTGCGTCGTCACCGCGGCGGCCAGCAACACGAGGGCGGAGAATGCGAGCGGCAAGCGAAGACGCATGGTCGAACCTCTCTCTCGAAACTTCCGATGAATCCAGACTTTCCGGGGCTTGTGCCTCGGCCATCTTGTCTGAGCGCCTCCGTCGCGGCAAGCCGCGTGCCGTCACGCTCCGCCGTCATTCCGGGGCGTCGCGAAGCGGCGAGCCATAGCGCGTCCAAGACGCGCGTGAACGCGCTTATGGCTCGCGCCCCGGAACGACCGCGTCGGTTAGCCGCTGGACAACCTCCGAGCAAGCGAACACGATTGCGGCAACAACCAGCCATAAGCGCGGCGGAGGAAACGACATGAGCTATCGGGAAGTGAGCGAAATCCGCGACGGCATGCGGATCGACTGGGACATGCCGATCCCGATGGACGACGGCGTCGTTCTGCGCTGCGACATCTATCGCCCGATCAAGGCCGGCCGCTATCCGGTCATCATGACGATGGGCCCCTACGGCAAGTGGCTGCACTTCGACGATCTCTATCATGAGCAGTGGCAGCGCATGTGCGAGATCCGCCCCGACGTGCCGACCGGCTCGACCAACAAGTACCAGTGCTGGGAGGTGGTCGATCCCGAGAAGTGGGTGCCGGACGGCTATGTCTGCATCCGCGTCGACAGCCGCGGCGCCGGCCGCTCGCCGGGCGTGATCGACATCTGGTCGCTGCAGGAGGCGCTCGATCTCGCACAATGCGTCGAATGGGCCGGCGTGCAGCCATGGTCGAACGGCAAGGTCGGGCTGAACGGCATCTCCTACTATGCCGAGAACCAGTGGCAATGCGCAGCGCTGCAGCCCAAGCACCTCGCCGCGATCTGCCTTTGGGAGGGCGCGGCCGATTTCTACCGCGACATGGCGCATCACGGCGGCATCTTCTGCAACGGCTTCACCAAGGGCTGGTCGGAGAACCAGGTCTATACGCTGCAGCACGGCCGCGGCTCGCGCGGCTTTCGCAGCCGCATGACCGGCGACTGGGTGTCCGGCCCGCTGGAGCTGACCGATGAGGAGCTCGGCGCCAACCGGCGGAATTTCTACGAGGACTGCCTCGCGCGAAAGCTCGACACCGACGACTACTGGCAGTCGCGCATGCCGGACTGGTCGAAGGTCAAGGTGCCGCTGTTCTCCGCCGCCAACTGGGGCGGCCAGGGCCTGCACCCGCGCGGCAATTTCGAGGGCTTCGTGCGTGCCGCCTCGAAGCAAAAGTGGCTCGAAGCGCACGGCCTCGAGCACTGGACGCATTTCTACACGGACTATGGCGTCGCGCTTCAGAAGCAGTTCTTCGGTCATTTCCTGAAGGGCGAGAAGACCGGCTGGGACAAGCAGCCCAAGGTGCTGCTGCAGGTCCGCCATCCGGACAAGTTCGTCGAGCGGCACGAGAAGGAATGGCCGCTCAAGCGAACAAAATGGACCAAGTTCTTCCTCGATCCCGCAAACTTCGCGATGTCCACCAAGCGGCAGGCGAAGAAGGCCAGCGTCACCTACAAGGGGCTGGGCGACGGCGTCACCTTCCTGACCGAGCCGTTGAAGCGCGACACCGAGATCACCGGCCCCATCGCGGCCAAGCTCTGGGTCGCGTCGGCGACCGAGGACGCCGACCTGTTCCTGGTGGTGCGCGCATTCTCGCCCGACATGAAGGAGCTGACGTTTCAGGGCGCGCTCGATCCGCACACCCCCCTCGCACAAGGCTGGCTGCGCGTGTCGCATCGCAAGCTCGACAAGACGCTCTCCCTGCCCTACCGGCCGTATCACACCCACGACGAGGAGCAGAAACTCAAGAAGGGCGAGGTCGTCGAATGCGACGTCGAGGTCTGGCCGACCTGCATCGTCGTACCGGCGGGCTATCGCCTCGCGCTCACGGTGCGCGGCCGCGACTACGTCTATCCGGGCGGCGGTGGCGGCGGCCTGAAGACGCTCGGCACGTTCACCGGCGTCGGCCCGTTCCGCCACGACGATCCGCGCGACCGGCCAGCCTCAGTGTTCGGCGGTGACGTGACGCTGCATGCGGGACCCGGGAGGCACGCCTATGTGATGCTGCCGGTTATTCCGGAGGAGTGAGATGCTCTATCTCTCCACGACTCATTCCGGGCGCTCGCGTAAGCGAGAAAACCCGGAATCCATAACCACGAATTGGGGTTATGGATTCCGGCAACCGCGCTTCGCGCGGTTGCCGGAATGACGGTGGAGAGGGCTATTCTCCCATCGCCCGCAGAAACGCCACGAGCGCCGACTTCTCATAGCCATTGAGGTGCAGGGGCCGGACCAGCGGCGACAGGTTGGGATTGGGGATCCCGCCGGCACTGTAGAACTCCACCACCGCCTCCAGCGTGGCGAAGCTGCCGTCATGCATGTAGGGCGGCGTGCTGTTGCGCAGCGGCGGGGTACGGAACGCACCCCAGTCGGGCTGCTGCCGGGTCAGCTCAAAGCGTCCGGCATCAGGCGCGGCATAGCGTCCGCCCACACCGATGTTGTGGTATTGGAAATCCGAGAACAGCGGCCGCCGGTATTTCCGGCCGTCGGGTTGCAGCGGCAACGGCCGGTGGCAGGCGCTGCACTGCGCTTTGCGGGTGAATATCTCGTAGCCGTCGAGCTCCAGCGTCGTCAGGCCCGACGCATCGTTGGCGATCAGCAGGCGGTCAACACGGTTCTCGCGCGAGATGAGCGTCCGCTGGAATGCAGCGATCGCCCGCGCCATGCCGTCCAGCGTCGGCCAGTTGCCCAGCGCCTCGCGAAACTGATGCACGTACCGTTCATCCGCATTGAGCCGCTGCGCGGCGTGCTCGACGCCGATGCCCATCTCGCCGCTCGCGAACGGCCCAAACATCTGCTGCTCGAGCGCGTGGAATTTGCCGTCCCACATCAGGCTGGGGCGGAAGCCGACATCGTAGAGCGAAGGCGCGTTCCGGCGCCCCGGTTTGCCGTTGTCGGAGAGGCTGACACGCCGCGGGTCGGCAAAGCGGTAGCGCGGGTCGTGGCAGCTCGCGCAGGCGGTGCGGCCGGTCCCGGACATGCGCGTGTCGAAGAACAGCCTTTCACCAAGCGCGACGAGTTGCTCATCGGGTCGCCAGCCGATTTCGAAGCTGCGTGCGCCCGACGCAAGCTGCGGAACGGGAACGCCCCCCGCGCGGCCGACAGGGTCACCCGCGGCGGTCCGGTTTCCAAAAAATCCGATCGAGAGGACAAAGGCCGCGCCGAGCGCGCCCGCCGCCAAAGCGATACGGAGCACAGGTCTCTCCAACCTATACCGCCGCATCCACCAACGAAATTAGATCAGCCGACTGGCGTTAACCATAGAAATATCGATAATCGTTCACAGATCGCCGTCCGTCTGGCGCCAGATCTTGTTTCAGATTGGTACATGACCGGGTTCGACCGCGCTACTCCGCCGCCTGCCGGCCCGGCTTCGGCACGTCGTAACCGCTCATCGCCTTGTCGACCAGCGCGTTGAACTCCGCCCACGGCGTCTCGCGATACGAATGATTGCGGATGATGAACGATGCGCCGGCATAGAACTTCTCGTATTGCAGATGCCGGCCGGCGAACTCCGAGCCGGTCATATCCCAGGCCAGCTTGAACAGCTTCATACGCGTGATCGAGTCCGCCTGCGGCGTCTGCCAGTAAGTGCCGAATTGTTCGGCAAGCTGCGGATCATCCAGCACCGAGATGTCCGCCGGCATCTGGAACACGCCGCCGCCGCACAGCGTGCGCAACTCGTCGATGAAACGGCTGTAATTCTGCGTGCACCACTCCAGCCCCGCATACATGAAGCGGCGGTTGAAGCAGACGTAGCCCTCGGGCCAGGTCTCGAACGCGTTGATCTGGCCGTGGATCAACCCGCCGATGGTCGATTCGATCGCCGCCATCTCGCCGAGCTTTTCGCGCACCGCCGGCACCTGGTCGGCACCGGTGGCGTTGGCGATCCGGCTGCAAAGCCCGAGCATCAGCCGCATCTTCGACCAGTAGCGCACATTGGACTGGTGATTTCCGAAGCAGTGGCTCGGCGTCTTGATGTAGATGTCGCGCGAAAGCAGCGCATCGTCGTGCACGAAGACCTTTTCCCACGGCACCTTGACGTTGTCGCACATCAGCATGCTGTCGCTTTCGTCATAGCGCCAGGCCAAAGGCGAATCGAACTCGGAGGTGAGTCCTGCCGCGGCGGGCTTCCTCGACCACAGCGTCAGACCCGGGGCGTTGCACGGGATCGCGCAAGTGATCGACTCCTTGGCCTGATCGGGCGCGAGCGGGATGACGTTGCCGATCCAGATCTCGTTGGCATAGAGCGCGCCGGTCGCGAGCATCTTCATGCCGGAGATGACGACGCCATCGTCGTCCTCGCGCACCACACGAAGCGTCGGCACCGGGATGTTCTTCTTGTGATAGAATTCCGGATTGCGCGCCGCCTGTGGCGGCACCACCGCATAGACCACGTAGGTGTCGTTGTCGCGGATCGCGCGGTAGTATTTCTCCAGATTCTCCGCATAGCCGTGCGGCGCGGGCAGCGCCTGCGGGTTCATCGACATGCCGGTGACGAACGACGCCACGTGATCCGGCGACCGGCCGAACATGCCGTACGTGAACTCGGCGATCCTGCGATGCCCGTCCATCCGGCGCTGCAGATCCTCGCGGGTCCTTGGCCGCAGGAAATAGATCGAATGACGCGCCCCGCCCTCCTCGTAGGTCATGACGTCGCGGTTCGTCGGCTCGGCCTTGAGATCGTAGATGCCGGCGACCGTCTTGGCCGCTTCGCGGAACGCCGGATGGCGGGTGACGTCGTCGATGCGCTCGCTGCCGACATAGACCACGCGGCCGTCGCGCAGCGACTCGAGATGCTCCTTGCCGGTGCGCAACATGGTCCTCTCCTCTCAGATGTCGATCGTGCGCCTGCGGCCCGAGCCGCCTGAACCGCAACTCGCGGCGGCAAGGCACCACACGGCACCACAGAATTACCCAACTCAGTGAGCTAGCCAACTGGCCGGAATGGCGTCTTTCCTGCATTCTTGCCCTGCCGTTTCCGGCAATTGCTTTCCGTCACCGGGCCGCTACGGTCGCGCACTTGGTTCCCCAACGAAGGCCGAAGACCCCGCCGATGACCGACTCCCTGGGTTTCCGCAAGAAGTTCGCCGTGATCGCGCCGTCGACCAACACCTCGGTGCAGCCGGAGTTCGACGCGATGGCGCCGCGCGGCGTCACCAACCACTTCGGCCGCATCTCCATCCCGAACGACCCGATCCACAACGACGACGACTTCAACCAGCTCATGGAGAACATCCGCAGCTCGATGATGGACACGGTCGACCGGGTGATGACCTGCGAACCCGACTATCTGGTCATGGGCATGTCATCGGAGACGTTCTGGGACGGCCTCGAAGGCAGCCAGAAGCTGCAACAGCGGGTCGAGCAGCGCTCGGGCGTCAAGGTCTGCATGGGTTCGGACGCCTCGCAGCAGGCCTTGAAGCTCTACGGCGCCAGGCGCCTGGGCGTCATCACCCCCTACATGCCGGTCGGCGACAATCAGGTCCGTCGCTTCTTCGAGGACTGCGGCTTCGAGATCGTGCGGCTCAAGGGGCTGAAATGCCAAAGCCCGGTGCTGATCGCGCATGTCTCGGAGCGCGAGTTGCGCGACGCGATCGTCGAGGTGAACGGTCCGGACGTCGACGCCATCATCCAGGTCGGCACCAACCTGGCGATGGCCCGCCTCGCCGGCATCGCCGAGTTCTGGCTCGACAAGCCCGTGCTTGCCATCAACACCTGCATCTACTGGTGGGCGCTGCGGCAGAACGGCATCAACGACAAGGTCGACGGCTTCGGCTCGCTGTTGCTGAAGCACTAGAACGGATCCAGCCTCTGCCGGCGCACAGGCTTAAGCGGCTGACGCCGTCTGCGCGCTCCATTTCCCAATCAGCTGCAGGGCTTGTTGAGACGGCACCGGAGGGCTCAGTCGATACCCCTGCACTTCCTTGCAGCCGAGCAGTCTCAAGAAGCGAAGCTGCTCGTCAGTCTCGATACCTTCGGCAACCGTCCGAATGCCAAGGCCGTTCGCGATGAGGATGACTGCTTCGACAATCACGTTGCAGCTTGTACTCATGCCCAGATCGGACACGAAGCAACGGTCGATCTTGACTGTATCGAACGGAAAACTTCGGAGATACGACAGCGACGAATAGCCGGTGCCAAAATCGTCAAGCGCGATCTGCACACCCAAGTCCTTCAATTTGTGGAGCGCCGACAGGGTCGCGTCGTTGTCTTGCATGAAGATCGTTTCAGTGAATTCCAATGCAAGCCGCTCGGGTGCAAGGCCGGTGGTCGCGAGCACGTCACGGATCATATCCGGGAGATTCGAATTGGTGAGCTGACGCGGCGACACATTGATGGACACTTTCATGTCCGCTGGCCATTGCATTGCCGTTCGACAAGCTTCCAACAGCACCCAATTTCCGAGCGGAGTGATCAGCCCACAATCCTCCGCTATGGGAATGAATTTTGTGGGCGAAACCGCCCCCTTGGTCGGGTGCGTCCAACGTGCCAGCGCCTCCATCCCCACGATGATATTACGCTGCACGTCAACGATTGGCTGATAGTGCAGTCTAAGATCCTTGTTTTCCAGCGCATCGCGTAGATCAAGTTCGATCTCGCGGCGATAATTTACCTCGTCGGTCATGCTCTTGGCGAAGAACCGGAAGGTACCACGCTGATCTTGCTTAACCGCGTAAAGCGCGAGGTCAGCCGCAACCAAAAGGTCATCTCCAGTCTTGCCGTGGCCCGGCCCCATTGCGATGCCAATGCTGATGGCGGTCGCTATCACGTGATGATCAACCACGAAGGGAGCAGCCATCGAATCGATGATGCACTGAGCCGTCCTTTCCACCTCTAAGCGCGAATTGACTTGCGGCATAAGCAACGCAAATTCGTCACCGCCAAGGCGCGACAAAATATCGGACGGGCGCAGCACCGCCTTGAGCCGCTGGGAAACCTGGATCAGGAGATGATCGCCAACGCGATGGCCGATCGTGTCGTTGACCACCTTGAATCGATCCATGTCCATGTACAGCACAGCGTACTGACTCTCCCCCGCGCTGTCGCAGGTCGCTTGCAGCCGCGATTGGAAGACGCGGCGGTTCGGCAATCCGCTCAGCGGGTCTTCGGATGCGAGCTTCGCAATATAGGATTCGGCTTCGCGGCGGGTCGTGATGTCGGTGAAGGTCTGTACGAAGCCGCCGCCCGGAAGTTTGGTTTTGCGCACCTCGATGTAGACCCCATCAGGACGCTTGTAGTCGGTAATCGAGGGGATTTTCGAATCAGGTTTAGTGTCTTGACTCTCACCAAGCCCCAGCTCGGCTTCATTCCACAATGGAAGATGAGCATTCCCTTCCACGCATTGCGCTACCTCGTTGAGTCGTGGTGCCGTTTCAATGAGCTGCTTCGGCAACAGCAACAATTCGGCACAACGCCGGTTGATGATCGGAATCTCGCGATCCTTGGTCACCAACATGATGCCTTGCCCAATGTGCTCGAGGGTGAGCTGCAGTTGGCGGGCCTTCTGAGCAGCTCGATCTTCCGCGCGCAGAATCTGCTCGAGCGCGATCAGTATCAGCGCCGTCAGCGCGACCACGATCAACGCGTTCTGCTTCAGCTTCGACCAAGACGCGGTGTAGATGTCCGCCTCATGGGTGCTGACCAGAACCCAAAGAGGGTAACCGCGGACCTTGCGCGCCGTCGTCAGCAGGTCATCGTTGATGAACGGACCGGCGTCGGCAGCTGAAGCATTGCCTGCTCCCCTGATCTTACCGAACATCTCCGTGCCACCGATGTCTTGGCCGAGGGCCAGCCTAGGCACTTCGCCGCCTCCGCTCGACCGAACAGCGCCGTCTTCGCCGACCAGCGTTACTGACGTCGTGGCGCCGAGGTCGATTTTGTCATAGAAGCTTGTGAAGTGCGCCGGGTCCATCGACGCGACGACGACGCCGGCCAAGCTGCCATCCTTGTTCGAGAACCGGCGCGTAAATTGCACAGACCATTTGCCGCTGGCGCGGCCAACCAGCGGCTTACTGATGAATAAGATGTCGTCTTGGCTGTTTAGATGAACCTTGAAGTGTGCCCGGTCAGCGACGCTTATGCCTTGTCTCGGGGCGGGCCGGGCGTTCGTTCCCTGGATGATGCCGTCGGCGTCAACCAGCGCCACCTGGACAATGATTTCGCTAAGGACGTCCGTCGTTGAAACGATGGTCTGATAGTCCTGCTTGTCCTTTGAAGCCTCGACGCTTCGCCGAAGATACAGCAGCGCTTTGTCGATCTCGCCTATCGACCTGAGTACGTTTTCCTCGAAGAGCATTGCATAGTTCTGGTTCCGACGCTCGACCTCGCGATAGTCCTGCTGGACGTTGTCGCGATAGACGAAGAACAAGCCGGCCCACAGCATCAAGACCATCACGGCGCCGAGAAGCGCCGAGGCTCGCCGCTCCATGATGAGTCGAGGTATGCTGATCAGATGAATCTTGACGCCATTCCACTTCATGCGGGCAGCATGTGGTGTGCCCGCTTTCCAAAAACTGTGCGGATCGACTCAATTGTGAATTTATAAAGAACAAAGGTTTAAAGCCGACCTGAGATTGTTTTCTGCCGAGCATCGCCTGTGGTTCCGCCTGCTCAAGGATGGTTAATGAGAGCCGCCCCATGGGCATTTCATGGATCGATCCATCAAAAAAATTGCCTGGCTATGAGACCGACCCCGAGGAGGCCCAACGTAATTTGAACATAGAGCCGGTAATGCTGAGCTGGGATCAGTGAGCGACAGAGCGTCCCCAAATAAATGCCGAGAAGCGCTGGGACGATTGCCGCGATAGAAGCAATCAATGAGTCGGCGGATGCAACTCCCGACTGTTGAAGTGCGATCATCATAAAAAGCGAAGCAATCGTAATTGTCAGATTGACAGCCTGAGTCGTGCGATGCGGGTCCAGGGGCAACGCCAGGATGTACGGGACCAAGGGCAGCACCTGTGACCCTGTCAGCCCTGTGAAGAAGCCATTGAGCAAGCCCACCGGCACTTGCAGCGGTCTTTCCAGACTCGCCGGAATGGAGAGGGATGGGCTCCTGATCGACAGCACAGAATAGGCGACGATCAGCACACCCAGCAGGGCGGTCGATATTCTCTGATCGACCCATACAAGCAGGTAAACGCCGATCAGTATTCCGGGGATCGTCGCGGCATACATAGGCGCGAAGCGAAACAGAATTTCTTTCCGATGAGGCGTAAAGAAAACGACGAGCAGGTTGCTCGCGATGGCAGGCAGGAGCACCAGCGAAATGGCTTCCTTGAGCCCTATCGCTGCTGCCAGAAATGGCAGCGCACACGACGTGTAGCCCAGGCCGGTGGCGCCCTTGATTACGCCAGCGATCAGCAATCCGAAGATCGCTAATCCGAGAATGGCAGGATCGTTCCACATTCGCTGTCTGGCGCGCCGCTAATTTCAGCTCAATATGGATCAGTAGCTGAATCATGGCTCGCGTCCACCACGCCGCTGATGAGATTGTGCGTCAACAGCGTCGGCGTGCTCACGTCGTAGAGCGGAACGACGTGGTTCTGAAGGCCGTCCTGGAAGGACAACACACGGCGCCTGAGTGCGTGCGCCTTTTCAACCGCAATCGACTCGAAGCGTATTTTCGCTCCCATAACCAGACGACCCATCGCCGAAAGGTCGGCTGAGATTACTGTTGCGACTTTTGGGTAGCCGCCAGTCGTCTGGCGGTCGGACAAAAGCACGATAGGCTGGCCGTCCCCAGGGACCTGCACCGAACCCGGCGCGATGGCGTCGGATGCAATATTGAACCCCTTGGTGTGACTGAGCGGATTTTCGCTTTGGAGCCGCATGCCCACCCGGTCGGAGATGCCGACCGTATACTCGTTTTCGAAGAAGCGATCGAGATCGGCCTTGCTGAAATAGTCGTGCTGCGGCCCTTCTATCGCTCGCAGCCGAGCAGGCGGAAGAAACTTGATGCCCTGCAGTTGAAAGTCGCCACGATCGGAAGCGCGCGATTGGCGCAATGGCAAGCGGTCTCCCACAACAAGCGAGCGGGCCTGCCAACCACCCGTGCCGGCACGAATGTTGGTGGCGACGCTGCCCATCGAAGCAGCCATCGCAAACCCGCCCTCGACCCCGACGTATAAACAACTGCTATCCGCGAGGGACCCAATTTTTACGATATCGCCGCGTTTGACCAGCACACTTCGCTGGCTCTGGATTCGAATGCCCGCGCGTTTCGAACCACCACGCAAAATCTCGATGGATGCATTGGCGCCCGCGAAAGACAGCCGAACATTCTCAGCCTCAATCTCTAGCGTCGGCCCAAGATAAAGGACTTCCAGCGTACCTTCGCCAGGATCATTACCGACGAGAAGATTTGCGGCACGCAACGCAATCGGATCGAGCGCTCCGCTCGGCCCAATACCAAACCGTTGGTAGCCATACCGTCCCAAATCCTGCACCGATGTCATCAGGCCGGGCTGCAGGATCTTGATGAAACCGTCATGCCGCAAAGTGTGTCACTTCCTCGACTTGTTCGATACGAACGCCGTCCGGCCCCGACTGAGCCATCAAGCTATCGAACTCCCGAAGCGATATGGGCTCATGGATGACCTTGTCACCCGGCTTTAACAATGCGGCATCGCCATGCCACATCGAGGCTGGAGAGCGGCCGAGCAGATTTAGGCCAGACGCCGTTTCGCGCGGCATGATCAAAGACATCGCCATCGCGACTCCCAGCGAGCCTGCAGGTATTTTCACGCGAGGTGACTGAAGACGAGGAGCCCTGAGATCGGCGGCCAGATCACCCATGTATGCCAAGCCCGGCAGAAAGCCCAACATGTAGACGTGATACACGTCACCGGAATGACGTTCGACAACTTGCTTCGGTCGCAAGCCGAGACGAGCCGCCACATCATCCAGATCGGGTGCGACCTCCGAATCGTAGCAAACAGGCAGCCGCCAAGTGCGGCTCGAGCTTTGGACAACTTCGATCTTGCTGACGTGGTCCGCAATTCGAGAGGCAATTTCCGGTCCCGAAATGGCCTCTGGATTGTAGTACACCATCAACGATCGAAATGTCGGCACGGTCTCGAAAACCCAGTGCTCAAGCGACAGACTTCGATCCAAACCCAGCACCAACGCGTTCAAGCGACGGTCGATGGTTTCTCCAAATTCAACAACGACCGCTGTATCGCCAGCATGCAACAACCGATACGCAGTCATCGGCGAAGTTCCGGAAGGTTGTGGGGTTCGTCGCGATTTTTAGTAAAATTTTTACCTTATCGTCAACTGAATACCGTACCCGGAAGTGCGTTGACCGGTAATGCGGAAGCAAATCGTCACAAATGGTTAATGCTGCCGCGCACAAAGGTTTTCCCAATACCGGCAGCGCAACGCTTGTTCCAAACCACACTTCTCTGCTGTCAAATTAAAACAGCGGGTGCCGCAGCGCCGGCCGGGTCAACACCAACGATGAGGCCAACGATCGCGGCCAGCAGAACCTATGTGCGACCGTATGGTCGCAACCAATTCCGGCCACCGGTCGAAGCCACGCCCGCGCTCCCGATACCGTCAGCCCATGCGCGCGCACCTCGGGTTCGCGCAATTGCTGACGTCGACGCAACAATGGCCCACGCTTCAGTATGATTCGGTATCTGCTCAAACGAGTCTCGTCCTGAATCTCAGAAGGTGCGCTGCTCACGCGCAGGAATCGTGCAAAGCGATTGACCGGCTCCTGCTCAACCAACCAGACAGGCTGAACCCCGATCATATTCTGGCTCACGGTGACCTTACCGCGTCCAGCGGCTTCTACTCGACAACCATGATCGCGCAGTCGCCGACGACAACGACGGGACCGGTGGCTGGTCCTTACCAGCCAATCCCCGACTGGCGAACATCTGGCCGATGATCATCTTGCGGACCTGATCAGTGACGCCCACGTCCAGGACTTCTCGAGGTCATTTCGGCCTAATCGGCAACATTGAATGTTGCACCTCGTCGGCGGTGCCGAAACGGCCGCAGGCTGTCTCAGGCTGTCTAAAGCATCGCCCGTCCACCTACCGCTAGGCGCGGGCATGACAATATCAACCGCTGCGCGATCTTTTGTTCATTGGCAGCCGTTGTTATGGTCCCTGTGAAAAACTTGGCTTCAAGGAGTCCATCATGGGTTACGACAAGGGTCACAAGGAATTCCACGGCGTTGATATGAAAGGCGGCTTCCACACCGTGCCCGGCTATCCGTGGGGCTTCTCCGAGAAGATCCTGGCCGGTTCGCTCGACGAGAAGAACAAGGTCGGCAACCGCACCCGTATCCTGAAAATCGAGCCCGGCGCATTCTCAACCGTGCCGTTTGTGCACGACTACTGGGAAGAGGTGTTCCTGGTGTCGGGCGATCTGGTCTGCGGCAACGACGCACAGGGCAAGGGTGGCGAATCCTACACCGGCCCGACCTACTGCGTGCGCCCGCCGGGCGTGTACCACGGACCGTTCACCTCGAAGAACGGCTGCCTGCTGCTCGAAACGCACTACTACGTTCCGAAGTAACGGCGCGCTGGGAGGCTGTAACGCTTGAGGCTCCGGCCTAAGCCGCGACGGCGGTGTGGTCGCGCTTGGCAAGAAAGGCCGCGACCTCCGGCTCCGGCATCGGCTTGCTGAACAGGTAACCCTGCCCGAGGTCACAGCCCTCGGCCTTCGCGGCCTGGAGCTGCTCGCGGGTTTCAATGCCTTCGATGACCGTGGTGATGTCCAGGCTCTTGGCGAGCCCGATCACCGCACGGACGATGGCCCGGCAATCCTGCCGCACCAGCATGTCATTGACGAAGGAGCGGTCGATCTTGATCTGGTCGAACGGGAAATTCCGGAGATAGGCCAGCGACGAGTAACCGGTGCCGAAGTCGTCCATCGAGATTTGCACGCCGAGCTCGCGAAGCTGGTGCAGGGTCGCGAGCGTGTTGGCCTCGTCCTGCAGCAGCACCGACTCGGTGATTTCGAGGTCGAGACGCGCCGCCGCGAGCCCCGACGCCGCGAGCGCGTTCATCGTCAGTTGCACGATGCTGCGGCCCTTGAACTGCATGGCCGACAGGTTGACGGCAACGCTGACGTCCTTCGGCCATTTGGAGGCGTGCAGGCACGCGGTCCGCAGCACCCACTCGCCGAGCGGCAGGATCAGGCCGGTTTCCTCCGCGAGCGGGATGAACTCGGCCGGCGAAATAAATCCGCGCTCGGGATGTTTCCAGCGCAGCAGCGCCTCGAGACACGCCGCCCTGCCGCCCTGCAGGTCGATGATCGGCTGGTAGTAGACCTCGAACTCGCCGTTGGCGATGGCCTTGCGCAGATCGAGCTCCAGCGCCCGTCGCGACTGCAGGCGCTTGTCCATCTCACGCTCGAAGAAGCGGTGGGTCCCTCGTCCGTCCTCCTTGGCGCGGTAGAGCGCCATGTCGGCGTTCTTCAGAAGCGTATCCGGATTGGCGCCATCGCCCGGGGCGATCGCGATGCCGATGCTGGCGCCGATGACGATATGGCGGCCGTCGATATCGTAAGGCTGGCTGACCAGCTCGACGATCCGGGCGGCGAGCTGACTGCACTGCTCGGGCCGCAACACGTTGGTCTGCACGACAGCGAACTCGTCGCCGCCGATGCGGGCGATGAAGTCCGTCGAGGGCGCCGCCTCGATGAGGCGGACCGCTACGAGCTTGAGAAGCTCGTCGCCGATCGGATGACCCAGCGTATCATTGACCGTCTTGAAATGGTCGAGGTCGAGGCAGTGCACGGCGAAGCCGCGGCCCGGCTGGACGCGGCTGAACTCGCTTTCCAGGTGCTCGCGGAACAGCACGCGATTGGGCAGGTTGGTGAGCATATCATGGCGGGCAAGATGCGCGATCTTCGCCTCGGCGCGCCGCCGCTCGGTGATGTCCTCGTGCACCGCGACGAAGCCGCCGTCCTGCATCGGCCGCTGCGAAATCGCGACGATCCGGCCATCCATTAGCTCCTGGGTGTAGGCGGTCGCTTCGCGCGTCACGATAGCGTTGGCCGCCACCATCTGCTCCGGATTGGCGAGCGCGCCGTTGCCGATCCTGGCGCGATACCCGTCAATGGCCTGCAACGACGTGCCCGGCTGCGACAGTTCCGGGGTCAGCGCATACATCTGCACGTAGGTCTTGTTACAGACGATCAGCTTCTGCCCCGCATCGAACATGCAGAGGCCATGGGTCATGTTGTTCAGTGCGATGTCGATGCGCCGGTTGAGCTGCTTGAGCTCGACCTCGCGGGCAATGAGCTGGATGGCGTTGTCCTTGAACACCTCCACGGCGCGGGCCATGGCGCCGACCTCGTCCTGGTCGAGCCTGGAAGGGATCACGGTCGTGGTATCGTTGCGCGAAAGCTGGATCATCGCCTGCGTGACACGCCCAAGCCGCGACACCATGCGGTGCATGGTGCCGAGCCCGATCGGGCCGATCAGCACGATGGCGACGAGGGCGCAGAGCAGGACCCACACCGCCAGCGACCTGACCGCGAAGCTGACCGACGTGATGGCTTCCTGCGCCTGCTGCAGCCGCGTGTTGCGGTATTCCTTGATCAGCCGCTCGATGCCGTTGGCGACGTGGGCGTAGCCGCCGGCCTGCTCGACCGCCTTGTCCTGCGCGAACTCGTTGGCGTAGAACGCGACCTGCTGCCCCGCCTCGAACAGCGACGGCAGGCTTACGCCGATGCGGGCCTCCAGCGAGCTCGGATCGGCCGGCTGCTTCTCGCCAATCTCCTTGATCAGCGCCGTCAGCCTGGTCTCGATCTGCTTCAGCTCGATGCGATCCGACTGCAGCCGGTCGCGATCGACCTCCGGCGGCATGCTTTCGACGATGCGCCGGTGATTGGCGATCAGAAGCTCAAGCCGCGTCGAGTCCAGAATGCCGAGGAAGCTCACGCCATAGAGACGCTGCGCCGCGGTTTCCGTCGTCCGCGAAAAATAGATCGACGCAATCGACAGCGCTCCCACCGCCAAAAGCGACAGGAAGGCAAAGAAGTAAACCTTCGCCGAAATTCCCACGCCGAACCGGCGCAGGGCCGCCAGAGGATGTCGAAAGCGCAAACCCATCCCGAAGCTACATGGTTTTTTCCGCGATCTTCCGCGCCGCGTCGATGACTGCCGTCATCGCCGGCGTGGGATCGCCGAAGGTTACGAGGCTCAGCGTCTGCTCGATCGGGGCCTCGGTCGCAAGCTCCTGAATTCCCCGCTGCTTGACCAGCGCGAGCTGCGCGAAGCCGATCGCACCCGTCTCCTGCTCAACAACCTGGACAAGCTGCACCGGGGACTTCACCCAGATGATGTGCGGGCCGTCGGGAATCTTGCCGTTGAGCAGTTCCGCTTCGACCACGCTCGTCACGCCGCCGCCGCCGCCGACCAGCACCACGCGGATCGGTTGATCCTTTCCGCCAAGCTCCGACCATTTGGAAACCTGGCCGAGCAGCATCTTGCGGACCTGGTTGAGCGATGTCTTGCGGACGGTGTTGGTGTTATGGACCGCGATCGAGATACGCGTGTTGAGAACCGGATGCGCCTGCAGGCGATCGTACGACATCCCCGGCATCACCTTCTTGAGCTGATCGATTTCGCTGCTGAGCGAAGCCGAAATCATGCTCATGTGGGCGCGGCCCTCGAGCAAGGCCATCATCCCGGGCATCGACTTGTTGGGGATGACCGTCAATTCGTGCTTGGACTCGTTCTCGATCGCCGCCTTGTTGGCTTCCATGAGCCGGCGGTAAAACGTGGTCGACCCCTGGATGATGAAGGTTTCCGCTGCCGCGTGGGTCACCGAGGCGGCCGTCATCACTGCAAACGCTGCAAGCATCGCCAATTTTCCGGCGCCGCGCGCCGGCCGGTTTCGTTCAAGCCTCATGTCCGCACCCATTCGCCGCGCCCGGCATTCAAACCGCGGCCCGAGTCCCACTCCCCCAACATCTCAATTGATAACGACCGGGCCTTACCCCCACGCTTAAGGCGTCGTCTGAACGGTGCACGATCCGTTTTTTGGTGAATCTTCGGTTAACGTCGCGCCGATCCCAGGCGTTTCGCTAAAATTGCGGGGATTGCTGTTACAGATCTGTCATCGAAGACCGGTAACATTGGTTCGGCATGCAACCGGATGCCGGTGATGACTTTTAACTTGGTTCGTGGCGGCTGGCCCAACATCGTGCCGATCCTGGCATTGGTCCTGATGCCGGTCGCAGGATTGGCGGCCAAGCTTGACCGCGCACCAAGGCCGCTAAAAGTCGCGATGACGGAATGCTGCCCGCAGCCCGCCGCGCTGCCGCAGATTGTCGCCGTCGAGCACGTCCTGAAATAGCAAACGCCGATCCGACGCGGCAATCCATGCGGTCGCCGGCAGCGCGGCCAAGGTCGTATCGGCCGTCCGTGTGTCAGGCAGCGGCGACGTCCTTGGCCGTCACGCCTTCGGTCGCGACCTCGACCCTGCCGTCGAGATGCAGCCGCAGCACGCTGCCGTCGGTGATGCCGCCGATGCCTTGCGTGCCGACGATCATCGCGACGTC
>JAIESC010000045.1 GCA_019746355.1 Xanthobacteraceae bacterium | reverse complement strand
TTGGCGCGGGTGAGCTTCATCGTCAGATGCTTCGGACCGGTCGCGTCCGCGGTGATGAACGGCAGGTTGATCTCGGTCTGCGTGGTGGACGAGAGCTCGATCTTCGCCTTCTCCGCGGCTTCCTTCAGCCGCTGCAGCGCGAGCTTGTCCTTGCGCAGGTCGATCCCTTGCGTCTTCTGGAATTCGTCGGCGAGATAGCTGACGAGACGCATGTCGAAGTCTTCGCCGCCGAGGAAGGTGTCGCCGTTCGTCGACTTCACCTCGAACACGCCGTCGCCGATCTCCAGGATCGAAATGTCGAACGTGCCGCCGCCGAGGTCATAGACCGCGATGGTGCCGGTCTTGTGCTTGTCGAGACCGTAGGCGAGCGCGGCCGCCGTCGGCTCGTTGATGATGCGGAGCACTTCGAGTCCCGCGATCTTGCCGGCGTCCTTGGTGGCCTGGCGCTGCGCGTCGTTGAAGTAGGCCGGAACGGTGATGACCGCCTGATCGACCTTCTGCCCGAGATTGGCTTCCGCGGTCTCCTTCATCTTCTGAAGGATGAACGCCGAGATCTGCGAGGGCGAATATTGCTTGCCGTCCTCCTCAACCCAGGCGTCGCCGTTCGATGCCTTGGCGATCTTGTAGGGGACGAGCTTCTTGTCCTTCTCGACCATCGGGTCATCGTAGCGGCGGCCGATCAGCCGCTTCACTGCGAAGATGGTCTTCTCCGGATTGGTGACCGCCTGGCGCTTCGCCGGCTGGCCGATGAGCCGCTCGCCGTCGTCGGTGAACGCGACGATCGAGGGGGTGGTCCGCATGCCCTCCGCGTTCTCGATGACCCGCGGGGTCTTGCCTTCCATCACTGCAACGCACGAATTCGTGGTGCCGAGGTCGATGCCAATGACCTTGCCCATGCTGTTTACCTCTCTTTCACGGCAGGCCGGTTGAGCCCGGAACGGCACCCATGCCCGACCCCCAAATTAAGAAATCCGCCGCAACCGCGGCGTCATGGCTCATATAGGAGGGACCCCTTGCGCTGCAAGGACTTGATGGGCCCCGGATGGCTGTGGGACCGGCGGTCAGAGCTTCACCCGCCACACGGCGAAAGCGCCCTTTTCGCCGACCGGCTCGAGCCATTGGGGGGCGCCACCGGCCGCAAGTCTGGCCCAAAGGCTGCGGCCACGGGCGGGCTCAGCGAGGCCGTCCGGGGGCCTGAGGCCGCAGACCATCAGATAGGTCGGCTTGCCGGCCGCGCCGACCAGCCGGGCCGCATTGACGATCGCCTTGGCCTCATCCGGCGGGGAGGCAAACACGCGGTGGGTCACGGCGATGCCGGTCGAGAGCCGGTGGTAAGGCGCGCCCATGACCGAATGGGGCGTCAGCGCCAGAAGGTACGGGCCGTGGCTGATATCGGCGATCACCAGCCCGGGCGGGAGCTTGGCGAGCGCCGCATAGCTTGCGTTCGCCTGACAATGGCGGTTCGCCGGCCGGGCGAAGCTGTCTGAGTCACTCAAACCGTTGGCATGGGCGATGGTGATGGCGCCGGCCGAGATCGCAAGCGGCGTGAACAGCAACCCGGTCGCGAGCCGCGGGATAAACCGCTCGATCTGCCAAGCCACGAAAAGCCGCTGCGCCAAACCTGCGACCAGCGGCATGCCGAGCCACATCGCATAGGAATAGCCGCGGACTGCCGCGACCATGGTGGCCGCGGCGGCGAGAAAGACCAAGCTCGCGGCAAGGAAGCCGAAGTCACGGCGCAGCTTCGGCTCGGTCACGAGCTTCAGCAGGGCAAGCAGCGCCAGAACCGGGAACGCGGCAACGGCCGCGGCGGTCAGCGGATTGGTTTTGAACACGACATGGAGCGGCTGCAGCGCCAGCGTGTGATCGTGCCAGACCGGCCAAACCGCCGGATCGACCATCGCGAAGGGGCCGCGCGCGCAGCGCGGCTCGAGCAGCACGAACACCGCCGCGGCAAGGCACCCGGCGCCGGCCACCGCGAAAAACCGCGTCACGCCGTCGGCGTGCTTCAGCCAGCCTGCCAGCGCCAGAACCAGACCCGCGCCGATGGCCGCCGCGGCGTTGTTGAAGGCGATGGCATCGCAGCGATTGAGCATCCAACGGTCCGGCCCGACACTGACGAGCAGCGCGAGCGCCGTGCTTGCCGCAAGCGCCAGGCCGTAGTCCCGCAGCTTCAAACCCGCCTCCGCATCGGCCCCATAGCGCAGCGCCAGCATGCCGCCGCAGATCGCGAGATAGGGCACGCTCTCGAAGCCGATGGCGAAAGCAAGTCCGGTCAGCGCACCTGCCACGGCCGCCGTCCATCGCTTCCGGTCCGACCAGACCGTCGCCGCGGTGACGAGCAGCGCCAGCGCAATCTGAACATTGTGATGATCGATGCGACCGGGCGTGAACTGCTGATAGGCCGGCACGCCCGCGAGTGCGAGCAGCAGCGCCACCATCGCCGCCTCGCGCCCGGCAATGCGCCAGGCGATTGCCGTCATTCCCGCAATTGTCGGCAGGAGCCACAGCAGCGGCCACCAGGCGCGCATCAGCCGTTCGGCCGACTGCGGCTCGAAGTATTGAAACAGCAGAAGCAGGCCTGCGAGTCCGGCATCGATCAGCCTCGACCAGTGGGAATGGTAGCCGCCCGGCGGCTCGAGCCGCGCATGATGCAAATCGAACCAGCCCTGACCGGCGAGCCAGGCGCGCATTTGCACCAACCGCATGGCGTCGTCGGTGTCGAGCAGGGTTTCCGCGGTCGGCCCCCAGTATTGCAGCAGCAGGACCAGCGCGACCACGAGCCACACCAGCACCACAAGGGCGCCGAAATTCGGTTGGCGTATCAGGTTATTGGGCATGGTCGCAGGCCATTTCCGGGAGCGGACCGGCAGGCTGAGAAATGCCGCAGCAGGGTTGAGTTTCGCTTAACGGGGCCGCATACGAGGGGTCATGAAAAGCCGGTCAGTCCTATCGCGCGTTGCCGCCTGCGCCCTGTGGGCCATGCTGGCGTTGCCGGCCGATGCCGCGGAGGCGGTTTTTCCGATTGCCTCGCGGATCGGCATCGTGCCGCCGGCCGGCCTGAACGCCTCCACCACATTTCCCGGCTTCGAGGACGAGCAGAAGAATGCCTTCATCCGGCTGATCGCCCTGCCCGCGGCGGCGTTCGCCGAGATCGAAAAAACGATGACCAACGATGCCATGAAGAAACAGGGCATGATGGTCGAAAAGCGCGAAACGATGAAACTGCCGAGCGGCAACGCGATCCTGGTGATCGTGCGGCAGAACACGCCGGCCGGAGCGCTGCGCAAGTGGCTGCTGATCGCGCCGATGGACAACCTCACCGCGATGGTGTCGTTCGAGATGCAGGCGAAGTCGCCGCCGCCCTACAGCGACGCCGCGGTTCGGACCGCGCTCGCCACGCTCACGACGCGGCCCACCGTCCCGGTCGACGAGCAGCTCCGGCTGGTGCCGTTCCGCATCGGCGACACCGCCGGCATGCGGCTGGTGCGCGTGGTGCCGGGCGTGGCTGCGCAATTCACCGATGGACCGAAGGATTCGCTTGAGGCAACCGAGCAGATGCAGCTTGTCATCGCCGCGGCGCCAGGCGGTCCAAGCCAGGCGAGCGAGCGCGATCAGTTCGCAAGGAACGCGCTGAGCGGATTGCCGCCGATGAAGGACGTCCGGATCAGCAATTCAGAGCCGATGCGGATCGGCGGCCAGGCCGGCCACGAGGTGCGGGCGCTGGGCAAGGACGCGCAGACCGGCGCGGAGATCGAGATCGTGCAGTGGCTGCGGTTCGGCACCGGCGCGTATCTGCGCATCCTCGGACTCGCGCCGAAGGAACAGTGGGCCTCGGCGTTCACGCGCTTCCGCGCGGTGCGCGACGGATTGGAGCCGCGCTAGCCTCATCTTTAAGTTTGAGCATGATCTTTTCCGAAAACCGCTTCACACCCCGGATCAAGTCCGGGGCAGGCTTTTTCGGGATCATGGTCTAGGGTCTGATTCAACTTCGTTGAATCAGACCCGTCGCCCTTTCTTCTGTTGGGCATGATCTTTTCCGAAAACCGCTTCACACTTTTCGGGATCATGCCCCAGCGATTATTGCGGTCCGCCGGGATTGTCGTTGGCGGGCGGTACAGATGTGGCCTTGGGGCCGCCCTTCGACACCGCGACCAGCGCCGGGCGCAGCACCCGCTCGCCGATCAGATAGCCGGCCTGCATGACCTGAACGACCGTGCCCGACGGCACGCTCGCATCTTCCATCTCAAACATGGCCTGGTGCCGGTTCGGATCGAACTTCTGGTTCAGCGGATCGATCCGTTTGACGCCGTGCTTCTCCAGCACGTTCATCAGCTCCCGTTCGGTCAGTTCGACGCCGTCGAGCAGCGCCTTGACCGATTCATCCGCCTTGGCGCGCAGCTCGTCGTCCAGCGCCTGCATCGCCCGATGCATGTTGTCGGCGACGCCGAGGATGTCGCGGGCGAAGGCCGAAATACCATAGGCGCGCGCGTCGGCCACCTCGCGCTCGGTGCGCTTGCGCATGTTTTCCATATCGGCCAGCGTCCGCAGCAGCCGGTCCTTGTATTCGGCCAGCTCGCGGTCGAGCGAGGTCGAAGCCTTCGGCGCGGCGGCAGGCTGCATCGCCGCCTCGTCGGCAGTCGCGGCTTCGGTCTGGTTCTGCGGGCGGGTGTTGGTCTCGTCGTTCATGATGGCCGGGATATCAGGGCAGAAGCATTAAAAATCAAGCCGTCTGTTGGCTTTGGATCGATTCAGGCCGCCATCCGCTGCGCGAGGGAGGCATCGAGGAAGGCCACGACCTGCGGCCAGGACAGGCGGGAGCCCGAGGCGTTGGCCGGCACGTTTTGCAGATCGGGCCGCATAAAGCTGTGCACGGCACCGGGGTGAATTTCCACGATGGTGGCCACCGGTCGTTGCTCCAGTGCGGCGCGGACCAGCGCAAAGGCCTCAGGCTTGAACACCTGATCGGCCCCGGCATGGATCAGATGCACCGGGTATGGAATTGCGGCCGAGAGCGCCACCGCATCGAGCGTCTGCTGCGGCTGGTTGGGAACATGCACCGACGGGTAGTACGGCACGCAGGCGAACAGCCGCTTGTCGCGCCCGCCGAGCAGCAGCGCATAGCGGCCGCCGAGGCAGAAGCCGACCACCGCCACGGCCGGCAGCTGCATCGTGCCGAGCATGTAGCCGACACACTCCGACATCTCGTCGACCACGCCGTCGTTGAGCTTTTTCGCCTGCGCCTGCGCCGACGGCAGGTCCTGCGGCAGCGGCTCGCCCGGATAGGGATCCCAAACAAGCGAAGAATATCCGGCTTCGGCGAGCCTCTGTCCGCGCTCGCGCATGAAGGCGTCAACGCCGGTGATGGTGCAGAGCAGGAGAACTCCAGCCCGCGGCTTTTCGGCATGCGTGACCAGCCCTTTCACGCGGCCAGCGTCGATCTGTTCCGTGCGGATCATCGTTTCCCCTGTGGATTGCCTGAGCCGTGCGCGTCACGAGCCGAGGATCTTGCCGACCACCTTGGCGGTGTAATCGACCATCGGAATGACGCGGGCATAGTTCAACCGCGTCGGGCCGATCACCCCCAGCACGCCGACGATGCGGCCGGCGCGGTCGTGATACGGCGCGATGATGGTCGAGGAGCCCGACAGCGAGAACAGCTTGTTCTCCGAGCCGATGAAGATGCGCACACCCTCGGCGCGCTCGGCGCGGCCGAGCAGATCGATCACGTCACGCCGCGATTCGAGATCGTCGAACAGCAGCCGCACGCGTTCGAGATCTTCGAGCACCTTGAGATCGTCGAGCAGGTGCGCCTGCCCGCGCACGATCAGCTTGCGCTCGTCGCCGTCGCCACCCGACCAGCTTGCCAGCCCTTCGTCGACCACCTTCTGCGTCAGCTGATCAAGCTCGGCCTGCGCGGCCGCACGCGCGTGCTCGAGCTCGCCGCGCGCTTCGGCCAGCGTCTTGCCGCGGATGCGGGCGTTGAGAAAGTTCGTCGCCTCGGTCAGCGACGACGTCGGCAGGCCTATCGGCAGGTTGACGATGCGGTTCTCGACCTGTCCGTCCTCGCCGACCATCACCACCAGCGCCCGCTCGGGATCGAGCCGCATGAACTCGATGTTCTTCAACCGCACGTTCGATTTGGCGCTGAGCACAACGCCGGCCGCACGGGTGAGGCCCGAGAGAAGCCCGGACGCCTCGTTCAGCACGTTCTCCACCGACTTGCCGGCACCGGCGACGCGGGACTCGATCTCTTTGCGCTCCTGATCGCTGAGATCGCCGATCTGCATCAGCGCATCGACAAAGAAACGCAGGCCGAGTTCGGTCGGCAGCCGCCCGGCCGACGTGTGCGGCGCATAGATCAGGCCGAGCTGCTCGAGGTCGGCCATGACGTTGCGGACCGAAGCCGGCGACAGCGGCGTCGTGATCAGCCGCGACAGGTTGCGCGAGCCGAGCGGCTCCCCGGTCGTGAGATAGCTCTCGACGATCTGCCGGAAAATCTCGCGCGAGCGCTCGTTGAGCTGCGCGAGGCTCACCTGCGTCCGGCCGATGGGGATGTCCTGGGACACCTGAAATCGCTCCTCCGGCTCAAGAATTGTCCATTCCGGCCAGCGACTTCAAGTCAGAATGACGTAGGCCGTCAGCCGTCAAAGCCGTAAAGCCTGGCCGGATTGTCGACCAGAATTTTCTTCCGCACCGCGGCGTCCGGCGTCCACTCGTTGAACAGGTCGAGCAGATGCCCCGCATTGGGCATCTCGCCCTCGATGCGCGGATGCGGCCAGTCCGTGCCCCAGACGAGCTGGTCCGGATTGGCACGAACCAGCGCCTCGTGGAACGGCCGGGCATCGGGATAGTCCGGCGCGCGCGTTGAGAGCCGGTGCGCGCCCGACATCTTCACCCAGCAACCGCCCTCGCCGAGCAGCCGCACCAGGCTCTGGAACCCGGGCGTGCCGGTGCCGGCGCGCGCATCGGTGCGGCCCATGTGATCGATCACCACCGGCAGGCCGATCTCCCTGAGGGCCGCGATCGTGTCCGGCAGGTCCTTCACGTCGATCCAGAGCTGCATGTGCCAGCCGAGGTCCTTCATGACCGGCGCAAGCTTCCTGGCATTCTCCAGCGTCACCCCGCCGCGGTAGTGCAACTGACCGCCGCGGAAGAAATGATTGAAGCGCAGCGCACGGATGCCGAGCTTGTTCCACTTGCGAAGCTCGGCGACCGGCACCGTCTCGTCGGCCACCGCAACGCCGCGCAGCCGCTTCGGATGCCGCGGCAGCGCGTCGAGCATCGCCGAATTGTCGCGGCCGTGGGCGCTCCCCTGCACCAGCCCGCCGCGGCCAAAGCCCAGCGTATCGAGCATGTGCAGATATTTCTCGAGCGGCGCGTCGGGCGGCGTGTAGCTGCGGTCGGGACCGTACGGAAACCGGTCGGACGGCCCGAACACATGGGCGTGGGTGTCGCAGGCGTTGGGCGGGGTCGCGATCCTGGGCGGGACCGGGTCGAGGGGCGCGGGACAGGCAGGAATCATTCAGCAAACCATCGATCGCGAGGTTCAGGATGAGCGAAGTCTGTTATGCTCGGTTCCACAAGGTCAAGCCGACGGCAGATCGGCAGACGGGAGGATTGCTGATGACCGTCGTGCTCCGCGCGCTGGCGCTGCTTTGCGCCGTCCTGCTCGGCTCGCCCGCGAACGCGCAAAGCTATCCGGCGAAGCCGATCACCATCGTCGTGCCGTTCGGACCCGGTAGCGGCAGCGACCTGATCGGTCGCATTGTCGCGCAGCGGCTTTCCGCCGTGCTCGGGCAAAGCGTGATCGTCGAGAACAAGCCTGGCGCCAATGGTGCGATCGCAGCCTTGCAGGTCGCGCGCTCCGCGCCGGACGGTTATACGATCTTCCTCGGCACCAACACGCCGATGTCGGCGGCACCAAGCCTCAACAAGACCATCGCCTACGATCCGGTGAAGGATTTCGCAGCGCTTTGCCGCATCGGCAGCTTCACGCAATTGCTGCTGGTGCATCCGGACATTCCGGCCAAATCGATCCAGGAGCTGGTTGCGCACGCCAAGGCCAATCCCGGCAAGCTGTCGTTCGCCAGCGCCAACGCCTCGTCGGTGGTCGCAGGCGAGACGCTCAAGCGCACGGCCGGCCTCGACCTGCTGCACGTGCCCTACCGCAGCTCGCCACCGGCGGTGCAGGACGTGCTGGGCGGCCGCGTGTCCATGCTGTTCACCGACATGGCGACGGGCCTGCCGCATCACAAATCCGGCGCGCTGCGCGGGCTTGCCACGACGCGGCTGCAACGAAGCGCGCTGGTGCCGGAATTGCCGACGCTCGACGAGTCGGGCGTCAAGGGCTTTGATATGGACTCGTGGGCGGGCTTCTTCCTGCCGGCCGGCACGCCGCAGGAGGTCGTCACGAAACTGAACGCCGAGCTGCGCAAGATCATCGACAATCCCGAGGTCAAGGCGCAGATCGCGGCGACCGGCTTCGAGGCGTTTTCCAGCTCGACCGACGAGCTCGATGCTTTCGTGAAAGCGCAGCTCGTGAAGTGGACAAAGATGATCAAGGACGCCGGCATCCAGCCGGAATAGTGGCGACGATTGCGAGCGGAGGCGGACGATGAAAGTTCTGCTTCGCATGGCGATCGCCGGCGCGCTCGCGCTGTGCAACGCCGCGGCCCATGCGCAGGGCTATCCCAGCAAGCCGATCACGGTGATCGTGCCGTTCGGACCCGGCAGCGCCACCGACACCATCGCGCGGCTCGTCAGCCACAATCTCGCCACCGCGCTCCACGCCAACATCATCGTCGAAAACAAGGCCGGCGCGAACGGCGCGATTGCCGGAACCTACGTGGCGCGCTCGATCCCTGACGGCTACACGCTGCTGATGGCGACCAACAGCCCGCTGTCTGCTGCGCCGAGCCTCAACAAGACCCTTGCCTACGATCCGGTGAAGGACTTCGCTCCGCTGTCGCGGGTCGGCAGCTATATCTTCATCCTTGCCGTCCATCCGAGCGTTCCCGCGCAGTCGCTGCAGGAGCTGATCGCCCACGCCAAGGCCAATCCCGGCAAGCTGTCGTTTGCCAGCGGCAACACCTCGGGCGTCGTCGCCGGCGAAACCTTCAAGTCATGGGCCGGCCTCGACATTGTCCATGTGCCGTACCGCAGCGCGCCGCAGGCGATCAACGACCTTCTGGCGGGCCGGGTCTCCATGATGTTCACCGACATCACCGTCGGCATGCCGCACGTCAAGGCGAACAGCTTGCGGGCGCTGGCGACGACACGGCTCGAGCGCAGCACGATCCTGCCCGACCTGCCGACGCTGAATGAAGCGGGCGTCCGGGGTTTCGACATGGATTCCTGGGCCGGGCTGTTCGCGCCCGCCGGCACGCCGCGCGAGGTCGTTCTCAAGCTGAACACGGAACTCCGGAAGATCATCGACCATCCGGAGACCAAGGCGAAGATCGCCGCGCTCGGCTTCGAGGCATTCTCAAGCTCCCCCGAGGAGCTCGACGCCCACGTCAAAGTCCAGCTGGAAAAGTGGACCAGGATGATCAAGGACGCCGGCATCCAGCCGGAGTGATCGCGGCCGTGCATCGGGCTGGCTTTTTCGCGATTCTGCTCTAAAACGGCGCAACGATTTGCGCCGAGCAGGAGATTCATCAGATGCGGCCCAGCCGCCGACAACCCGACGAGCTGCGTGCCGTGTCGCTCGAGCGCGGCGTGGTGAAATACGCCGAAGGCTCGTGCTTCGTGAAATTCGGCGACACCCACGTGCTGGTCACCGCCACGCTGGAAGACCGGATCCCGCCGTGGCTCAAGGGCCAAGGCCGCGGCTGGATCACCGCCGAATACGGCATGCTGCCCCGCGCGACCCATGAGCGCACCCGGAGAGAAGCCTCGGCCGGCAAGCAGAGCGGCCGCACCATCGAGATCCAGCGGCTGATCGGCCGGAGCCTTCGCTCGGTGATCGACCTTCCCGCGCTCGGCGAGCGGCAGATCAGCATCGACTGCGACGTGATCCAGGCGGACGGCGGCACGCGGACCGCTTCCATCACCGGCGCCTGGGTGGCACTGCACGATTGCCTCGCGTGGATGCGCCAGCGCGAAATGCTCAAGACCGATCCGCTGCGCGACCATGTCGCCGCGGTGTCCTGCGGCGTGTTCAAGAACGTCGCGGTGCTCGATCTCGACTATAAGGAGGATTCCGACGCCGAGACCGACGCCAACTTCATCATGACCGGCGCGGGCAACATCGTCGAAGTGCAAGCCACCGCGGAAAAGACCCCGTTCAGCGAAGCGGAACTGCTGTCGCTGCTCGCGCTCGCCCGCAAGGGCATCGGCAAGCTCGTCGAGCTGCAAAAGATCGCAGTGATGTAGCGTGGTGGTGCAGTAATATGGCGCATCGCCGCATCACAGGCGCGCTGGTGATAGCGACCCACAATCCGGGTAAGCTTGCCGAGATGCGCGACCTGCTTGCGGTCTACGGCGTCGAGGCCATATCGGCGGGTGAGCTTGGGCTGCCGGAGCCGGACGAGACCGGCGCGACATTCCGCGCCAACGCCCGGATCAAGGCCGAGGCCGCCGCGAAGGCATCGAACCTGCCCGCCTTCGCCGACGACTCAGGGCTTACGGTCGATGCACTCAACGGCGATCCCGGCATCTATTCGGCGCGCTGGGCCGGACCGGACAAGGACTTCCGTTTTGCAATGAACAAGATCCAAAGCCTGCTGGTCGAGCGCGGCGCGAAAAGCGTCGAGCAGCGCCGCGGGCATTTCGTCTCGGCGCTGTGCGTCGCCTGGCCCGACGGTCATGCCGAGGAGTTCGAGGCGACGGTCGACGGCACGATCGTCTGGCCGCCGCGCGGCACCCAGGGCTTCGGCTACGACCCGCTGTTCAAGCCCGACGGGCACGACTGCACGTTCGGCGAGATGCCGGCGGACGAGAAGCACGGCCTGCCGCCGCGCGGCCGGGGGCTGTCGCATCGCGCCAGGGCCTTTCTCAAGCTCGCGGAGGCTTGCCTTGAGAAGCGCTGACGCAGAAGCCTTCGGCGTCTATGTGCACTGGCCGTTCTGCCTGTCGAAGTGCCCATATTGCGACTTCAACAGCCATGTCCGTCACACCGCGATCGACGAGCCGCGGTTTCTTCGCGCGTTCGAGGCCGAAATCGCCGCGACCGCGGCGCGTGCTCCCGGCCGGACCGTGACCAGCGTGTTCTTCGGCGGCGGCACGCCGTCGCTGATGCAGCCTGCGACCACGGGGGCGATCCTCGACGCGATCGCCAGGCACTGGACCGTCGATCCGAACACTGAAGTGACCCTCGAAGCCAACCCGACCAGCGTCGAAGCGACGCGGTTTCGCGGCTATCGCGCGGCGGGCGTCAACCGCGTGTCGCTCGGCGTGCAGTCGCTCGACGATGCGTCGCTGAAGGAGCTTGGCCGGATGCACACGGCGCAGGAGGCGCTCGATGCCGTCGCGGTCGCCCGCGCAAACTTCGAGCGCTACTCGTTTGACCTGATCTACGCCCGGCCGCGGCAGACGCCGGCGCAATGGGACGCCGAGCTCAAGCGCGCCATCGGCGAAGCCGCCGAGCATCTGTCGCTCTACATGCTCACCATCGAGCCGGACACGCCGTTTGCGACGCTTCACAGAGCCGGCAAGCTCGTGACACCCGACGACGACACCTCGCGCGCGCTCTATGATCTGACGCAGGAGGTCTGCGCGAACGCGGGCCTTCCGGCCTACGAGGTTTCGAACCATGCGCGGCCCGGCGCGGAATGCCGGCACAATCTCGTCTACTGGCGCGCCCACGAATATGCCGGCATCGGACCCGGCGCGCACGGCCGCCTCGACATCGACGGCAAGCGCCACGCCACCATGACCGACAAGCGGCCGGAGGCCTGGCTGATGCGGGTCGAGTCGACCGGCCATGGCCTCGTCACCGACGATCCGCTGCTGCCGGAGGAGCGCGCCGACGAGTTCCTGCTGATGGGGCTTCGCCTCGCCGAAGGCATCGATCCGGCCCGCTACACGGCGCTGTGCGGCCGCGCGCTCGACGTGCGCCGCATCGACATGCTGGCCGCGCAGGGCTTCGTCGCCCGCGACCGCGACGGCAGCCTGCGCGTCACGCCCGCGGGCTTCCCGGTGCTCGACGCGGTGGTGGCCGATCTCGCGGCGTAACGGCTTCGCGGCCAACCCGCCGAGCCGCTAGACTGCTCCCAACCAGGAGGCGGTCCATTGCGGGGAAGATCGTTCTGGCTATCCGTATTCAGCGCGCTGCTGTGCGCCGGTCCGGCACCGGACGTCCGTGCCGCGTCGACCTGAGCGCGGTCACCGACGACAGCTATCTGCGCGCCGCGCGGGCGTCGGCGGCAGCTCAACGCTAGGGCATTTTCCACTCGCACTGAACCATCCGTCGTCATGCCCGCGCTTGTCGCGGGCATCCAGCCTTGGCGTCAAAGTCAGGCGTGGATGGCCGGGACAAGCCCGGTCATGACGTGGCGAGGCTGGTGCGATCCAACTGGAAACTGCTCTAGCGGCGGCGTATCGCGCCTTAACAACAGGCAGATGACGCCGCCGCGGCGGGAACAGCCTGCACGGTTCCTCGTTTTCGACACAACGTTGCGCTGCAATTGATGCAGCCTGCGACCGATGTCCGTTACACCCGGCTTTGGCACGAGGGATTGCATTGTGCGGCGCCTCCTGTGTGTCTTTCCCCGCTACGCACCCTCGTTCGGCTCGTTCGAGTTTTCATACCCGCTGACCGACGGTATTCGCGCCTTCATGCCCCCGCAGGGCCTGCTGGTAATTGCGGCCGCGGTACCGGCAGGCTGGCAAGTCCGGTTCATTGACGAAAATATCGACGAAGCCCGCGAAGACGATTTCGCCTGGGCGGAGGTCGTGTTCGTCAGCGGTATGCACGTGCAGCGGCGGCAGATGGAGAGCATCCGACGCCGCGCCCATGCACTTGGCCGGACGGTTGTGCTCGGCGGCTCGTCAGTGTCCGCCTGTCCCGAACACTATCCGGATTTCGACTACCTGCACGTGGGCGAGCTCGGCGACGCGACCCACGAATTGTTCGCGCGGCTCGAGCGCGACGCCAAGCGGCCCGCCCGCCAAGTGGTGCTGACCACGCAGGTGCGCCGGGAGCTCGTCGACTTCCCGGTCCCGGCCTATGAGCTGGCGGAGCTCAAGCGTTATTTCATCGGGAGCATCCAGTTTTCCAGCGGCTGCCCGTACCAGTGTGAGTTCTGCGACATCCCGGCGCTCTACGGGCGCAGTCCGCGCTTCAAGTCCGCCGCGCAAGTCTGCGCCGAGCTCGACAAGATGCTGGCCTGCGGACTGGCGGGCGCCGTGTATTTCGTCGACGACAATTTCATCGCGCACCGGCGCGGTGTGCGGGAGCTATTGCCGCACCTGATCGATTGGCAGAAGCGAAACCGTTATCCGTATTCGCTGGCGTGTGAAGCGACGCTGAACATCGCCAAGCGACCGGAAATCCTGTCGCTGATGCGCGAGGCGATGTTCGAGACGGTGTTCTGCGGCATCGAGACGACGGATCCGGAAGCGCTCAAGGCAATCGCCAAAGAGCACAACAACATGGTGCCGATCCTCGAGGCCGTTGCGACGCTGAACAGCTACGGCCTCGAGGTGGTATCGGGCATCATCCTCGGCCTCGACACCGATACGCCGGACAGCGGCAAGCATCTGCTTGAATTTGTCGAGCGCTCACAAATTCCTCTGCTGACGATGAATCTGTTGCAGGCGCTTCCCCGCACGCCGTTGTGGGACCGGCTCAAGCGTGAGCAGCGGCTGATCGAGGACCGCGACGACCTCGAGTCGAATGTCGTGTTCCGTCTGCCCTACGAGCAGGTGCTGGCGACATGGCGCGAGTGCATGCGGGAGGCCTATCAGCCGAACGCGCTTTACGCGCGCTACGAGCATCAGATCCGCGCGACTTATCCCAACCGCCTGCATCCGCCGGACAGCGCGTTGCGCGCGCCGACCTGGCGAAACGTTCGCCGCGGACTGACGATCCTCGGCCGCCTGCTCTGGCAGGTCGGCATCCGCGGAAGATACCGCCGCGCGTTCTGGCGATTTGCCCTGGCGCGGCTGCGGCGCGGCGACCTGCGCGGCCTGATCATGGTGAGCCTGGTCGCGCATCACCTGATCCTGTTTGCCCGCGAGGCCTCATCGGGACGCCGCGACGCGTCGCACTACGCGTTCAAGCCGCGCGAACGGCTGGTCGCGGCCGAATAGAAAGGCCGGGTCAGGCCGAAGTGATGGTCAGATGCCCGATCCGCCGAACGCGCGCGGCGGCGGGCTGATCACCTGGCCGCCGCCGGGCGTCACGCGCATCACCGCAAGCCCGCGCTCGTTGGTGCCGTCGCTGCGGAAGCGGAACAGCCCGTCGATGCCGGCAAAGCCCGACGGATTGGTCAGGGTCTGGTCGGTGAAGCGCTGCGCGCCCTGGGTTTTCACCAATGCGGCCACCAGCGCCACCGCGTCGTAGGCGAGCGTCGCGGTGCGGACCGGATCCTGGCCGTAGCGGGTGCGATAGCGCGAGGCGAAGTTGCGGAAGCCGTTGCCGTCGGGCGCCGCGTACCAGCCGCCGTGCAGCGATGCATCGGCGAAGATGCGCTGGTCGTCCCACAGGCCGGTGCCGAGCAGCTGACGCTTCGGCATCCCGCCCGCGGTCAGCGCCTGGACCACCGACGGCACCACCTCCGGGCCTTCGGGGATGAACACCGCGTCTGCGCCCTTGGCGGCTTGCGCAACGACCTTCGCCGGAATCTGCATCTTGGTCGGATCGAGCGGATAGCGTTCCGCCGCGACGATGCGGCCGCCCTTGCGGGCCACCACCTGCTTGAACTCGGCTTCGACCACGTTGCCGTAGGCGCCCTCCGACAGCATCGCCGCGAACGAGCGTTTGCCCTGCGACACCGCGTATTCGATGATGCGGTCGACGTCGGACTCCGGCAGGAAGCTCAGCAGGAACACGCCGCGCGCCGCGACCGTCGCGTCGGTCGAGAATGCAATCACCGGCACGCCGCGCTGGCGCGCCACCGCGCCGACGGTTCCGACCGAATGCGCAAACAGCGGGCCGACGATGATCTCGGCGCCTTCCGCCAGCGCCTGCTGCGCCGCCTGCTGCGCGCCGGCGGAGTTGCCGGCGTCGTCCTTCACCAGAAGCTGGATGTTCGGGCTGTTGAACTCGGCGAGCGCCATCTCGGCGGCGTTCTTCATCGACAGCGCCACCGTGCCGGCGTTGCCGCCGGCCGACAGCGGCAGGATCAGACCGACCCGGACACCGCCGGTGGTGCCGATCTCGCTTCCCGCCTGCGGCGGCCCGGGCGGCGGCTGTTGCGCGCCCGGCGCAGGGCCGTCCCAAAGCTGCGACACGTTCGAGCACGCGGCGAGCGGCGCCATGGCGCCCGCGATCAGAGCGAAGGCAAAGGCGCGGCGCGAAAGGACGGATCGAAACTGGTCCCGCAAACCCGGGGCCATGACCGGATACCTCAAAGCAGGTGCTGGCGAACCAGCACACGACGGCAACCCGGCATCATGAAGACGATAGGTTAACCGAATGGAAAGGATAAGGAATCCCTTCCGCGAACGATGACGCTGTCCCCCCTGGCCGGTACAATGCCGATCATGCGGGACAATCGGACCGATATTCGGGCCAACAGTCGGCCAAAGACCTACATCGTCGCGGGCCGGCCGGTCGAGCCCCCCGCGCTGGCGGGAGGCCTTCATCTTGTCGCAACCCCGATCGGGAACCTGCGCGACATCACCATCCGGGCGCTGGAAACGCTTGCGGCCGCCGACGTGATCGCCTGCGAGGACACCCGCATCACCCGGCGGCTGCTCGATCACTACGGCATCGGAACGCCGCTGACCCCCTATCACGAGCACAACGCGGCGGCGGCGCGGCCGAAGCTGCTGGCCCGGCTCGCCACGGGAGAGGCGGTCGCCCTGGTCGCCGATGCGGGCACGCCGCTGGTTTCGGATCCGGGCTTCAAGCTGGTGCGGGCAGCACGCGAGGCAGGTTACCCGGTGATCGCCGCGCCGGGCGCCTCGGCCCTGCTCACGGCCTTGACCAGTTCGGGACTGCCGACCGACCGGTTCTTCTTCGAAGGGTTCCTGCCGACCAAGGACGGCCAGCGAAAGACGCGCATCGCCGAGCTTGCGCGCGTGGCGGCAACGCTGATCCTCTACGAGAGTGGCGCACGGGTGGCGCGAACGCTGGCGGCGCTGGCCGAGGGGCTTGGACCCAGGCAGGCGGCGGTGTGCCGCGAGCTGACCAAGCTGCATGAGGAGGTTCGGCGCGGCACCGTTGAGGAGCTTGCAGCGCACTACGCGAAGGACGCCGAGACGCGCGGCGAGTTCACCATCGTCATCGAGCCGCCGGCCGACGCAGCCGCTCCCGATGCCGGCACGGTCGACGCGCTGCTGCGCCGCGCGCTGCAGAACGCATCGGTCAAGGATGCGGTCAGCGACGTTGCGGCCGCGACCGGGCTGCCGCGGCGGGAAATCTATCAGCGTGCGCTCGCGCTCGGAGAGGGCGGCGATGGCACGACGAAGTAACGCCGCCCCGCCGCGGCCCGAGCGGGTCGCCGCATTCGGGCTCGGCCTGTCGGCGGAAAGCCGCGCCGCGGCCTATCTCATCGCCAAGGGCTACCGCATCGCGGCGCGGCGCTTTCGCACACCGTTCGGCGAAGTCGACATCGTCGCGAGGCGGCGAGGCGTCCTGATCTTCGTCGAGGTGAAGGCGCGCAGGACGCTTGACGCTGCGGCGGAAGCGCTGCTGTTGCGACAACAGCGCCGGATCGCCGACGCCGCAGCGTTCTGGCTGTCGCTCAACCCACATGACGTGGGCAGCGATATCCGCTTCGACGCCATGCTGGTCGCGCCGGGAAAGATTCCGCGCCATATCCAGGCGGCTTTTGAAACGGAATGAACCTTCTTGTTTGGACGCGTTTTCTGCGGCGAACCGCTGCACGCCCCGGATCAAGTCCGGGGCAGGCTTTCGCCGGAAAACGCTCTAAGCGGCGCGAATCCGCACCGTAAATTCTTCCACCTGATCGCGGATGCGGTGCGCGATCGCGCCGAGCTCCCCGGCCACCGCCTGCACCGCCGCCACATTGGCGCGCGTGTTCTCGGTCGCGTCGTTGACGCGGCTGACCTCTTCCGCGGCGTCGACCGTCCGGCGCGCCGCCACGTCGACGCTGCGGGCGATTTCCTGCGTTGCCGCGCCCTGCTCGGTCACCGCCGCCGAGATCGCGCTGCTGATCGCGCCGATGTCGCGGATGGTGCGCGCGATGGCACCGATCGCCTCGATCGAGCCTTGCGTGGCGTGCTGCATGTCCGCGATCTGGCGCGCGATGTCGTCGGTGGCCCGCGCGGTCTGGCCCGCGAGCGCCTTGACCTCGCCCGCCACCACGGCAAAGCCGCGGCCCATCTCGCCGGCGCGGGCGGCCTCGATGGTGGCGTTGAGCGCGAGCAGATTGGTCTGCTCGGCAATGTCGGTGATGAGACGGATCACGTCGCCGATGCGGCGTCCGGCGTCGCTCAGCTCCTGCACCGCCGCGTTGGTGCGCTCGGCCTCAGTGACCGCCTTTTCCGCAATGGCATTCGATTGCGTCACCTGGCGGTCGATCTCCATGACCGAGGCGGCCAGTTCATCGGCGGCCGAGGCAATGTCGCGCACGTTGCTCGAGGCCTCAGACGACGCGCCGAGGGCACCCTCGGTGCGATGCGCCGCCCGGTCGGCGGCACCGGACAGTTCCCCGGCCGATTCCAGCACCTGGTCGCTGATGGTGCCGAGGCTGGCGATGCTGCCCTCGATCGAGGTGACGAATGCCGCGACATCCTTCGCGAGCTTTTCCTGATAACGCTCCCGGGCTTCCGCCTGCTCGCTCGCCACGCGGCTGAGGTGAAGGTTGTTTTGCATCGCGCTCTGAAATACGCCGATCGAGCGCGACAATGCGCCGATCGCGTCGCGGCGGGACCCGTAAGGGATTTCGATGGGCTCGCCCTTGGCAACCGCATTGGTCACGCGCGTGATCTGCGCAAGCGGGCGCGCCACCCCGCGCCACAGCACCAGTGCGCCCGCGATGGCAAGCAGCACCGCAAGCGTGCTCAATCCAACCATCCACACGGCGGAACCTTCGGCTCCGGCGTTGGCTGCGACGTAGGCATCGCGCGCCTGGCGTGCATATCCGGCGCCCAGCGCTGCGAGATCGCGATGCAGGATCTCCCGCTCGGGCCGGGGCACGCTGGTGCCGTACTGGCGCGCCGCGGCAGGGCTCTCGACGGTGCCGAGGCGCGCCAGCTCCTTTCGGAACTGGTAGAACTGCTGGAGCTTTTCCGCCACCGGCCGGAACGCTTCCGCCTGGGCCGGACGCACCGCGTGCAGCCAGCCCGACGCCAGTCCGGACAACTCGTCGTTGACGCGCATGAGGCGCGCCGCCGCTTCGCGGGCTTCGGCGGCATCACCGGCGAGATAAAGCCGGCGGGACTCCATGGCCACCGCATAAACCAGGCTGTTGATTCGCTCGACGTTCTGCGCGCCCTGCAGCGCGGCCTCGAAGTCGGCGGTCAGCAAGGTTCGCCGGTGCGCACTGCCGCCTGCGACCGCGGCCAGCATCACCGTGACGGTGGCGAGCAGCACGAGGATCGCGTAGAGCTTGAAAACGACGGAGACGTTGGGCAGCCGGGGCATTTTCATCCATTGGAATAGCCCGATAGAATTGCCTTAAACCCGTTAACTCCCCGTTTACATTGACGGCGGGACAGAGACCCGGACAGGGCCAAAGGAAGTCGCATGGCATTGAACGTCGCGGTGCAGATGGACCCGATCGAGCGGATCAACATCCGCGGCGATTCGACCTTCGCGCTGCTGCTGGAGGCGGAGGCGCGCGGCCATCGCCTGAGCTACTACACGCCGGACAAGCTCGCGCTTCTGAACAACTTCGTGTTCGCCACCGTGCAGCCGCTGACGGTGCGCGACAAGGCGGGCGACCATTTCACGTTCGGCGAAGGCAAGCGCGTCAAGCTCAGCGACTTCGATGTCGTGCTGCTGCGGCAGGACCCGCCGTTCGATCTCGCCTACATCACGACGACGCATCTCTTGGAGAAGATCCACCCGGACACGCTGGTGGTGAACGACCCGGCGCACGTGCGCAATGCGCCGGAGAAGATGTTCGTCAACATGTTCGTCGACCTGATGCCGCCGACGCTGATCACCCGTGACCTCGCCGAGATCAAGGCGTTCCGCGCCGAACACAAAGACATCGTGATGAAGCCGCTTTATGGCCACGGTGGCGGCGCCGTGTTCCGCGTCGCCCGGGATGACCTCAATTTCGGCTCGCTGTACGACATGTTCTCCGTGACCTTCCGCGAGCCGTGGGTGATCCAGAAGTTCCTTCCCGAGGTGAAGGACGGCGACAAGCGCATCATCTTGGTCGACGGCGAGTTTGCCGGCGCGGTGAACCGGGTGCCGGCGGCGGACGACCTGCGCTCCAACATGGTGCGCGGCGGCTCGCCGAAGGAAACCGAGCTGTCGGAGCAAGAACGCGAGATTTGCCGGCGGCTTCGAATACCGCTGCGCGAGCGCGGCCTTCTTTTTGTCGGTATCGACGTGATTGGTGGGCTCCTGACCGAGATCAACGTCACGTCCCCCACCGGTATTCGAGCGATCAAAAACCTCGGCGGGCCCGACGTGGCAGCCTTGATCTGGGACAAGATCGAGGGCCGACGCGCGGCCGGACTGGCGGCCCAATAACCGCCCGATAAGCGAGTGTCATTGCGTTCCATGCTTGAAGCGAAGACACCTCCTCCTCTCGACGAAGAGATCGATCCGCTGACGCGCCTTGCGATCAAGCATGGCACCGACAAGTGGGGACTGCATTTCTACACGCCGATCTACCACTCGTTCTTTCGCGTTATGCGCCGGCAGCCGGTGCGGCTCTTGGAAATCGGCATCGGCGGCTACAACCTGCAAAGCGTCGGTGGGGCGTCGCTGTCGATGTGGGCGGAGTATTTTCCGGATGGCCGCATCGTCGGCATCGATGTCGCCGACAAGCGGCTCGAGCTCGATCCGCGCATCGAGGTGCGGCGCGGATCGCAGGACGATCCGGAGTTCCTCACCCGCGTCTGCGACGAGCTCGGGCCGTTCGACATCGTCATCGATGACGGCAGCCATGTCCCGCAGCACGTCACGTCGAGCTTCAACGTGCTGTTTCCGCGATTGCGCAATGGCGGCCTTTATATCGTCGAGGACGTGCAAACGACATTCTGGCCGCAGTTCGGCGGCTCGACGCTCGGCGGCGCCACCATGCGGCTTGCGATGGCGATCCTGGAGGGCCTCCACCACGCCGAGATCAAGGTCGCCCAGCCGACCCGCCACACTGACGAAATCTCCACGTCGATCCGCGCGTTTCACGCCTTCCACAACGTGTTCCTCATCGAGAAGGGCGATAACACCGAGCCGTCAAACCACGGATTCCGTCTCGACAATCCGCACGCGGCGCGGGCGTTGCGGCTGATCGAAACCGAGATGAACCAGCGGCCGACCGCCGCCGGCGCAGCCAACATGATTCAGGTTCAGGCGGTGGCAGGACACTTGACGCAGGCTTGGGCCATGCTCGACGCGGCGCTGCAAAAATGGCCGGACCATCCGATGCTGCTGTACGCCGGCTACAACACCGCCCTGGTCGGCAACGATCAACCGCGCAAGCGCGAGTTCCTCCAGGCGCTGGCCGCGCTGGAGCCCGGCAATGACTGGCTCCGCGACCTGCTGCAGCAGATGGAAACGGAAGCGGCCGAGCCGGTTGCGTGATCGCGCGGCTCGCACCGACTACGCCGTGTGATCGCTACACTCCTGAATCATTTGCCGAATTTGAAATGGGTTTGTTCTGCCAGCTTCAATCTTTTGATTGCGCCAATAATCTATACACGCAAAGGTAGCGCAGGATTTCGCCTTCGGAAAATGCTCCGGCTACAAGCCGGCGACCCTCTCCAGCGACTTGCCGGCCGCCGCGTGCTCGCGGCGCGTGGCTTCAAGCCGGGCCTTGGCATCCGCCGGCATGACGATCTCCTTTTCAAACTCGGGCCGCGCGCCAAGCTTCTCTTTCCAGGTGTGCACGCGCGGATGCAGCCGCGCCAGCGGATAGCCGCCGAGCGACAGCCGGTGCGCGTAAATGAACCAGGCGATGTCGAGCACGCTCAAAGCGTCGCCCATGAGGTAAGGCGTGTTCGCCAGCCGCCTGTCCAAGGCATCGAACTCGACGCGGAATTTTTGCGCTGACGCGCGCGCCCGGTCATCGGGGAAGCCTTCTTCGGTCGCGCGCTGCCAGAACGCGATCTGGATGTCCTTGTCGCGATCCCTCGCGCCCTGCACCGTGCCGGTGCCGTTGGCGGCGTAGCTTTCGAGCGCCGCGGCAGACTTCGGCGGTCCGGGCCGGTTGAACACGAAGCGAAAGCTCAAGGTTCTGAGGTCGAGATGCAGATCGTCCTCGTGCCGCAGCAGCGCCGAAACCTCGTTCTCGTGGCCGGCGGGAATCAGCTTCGGCGAAGGAAACGCCTTTTCGAGATGTTCGATGATGTCGTTGCTCTCGATGTGCACCGCGCCGTCATGCACCAGCACCGGCACGAGCCCGCGTGGATTGATGCCAAGAAACCACGGCTGGAAGTTCTCGTTCGCATGCAGGTTGACCGGATGCGACTCCCAGCCGATGCCCTTGAGATTGAGAAAGATGCGGAGCTTCTGCGAGCATGACGAGCCTGCGAAGTGCAGCACATGCACGCCCTTCCAGCCGAGCACCTCGCGAGTCCTGATGTCGCCGTCGACGAGCTGAACCATTGTCCGCCTCCCCGCTCCGGGCACGGTGAGCTTTGGCGCTGTTCTCAGACAGAGCCTAGCTCACCGGGGCGGGGCGTCCGCGTCAAATGGAGCCGCGCGATCGCTGCGCCGGAGAGGCTCAGGCTCAGTGCGCGCCGAATGCGTCCGGCTCGCCGCACTCGAAGATGAACAGCATCCGCTGCTTGCCTGGTTCGAAATGCTGGACCTGCCAGATCAGCTCCTCGACCTCACGTTCGGCGGCCTCGGCATCGAGGCGGGCCGAACGCGCGTAATCGAGCTCGTTTTGCAGGGTTTTCAGGTCGATCATCGAAACCTCCAAAGGTCGTGCCGGCACTGTACTCGAGTCGTTTTGTTCTGCAAATGTTCTTGTCGCCACAATTCGATCCTGCTAGACTTTTCCACGGTTGAGGGGCGGACATGGTCCAGCGCGTCAGCACGGTGGCGTTCGAGGGCATCGAGGTGCGGACCGTCGACGTGCAGGTGCAGGTCGCGCCCGGACTCCCTGCCTTCAACATCGTTGGTTTGCCCGACAAGGCGGTGTCCGAAGCGAAGGAGCGCGTGCGCGCGGCGATGGTCGCCTCAGGCCTCGCGCTGCCGGCGCGGCGCATCACCATCAATCTTGCGCCGGCCGATCTGCCGAAGGAAGGCAGCCACTACGACCTGCCGATCGCACTCGGATTGATGGCCGCGATCGGCGCGCTCCCGCATGACGCGCTCGCAGGCTTCTCGGTGCTGGGCGAGCTGGGCCTCGACGGCTCGATCGCAGCGGTGGCCGGCGTGCTGCCCGCGGCGATCGGCGCGAATGCACGCAACGAAGGCCTGATCTGCCCCGCCATCTGTGGGCCGGAAGCCGCCTGGGCGAGCCCGGAGATGCCGATCGTCGCCGCCGCCTCGCTCATCCAGCTCGCCAACCATTTCAAAGGCACGCAGGTGCTGAGCCGGCCCAGACCCGGCATGCACGAGCCCGCCGAAGCCGCAGGGGCCCCGCTCGATCTCGCCGACATCAAGGGCCAGGAAAGCGCCAAGCGCGCGCTCGAGATCGCGGCGGCCGGCGGCCATAACCTGCTGATGATCGGCCCGCCCGGCTCCGGCAAATCGATGCTCGCCGCGCGACTGCCGACCATCCTGCCGACGCTGTCGCCGCGGGAGCTGCTCGAGGTTTCGATGATCGCGTCGATCGCGGGCGAGATCGAGAACGGCGCGCTCACCGACCGGCGGCCGTTCCGCGCGCCGCATCATTCGGCGTCGATGCCCGCGTTGGTGGGTGGCGGCCTGCGCGCCAAGCCCGGCGAGATTTCGCTCGCGCATCACGGCGTGCTGTTCCTCGACGAATTGCCCGAGTTCCAGCCCTCGGTGCTCGACGCGTTGCGCCAGCCGCTCGAAACCGGCGCGGTCGCCATCGCGCGCGCCAACCACCGCGTCACCTATCCGGCGCGCTTCATGCTGGTCGCGGCGATGAACCCGTGCCGCTGCGGCCACGCCGGCGATCCGGGCTATGCCTGCCGCCGCGGTCCGGCCACGCGCTGCGCCGCCGAATACCAGACGCGGATCTCCGGACCGCTGCTCGACCGCGTTGATCTCAACATCGAGGTGCCGGCCGTCACCGCCGCCGACCTGATCCTGCCGCCGCCGGCCGAGGGCAGCAAAGAGGTCGCGGCGCGTGTGGCGCGGGCGCGCGCGGTGCAGGCCGAGCGCTACGCAAAATTCGGCCTTGACGGCGTCCTCACCAACTCGGCCGCTCCGGCGGCTATTCTGGAAGACGTCGCCCGACCCGACAGCGCCGGACTCGCGCTGCTGCGCGATGCGTCCGACGCGATGCGGCTTTCGGCGCGTGGCTATCATCGTGTGCTGCGGGTAGCGCGCACGCTCGCCGATCTCGACGGCGCGGAAAAGGTCGGCCGCGTGCATCTCGCCGAAGCGCTGTCCTACCGCGCGCTGGCGGACAACGTGCAGCACGCCGCGTAAGCGGCCTCGGCCGGCCTGCTCAACGATGGATTCCCGCTCCCGTTCGATGTTCCGTATCTCCAACAAACCTCACCCACTCACCAAGGCCCAAGCCAGACGTATCTGGCTGCACGCACAGAGGCTCGACTCCTCCACGCCCTTTGGCGAGGGGCCTGAGGCGACGCGCGAGGCGGTGGAGCATCTGGGCTACGTGCAGATCGACACCATCAACGTCATCGAGCGGTGCCACCATCACATTCTCTGGACGCGCATCCCCGCTTATCGACGCGAGCACCTGCAGCAGGCCCAGAGCGTCGACAAGAGCGTATTCGAATATTGGACGCACGCCTTGTCTTACGTGCCGACGAAAGACCTGCGCTTTTTTTCTCCGCCACGAGGCACCATCGGCGCGAAGGTCACAGATGGTTCAGTTCGGTCAGCAAAGCAGATTTGCAAAAGGTCCTGACGCTCATCAGGAAGAATGGCGCTGACCATCCTTGTGGGCGACGACATTGTCGCCGCCATTGATCTCAAGACGGACCGCAAGAAGCAGAAATTGCGGGCGCCCGATCGTGAGCCGCCGTCTGGGAATTTGCTTCGACAGGCTTCCACACTTGGTGAACAGGGTCTGGCGAGATTCGAAGTGGATCACGCGGTATCAAGAGTTCAAAACGGCCATAATCGACGAGTCGTAACAAGTGCTTTCACACTTCTTGTCACCGACGATGGGCGCCCGCGACCGAGAAGCAGCCTTCTCCCGCGTGGTTGACCGATTAATCTCGGGCACGGTCTCGCGTTTCTAGTTTGCCCTCTGCCGGCGGCGATCGCTTATAGTATCAGGGGATTTCCCGTTTCTTCAAAGACGCTAAGATTCGCTCGTAGGTTTCGATTGATGTTCCGTAGCATCTGTTATCGAAATCGCAAACTCTCGCGGCATGGTCGAAACCAATTGCGGACCACCAGAGAATGGTTAGGTCGACTTTCCGAGTTCATCAAAACGGTTACCTAGCTCGCCTATAACCTCGCAGTTGTGCTCCCCGAGTTTAGGCGGACGACGGGTCGCTACGGCGACGCTACGCGAGAATTTAATCGGTGTCGCAATCCCACAATAGTCGTTCGTGTCCGCGACCATCTTACGATGATTAGTGTGCGGCATCGCTAGCGCCTCATCGATAAACAAGACAGCGCCCGCGGGCACACCGAGTCGCAGCAACTGTTCGGCCATCGCCTTGCCGTCAACGGGCTCCAGCGCCTCCTGAAGCAGCGCCGCGAGTACCTTCTTGTTTTCGACGCGGTCGCTGTTCGAGCGGAAACGCCGATCGTCGGCCAGTGCCGGACATCCGACCGCCTGCGCGAGTTTCCGGAACTGGTTATCATTGCCGACGGCAAGAAAGATTTCGCCGGTTTTCGTCTGAAACTTGTCGCAGGGCGCAAGATTTGGATGCGCATTACCGAGCGAGACCGGCCGCCGGCCGCCAAGCAAATAATTCGCCGCCTGCGGATGCAGCATCGCCAGGCCGCAGTCATAGAGCGTCATGTCGATGAACTGGCCGCGACCCGACCGGTGCCGTTCATGGAGCGCCATCAGGATCGCGACTGCCGAGTAGAGGCCGGTCGAAAGATCGACGATTGGATTGCCGAGCCGTGTCGGGCCGCTCGCGGGATCGCCGTTGATGCTCATAAGGCCGGTCAGCGCCTGAACGGCGGCATCGTAACCGGCAAGACCGCCGAACGGACCGTCGGCGCCGAAGCCGGACACCCGGCAATGAATCAACCGTGGAAATTGCGTCTCGAGATGCTTGGCGTAGCCCAGCCCCCAGCGCTCCATCGTTCCCGGCTTGAAATTCTCGACAAGGACATCGGCATCCTCCAGCAGCGCCAGCACAACGTTGCGCCCTTCCTCGCTGGACAAGTCGAGCATCAGGCTGCGCTTGTTGCGGTTGACGCCGATGAAATAGCTCGCGGCGCGATCGCCGTCGCAATCACGGAAAGGCGGCCCCCAGGTGCGGGTTTCGTCGCCGCCCGGCGGCTCGACCTTGATCACGTCGGCGCCATGATCGGCGAGGATCATCGTGCAATATGGACCGCCGAGCACACGGGTCAGATCCACCACCTTGACGCCATCGAGCGCACAACCTGCTTTTTCTGCACGTGGATCAGGCATGATCGTTCTCCGCTGGCATGAACACGAGACGTCCGGTTTTCTGGAATGACGCGGCGAGCGTCATTCCGATCTTCAGTTTCTCGGGCGACGCGATAACGGTGGAAACAAGGTGCGACCCTTCCTCAAGCGCGACCAGCGCCACGTTGTAGGGCGGGACAAAGCCGGGATGATACTGACGGCGATAGACCACGAAGGATAAAAGCGTCGCGCGTCCGGTCGCGCCGATCCAGGTCAGGTCGCCGCCCGGCCGGTCCAGCGATTTCAGGAAGTTGATGAAATGTCCGTCGCGATCGCGCGCTATGCGCAGTTCACGGCGTTTCACGAAGCCGAGAAAGATTTCGGACATCGTCCGCGTATCGTTTTCCGTGCCGACCATCACAAGGTCTCATGCGGGCTGACGATCATCGCGGCAAAAAATTCGAGACATCCGCCGGATCCGTTGACAAGGATGATGTCATTGCGTGCGGCCTGACGGCGGCCACCGAGGCCCCGCCCCTGCACCACCGCCTCGGATAGCGGCGTCATGCCCTGCAAATAGTAGCTCGACAGCTGGCCGCCGCCAGTGTTGACTGGGAGGCTCCCGCTCGGACCCGTCTGCCCGCCAGCAACGAAACCGCCAGCCTCACCGTGACGGCAGAGCCCGATGTCCTCGAGCGCGAACAGCGCGGAAAACGAGAATGCATCGTAGAGCTGGCACATCGTGATGTCGGACAGGCCGATGCCCGCCATCTCCATCGCGCGCTGGACCGCCGAACAGCCGCCGGTGCGATGCTCCGCATCCGCGGTCAACGCCGAGATCGCGTTGTGGCCCTGCCCGATGCCGTGCACGAAAGCGGCGTTCCGCGCCGCAACGCCGCGCTCGCGGCTGGTGACAATCACCGCCGCCGCACCGTTGACCGGCAGCGCACAATCGAGCACGCGCAACGGCTCGGCGACGAAGGGCGATTGCAGATAGCCGTCGATGTCGAGCGGCGCCTGCATCAAAGCAAGGGGATTTCCCGCAGCCCATTGCCGGCACGCTATCGCGTAAGCGCCGAGGTGCCGTTCGGTGATGCCGAACATGGTCATGTAACGGCGCGCCGCCAATCCATAGGCGCCGACCGCCCCGAACAGGCCGTACTGCTCTTCCCAGCCTTCGATCCCGCTGATCGCCGAAGGCCGCGCATAGCTTTGCCCGGCGCTGCGGTCCTCGCCGACCGGCGTGTCGGAAAACACGCAGACCACCGTCTTCGCCAGCCCGGCATCGATCGCCATCACGGCCTGCTGCACCATCTGCAGCGCAGAGGTGCCCTTGGCTTCGATCGCCGCGGCAAGCGCCAGATCGCCGAGGCCGAGCGCGTCGCGCAGCCGGATCGACAAGGCGTTGCGCGGCGCAAGCTCGCTTTGGCTCACCAGCAAACCGTCGACAGCCGTCGGCGGCAAAACCGCATCATCGAGTGCGGCCGTGACCGCCCTGAGCGCCAATTCAACGGTGGAGCCAATTGGTTTGCGCGACAGCGGGCTGAACCCCAGTCCGACGATTGCGGCGCGCGCGGACCGTGCCATCTGCGTCAGATGATGAAAGACAGCGTCGGCACATTGCCGCTCGCATGCACGAGATTTACTTTCTTGCGGACGATCTTGAAGCTCTCGCCGGCCGGCCGCAGCCGATATTCGACGCGACCGGGCCAGACATTGAGCTGCATCGTCGACTGGTTCTGATACTCGTAGACGACGAAGTTCGCCGTGACCTGAAACTGCCCGCCGTCACGGCGCGAGAACGTCATGTTCGACAGCATGCGCCGCATCACCGACTTCGGCGCTTGGCTATGCCGCGTCCCGGTGCGGAGCTGGCGCAGCCGCGTGCCGAGCCGCGAGCGGTTGTCGTTGATGATCGATGGATCGAGGCCGGAGGCGTCGTCGGTCTCGTTGATCGGCACCCAGTAATGCATGTCGTCGGCGAGCAGCGCCTCCCACTCCTCCCAGCGGGACTCGTCGGCAAGCTGCGCCTCGAGGAACACGAATTGCGCGAGCTGATGGCACTCGTCCGGCGAAACGACCTGCGATTGACCCGTCATGCTTCCTCGCTCAGGCCGCCGCTGCCGCGGCGGTCATCACCGCTTTGTAGTGCTGCCAGAAACCGCGATTTGGCGTCTCGTCGGTGTAGTGCGAGGTCGTCACGCCGCTGCCAGCGTCGCGCCGCTCACGGCTGATGCCGCGGTTAAGATCGAGCCAGCCCGGCGACCCGTCGAGCGCGCGCCACTGGCGCTCAGCGATGATCGCGTCGTCCGCCGTCAGAAACGCCGACGGTCCGAGTGCGACCTCGCCCTGCCGCAGGATACGGCGGTTGAGTTCGTCGGGTGCGCCCTTGAGATACATCGGCGTGTGCCAGTTCACGGTCTCGCTGATGCTCAGCGGCTGGATCATCACCAGCGCCGTCTCGGCAAGGAACAGGTTCGGGAAGACGAAAGTGTGCGGTGGCCCCTTGCGCATGATTTCCTCGGCGCGCTCGGCGCCGTGCCGCGCCCTCATCGCTTCGGTGTAGGCCGGATAGCGGTCCGCCGCGGTGCCAAGCCAGATCAACGGGCGATCGTAGGTCGGCGCATAGTCAAGTTCGGTATGGCCGTTGCCGAGATAGCGCGACACCGCGTTGACCTTGTCCTCCTGATCCTGAAGGACGTTTCCGTATTTTCCGTCCCGGCTCACGCCCTTGGCGAAGGAATCGTGGACGAAATTGACATGATAGCCGTCGGCCTCGTTCTCCGAGAGCATCTTCCAGTTGGCGCTGAACAGATGCCGCACCCAGGTGTTGCGCAACATGATCTCGCCGTCGGGTGCGAGATCGGACGCGCGGTCGAGCGCCTGGCGCGCATTGCCGAGATGCTCCTTCAGCGAACACGGCGTCTTGTTGAAAGTCGCGAAGATGAAGCCGCGATAGGTTTCGACATGCGCGGTCTTCAGGCCAAGATCGGAACGATCGACGTCGGCACCAACCGGAAACGGAATATCGACGAGGTTGCCTTTCGCATTGAAGACCCAGCCGTGATACTGGCAAGCAAAAGCGCGGCGATTGCCGCGCTCGATCTGGCACAGCAGATTGCCGCGATGCGCGCAGCGGTTCGCGAGCACATGGATGCCGTCGGTGTCGCGCGTGACGATCACCGGCTCCACGCCCATCGTGCGGCGGATGAAGTCGCCGCGCTTCGGCAGCTCCGACTCGTGGGCGACATAGACCCAGCCCTGCCGGTAGATGCGATCCATTTCCTGATCGAAGATCGCGCGGTCGGTGTAGAGGCGCGCGTGCACCGTCGTCGCGCGGATCAGATCGGCAATCCCGGTCATTGCTGGTTGTCTCCGTTCATATCGCGGCGGTCAGGCGGGCAAACACGGCGCTGCCGCGCACTTCCGCCGGATAGACCGCGATCGGGTCGATGCAGGGCCGCCATGTCGCCTCTCCGGTGCGAAGGTCGAACCGCCCGGCATGATACGGGCATTCGATCTCGCAGCCGTAGAGCAGCCCCTCCGCGAGCGAGGCCGAACCGTGCGTGCAGGTGTCGTCGGTGACGTAATAGGTCTGCTCGACGCGAAACACCGCGAGCGGCGAGCGGCCGGCGATCTCCACGCGGTAGCCGTCGCCGCCATCAAGTGCGCTCGCTTCGCACAGATAGACCCAGCCATCGGCCTGCTCGGATTTCTGCGCGACATCGATCTCGGCCGTCATGCCTTCCCTCCCGCAGCGGCCCGCTCCCAGGCGAGCACCACCGTGCGCGCCGCCGGCGTTCCGTCCTCCAGCCGCGCGGTCAGCCAGAGCTCACCGCCTTCAAACCGCGCCTTGCGCACCTGCACACCACCGACCCAGTTCGGGAATAGGCTGTGTTCGACATGGTGGCGTATTTCGCCGTCGCCGACTGTATAGCGCCCAGCATAGTTCATATAACTGTTGTAGGCCTGCGCCTTTTCGGTGTCGCTCGCGTCCCACTGTCCCCCGGTCAGGAATTTTACGCGATCCGCCCGGGCGATCAGGCAAACCATGCGGCCATCCTCACCGTAATGAATGAAGCCCTCAAGCGCCGAGCCCATCGGCGACACCACGCGGCCATCGTCGTATTGCTGCTGCCACCGCAAGATATGCCAGCGGCCGGCGATGTCGGCCTTGTTCATTGCACCCCGTCCGCGAGCTGGCGGCTGCTATTGCCGCTGCCCGCCGCGCCGAACAGGAAGGCGGCGGCGGTCTTGTTGAACAGCTCGGCATGCTCGATCTGCACCCAATGGCCGCAGCGGTCGAACGGCGTCAGTATCGCATTCGGCAGCAGCGAGACGAGCTTTTCCGACGCCGCGATCGGGATGACCTTGTCGTCACGGCCATGCACCACGAGCGTTTCGTGGGAAATCTGCCGCAGACTGTCCGGCGTTTGCGCAAGCGCCTCGACCCAGCGCTGCCGCGGCGCGGGGAACAGGCTGGCGAAGCGCTCCTGAACGTCGGCGCGAATCGAGGCGCGGTAGCGCATCTCCGCGAGATCGTCGGTCGCCATGCGCTGATCGTGGACGAAGACTTCGAGCAATTTCTTCATCGCGGCGGCGGAGGGTTGGTAACCCCAGACCTTCTCGAGGCCGGCTGTTATCGGGAACGCAATGCCGACCGGCCCCATCAAAAGGATTTTGTTGACGCGATCGGGATGCGCCTTCGCCAATGCGAGCGCCACCGCGCCGCCAAACGAATTGCCAAGCAGCGAGACACGGCGGACTGCAAGCTGGTCGAGCAGCGCGATGACCTGGCCGACCCAGGTCGCGTGGTCGTAGCGCACACCAGCGGGGCTTTCGGTGTAGCCGAAACCGACCATGTCAGGCGCGATCACCCGGCCGCGCTTCGACAATGCCGGCAAGGTGAGACGCCAATTGGCCCAGGCCGTGACGCCCGGTCCCGAGCCATGGATCAGCAGAACGGCGTCGCCTTCACCGAGGTCGTGATAATTCGTGTTGAACGAGCCGGTCTTGAGGGTCTTGCCGATTTCCGGCACCGCGGTCTGCTGATTCATAAAACGCCTTCGCTGAACTAGGACACGAACGAAACCGAGAACGGGCTGAAACCCTGGATCTCGACATTGAAGTGATCGCCGCCGCGCACCGGGACCATCGGCCCGAGCGCACCGGAGAGAACGACATCGCCGGCTTTGAGCGGGCGGCCGACATCGACCATCTTGCGGGCAAGCCAGAGCACCGCTTGCAGTGGATGACCAAGGCAGGCCGCGCCGATCCCGAGCGATTCAGTCGCGCCGTTGCGCGACAGCACCATGCCGCACAGTCTGAGGTCGGCGTCGCCGATCGAACGCGGGCTGTCGCCGAGCACATAGCCGCCGCCCGACGCGTTATCGGCGATCGTGTCGACGAGCTTGATCTTCCAGTCGGCGATCGCGCTATCGACGATCTCGAGCGCGGGCAGCGCGCAATCCACCGCGCGCAGCACATCGGGGAAGGTCAGATCCGGTGACGTCAGATCCTTGCCGATGATGAATGCAATTTCCGCCTCGAGCTTCGGCTGCATGAAGCGCGTCGCCGGAATAGCGTCGCCCGGGGCAAATGCGAGGTCGCCCCAGATCATGCCGTAGTCCGGCTCATCGACTCCAAGCTGGGCCTGCACCGCCTTCGCAGTCAGGCCGATCTTGCGGCCGACGAGGCGGCGGCCGGACTTCAGATAAAAGGCCGTGTTCAGTTCCTGCACCGCATAGGCTGCGTCGGCACCCTCGAGCGCGTGCGTCTCCCGCACGGGCGCGACGGGCTTGAGCGATTGGCGGGCCGTTCTCAGGGCCTCGGCCGTGGCTTGAATGGCAGGCGTTACGGCGGTGAGCATGCGTACTCCGAAATTGTCTTATTTTGCGACTTGAGCAGGACATAACCATTTTGTCCATCATTTTTTTGATTCTTTTTTCGTATATTGAGAATATTTTACTTTTCCTTCTCGCGGTAATTTGTCACTCTCCGCCGGTCAAAGGCGTGCGGTCGGCTTTCATGGACATCACCTCCCTCGGCTATTTCGGCGTTGGCGCGCGTGACCTAGAAGGCTGGCGCAACTTCGGCACGCATCTCGTCGGTCTTCAGCCGATCGACAAAAGCCGCAGCCTGCTCGCCTTCCGGATGGACGACCGCAAGCAGCGCATCGTGATCGACCGATCGCTTCCCGAGGGTGCGCGGTTTTTCGGCTGGGAGGTCGAGAACGCGAAAGCACTCGAAGCCCTCGCCGCGCGGCTCGATCGCGCTGATGTCAAGGTGACACGCGAACCGGCACTGGCGGCGGATGCGCGCCATGTCGCCGGCCTAATCTCATTCGCCGATCAGGCGGGCAACCGGCTCGAAGTGTTTCACGGGCCGCAGTTGCACGACGCGCCGTTCAAGCCCGGGCGCTCGATCTCTGGCTTCCGTACCGGCGCACTCGGCCTCGGCCACGCCGTGCTGACCGTCGAGCGCATCGACACGGCGATGCCATTCTACACCGAGCTACTCGGCTTCCGCCTCAGTGACTACATCCTTGCGCCGTTCAAGGCGTATTTCTTCCACGTCAATCCGCGTCATCACAGCCTTGCTTTGATCGAGACCGGGCGGAACGGCATGCATCACTTGATGCTGGAGTTCTTTTCGCTCGACGACGTCGGGCAGGCCTATGACATCGCGTTCGGCGAGGAAAATCGCGTCGGCGTCACCTTCGGCCGGCATACCAACGACTACATGACGTCGTTCTATGCCAATACGCCCTCCGCCTTCATGCTCGAATGCGGATGGGGCGGACGCGAGATCGATCCAGCGCATTGGCAGCCGCACGAATATCCCGCCGGTCCCAGCATGTGGGGCCATGAGCGAAGCTGGCTACCGCCGGAAAAACGCGATGAGGCACGTCGCATGCGGATGGAAGCGGCGGCGAATGGCCTGCGCCAGCCGGTGCAGGTGATCGCCGGCAACTACCGGCAGATGGCAGGCTCCTGCCCGTGGTGGGATGATCTGAAATCCGGTGATGAACCGTCACGAAAGGCAACACATGTCTAGCCTCAAACGCATGCTCGCGGTGTTCGACGTGTTCACGCCGGAAGAGCCGGGCCTTACCGCCGAGGCGATTATGGCGCGGCTGAACTACACCCGCGGCACCGGCTACCGTTACATCCGCGAATTGACCACGGCGGGTTTCCTGACACGGACCGCGGGGAAATATTCGCTCGGGCCGCGGATCATCGAGCTTGATTTCTTCATCCGGCAAAACGATCCGCGCTTGCAGGTCGTTCAGCCGCTGATGCGCGCGGTCAGCGACCGCCTCGAGTGCGACACGCTGTGGACCAACTTCTTCGGCGATCACGTCGTCGTCGCGCACCATGAGAAAGGCGCCGCGCCTCTCACCGTGAGCTATGGCCGTGGCCGCCGCATGCCGCTGTTTCGCGGCGCGGGCTCCAAGGTGATCCTCGCGGCGCTTCCGGCCGGACAGCTCAAGCGGCTGTTTGTCGACAATTCCAATGAGATCGCGGCCGCAGGCCTCGGCAATTCCTGGAAGGAATTCCGCAGCGGCATGGCAGCGATCCGCCGCAGCCGTTTCTTCGTCTCAAAGGCCGAACTCGAGCCCGGCAATGTCGGCGTCGCGGCGCCGATCGCAAGCGATGCGCCGAACCCGCCCGGCAGCCTGGTGCTGGTGTTCAGCGAGAAACGTCACGCCACCGCCGACGAGGCCAAGATCGTCCAGATCACGATGGAAGTCGCAGATCAGATCAGCGGGCTCATCGCGAACAGCACGAGCCCGCAGATCGTGACCGATTTGCTCAAGAAAAAGCCGGCCTGAGAAACAAGCCGGCACCGGGGAGGTATCCATGCGTTTCCTGCTGCTGCTCGCCTTGAGCTTGTGGACCGCCGTCAGCGCGCCTGCGCAGGCGCAGGATTACCCGGAAAAAGGCCGGGTCATCCGCATCATCGTTTCCTATCCGCCGGGCGCAGCCAACGATATCCTCGCCCGGCTGGTCGGGCAGGAATTGCAGGAGCGCTGGGGCACGCCGGTCGTCGTTGAAAACCGGCCGGGCGGAAACGGAATGATCGGCGCGTCGCTGGTCGCGAAGTCGCCGCCCGACGGATACACATTGTGGCTCGGCACCGACGGCCCGGCGGCGATCAATCTGAGCCTCTACCGCAACGTGCCCTACGATCCGGTCAAGGATTTCGCGCCGCTGTCGCTGCTCGCGCGCTATCAACTCGTGCTGGTCGTGCCGCCTTCGCTCAACGTGTCGTCGGTACAGCAATTCGTCGAACTCGTGCGCAAGAAGCCAGACTCGATCGGCTACGCCTCGCCCGGCATCGGCAGCCAGCATCATCTGGCGATGGAGCTTCTCAGCGCCAGGACTGGCATCAAGATGCTGCACGTTCCCTATCGCGGCTCCGCCGCCGCCGTCACGGGCCTGCTGAGCGGCGACGTGCAGGCGCAAATGCAGGGTACGGCTGTCGTGCAGTCTTTCGTGCAAGACGGCAAGATGAAGGCGCTCGCGGTATCGTCGGCGACGCGCTCGCCGCTGCTACCGGACGTTCCGACCATCCGCGAGAGCGGCGTCGACGGATACGAGATCAGCGTCTGGTTTGGCCTGATGGCGCCGGCCGGAACGCCCGGCGCGATCGTGCAAAAGCTCAACAAGGAGCTGATCTCGATCGTCAGCGTCCCGGCCATTCGCGAAAAGATGCTGGTCCAGGGCCTCGAGCCGGCAACCAGCACGCCCGAGGAATTCACCGCCTTCATCAAGTCGGAGATCGCAAAGTGGGCGGACGTCGTTAAAACTGCGAAAGTGCAGACGATCGAGTAAACCGTCACCGACGCATTCGCATGAACAGCATCAACCTTGCCGCCCGGTACGCCATCGTGACCGGTGGCGCCTCGGGACTGGGCTACGCCATTGCGGAGCGGTTTCTACTCTCTGGCGCCAAGGTCGCGATCTGGGACCGCGACTTCAAGGCTGCGATGGCGGCAGCCCAGCGGCTTGGCAGCGCTACCCCTGTCGAGGCGGATGTCGGCAACGCCAACTCGGTCGCCGCCGCGCTTGCGACAACGCTACGCGTTTTTCCGGCGATCGACATTCTGGTCAACAATGCCGGGATCACCGGACTGAACGCGAAAACCTGGGACTACCCGGAGGCCGCCTGGGAAGACGTGATCCGCATCAACCTGCATGGCGTGTTCTACGTCAGCAAAGCCGTTGTCCCCGTGATGCGCGCGGCAAATTACGGACGCATCGTCAATGTTGCATCGGTCGCCGGCAAGGACGGCAACCCCAATGCGCCGGCCTACAGTGCCAGCAAAGCCGGCGTAATCGCGCTGACGAAGAGCCTCGGCAAAGAGCTCGCCGATACGCAGATCCGCGTGAACTGCGTCACGCCCGCGGCGGTCGAGACGCCGCTGTTCTCGCAGATGTCACGCGAGCATATCGATTTCATGCTGTCGAAAATCCCGCTCGGGCGATTCGGAAAACCTGAAGAGATTGCTGCATTAACGGCATGGTTGGCGTCGGAAGAGTGCTCATTTAGTACTGGTGCGGTTTTCGATCTTTCAGGCGGGCGTTCTACTTATTGAACATCATCAAGCCATGCTCGCCCGTGATGACGTTGGTGCGAATGTCGCCATAGGCAAGACCGCCAGTAACGTAAAGCAACACACGATCCCGTGCATAACCAACACGGCATGCCGAGCAAACCTCACCCACTCACCAAGGCGCAAGCCAGACGCATCTGGCTGCACGCTCAGAGACTCGACTCCTCCGCGCCCTTTGGCGAAGGGCCGGAAGCGACGCGCGAGGCGGTGGAACATCTGGGCTACGTGCAGATCGACACCATCAACGTCATCGAGCGGTGCCACCATCACATTCTCTGGACGCGCATCCCCGCTTATCGACGCGAGCATCTGCAGCGGGCCCAGAGCATCGATAAAAGCGTCTTCGAATATTGGACGCACGCCTTGTCCTACGTGCCCACGAAGGATCTGCGCTTTTTCATTGCTGCCATGAAGAAGCATCGAAAGGAAGGTCACCGGTGGTTCGATTCGGTCACCAAGGCAGATTTGCGAAAGGTCCTGACGCTCATCAGAAAGAATGGCGCCCTGACGATCCGCGACATCGACGACGACGTGCTGGTGGAAAAGCAGCATCTCTGGGCCAGCCGCAAGCCGTCGAAGCGGGCATTGCAGCTGGCCTTCTACACCGGCGTGCTGACGATCAGCGAGCGCAACGGCATGCTCAAGACCTATGAACTCATGGAGCGTCACTTTGGTTGGGACAAGCCGCCCAAGCCGGCTTCGGCGAAGGAGATGTCGGGCTATCTGCTCGACCGCGCGCTGCGCTCGCAGGGAATCGTGAGCCTCGAATCTATCTGCTATATGGATGCCAAGAGCAAGCCGGTTGTCCGGCAACTGATCGAATCCCGGGTTCGCCGCCAAGAGCTTGTGCCGGTCGAGATCACGGGCGCAGGCAGGCAGGAGCACTGGGCGCAACCCGATGTTCTCGAGGCCGGCGGCCCAGCCTCGGAGCTGGTCCACATCCTCTCGCCGTTCGACCCTCTCATCATCCAGCGCAAGCGCACTCGCCTCTTCTTCGACTACGATCACCGCTTCGAGGCTTATGTCCCCAAGGAGAAGCGGTTGTTTGGCTATTTCGCTCTGCCTGTCCTTGTGGGCGACGACATTGTCGCCGCCATCGATCTCAAGACGGACCGCAAGAAGCAGGAATTGCTGATTCAGAAATGGACGTGGACCGGCAACGGCCCGCGCAAGGGCTTAAAGCGCCGCATTGAGGACGAGCTGCACAGATTCGAGCGCTTTCAACTCGCGGGCTAAGAGCGCCTTCTAATCCGCTGCACATGCGCGCCGGCTGGTCACTTCACATAAGCGTCGGTATAGAGCCCGTCGTAGGACTTCAGCTTCTCGTCCGGCTTCATCAATCTCGCTTCGACATTGAAATTGTCGGCGTTCTCCAGCGCCGCGACCGGCACCGCCGCGGTCTGCGGCGTCGAGCGCCGGATGATGTCGACCGACGCCGTCAACACCGCGTCGTCGAAATTCGGAAACTGCTTCTTCAAGAGCGCAAACAGCCCCTGCGGGTTGTCGCGGATATAGGCCATGGCCTCGCTGAAGGTGCGGCCCATCTTTTCACATAAAGACTTTCGCCGCTCGCAGGTCTCGGGCTTCGTCGCCAGCACATTGAAGGCGAGCGGCACGAGATGCGGCGGATCGTTGCGGCTGCCGCTTGCGACCAGCACCGCGGTGCCCTCCACCACCGGCTTGCGCGGCCACGGCAGCACCGTCGAGATGCCGTCGATCGCCTTGGTCTGCATCGCCGCCAGCATATTGTCGCCGGCCATGGCGGTGACGCGGATGGTTTCGGGATCGAGCCCGCCGGTCAGCGCAATGATCCGCAGATAGGCATGCACCACCGAATTGATGCCGCCGACCGCAAACGTGTGACCCTTGAGGATCTGCGCGCGCTTTTCGAGCGGCGCGTTCGGATCGAAGCCCGCGGCGTCGGCAATCTCCTTGCGGATCGAGATTTCGACGAACGGCTTGTCGAAGGTGTTGACCAGCGCCAGCAGCCGCTGGCCCTTCGCCGCGGCGCGGGTCAGCGACAGGCCGGAAATCTGGCCGAAGTCGGCGCTGCCCGAGATCACCGCATTGGTCGAGCCGACGCCGGCGATGACGATGCTCCTGACCCGCAGGCCGTGCTTTTCCCAGAGGCCGAGGCCGTCGGCGACGTAGCCCGCGGTGAACGGAAATCCCACCGCGGGCAGCGCCATGGTCACGTCTTCCAGCGGCTGCGCGGCGAGCGGCGTCGCCGCCGCATTGAACGCAACGGCTGCAGCCGCGATCGCGCGCCGGATCATCCGAGCTGCTCGCGGAAGTAACCGAGCGCCTCCTGCCCGGCGCGGTCCGAATAGCTGAACAGCTCAAGCTCGCTCGTGGCCGCAAAGCTGTACGGCTGCCACGGCGGCGCGACGAACACGTCGTGCGGGCCGATGCTGAACTCCTGCTCGCCGACCTTGGCAACGCCCTCGCCGCGATGCACGGCGAACACCGCGCTTCCGGTCGAGCGGTAGGTCGCCCCGGAAAATCCCGCGGGCAACCGCTGCATCGACACCGCCATGGTCGGAAACGGATGCTTGCCGGTCGCGGGGTTGGCGTAACGCAGCTTGAAGCCGTGCGCCGGATGCGGCTTGCCGGCGCGCACGAGGCTGTCGAGCGCCGTACGCGTGCGCTCGTAAGGATAGATCAGCACCGGCGTCGAGTGTCCGTCGGAATGAAACTCGTCCGGGATGAGATTCATGCCGTACACCGAGATCGACTCGCCCTCGGGCCGGTCGAGCGGCTGCTTCTCTTCGGGATAAGGCTCATAGAACGCAGCACCAAAGAAGCGCGCGAACGGCGTGTCGAGCCCGTCGAGCCACACCACCGGCGCGGTGCCGTGATTGCCATGATCGTGCCAGGCCCATGCCGGCGTGACGACGAAGTCGCCGGGCTGCATCGGCAGCTTCTCGCCCGCGACCGCAGTGTAGGCGCCCTCGCCTTCGACGATGAAGCGCAGCGCGCTCGGCGTATGGCGATGCGACGGCGCGACCTCGCCCGGCAGGATGATCTGCAAGCCGGCAAACAGCGAGTCGCAGACGAACGTCGTGCCGCGCAAGCTCGGATTTTCCAGACACAGCACGCGGCGCGAGGCTTCCTTCTTGGTGACCATCTCGCAGGCGCGGATGAGCTGCGGCCGCACCTCGGCGTAGCTCCAGTGCGCCGGCACGCACTTCGTGCCGGGCTTGAGCCCGCCGACCCGCTCCCAGAGCGGGAACAGGCTCATGTCCTTCACCTCGTCGACGAAGCGCCCGTAATCGGAATTGGCTCGGCTTGCGACTGCCATGAAAGGCTCCCCGGACTGCGGTTGAAGCAAACTGTCCCGCGCCGGGCGCATCGGCGTCAACCGGCATTAAACGAGCGGTAACCTTAACGGGATACTGTCATGGCAGTGAACAGCGTGAGCACTATGCGCAAAGTCTTCATCCTCGCCGCCGCACTCGCCGTCCCCGCCGCCGCCTATGCCATGAAGGCGGCACCGAAGCAGCCGCTCTGTTTCGCCAGCGGCGCGTCCACCTACCAGATCGTCGCGAACGCCACGGCGCCCGACTATCGCATCCGCATCGACGCGGAAGCGGTCCGGCCCGACCTGCGGATGCAGCTTGTCGACCGCGCCGAAAACGCCGATTTCGTCCTGGTCGACGACTTCAGCGGCAACGAGCCCAGCACCTGCAAGTCCGCGACGCCCATCCGCACCGTCACGCTGGACACTGCCGCCGGCAAGCCCGACGTCACGGTGCACCTGTCCGCCGACGCCAAGGGCGCGGACTATCGGCTCTACGTCCATTCAGCCCGCTTCTCGCAGCAGGACGCAGCGGCGCTGCTCGCCGCGATGTGGAAGGCCGACCGGGGCCGCCAGGTCGCCTGGACCGGCCGCTAAGCTGCGGAAAAAACGCGCGACTGACCGGCGTTAACTCCCGGTCAACCAGCATCATCATTCTGACTGCCGCATAACGGGGATTTACAAATTCCCCGCCCATCATCCCCACGGGACAACGTTCAGGGGCCGTCCGAAACGCGCGAAAGAATTCGCGACGCCGGACGCGTGGGGCAAGGGCAGGCATCCGATGCAGGTTCGTCCGATCACGGGCATGCCGCGCCCGGCTTATCGCGTCGTCTGGCGCCTTTCGCTCGCGGTGCTGCGCTGGACCTTCATCGCCATCGGCGCGGTTGCCACCGCATCGATCACGTTCGCGTCGATATTTCACGCCAACCAGGGCATCTACGATCCGCATTCGTTTGCGATCGGCGTCGCCGGCCTGTTTTCGATGGCCTGCGGCGTGATCCTCATGCTGCTGACACGCAACAGCCGGCTGCGGATGGAGTTGCGCAGCGCCAAGGCACGTTGCGAGGCCTTGGCCGACAGCACCTGGGAGCTCAAGGAAGCGGAAGCGCGGGCGACGAGTCTCCTTGAGGCCCAAGGCGATGTGATCGTCCGCCGCGACAAGGACGGCCGTATCACCTACGCCAACGACGCCTATTGCGCGCTCGCAAGGCAGTCGCGCGAAGCGCTGCTCGGCACGACCGCGGGCCTGCCGTCGATCCGGCACGGCCGCGACAGCGTGCTGGCCGACGGCACGCACCTGCACGACCAGCAGATCCAGACGCCTGCGGGCCCGCGCTGGCTCGCCTGGCGCGATGTCGTGGTCTGGGCCGAGCCGGCGGACTGCGCCGAGGTGCAGAGCGTCGGCCGCGACGTCACCGACCGGATGGAGGCGGAGCAGGCGCTGGCCGAAGCGCGCGACGCCGCCGAAGCCGCAAGCCGCGCCAAGTCGCGCTTTCTGGCCATGGTGTCGCACGAGATCCGCACGCCGCTGAACGGCATCCTCGGCATGGCGCAGCTCTTGCGCGACACGCAGCTCACGCCGGAGCAGACCAGCTATGTCAAGGCGACGACGACATCCGGCGAGGCGCTGCTGGCGCTGATCGAGGAGATTCTCGACTTCTCCAAGATCGAGGCCGGCAAGCTCGAGCTTGCCGCCGAGCCGGTGGCGCTCACCGCACTGATCGAGGACGTGGTCGAGCTGATGAGCCCGCGCGCGCAGGCCAAGGGCCTCGAGATCGCGGCCGACGTCGACGAGCGCCTGCCCGAGCGTGTGCTGGGTGACGCCACGCGCCTGCGTCAGGTGCTGCTCAATCTCACGGGCAATGCCATCAAGTTCACCGAGACCGGCGGCGTCAGCGTCACCGTCGAGGCCGGCGCCCGGGAGGGCGAAATCGCGTTCGCCGTGCGCGACACCGGCATCGGCATCGCCGCGGACCAGCTGGCGCGGATATTCCATGAGTTCGAGCAGGCCGAGGGCGGCGCGAACCGGAAGTTCGGCGGCACCGGCCTGGGCCTCGCCATCTCCCGCCGCATTGTCGAGCGCATGGGCGGCCGCATCGAGGTCGAAAGCGTGGTCGGCCGCGGCTCGTCGTTCCGCGCGTTCATTCCCTTGGTGGAAACCGAGGGCTCGGACGTGCTGCGGTTCGTGCCGCCGGCGCTCGACGGTCACATCGTGCTGATGATTTCGCCGCCGACGGTCGGGGCTTGCATGATCAAGCGGCGGCTGACGCGCTGGGGCGCGAAGGTGGACCGCGCGGCGGCGAGCCTCGCCGCCGATATCATCGCCGAGCAGCGCTGGGACGCGGTGCTGGTCGATCATTCGGTCGGCGCGGAGGCCGCAGCGGCGATCGCCGGGGCTGCGCGGGACAATGTCGCGCGGCGCATCGTGCTGATCACGCCCGGCGAACGCTCCCGCCTGCCGGCGCTCAAGGAGGCCGGCTTCACCGGCTATCTGGTCAAGCCGGTGCGGTCCTCGTCGCTCAAGTCGCAGCTTTCCGCCGCACCCGACTTTGACAGCACGCCGCAAACGCCGGAGCCTGAAACCACAGCCGCCGCCGCGGAGCCGGCGGGCTCCGCCAGGCCTTTCGCTGCCAAGCCTTTCGCTGCCAAGCCTTCGCTTTCGGTGCTGGTCGCCGAGGACAACGACATCAACGCATTGCTGACGCGCTCGCTGCTGACCCGACTCGACCACCATCCGGAGATCGCCGCCGACGGCGCGGCCGCGATCGACTGCTGGCAGGCCGCGCGCGACGCCGGCAGGCCCTACGACCTGATCCTGATGGACGTGCACATGCCAGGCGTCGACGGCCTCGAAGCCGCCCGCCGCATCCGCGCCATCGAGGCCGAAAGCGGCAGCCCGCGCACGCGCATCATCGCGCTCACCGCCAACGCCTTCGACGAGGACCGCGAGGCCTGCCTTGCAGCCGGCATGGACGGCTTCCTGGTGAAGCCGATTGACCGCGAGCGGCTTGCTGCGGTGCTGGTGGAGCAGTCCGGCAAGGCGGCAACGGCCGCGGCTTAAAGTCTGGGCCGCCGGCTCGCCGATAGGGGTCGGGAAGGTGTTAGCCTCCCCGCCCTCCGAACCGCACGTGCGGTTTTCCCGCATACGGCTCTCCA
>JAIESC010000138.1 GCA_019746355.1 Xanthobacteraceae bacterium | reverse complement strand
CGGAAGATCGAATGGCCGCGGGCGTGGCCGTACTGGACGTAGAAGACCGGGTTGTCCTTCGACTGCTCCTTGACCTTCGCCATGTCGAAGTCGAGCACCGCGTCGTTCTTGCGGTAGAGCATCATGAAGCGGACCGCATCGCGCCCCACCTCCTCCACCACCTCGCGCAACGTCACGAACTCGCCGGAGCGCTTCGACATCTTCACTTCGACGCCGTCGCGGCTGAGCTTGACGAGCTGGACGACCTTGACGTCGAGGTCGGCGGTGTCGCCGGAGACCGCCTTCACCGCGGCCCTCATGCGCTTGATGTAGCCGCCGTGGTCGGCGCCCCAGACGTCGATCATGTCGCCGAAGCCGCGGTCGAACTTCGACTTGTGGTAGGCAATGTCGGAGGCAAAGTAGGTGTAGCTGCCGTCGGACTTCTTCAGCGGACGGTCGACGTCGTCGCCGAACGCGGTCGCGCGAAACAGCGTCTGCTCGCGGTCCTCGTAGTCGTCGACCGGCGCGCCCTTCGGCGGCGGCAGGCGGCCCTCGTAGACATAGCCCTTCGCGCGCAGCCATTCGATGGTCGCGCCGACCTGATCGGCCCCTTCGATGAGCGAACGCTCGGAAAAGAAGATGTCGTGCTGGACGTTCAGCGCCGCGAGATCCTCCTTGATCGCGACCATCATCATCGCGATCGCCTTGCCGCGCACCAGCGGCAGCCATTGCGCCTCGCTCATGGGTTTGAGCGTGTCGCCGAACTCCTTTTTCAGCGCCTCGCCCACCGGCTTGAGATAGTCGCCCGGATAGAAGCCCTCTGGAATATCGCCGATGTTCTCGCCGAGCGCCTCGCGGTAGCGCAGGTAGGCCGAGCGGGCGAGCACGTCGACCTGGGCGCCTGCGTCGTTGATGTAGTATTCGCGGGTCACGGCGAAGCCCGCAAACGCCAGCAAATTGGCGAGCGCATCGCCGAACACCGCGCCGCGGCAATGGCCGACATGCATCGGCCCGGTGGGATTGGCGGAGACGTATTCGACGTTGACAGGCTTGCCGGCACCGACGGTGCCTTTGCCGTAGTTTGCGGCAGCGCGCACCGCATCGGCCAGCGCCTCGCGCCACACCATCGGGTCGAGCGCAAGGTTGATGAAGCCGGGCCCTGCGATCTCGGTCCTGGTGACCTCGGGAAGCTTGCCGAGCTCGGCCGCGATCTTCTCGGCGAGCTCGCGCGGCTTCATGCCGGCGTCTTTCGCCAGCGCCATCGCCGCATTGGTCGCGAGATCGCCATGGCTCGCCTCGCGCGGCGGCTCGACGACGATGCGCGACAGGTCGAGCGTGGCCGGAACCGCGCCGGCCCTGGCCAGCGTCTCGACGGCGGTGCGGACGTGCTGGGTGAAAACCTGGAAAACGTTCATGCGCGCGGGTGATAGCAAATCGCCTTTGGCGAGGCGAGCCTCGTGTCCCGGGCGCAGCGCAGCGCACAGCGGTGCCATAAGCGCGTTTACGCGCGTCTTCGACGCGCTATGGCAAACCCGGGACCGTACCAAAGGCGGTGTCTGGAACGGTCCCGGATCAGCGGTGCACCACTCGCTTCGCTCGCGCTGCACCGCATCCGGGACACGCGAGCCCCTACTTTCACACCGGCGTCCAGCCGAGCAGCCGGGCGTGCTCGCCGATGGCGCAATGGCCGGTCATGCCGGGAGCGGACCTCAGAACGCGACGCGCACCCCGGCCTTGCCGCTGACCACGCTGCTGTCGTCGTTGAGCGCGAGATACTCGGCCGCGCCGAACACCGCGACGTTGTGGTGGCGGAATTCCATGCCGAGCCCACCATAGCCGCCCCAGACGTCGTCCTTGCCCGGCATCGCGAACGGGATCGCCTGGCCGAGCAGCACGGCGTTGACGCTGTTGCCGCCGACCCGCTGGATGCCGAGCGCGCCGCCGGTGAGATGCACCAGCAGCGTCGAGTATGGGTTGAGGAACGTCGCGCGCGTGAGCTTCAACTCGGCCCGCTCCTCCAGCGTCTGCACCGTCTGGCCGTTGACCGTGAGGTTTGCGGTCGATCCGGTCTCGGTGTAGCTGCCGAACGAGCCGTAGAGATAGCGCACCTGGATGCTGGGCGTGAGCGTGTGCTGCGCGCCGAGCAAGTGGCCGAGCGCGATGCGGTGGCCGAGCGTCAGCTCGGGGCTGACGTACCAGCCGTTGTAGCTCGCCTTCGCCGTTTCGAGCCCGCCCAGGACCAGGTTGTTGTTGATGTTGCGCGTGGTGTCGTTGTGCGAGCCGCCGCCCTGCACCGCGGCGTGCAGGAAAGACGCGCCCATCCAATAGCGCGCATAGAGCCCGCCGAAGCCGAGATTGCTGTCGCTGTCGCCGGAGTTCAGCGCGATGCTGGAGCGCGTGGTGCCCGCGCCGATGAAGCCGCCGATCCGCAGGTTCGGCGACACCACCTTGTCCATGCCCATCGCGCCGCCGAAAAAGTTGCTGACGTTGCGCAGGATCACGCCGTCGGCCTGCTGGATGCGCTGGCCACCGAAGCCGCGCGCCCAGAAGATGGTGCCGTCGGCGTGCGTCACCGTCGGCGCCTTGAACGCGACAGTGTCCGCCGCATAGGCCGAGAGCCCCGGGATGTGATCGAACGCCGCTGCGACGACCGAGGACGGCGAGCCTGGCGCGGCGAACGCCATCGGCGCGCCGCCCGCCGCGGGCTGATTGTCGAACATCGGCACCACCGCCGAGACGCTGCGGCTGAAGTCGCCGAGCATCGTCCCCGCCACGACGAACGGCGTCACGTCTATCGCCACCGCCTGATTGCCGACCACGACAAACGGCGTGGTGCCGGTGACGGTCGCGCCGGCGAGCGTGTCGAAGGTGAGATTGTGGTTGCCGCCGCGGAAGTTGACGGTGTCGCTGCCGCCGATCGCGCCGCCGAGCACGATCGCGCCGACGATGCGCGAGCCGGGCAACAGCGTCAGCGTGTCGGCCGTGCCGGTGAAGAACTCGATCGCGATGGGGCCGATGATGGTCCCGGAATTGGTGACGCTGCCCGCACCGATCTGGATGCCGAATGTGCCGCCCGTGATGGTGCCGGAATTGCTCACGCTGCCGGTGATGGCGCCGATGCCCTCGCTGCCGCCGGTGATGGTTCCCGAATTGATGATATTGGCGACGCCGGCACTGATGCCGCGGCCGGAGCCGCCCGTGATGGTGCCGGAATTGGTCACGTCGACGGTGGCGCCGAAGACGCCGTCAGCGGCGCCCCTGATCGTACCGGAATTGGTGACGTTGGCGTTGCCGCTGCTGACGATGCCGTAGTCGACGCCGCCCGTGATGGTGCCGGAATTGATCACGTTGGCGTTGGTGAGGCCGAAGACGCCGCTGGCGCCACCCACGATGGTGCTGGAATTGGTGACGTTGGCGGTGTTGTTCGCCGCAATGGCGATGGTGCCGCCCCTGATGGTTCCGGAATTGGTCACATTGGCGGTGTCGTTGGCGCCGATGCCGCTGCCGCTGACGCCCGTGATGGTGCCAGAATTGGTCACGTTGGCGGTGGTGCCGCCGACAATGCCGTCAGTGGCGCCCGTGATGGTGCCAAAATTGGTGACGCTGGCGGTGGCGTTGGCGAAGACGCCGAAGGCGACGCTGCCGGTGATGGTCCCGAAATTGATCACGTTGGCGTCGGTGGCCAAGATGCCGCCGCCACCCGAGATGGTGCCGGTATCCGTATTGGTGACGGTGACCGTGGCGTTGTCGAACAGGCCGGTTGCGCCACCCGAGAGGAAGATCGAGTTGGTGCAGGTCTGGTTGGTGCCGGCGGTCGCGCATTGCTGCGCCCGCGCCGCAGGCCCGGGCCACAGCGTGGCGGCCGCGATCGCCGCCAGCAGGGCCAACGCACCGCGGCGGCCGCGCATCTGCGCACGGCGAAAACTCAACAACCCGTACGCGTCACCCATTCGCCCCGACCCGGGGCGAGACGTCATTCCCACCCACATTCCAGTGCCGCAAAGCTTACCAGCCGTCGTCCTCAAGTCACGGGCCAACGCGCCATGTGGACAGCCAAGTTGCAGCACAGTGGCAATGAGGGCACAGGCGCGCCGCACAGGCCCTGGCCATTACTTTGGCGATCCTTGCCGAGGTCTACCCGGGGACCACCACCGTTTCGATTTCCAAGTCACTTCAGCTCCGGCGTCCAGCCGAACAGCCGGGCGTGCTCGCCGATCGCATAGCGGTCGGTCATGCCGGCGATGTAATCGGCAATGCGCAGCGCCCGACCGACCGCGTCCCCCGGCTCCAGGCCCGCGAGCCATTCCGGCGGCAGGTCGGCCGGCGCCTGCACCAAGCGCTCGAACAGCCGCCGCACCACCGCCTCGGCCTCGCCCATGATCCGCATGATCCGGGCATGGCGGTAGAGCCGCGGATAGAGGAACGCCTTGATCGCCTTGTCGGCTTCGGCGAAGGCCGCCGAGAAGCCGATCACCGGGGCGCCTGCGTTGTGGATGCCGGTTGCGGATTTTGGATCGAGCGCATTGAGGCGACGGCGGCTCTCGGCGATCACGTCCTCGATCATGCGGGTGAGGACGCGGCGAATGAGCTCGTGGGCGCGGCGGCCCGGATCGAGCCTGGTGTGTTCCCTGGCGATGTCGCGCAGGATGTCGCCGATCAGCGGCAGCCCTTCAAGATCGCCGATCTCGAACATCCCGGCGCGGAGCCCGTCGTCGATGTCGTGGGCGTCGTAGGCGATGTCGTCGGAGATCGCGCCGGCCTGCGCCTCCGCGCTCGGCCAGCTCCAGAGATCGAGGTCGTGGACGCGGGAGTATTCGGCGATGACGCGCGGCAGGCCGCGCTCACGGTAGCGCTCGACCGGACGCCCGTCGCGATCGGTCAGCGGGCCGTTGTGCTTCACCAGGCCCTCGAGCGTGTCCCAGGTGAGATTGAGCCCGTCGAAGTCGGCGTAGCGGCGCTCCAGCGACGTGACGACATGCAGCGTGTGCGCGTTGTGGTCGAAGCCGCCGAACAGGCCGAGGCATTGATCGAGCGCGCGCTCGCCGGCGTGGCCGAACGGCGGATGGCCGAGGTCGTGGCCGAGCGCCGAGGCCTCGGCGAGATCCTCATCGAGCGCCAGAGCCCGGGCGATCGAGCGCGCGACTTGCGTCACTTCCAAGGTGTGGGTCAGGCGGTTGCGGAAGTGGTCGCCCTCGTGGAAGACGAACACCTGGGTCTTGTAGGCGAGCCGGCGGAACGCGGCCGAATGGATGATGCGGTCGCAGTCGCGGCGGAAGTCGCTGCGGGTGGCGCTCGGAGATTCGGCATATCGCCGGCCGCGGCTTCTGGCCGGATCGGACGCATAGGTCGCAGGCGCGAACCCTGGAATCGCCATAACTTTCGCCCGGAAACCCTGCTCGATTGACCTTGGCGGCTTGCGCACTTACCTATCACGGGAGGCGCAGGCGGGCCTACAGGCCGTGAGCGCGAAGGATTGGACGCGATGACCGACCTCACGATCACCGAACGGGCGGCGAAGAAGATCGGCCAGATCCTCAAGGCCGAGCCGTCGGGCACCATGCTGCGGCTGAGCGTCCTGGGCGGCGGCTGCTCGGGCTTCCAGTACAAGTTCGATGTCGAGAACGCCAAGGCCGACGATGACGTCACCATCGAGCGCGACGGCGTGACCATGCTGGTCGACCCGGTGTCGCTGCAGTATCTCGCCGGCTCCGAGGTCGATTTCGTCGACGACCTGATCGGCGCGTCGTTCAAGGTCAACAACCCGCAGGCCAAGACCTCCTGCGGCTGCGGCACGAGCTTTTCGCTTTAACCGCTTCCTCTCTCCACCAGCCCATTCCGGGGCGCCCGCCGAAGGCGGAGCGCCGCAACCGCATTTTGCCGCGACCCGACCCTGGTTTGTGACAGAAAAACGACCGTAAAATATCAGTTCGGTTGCATGCGGAGTGCGATCCATGAGCTTGCAGGTGCCGGCGCGGTCAAGGGTTCTGAACTGGTCCAATCCGGTGGCCCGATGGTGGGGATTTTTGACGCTGGTCAGCGGCGTCAATATCGCGGCCTGGTTCGTGCTGTACAGCAGCCTTCTGGAACCGCGGACCGGCGGCGCGTCCGGCATCGAGCTCATGCTCCTGCTCTGTGCGGCCTATGTGTTCGGCTGCGCATTCCGGTCATTCCTGCCGCGCGCGGACGTTCAACGCATCTGCCTGTTCGACACCTGGCTGTCGAGCGTCACGGTCGGACGGTCGGTCGCAACCGTGGCCGAGGTCGCCTTCGCGGTGCAATGGGCGATGATCCTGCACCAGCTCGGCACGATGACGGGCGCGGACACCACGTTGACCGTCGCCTGGGTGATCGTGCCGCTGATCCTGATCGCGGAATGCTTCTCCTGGTACGCGGTGCTGACCAGGAACTACCTGGGCAACGCCATCGAGAATTCGATCTGGGCGGTGACCTTCTTCATCATCGGGATCGGCCTTTGCCGGCTGCTGCCGGAGTTTGACGGTTTCGTTCGCGCGACCCTCGTGATCGCGATCGTCGGCATCGCCGGCTATCTGGCGTTTCTCGTGACGATCGACGTGCCGATGTATCTGCGGCGATGGCGGGCCGAGGTTGCCCACGGCAGCAGGCCGCTGAGCCCGCTGCGGGGTCTCCGCGATGCAAACAGGCGTTGGGTCGTGACGCACGACCTGGCCGAGTGGAAGGACGAGATCGCCTGGATGTCGCTCTATTTCAGTGCGGCGGTCTGGTCGAGCCTTGCGCTGTGCGTGCTCTACGCATTCGCGGGCCATCTGCCGCGCTGACGCGCCGAAGCCTGGTCTTACTGCGTCAGAAGAGCCGAAGCGCTTGTTGTTGTGCGCGCTCCTTGTGGGAGAGCGGGCGAACCCGGAATGACCGCGGGGAGAGATTGACGCTCGCGCGCTGACGGTCGTGACGCTGGCACTGGTGTGCCCTAAATCCGCTCGATGTTGGCGCTGGCGACGGTCCTGGTCCACTTCTCGATGTCGGAGGCGACGCGCGCGCGGTACGCCTCCGACGTGGTCGGGCGCGCCTCGCCGCCGATCTTCCTCAGCCGCTCGATGGTGTCGGGCTCCTTGAGGCTTGCCACCGCCTCCTCGTTGAGCTTCGCCAGCATCGGCGCAGGGATTCCGGCGGGGCCGGCCAGCCCGAGCCAGGACGTCACCGCGTAGTCCTTAACGCCCTGCTCGGCGAAGGTCGGCACGTCGGGCAGCACGAAGAACCGCGACGGGCCGGTGATGCCGAGCGCGCGCAGCCGCCCGTCGCGCACCATCTCGGCAACCACGGTCATGTTGTCCATGAAGGCGTCGACGCGCTTGCCGAGGAGATCGGTCGCGGCCTGCGGCGAGCCGCGATAGGGCACGCTCTGCACCTTGATGCCCGCCGTCGCCGCGAACAGCTCCAGCGCCAGATGCTGGCCGGTGCCGTTGCCCGGATGGGCGCAGAGCAGCTTGCCGGGCTCGGATTTCGCCCGGGCGATGAACGCGGCGAGGTTCTTCGCCGGGTGATCGGGATAGGTGACGAACACGAACGGGAAGTCCGACAGCATGCTGATCCAGGAAAAATCCTCGAGCGGCTTGTACGGCAGCGACTTGTAGATCGCGGCCGACACCGCGTGCCCGCCGGCGGCGAGAAACAGCGTCTTGCCGTCGGGCACAGCACGCGCGACGGACGCCGCCGCGGTCGAGCCGCCCGCGCCCGGCCGCGGCTCGACGATCACCTGCTGGTTAAGCCGCGCGGCGAGCCGCTCGGCGATCAGGCGCGCGGTCAGATCGACATTGCCGCCCGGCGTAAAACCATGCGCGATGGTGATGGTGCCTTCGGGCCGCGCCGGCTGCGCGAACGCCGGTGCAAGCGTGACGGCGGAGAGCCCGGCGATGGCCGAGCGGCGCGTGATCTTCGAGTTCATGATGCCCCTTCCCGTTCGTTTAGAGCCGTTCCCGTTCCTGCGGAATCGGGAACGGCTCTAGATTCCTCGTTTGGTCGCATTTTCTGCGGCGAACCGCTGCACACTTCGCCGGAAAATGCTCTAGTGCGGCGCGGACGCCAGCTTGTAGTTGCCGTCGCGCATGATGCGCGCGCCGGATTCCTTGAGCTCGTTGAGACGGCGGCGGTACTCCGCCTCACCAAAGGCGAGCTTGCCGTTCCGCTTGCGGATCACGCCGTCGATGATGACGGTGTCGACGTTGCCGGCACCGGCGATCTCGACGATCGAGTAGACCGGGTCGTGGACCGGCGCCAGGTTCACGTCGTCGGCGTTGAGCATGACGATGTCGGCCTTCTTGCCGGGCGTGAGCGTGCCGATCCTGCTGTCGAGCCGGAACGCCTTGGCGCCGTTGATGGTCGCCCATTCCAGCGCCTCGCGCGACCTCACCGGGATGGTCTTCAGCGGCGAGTTGCCGCGCGCCGCATTGTTGCGGACCGCCTTGCCGCGGGCGAACAGCAGCGCCGCCTGCATCTCGCGGAACATCTGGCCGGAGCAGTAGAGCTCCACGTCGATGCCGAGCGACGGCAGGCCGCCCTGCTCGCGATAGGCCGCAACCATGGTGTCGCCGATGTGGTGGTGCAGCTCGACCAGCGCGGTCGAGGTGAGCGAGGCGCCGTTGTCGACGACGACGCGGAGGTCGGCGGTGTCGTAGCTCGTGCCGTGCACGAGGTTGTGGTCGGGCCCGAGCAGCCCTGCCTTGGCCATCTTCGCATAACCGTCCGGCACCACGCAGTCCTCGCGGCGGCGGGTGTGCGAGGATGAGACGAGGCCGAACTCGCGCGCCATGCGGATGTCGTGCTCGACCACCTCCCAGGCGCCCCAGTCGGGCCCGAGGATCGCCATCGCCAGCGTCACGCGGGCGTCGTCGCTCGAAAGCCTGCCCTTGCGCAGCGCCTCGACGCGCTCACGCGGATGCGGCACGTGGGTGAACGGCGTGCCGGTCTCGAGGCCGATCGGCTTCGCCGTGCCGTGGGCGAACACCGCGCGGATGCCGCTGTCGACCAGCCCGTCCACCGCGCGCTCGGCGTGCTCGATCGAGGTGATGTTGTGGCACCAGTCGACCAGCGTGGTGCAGCCGGCATCGATCTGGGCGAGCGCGCCCATCAGGTTGGCGATGTAGTTGTCCTCGGGCTTGTAGCGGGTCGCGAGGTTGGAATGCACGTTCTTGAAGTAATCGGCCGACATCCACTCGACGCCGATGCCGCGCAGCGCCGTCTCCCAGGTGTGCATATGGGCGTTGACCAGGCCCGGCATCACGATCTTGTCGGAGGCGTCGATGGTCTCGTCGGCACTGGCGTTGAGGCTCTTGCCCGCGGCCTTGATGGCATTGCCGGCGATCAGGAGCTCGCCGCCCTTCAGGTCGCCGATGGCCGGATCGAGCGTGACGAGCCAGCCGCATTTGATCAGGGTGGATTTCATTGATTGCCTTCCGTGGCTTCAACCCGCGGCCACGATAAGCGGTGAGCCCGGCCGGGAACAGCCGGGTGGGCCGGTAGGCCAGCCGTGCGCGGGCCGGTCTTGCGGCCAAGCGACATCATGGCGCAGGTCCCCCGATCGGAGGAGATGAATCCGGCATGGGCGGCGGGCCAAAACCGGATGTTTTGAATTGAACATATAAATCAATCGAATGCGCGCTTCGGCCGACGCTGGACCGGCGTGCACTTGCGGCAAGGATCGCTTACGTGGCCGCTCATCGAGCGGCTTGCAATGGCATGCACCAGGCCGTTTTGCCAAATTGCTTGAACGCTGTTTTCGAATTTCTGAATTCGGTTTCGTCGCGATCGGCCGATCGATCTCATTTGCAGCGTCTCATTCCCGCGCTGGTGACCGCTCGCCGCATTGACCTCGCACGGTTCACGCCGAGTTGATCGGTTGCCGCAAATTTTACGGCCGGCCTTCACCCGAACGCATGACGCCAAACGCAAAGCGCGGCGGCACTGTCGCGCCGATTTCGCATCAGCGAAATGGCTACCTGCGGCGGGCCGATTGGCGCCTGCACGCCAAAAAAAAGGAAGAGGCATGATTGTCGCGAGCAATGCTTTCGATCGATTCATCGCGGGCTTGAGGATTTTCGGAGCGCTGGTCGCGGGCGCGGTGCTGATTGCCGGCACGACCACGACGCTGACGACTTCGCGGTCCGCAGGCTGCGGAAGCGACGCCGGCAAAGCGGCGGGCCTCCGCGCGATCGCCACGCAACATTAGGGCCCATAGCGCGTCGAAGACGCGCGTAAACGCGCTGATGAGGTTGCCGGCCGGCGTGTCCCCGTCCCCCTTGCGCCGGTCGGGACCTCAACGAGGCCGGGCCATGGCCGGATCGCGCCGGCCATGGCCCCGGTCCGCTCGCCCCAACACCCGATGAGAACAAGCATGCGAAATGTCGCCGTTGTCCTGCTGTCGTTTTCCGTCAGCGCGTTCGTTACCGTGGCTTGCGTTTCACTGGTCAAAACCTGCAATGGCGCGCAAGCGCAGCAAAGCGCCGCACCGCACGACGCGACGCGGGCGCGGCCCGACGGATGGAAAGCCGTGCCTGCCTACGAGCAGGACGACGTCTGGCCGTTCTGAAGCAAACCCGCCGCGCCTAGTTCGGCTTGATGCCCGCGGCCTTGGCGACGGCGATGTTGTCGGCGATCTCGGCCTTGATGCGGGCGGCGAATTCCGCCGGCGTCCAGGTGAGCGGGGCGATCCCTGCTTTGGCGAGGCGCTCCAGCGTGGCCGGCGACTTGACCGCCTTGATCGTCTCGGCGTTGAGCTTGTCGACGACGGCCGTCGGCGTGCGGGCCGGCGCGAGCATGCCGATCCAGATCGGAAACTCGGCGCCGCGGTAGCCCGCCTCGAGCGTGGTCGGCACGTCGGGAAGCTCGGGGATACGCGAGGCGCCGTTGGTCACCAGCGCCACGAGCTTGCCCTCGCGGATGTAGGGCAGCGCGGTGTTAATTGGGCAGAAATAGAACTCGACGCGGCCGGTGATCACCTCGGTCAGCGCCTCGGGGCCGCCGCGGAACGGCACGTGGGTCGCCTCGAAGCCGGCGGCAAGCTTGAACTTCTCGGCGCTGAGATGCGTGCCGGAGCCGACCCCGACCGAGGCGAAGTTGAACGAGCCGGGCCTCGCTTTGGCGGCGGCGACCATCTCCTGGATGGTCTTGTAGCCTTTGGACGGCGCGATGATCAGCACCGCCGGCAGGCTGCCGAACGGCGCGACCGGCGCGAGGTCCTTCTCGGTGTCGTAGGGCAGGTTCGCGTAGATCGCCGGCGACACCGAGAGCGCGTTGGAGTGGGCGAGCAGCGTGTAGCCGTCGGGATCGGCCTTGGCGACCGCATTGGTGCCGAGCGTGCCGCCGGCGCCGGTGCGGTTCTCCACCACGATCGGCTGGCCGAGCTGCGGCGAGAGCTGGTCGAACACGATGCGCGGCACCAGGTCGGTCGCGCTGCCGGCGCCGAACGGGATGATCGCGCGGATCGACCGCGTCGGGTAGTCCTGCGCGACCGAGGCCGCGGGGAGCAGCACAATGAATGCCGCAACGGCAGCCAGGCGGCGCATGGTCATCGTCCCCATCACGGCTACTCGGCCGCGACCGCGGGCTTGCGTGGCGGCTCGCCGACCTCCTCGAGCTGCGGCTCGAGGCGACGCTTGAGCACGCGGTCGATCCGGTCGAGATAGACGTAGATCACCGGCGTGATGTACAGCGTCAGAAGCTGCGACAGGATCAGGCCGCCGACCACGGCGACGCCGAGCGGCTGACGCAGCTCCGCACCCTCGCCGCCCGCGACCGCGATCGGCAGCGCGCCGAAGATCGCCGCGAACGTCGTCATCATGATCGGCCGGAAGCGCAGCAGGCACGCCTCGCGGATCGCGACCTCGGCCGAGAGACCGACGCGGCGGCGCTCGATCGCGAAGTCGACCATCATGATGGCGTTCTTCTTGACGATGCCGACCAGCATGACGATGCCGATCATGGCGATCACCGACAGGTCCATCTGGAACAGGATCAGCGTCAGCAGAGCGCCGATGCCGGCCGAGGGAAGGCCGGAGATGATGGTGATCGGGTGGATGAAGCTCTCGTAGAGGATGCCGAGCACGACGAAGGCGGCGAAGATCGCGGCGAGGATCAGGACGCCCTGCCCTTTCAGCGACTCCTGGAACACCTGCGCGGTGCCCTGGAAGCTCGTGGTGATCTGCGCCGGCAGGTTGAAGTCGCGCTCGATCTGCTGGATCGCCTCGACCGCCTGGCCGAGCGACGTGCCGGGCGCGAGGTTGAACGAGATCGTCACCGAGGGCTGCTGGCCCTGGTGGTTGACCAGCAGCGGGCCGACGCTGGTCACCGGTGTGGTCAGCGCGGTGAGCGGGATCGCCTGGCCGGAGGACGTGCCGACGCCGGGAATACCGGCACCGGGGTTCACCGCCGATGCGACGCCCGAGACCGCCTGCGCCGTGCCGGTGCCGGTGGTCTTGATGAAGATGCTCGCGAGCTTCGACGGATCGTTGCGGAACTCGGGCTTCGCCTCCAGGATCACCTGGTAGTCGTTGCTCTGGGTGTAGATCGTGGCGACCTGCCGGCTGCCGAAGGCGTTGAACAGCTCCTGGCGGACCTGGTCGACGGTGATGCCGTAGGCCGCGGCCTTCTCGCGGTCGACGTCGATCATCATCTGCGGATTGGTGACGTAGAGGTCGGTGTTGACGTCGAGCAGGCCGGGCAGCGCCGAGATCTTCTCGCGCAGCTCGGGCGCCATCTTGTAGAGCGTCGCGGTGTCGCTCGATTGCAGCGTGTATTGATAGATGCCCTTGTTGATGCGGCCGCCGATATTGATGTTCTGGATCATCTGGAAATAGACGCGCATGCCGGTGACCTGGGCGGTCGCGCGTCCCATCCGCGGAATGATCTGATCGAGCTTGCCGCGCTCGGATTTCGGCTTCAGCGCCACCAGCATGCGGCCGTTGTTCAACGTGGTATTGGGACCACCGACGCCGACCGTGGAGTTGACGTAGAGCACCGCCGGATCATTGCGGATGATCTCGGCGACCTTGCGCTGCCGCTCGACCATGCCGTCGAACGAGATATCCGACTGCGCCTCGGTGATCGCCAGCATGTAGCCGGTGTCTTCGCGCGGGAAGAAGCCCTTCGGGATGACGATGTAGAGCCAGACCGTGCCGACGATGGTGCCGAGCGTGATGAGCAGCATCACGAACTTGTATTTCAGCACCTTGTCGAGCGACCATTCGTAGGCCTTGAGCGAGCCCTGGAACGCCTGCTCGAACCATTCCAGCACGAAGAACTGCTTCGGCTTTTCCTCGCCGGCGTGATGGCCGCGCAGCACGCGCGCGCACAGCATCGGCGTCAGCGTCAGCGACACGAAGCCGGAGACGACGATCGCCACCGCGATCGTGACGGCGAATTCGCGGAACACGCGGCCGACGATGCCGCCCATCAGCAGCACCGGGATGAAAACCGCGATCAGCGAGAAGGTGATCGAAACGATGGTGAAGCCGATCTCGCGCGCGCCCTTGAGCGCCGCCTCGAACGGCCGCATCCCGCCCTCGATGTGGCGGACGATGTTTTCCAGCATGACGATGGCGTCGTCGACCACGAAACCGACCGACAGCGTCAGCGCGAGCAGCGTCATGTTGTTGATCGAGAAGCCGAGCGCATACATCGCCGCAAAGGTCGCGACCAGCGAGATCGGCACCGCCAGCGCCGGGATGACCGTCGCCGTCACCGAGCGCAGGAACAGGAAGATCACCATGATCACCAGCGCAAAGGCGATCAGCAGGGTTTCCTGCACCTCGTAGACCGCGCTGCGGATCGAGACCGAGCGGTCGAGCAGCGTCTCCATCTTGATCGAGGCCGGCACCTGGGCGCGGAACTGGGGCAGCTTCGACTTGACCAGGTCGACCACCTCGACGGTGTTGGCGTCGGGCTGGCGCTGAATCGCCAGCACCACCGCGCGGTCGTTGTTGAACCAGCTCGCGACCTTGTCGTTCTCGACGCCGTCGATGACGTTGGCGATCTCGCAGAGCTTGACCGGCGAGCCGTTGCGCCAGGCCGCGACGACGTTGCAGTAATCGGCCGCCTTCCGCATCGCGCCGGTCGCGACCAGCGTCACGTTGCGCTCGTTGCCGGCGAGCGTGCCGACCGGCGTGTTGGAGTTGGTCTTGGCCAGGACGGTGCGGATGTCTTCCAGCGAAATGTTGCGCGCGGCGGCGGCGATCGGGTCGACCTGCACCCGCACGGCGAACTTCTGCGAGCCGTAGACCAGCACCTGGGCAACGCCCGGCAACTGCGAAATCTGCTGGGCCAGGAGCGTCTGGCCGTATTCGTCGACCGTCGACATCGGCAGCGTCGACGAGATCAGGCTGATGAACAGGATCGGGAAGTCGCCGGGATTGACCTTGCGGAACGACGGCGGCGTCGTCATTTCGATGGGCAGACGTCGTTGTGCGACCGAGAGCGCGGTCTGCACGTCGAGGGCCGCGCCGTCGATGTTGCGGTTGAGGTCGAACTGGACGGTGATGCGGGTCTGGCCGAGCGTCGAGGTCGAGGTCATCGACGACACGCCGGCGATGGTCGAGAACTGCCGCTCGATCGGGCCCGCGACCGAGGCCGCCATGGTCTCGGGGCTCGCGCCCGGCAGCGTCGCCGTCACCTCGATGGTCGGAAAGTCGACCCGCGGCAGCGCCGCGACCGACAGGAGACGGTAGCCGAAAATTCCGAAGACGATGAGCGACGCCGTGATGAGCGTCGTCATCACCGGGCGCCGGATGCAGGTCTCCGAAATGTTCATGTCAGGATGTCGTCCTCAAGATTCGGCCCTGGCACCGCGGATCGAAACTCTGGTCCCGTTCTGCAACTGGAGCTGGCCGTCGGTGACCACCGTCTCGCCTTCCTCCAGTCCGGCTGCGATGGCGGCAACGCCGTCGACCGCCCGCTCGACCTTGACCAGCCGCTTGATCGCCGCATTGTCCTTCACGACGAACACGAACTGGCCTTCCTGGCTGATCTGCAAGGCCGCGGTCGGAACCGAAACATGGACGTCGTTGCGCAACGTCAGCGCGGTGTTCACCAGCGTGCCGGGCCACAGCAGCTCGTCCTCGTTCGGCATGGTGGCGCGCACCGTCACCATGCCGGTCGCGGCATCGACCGCGTTCTCGATCATCGTGACCTGACCCGTGGCGCGTGCGCCGGAGCCCGGAACGATCGCCTCGAGTGTCGCGGTCTCGGCGGCAAGCGCCGCGCGCACGTCCGGCAGGCTCCGTTGCGGCACCGTGAAGGAGACGTAGATCGGCGCGACCTGGTTGATGGTGGCAAGCGGCGCGATGTCGGCCTGGCGCACGATATTGCCGACCTTGGCGCTGGCCATGCTGGTGCGGCCGGAAATCGGCGCGCGGATGGTGGTGTAGCCGAGTTGCACCTTCAGGCCCTGCAGCATCGCCTTGTTGGATTCGGCCAGCGCCTTCGAGACGTTGAGCTGGGTCATCGAGTTGTTGAGCGTGACCTGGGTGGTGGCGTTCTTCTGGACCAGCTCGCTGTAGCGGGCGACGTCGCGCACCGCCTGCTCATGCTGCGCCTCGGCGCTGGTGATCACCGCCTCGACGCGCTTGATCTCGGCCTCGATCGTCCGGCTGTCGAGCACGAACAGCACATCGCCCTGCTTGACGCGGGCGCCGTCTTCGAACTTCACGGCGACGATCTCGCTGTCGATGCGAGGCTTGACCGCGACGCTTGCGATGGTCGTCACGGTGCCGAGCGCTTCGAGCCGGAACGGCACCGGCTTCCTGACCGCCTTGGCCACCGCGACCGGGATGCTCCGCTCGGCCCGCGGCCCCTGCGCCGCCGCCTTCTGCCCGGACGAGCCGGTCCACAAAAATATTCCACCGCCCGCGAGGGCGAGCACCCCTGCCACCCCCACAACCAGAGTCCGTCTGTTCATTTCCCTGTGCCGGCTCCGGTGCCAAACCAGGAGCCGTACTCCCTCTGTGATCCCTCGCCCCGACCGCTGCCCCCAGCGATTTTACAGAATTCTTTAGCATACGGGGCCGGCCGGTTGCACGCCCCCTCAACCGCACGAACACCGATAGCGGCGATTTGCTCCAAGTCCTTTAAGCGCTTTGCGAACTCAGGCATGGTGGTTAACCACTGCCCACCCCGAAACGCCTGAAAAAGCCCCCCAATGCGGATCGCCACCTGGAACGTCAACTCGATCAAGCAGCGAATCGAGAACCTGACCGCCTGGCTCAAGGAACGGTCGCCCGACATCGTGTGCCTTCAGGAAACCAAAACCGTCGATGACGCCTTCCCGAGGCTCGAGATCGAGGCCCTGGGCTACAATGTTGCAGTGCACGGACAGAAGACGTTCAACGGCGTCGCCATCCTGTCCAAGCTCAAGTTCGACGAGGTCACGCCCCGCCTGCCCGGCGACGACGCCGACGACCATGCCCGGTTCATCGAGGCGACGGTTTCGACCGACCGCGGGGTCTTGCGGGTGGCGTCGATCTACCTGCCCAACGGCAATCCGCCCGACACGGACAAATACCCATACAAAATCAGATGGATGGATCGGCTTGCGAAATACGCACATGAACGGCTCCAACTGGAGGAGCCGCTCATTCTGGCCGGCGACTACAACGTCATCCCGACCGCCGACGATGTTCACAATCCGGCGGTCTGGACCAAGGACGCGCTGTTCCTGCCGCAGACCCGGTCCAAGTTCCGCGCCCTGACCAGCCTCGGCCTGACCGACGCCATTCGCGCGGTGAGCGACGACAAAGGGCTCTACACGTTCTGGGACTATCAGGCCGGCGCCTGGCAGAAGAACTGGGGCATCCGGATCGACCACCTGCTGCTGTCGCCGCAGGCCGCCGACCGGCTGACCGGCGCGGGCATCGACAAGCACGTCCGCTCGTGGGAGCGGCCGTCCGACCATGTGCCGGTCTATGCGGATTTTGCGATCGAGGCGGCGGCTTCGAGTGGCTGAGCGGCCTACTCGCGACGGCCTTCGAGGAAGCGCCTGAGCAGGATGTAGGCCATCGCCTGCTCGTCATTGGTCGCTTGCGCGATCGAGGTTTCGCGCAACTGGGCGATCCAGGCCTCCTTCGCGCCCGGGCCGTCGCTCGCAACCGTCATCCACATCAGGCCCGCGGCGCGCTGGCGCTGGCCGTGCTCGCCGTTGAACAGGATGCGGCCGAGAACCGCCTGCGCCTTGTAGTGGCCCTTGTTGGAGGCGAGCACCAGCCACGGCACCGCCCGCTTGGCATCGCGCGCCACGCCGTTGCCGTCGAGATAGAGCGAGGCGAGTTGGAACTGCGCTTCCGGATCGCCGAAATACGACGCGGCATGGCCGAACATGCGCCGCGCCAACTCGGGACTCGGCGCCACAGCCGAGTTCGGAATGCCTTCGAGATAGTAGTGGCCGAGCGCGACGAAGGCGTTGGCGACGAAGCGCGCGCGCGCGCTCCCCGGATTGTCGTCGGCGTGGCTGTCGGCGAACTTCTGGAAATACTCGAACGCGCGGATGTCGTCGCGCTTGACGCCGTCGCCGTCGGCATACATCCGCCCGAGCTTCCACAGCGCGAAGCCGTGGCCGTGCTCGGCGGCGTATTGCAGCGACATCACCGCCTGCGCCTTCTCGCCGGTCTTCAGCGCCTCGGTGGCGCTGCGATAGGCTTCACCGGGCGACGTCGGAACGATCGCCGACTTGAGCCCCGGCGCGACCGACTTGGGACCGGAGGGCAGCGAACTCGCCAGCGGCTGCACGCCCGGCGCGATCACCGGGTTCGGCGATGGGCTGCCGTCGAGCGACCGGGTCGGCTCGATGCCTGCGGCGAGCGCAATCAACGCGACGCTGGTGACGACGCTAAATGTCCGCATAACACGATTTCTCGGCGGCGGCGCCAGGATGGGTGACCGCGCCATGCAGGGCATCGCCGACCTGCTGGGCGTATTTCCAGATGTAGCCGGAGCCGAAATCGATCTCGCGCGGCTTCCACGCCTTGCGGCGCTTTAAGAGCTCTTCGGCCGAAACCTTGACGTTCATGGTGCCTTTGACGGCGTCGATCTCGATGATGTCGCCGTCCTTGACCAGCGCGATCGGGCCGCCGACCGCGGCCTCCGGCCCGACATGGCCGATGCAGAAGCCGCGCGTGGCGCCGGAGAAGCGGCCGTCGGTGATCAGCGCGACCTTGCCGCCCATGCCCTGGCCGTAGAGTGCCGCGGTGGTCGCGAGCATCTCGCGCATGCCCGGTCCGCCCTTCGGGCCTTCATACCGGATCACGAACACGTCGCCTTCCTTGTACTTCTTCGCCTTGACCGCAGCGAAGCAGTCTTCCTCGCGGTCGAAGCAGCGCGCCGGGCCAGAGAACTTCAATTCACTCATCCCAGCGACCTTCACGATCGCGCCTTCCGGCGCGAGATTGCCTTTCAGTCCGACCACACCGCCGGTCTTGGTGATCGGCTTGTTGGCCGGCCGGACCACGTCCTGGTCCGGATTCCATTTCACGCCCTTCAGGTTCTGCGCGATGGTACGGCCCGTTACCGTCATGCAGCCCCCGTGCAAGAATCCATGATCCAAAAGGGTTTTCATCAAGAGCGGAATGCCGCCAACCTCAAACATGTCCTTGGCAACATAACGGCCGCCCGGCTTCAAATCGGCGATATATGGTGTTCTTTTGAAGACTTCGGCGACGTCGAACAGCGTGAAGTCAATTCCGCATTCATGAGCAATCGCAGGCAGATGCAACGCAGCATTGGTCGAGCCACCTGAAGCCGCCACCACCGCGGCGGCATTTTCCAGCGCCTTTTTGGTCACAATGTCGCGCGGGCGGATGCCCTCGGCGATGAGCTTCATCACCTGCTCGCCGGCGGTCATGCAGAATGCGTCGCGAATTTCATACGGTGCCGGGGCACCGGCCGAGTACGGCAGCGCCAGGCCGATCGCCTCGGAGACGGTCGCCATGGTGTTGGCGGTGAACTGCGCGCCGCACGCGCCGGCGGACGGGCACGCGTGCTGCTCGAGCTCTTCGAGATCGTCGGCGTTCATGGCGCCGACTGAGTATTTTCCGACCGCCTCGAACACGTCCTGCACGGTGACAGGCTGGCCCTTGAAGGTGCCGGGCAGGATCGAGCCGCCGTAGATGAAAACCGACGGCACGTTGAGGCGGCACATCGCCATCATCATGCCGGGCAGCGACTTGTCGCAGCCGGCAAGCCCGACGAGCGCATCATAGGCGTGGCCGCGCACGGTAAGCTCGACCGTGTCGGCGATCGCCTCGCGCGACGGCAGCGAAGACTTCATGCCCTCGTGGCCCATGGCGATGCCGTCGGTGACGGTGATGGTGCAGAACTCGCGCGGCGTGCCGCCGGCGGCCGCAACGCCTTTCTTTGCGGCCTGTGCCTGGCGCATCAGCGCGATGTTGCAGGGCGCGGCCTCGTTCCAGCAGGAGGCGACGCCGACGAACGGCTGATGGATCTGCTGCGTGGTCAGACCCATCGCGTAATAGTACGAGCGATGCGGCGCGCGCTCGGGGCCTTCGGTCACGTGGCGGCTGGGGAGCTTGGCCTTGAGCTTGGTACGAGCGTCCATCAAAGAATCCTGCGACGTTTCAGCCGAAAGCGTTGCCCCCGGCCCCTCCGCCGCTGTCTCCCCCCACGGGATTATCGCTTGCGGATTAAAAACTCCGTCCCGGCCATTACTTGTTCCGGCTAAAAAAACCGGAAAGGCCAGAACGGGCTTTGGTTTCATCAAAGGGTATGGCCAAATCGCGGCGTGGTGCAGTACACGGCGGTGTACAGTTCAAATGTTCCAAGATTGTTGCCGCCACGCCACAGGTGGTGGCCGCACCGCAACATCGCAATGGCCGCCCGCAAGATCCGTCGCCCGTTCTTTTCGCGAAGCGTTCACCATGTCGCGCCGGACCTGATCGGCGCGACCCTGCTGATCGGCGGCGTCGGCGGCCGGATCGTCGAGGTTGAGGCCTATCACCACACCGACCCGGCGGCGCACAGCTTCAACGGCCAGACGCCCCGCAATGCGGTGATGTTCGGCCCGCCGGGATACGCCTACGTTTATAGGTCCTACGGAATCCATTGGTGCCTGAACTTCGTCTGCGAGCCTGCGGGCTCGGCCAGCGCCGTGCTGATCCGGGCGGTCGAGCCGGTCGAAGGCCTGGCCAAGATGCGGCGGCGGCGCGGACTTTCCGATGAGCGGCTGCTTTGCTCCGGCCCCGGACGCCTCGCCGAGGCGATGAGCGTGACGATGGCCCACAACGGGCTCGCCCTCGACAAGCTGCCGTTCGAGCTTTACGCGCGCGACGCGGAGCCGGAGATCGCCACCGGCATCCGCATCGGCATCACCAAGGCGGCGGATTTGCCCTGGCGCTACGGGCTGAAGGGCTCGAAATTTCTGAGCAAGCCGTTCAAAAACGGCTGAAAACCTCGGAACGCCACCGCATCCCCGTTGGCGCGGCGGCCATGGCGCGCCGCCTTGAACGCCTCCCAATTCGTCCCGAACGTCGGCGGCGCCCAGATCGGGAGGCCGGCGATGATGGTGCCGATCAGCAGGTAGGTGTTGACGGCTGCGAAGAACAGGCCGAGCGAACTCACGGTCAGCAGTGCCGTGCGCGAATGCCAGCGCTGTTCGACCGGGAGATAGACGATCTTGCCGCCGTCGAGCAGAATGCCCGGCAGCAGATTGACCACGAAAAGACCGATGTTGACGTAGGCCGTGGCCCGCAGAAGCTGCGCGGCCATAGACGGCTGCGTAAACGGCTCGGGCACGAGCTTGCCGTTGACCCCGATCATCTCGGGTGCGGGCGCAGGCACGAGCATGGGCAGCGCGAGCGCCGCAAGTCCCAATGCCAGATTGGACAGCGGCCCCGCAGCGGTGATGAGCAGGTCCTGCTGCATCGTGCGCGGCCAGCCGCGGAAGCTCGCGAGACCACCCGCCATATTGATCTCGACGCGCGCGACATCCACCCGATAGCCGGTCGCCGTCGCCGCATGGGCGAGCTCGTGGATCGAAACGGAGAAAAACAGCACCGCGATGAAGAACGCCGCGAGCACGAGCCCGCGCAAGCTGAACATGCGAAGGAACGGCCAACACCAGCGCGGTGATGAAAAAATGTCGGCGAGAGAACAACCGGCGCGCCGCGATAACGGCCGACCTCGTACGAACCCCCATCGAAAGGAAATCGCATTGTCGCCTCGCCAGTGCTGGCATTGGCCGGCGTTCGCTCAGCAAAGGTTCACGATCCGCGGCAAAGGCGTCGCGCGACGATGATCCGCGCGGATGTGCACAACTCCCAATACGTCCCGAACTGTGGCGCAGTTGTCACACCTGCGGGTTACACGTTTTGCTAGCATTGAGCCGGGTCGACCGCGTGTCGCGGTAGGACGCAACACCGGTCGTGGGGGCGATCGTGCATAGAGTTGTCGCAAGTGCGGTCATGGCTGGTGCGTGCTTCGCGGCGGCGTCCGCGCAGGCTGCTCCGCCTCCCAAGAAGCCTCCTCCCGTTTTTGCGCCGACGCTGAACTGGTCTGGGCTGTATGCCGGCGGCAACTTGGGCGGAACATGGAGCCGCACCGATGTTGGGTCCTATAACGGCTTGGTGTTTCCCCCCTTCCTCTTTCCCGGCCCCATCCTCGTTCCTGGAACCATTGGATCGCTGTCCGCGACCAAGGGAAGAGATACCTCCGTGCTGGGCGGAGCGCAGGCCGGATACAACTGGCAACGGGACCGGCTGGTGTTCGGCATCGAGGCCGATGTCGTCGGAACCGGCCTCAGGAACGAGGCAACAACAAGCGCGACCCGCTTCCCCGGGACGACCGGCGTCCAGACCGTAACCGTCAATTACAAGACCAGCGTCGACTGGATGGCCTCTCTGCGCGGACGTGTCGGTTACGCGCTCGACCGCACACTCCTTTACGGGACCGGCGGCTTGGCCCTGACGAGTATGCGCGTCGACGCGACAACGACCGTGGTATTTGGTCCGGCAAACATCCTGCCGGTCGGCGCTCACTCCTTGACCGACACCGACTCTCATCTGCGCTTGGGCTGGACGCTCGGCGGAGGCTTCGCCTGGGCCGTAGATGACGCCTGGAGTGTCGGTGCCGAATACCGGCGCAGCGTGTTCGGCCGTCTGAGCCCGCTGGTCCAGGTTCCGGATGGCCTCGGCACCGTATTCGGCGCGAATACCACGGACCTGCGGCTCACCATGGATCAGGTGACGGTCCGCGGCAACTACCGCTTCAGCGCGCGCTGAGAGGATAGCTGCGCTGAACGTTTACACCCCTCGCCGCACTCACAAGCCGCCCGCAGCCTGCGCGTTCGCATGCCGATCTTTCACGTCGGTGAAGACGATGCCGGGCGCGCGCTCGCGGGTGTAGCCGAGATAGAAGTCGTTCTTGGCGAGATAGACCGGATCGCCGTCGAGGTCGTCGGCGATGCTGAGCCCGTGATCGGCAATGAACTTGTCCAGCGCCTTGGGATCGTCCGAGGACACCCAGCGCGCCAGCGCGAATTCGGCGGTGTCCCACATCACCTCGAGGCCGTATTCGTCCTTGAGCCGCACGCGGAGCACGTCGAGCTGCAAGGGACCGACCACGCCGACGAGCGCCGGCGAGCCGTCGCGCGGCCGGAACACCTGCACCACGCCCTCCTCGGCGAGCTGCTGCAGCGCCTCCTTCAGCTTCTTCGCCTTCATCGCGTCGGGCAGCCGCACCCGGCGCAGGATTTCCGGGGCGAAGTTCGGCACGCCGACGAAGTTCAGGTCCTCGCCTTCGGTGAGCGTGTCGCCGATGGCGATGGCGCCGTGGTTGGGGATGCCGACCACGTCGCCGGCAAAGGCCTCGTCGGCGACCGAGCGGTCCTGGGCGAAGAAGAACTGCGGCGCATTGAGCGAGATCGACTTGCCGGTGCGCACCTGCTTGACCTTCATTCCGCGGGTGAGCTTGCCCGAGCAGAGCCGCGCGAACGCCATGCGGTCGCGGTGGTTCGGGTCCATGTTCGCCTGGATCTTGAACACGAAGGCCGACATGTTGTTCTCGTCGGCCTCGACGGTGCGCTTGTCCGCCTTCTGCGCCCGCGGCGGCGGGGCGATGCGGCCGATCGCGTCCAGAAGGTCGCCGACGCCGAAATTCTTCAGCGCCGAGCCGAAGAACACCGGCGACAGATGCCCCTCGCGGAACGCCGCCATATCGAACGGCTTGCAGGCTTCCCGCACCAGCTCGAATTCGCCGGAGATCGCGGCCGCGTCGAGATTGGCATTGAGCGCGGCGACCTCTTCAATGGTCATTTCCCGCAAGGTGCCGGCCTTGCCGGCGTCGCCCTCCAGGAGCCGGACGCCGCCGCCCTCGATGGCGATGGTGCCGACGAAGTCGCGGCCGCGGCCGACCGGCCAGTTCGCCGGCGTGGTGTCGAGGGCGAGCGTCTTCTCGATCTCGTCGAGCAGGTCGAACGGATCGCGGGACTCGCGGTCCATCTTGTTGATGAAGGTGACGATCGGGATGTCGCGCAGCCGGCAGACCTCGAACAGCTTCCGCGTTCGCGCCTCGATGCCCTTGGCGGCGTCGATCACCATCACGGCCGAGTCGACGGCGGTCAGCGTCCGGTAGGTGTCCTCGGAAAAGTCTTCGTGGCCCGGCGTGTCGAGCAGGTTGAAGACATGATCGCCGTATTCGAAGGTCATCACCGAGGTGACGACCGAGATGCCGCGCTCGCGCTCGATCGCCATCCAGTCGGACTGGGTGGAGCGGCGGTTCTTCTTGGCCTTGACCTGGCCGGCAAGCTGGATCGCGCCGCCGAACAGCAAGAGCTTCTCGGTCAGCGTGGTCTTGCCGGCGTCGGGGTGGGAGATGATGGCGAAGGTGCGCCGGCGCTCGATCGCATCGGCGAGCGGCGAACGGTTGTGGCCCAAAGAAGGTCCAGAGCTGGGCGCGCGAATGGGTGCGTTCATGGGCGCGTATTTACAGAGTCAGGCCCCGGATTCAAGCCGCCCTGCAGGCCGGATCAAATCCGAGCTCCCGGCGCGCCTTCTCGACCGAAAACGTGCCGTCGTCCTCGGCGATGTTGTAGATGCCGGGCGTCCCTCGCGTCGTGGCCAACAATGCCGCCTGCGCCGCGGCCCTGCAGGTCAGCGACCCCGGACTGCCGGGCTTGTCGAACCAGGTCCCCGGCCCGTAGAGCCGGCCGTAGCGCAGCACGATGCCGTCGATGCCGGGCGTGTTCAGCACGGCGTGTTCCAGCCCTTTGACGCCTCCCACGCTGCCGTTCGCCGCTTCCGTCTCGAGCGGATCGCCCTCGCGGTGTGGCTTCGCTCCCGGCGCATAGACGAAGGCGATGCTTTGCGCGACGACGCGGCGGACGTTCGCGGCCTTTGCCGCCGCCATCAGGTTGCCGGTGCCCTCGATGCGAAGCCGCCCGTTCTTCTCCCGCACGACAGCCATCTGCGACGGATCGCTGACGTCGGGCAGATCGGTCAATTGATGGATCACGACGTCGGGTTTTGCGGCTGCAACAGCGCGCTTCAAGCCCTCGGCGTCGAACGCATCGACCGCAACGCCCTTGGCGCCGAGCGCCTCGATCGCGGCAAGCTTCGCCGCCGACCGGCTCGTGCCGGTCACCGAATGGCCCGCCCCGCGCAACAGCCCGATCAGCGGGCGACCGATGACGCCGGTCGCACCGGCCAGAAATACATTCATCACAGGCATTCCAATATGGTCAGGACAGCGCGGCGAGCACCTGAGCGGTGTCGTAGTACTCGTAGTATTCGACCGCCTTGCCGTCGAGGAAGCGCCAGGAGTCGGCCTTGCGCGTCCACACCACCTTGCCGGTCTTCTTGTAGCGCCAGCCGCAGCGCCCGAGCATGACCACGCGGTCGCCCTGGGCGACGAAATGCTCGGCGGTGTATTCGATCATCTGCCAATCGCGTTCGAGCCCTGCGAAATATTCTTTCAGCGCACCCTTGCTCTGGAATTGGGTCAGATATTCGGCGCCCGGCGGGCCTTCGGCGATCGAGCCGAACGAGATCTGATCGGCGCAGATCTTCATCCACTCATCCACGCTGGCCCCCAGGCTATCGCCCCATTTTTTGTAAGCCTCCTTCAGGAGCGCCACATTATGATCTGTGTCCGACATCGTCGCCTCCCGCTCAAGTTGCGCCATCAGAGCGCAAGGCCCAATCACATGCAATGCCGCGTTCGGTCTCGACGGTGAGGTCAATTTTTCCGCAGGGCAACGAGTCCCGCCCGCCATTCGAGGTCGAGCAGCAGGCCCGCCGGCAGCGTGGCCGGCACCGGCGCGACGGGCAGGCCCGCCGCCGCAAGCAGCCGCGCCACCCAGTGGTTACAGACGTTGAAAGCGTGAAACGCCTCGACGCCGCGATAGAACAGGCTCGGCCCGTAGAGGCCTGAGCCGAGCGGCTCCGGCGGCGGCGCTCCGCCCTCCTTGCCGAAGCTCGCCTCCAATGCCTCGAGCATGCGCGCAAATCCGCCGCTCGACAGCTCGACGCGGACGATATCGGCGCGCGGGAAAGCCTCGCGCGGAGGTCCGGGCAGGCCGACCACGTGCACCACCGATGGATTGCCCGGCCAGAGCAGCGCGCGCACCGCAAGCCCGAAGCTGAGCGAGGCGACGTTGGGCACATGGCGGTAGAAGCTTTCGTCGCCCCAGCCGATCTCGACGAAGCGATAGCCGGAAAACCGCTGCGCCACGGCACCGAGCGCGAGGTGGCTGCGCTGACCTGCTGCCTCGGCCATCGCCTCGCGCGGCAGCACCAGCCCGGAATGGTAGCCGTGGCTCACGACGAAGATTTCGACGCGCGGTTCGCCCGGCCCGGGCGGCCACAACGCGGGATCGCCGGAGCGCGCGGTCAGTATTGTTGACGCGATCAGCGCGATCGAGACGCCGGCGATGCCGAAGCCAGCGGCGCGCAAAAGTCTCATGGTCCGGTGACGTCGATCACCACGAACTCCGGCGGCACGCCGATCCGCAGCGGTACGCCGCTGGTGCCGAGCCCCGCGGTGACGATCATATGCCGCCCGCCGTCGACCACGAGGCCGTGGGTCCAGTGCATCGGCGCGGCGCTCGCGTTGGTCAGCGCGCCGATGCCGGGAAGCCTGATCTGGCCGCCGTGGGTGTGGCCTGCAAGCGTGAGAAAGGGACCGGCCGGAACGCCGGCGAAATGCGCGGGATCGTGCGTCAGCACGATGGCGGGCCGGTCCGGCGCAAGATTGGCCAGGAGTGCCTGCCCGTCCGGCCAGGCGATATGTGCATCCGACAGGCCGACGATGTCGATGCCGTGGTTTTCATAGGCAAAGGTCTCGCGGCCATGGTCGAGCATCGCGATGCCCGCGTCGCGCATCGCCACGGCGACATCGGCCTTGCCGTAGACATAGTCGTGATTGCCAAGCACGCCGAAACGCCCGCAAGGCGCGGCGATCCGCGAAAGAATTCCGGCGATGATCCTTGGCGGCACGCGCCCGCCGCCGAACAGCTGCATGTTCACGTAGTCGCCGCCGAACAACACGAGGTCCGGCGTCAGCGCCACGACTTCATCGGCAATCGCGGTCAAGCGCGCCACGTCGCCGGTGTGCGAGCCGAGATGGAAATCGGATAGAAACGCGATCCGCAGCGGCCGCGGAAACCGCGGCCAGCCGGGCAGCATCAGGGCGTGGCGTTGCACCACATGGCGCTGCGGGCGGGCGAGCAATCCGAGCAGACCCTTGCGGCCGGCGGCATCCTGATAGGGCCGGCGGAGCATGGCGCCGGCGACGATTTCAAGAAATGGGCGGCGTTCGCTCACGTGGCGTGCTGCAACCGCTCCAGCGCCTCGACGATCTTCTGCCGGCGCCCGACCGCCTCCTCGCGCTTTTCGCGTTCGCCCTCGACCACCTCTTCGTCGGCATTGGCGACGAACTTCGGATTGTTGAGCTTGGCGTCGACGCGCTGGATGTCGAACTCGGCCTTCTTCATCTCCTTGTCGAGACGCGCGCGCTCAGCGGCAAAGTCGATGACGCCCTTGAGCGGCAGCGCGGCAACCTCCCCGCGGATGAGGAGTTGCACGGAGCCCTGCGGCGGCGCATCGGCAAAGCCGATGTCGGCAATGCGGGCGAGGCGCTTGGCGAACTCGGTCCAGCGTTCGGCGCGCGCTTTCGTCTCGGCCGACGCGCCGGCAAGCACCACCGGGATCGGCGTCGACGCCGGAATGTTCATCTCGACGCGCACCGAACGGATCGAGGTGACGAGATCGATCAGCCAGCCGATCTCGGCCTCCGCCTTGTCGTCGTCGAGGCCTTCGAGGCTCGACCACGGCGCCAGCACCAGCGGCATCTCGCGCGCAGGTCCCGTCTCGGCGGTGACCCGCCACAGCTCCTCGGTGATGAACGGCATGAACGGGTGCAGGAGCTTGAGGATTTCGTCCAGCGCCCAGGCCGCCATCGCCCGCGTCTCGTTCTTGGCGGGACCATCGGGCCCGGTCAGCAGCGGCTTCGACAGCTCCACATACCAGTCGCAATAGACGTTCCAGACAAACCGATACGCGGCATTCGCCGCATCATTGAACCGGTATTGCTCGATCGCCTCGGTCACCTCGCGCAGCGCCTTCGCGGCCTCATGCGCGATCCAGCGGTTGAGCGTTTCCTTTGCCGACCTGGGATCGAAGCCCGCGACGCGGCCCGCGCCGTTGAACTCGACGAAGCGGGCCGCGTTCCAGAGCTTGGTCGCGAAGTTGCGATAGCCCTCGACGCGCTGGGTCGAGAGCTTGATGTCGCGGCCCTGCGCCGCCATCGCGGCGAGCGTGAAGCGCAGCGCGTCCGCGCCGTAGTCGTCGATCAGCGCCAGCGGATCGATGACGTTGCCTTTGGACTTCGACATCTTCGCGCCCTTCTCGTCGCGGACGAGCGCGTGGATGTAGACGTCCTTGAAGGGAATATCCTTCATGAAGTGCAGGCCCATCATCATCATCCGAGCGACCCAGAAGAAGATGATGTCGAAGCCGGTGACCAGCGCCGACGTCGGATAGAAGCGCTTGAGCTCGCTGGTCTCGTCGGGCCAGCCGAGCGTCGAGAACGGCCAGAGTGCGGACGAGAACCAGGTGTCGAGCACGTCCTCGTCGCGGGTGAGAAACGGCGCCCGCCTGGTCGGCTCAAGCGCCATGTCGCGCGCCTGTTGCGCCGTCAACGCACCGGTCTCCTGATAGTAGGCGAGCGCGCGGGAGACGGCTTCCTCCTCGGTCTCGGCAACGAACACCTTGCCGTCCTGGCCGTACCATGCCGGGATCTGGTGGCCCCACCAGAGCTGGCGCGAGATGCACCACGGCTGGATGTTCTCCATCCAGTCGAAGTAGGTCTTCTCCCAGTTCTTCGGCACGAAATTGGTCTTGCCCTCGCGCACCGCGTCGATCGCGCGCACGGCGAGTGCCTTTGCATTGACATACCACTGGTCGGTGAGGAACGGCTCGATCACCACGCCGGACCGGTCGCCGTGCGGCACCATGTGCGTGTGCGGCTCGATCTTGTCGAGGAAGCCCGCCGCCTCCAGCCGCTCGACGATGGCCTTGCGCGCCTTGAAGCGGTCGAGGCCATCGAGCTTCATGGTCTCGTCGAGCGCGGGCGTCGATGGCACGCCGTCGAGAAACGCTTCGTTGTCCTGCAGATCGAGCCGGCCCTCGACGTCGAGCACGCTCACCTGCGGCAGGTTGTGCCGCTTGCCGACGTCGAAGTCGTTGAAGTCGTGCGCCGGCGTGATCTTCACCGCGCCGGTGCCCTTCTCAGGATCGGCGTAGTCGTCGCCGACGATCGGGATACGGCGGCCGACCAGCGGCAGGATCGCCATCTTGCCGATCAGATGCTTCAGCTTTTCGTTGTCGGGATGCACCGCGACCGCGGTGTCGCCCAGCATCGTCTCCGGCCGGGTGGTGGCGACGACGATGTGCTCGCCGGTGCCCTCGACCGGATACTTGATGTGCCAGAGATGGCCCTTGATCTCGACCTGCTGCACCTCGAGGTCGGAGATCGCGGTCAGCAGCTTCGGGTCCCAGTTGACCAGCCGCTTGTCCTTGTAGATCAGGCCTTCGTTGTAGAGTTGGACGAACACCTTGAGGACGGCCTTCGACAGGCCTTCGTCCATGGTGAACCGCTCGCGCGACCAGTCGCACGACGCGCCGAGCCGCTTGAGCTGGTTGACGATGGTGCCGCCGCTTTCCGCCTTCCAGGCCCAGACCCGCTCGAGGAACTTGTCGCGCCCTATGTCGCGGCGCGACGGCTCCTGCCGTTCCATCAGTTGCCGCTCGACCACCATCTGCGTCGCGATGCCGGCGTGGTCGGTGCCGGGCTGCCACAGCACGTCCTTGCCGCGCATCCGCTCGAACCGGCATAAAATATCCTGAAGCGTGTTGTTGAGCGCGTGCCCCATGTGCAGCGAGCCGGTCACGTTCGGCGGCGGGATGACGATGCTGTAGGGCGCGGCCGCTGTGCGCTCGGGGCGGCCGCCGCGGAACGCGCGCGCATCCTCCCACGCCGCATAGATGCGGCCTTCGACTTCGGAGGGCTGGTAGGTTTTGTCGATCATCGCGATGAAATACGCCGATTTGTCGTGAATCTGGTGGCGCGGTAGAAAGCCCGCCACCCCCGATGCTGTCAACGCCGTCCTCCTCGCCCGCCCCGCAAGCCTCGCCGAGCCCGAAAGCGGCCAACGCCGCCATCCTGGCGCTCGCGGTGGCGAGCTTCGCGAGCCAGGCCCTGGTGCGGGCCGCCGACACGCTGCTGCCGCAAATTGCCGCCGATTTCGCCGTCTCGGCCGGTGCCGCCTCGATCATCATCACCGCCTATGCGCTCACCCACGGCGCGATGCAGTTCATCACCGGGCCGATCGCCGATGTCTTCGGCAAGTACCGCACGGTCGCGCTCGCCTGCGCCCTGTCGGCTGTCACCGTGGCGGCCTGCGGGCTGGCGCGGACCCTCGACACGCTGACGCTCGCCCGCTTCGTCTCCGGCCTGACGGTCGCCTGGATCCTGCCGATCAGCCTCGCCTTCATCGGCGACGTGGTGCCCTATGAGCAGCGCCAGCAGGTGCTCGGGCGTTTCCTCGCCGGCCAGGTGCTGGGACAGCTGTTCGGCCAGGCCGCCGGCGGCATCGTCGGCGACTGGTTCGGCTGGCGCACCGTGTTCCTGCTGCTCGCGGCGATGCTCGCGATCGCCGCCGCCGCACTGGGCTACCAGCTTGCTGCCAACCCGGTGACGCGCACGGCACGCGCCTCGACAGAGCGCCGCGGCCTGATCGAGAGCTACCGCATCGTGCTCGGCACGCCCTGGGCCCGCATCATGCTCGTCGCCGTAGGCATCGAAGGCACGTTCTTCCAGGGCATCTTCTCATATATCGGCGCGGATCTGCACCTGCGCTTCGGCCTGAGCTTCACCACGGTCGGCGTTATCATCGGCATCTTTGCGCTCGGCGGGCTGATTTATGCAGCGACCGTGAAGACGCTGATGCGGCGCCTCGGCCAGACCGGCATCGCCAAGTGGGGCGGCATGATCATGGGCCTGTCGTTCCTGACGCTCGCCGTGCAGCCGGGCTGGTATCTCGCACCGCTCGCCATGCTCGGCGTCGGCATCGGCTTCTATATGCTGCACAACACGTTGCAGACCGAGGCGACGCAGATGGTGCCGCAGGCGCGCGGCACCGGTGTCACGCTGTTCGCATCGATGTATTTCCTGGGCCAGACGCTGGGTGTGGCGCTCGGCGCGCCGGTGATGGACCGCTACGGCGGACCGCCATTGTTCGTCATCGCGGCGATCGTGCTGCCCGCGCTGGCGTTCTGGTTCACCGGCAAGCTGAAGCGGCGGTAGTGTCGCCAGTTGCGGAGCGTCGAGGCGCTGTCCACGGTCCGCCGCAGTGGGAAATTTCCGTCTGCGCTACGTCGTCACGCGGTCTTCCGACCGCTGCCCGGCGCGCACGGCCGCTCGTTGCCGCGGCGTGCCTGCGCCCGGAGTTTGCGAACGTTCTTCGCGTTGCTCGCCCTCGTTGACGAGGGGAGCGGAGCGCCGAAAGGCGCAGGGGTTTGCGAAACCCCTTAGGGCCGGTGCGAACGGCCCGGAGAACACGCTGCGGCGTGTTCGGGTCCCTTGCGATCGGGCCCCTCGCCTCTCGGCGCTCCACCACGGTGTTCGTGAGACCTGGCCTCACTATCTCGGGCCGCGCTTGCCGCCCGGTCGCGACCGGCGACCGGTGGTCCAGCAGGCTCCCTGCGCACAGGTCATAGTGCCCATAGAGCGGTGTCCGAGGCGTCCCGGGAGTCCGACCGGCTGAGCCGGACGCGCAGGCACACCGTTCCTGCCTCTGCCAAACAGGAGCCATCCGGATGGCGCCCCTCAACAGGCAGGCTGTATAGAACAAATAAAGAACAAAACCGATAAGCCAACCCCGCAGTTTTGAGATGCTCCGGATTGAGGTGCAACGCCGCCTGTTGCGCCGAGCAGATCCGAACGGACGCCCTGGAGGCTCACAGCTCGTTAGCGCGGCAGATCAAAATGGACCGGAACGGTGGCGCGGAATGACCCGCCCGGTGGCGGCGGCAACGAGACCGAGCGCATCATCTGCAGAACCGCGCCGTCGAGGGCGCTCACGCCCGAAGAGCGGGTGACGCTGGAACTCGTCACCCCGCCGGAGCTGCCGATCGCAAACGTCACCACGACCACGCCACGCTGGTCACGCGCGCCGGAAGGATAGAACTTTCGCCGGTTGAGCTCGGCCACGACCAGTGCGCGGTAGTTGGCGCTCCCTACAGAGCCGGAAACGCTTGCAAGCGCCGAATGGCGTGGCGGCGTGCTGGCGCTCGAAGCGATCGATGTCATCGACCGCGTCTTCGGCTTTTTCTTCTCCTGCTTTTCCTTCGCCGGCTTGTTGTCGTTGGCAATCGTCGGGTCGCCGCGGTCGGGCCGATCGCGCACCATCGCCGGGTTGGGCTCGGTCCGCATCGCCTGCTGCACCGGCCCGGTCCGCTCGACCGCCGGTGCTGCTTGCGGCGCGGTGCGAACCGGCGAAGCCTGGCTGGCAGCGGGCTTTGCAGGTTGCGCCTGCGCAGCAACCGGGCCATCGGCCGCGCGCTCGGGCGGCGGCGCGGGAGTGGCCTCGGCAACCTCAGTCTTCGACTCCTGCGCATCGCTCGCGAGAGCTGTGGCGGCGGGGTTGAACTGCATCGATTGCGGCGTTTGCACCGGCTGTGCCTCGCGGCTTGGCGCGAACGCGGCAGTGGTGCGCCAAGGCTCTACGGTAGCCACCGGCTCTGTTGGAACCTGCGGCGGCATCTCGCGACTTTGCGTGGGCGGGGCAGCCGTACGCGAAGGCTCCGCGACAGCCACCAGCTCTGCCGGCACCTGCGCCGGCATATCCGCCTCGCTGGCCTCAGGTAACGGGCGCGTCGCGCTTTCGACGGCGCGCTCGGGGTGAACCTCGGCCTGCTCCTTACGGTCGATGCGCTCGGTGCGGGTTGGCGGCGTGACGGCGCGCGCAACGCGGTCCGGTGCGCGGGCCGCAGCCGCCTCGACCGGCTTCGCCTCCGTGGCCTCGACCGGCCGCTCGCGCGGCTGCTCGGCCGGCTCGACCTTCTCGACGATCTCGGACTCGGCCGGCATGCTGTCGACCGACGCTGCCGATGGCGGGCGCACCTCGACGGCCTCGGCCGGATCGGGTGTCTGTATCGACGGCGTCGGATTGCCCTGCGGCACCACGACCACCGCAAGCGGCGCGGTGACGGCGGCCTCCTGGGCGGTCGGCCACGGCACCCCGAACACGATCGCCGCATGCAACCCCGCGACGGCGCAAACCGCCACGGGCCGCAACCAACCCGGCGCAATTCTGATGCCTTGCCGTGCCGTCATCACAAGCGGGCTAGCTCTCGAGTTTGCGCATGTCCTTTTCGGAAAACCGGTGCCCACTTTTCCGGGACATGCGCTTGAGTTTGCGCATGTCCTTTCCGGAAAACCGGTGCCCACTTTTCCGGGACATGCGCTCGATCTCAGTTCGGTGAAGCGGCCGTCATCGGAGCCGCGCCCTGCTGCATGCGAGCATTGGCAATCAGCGCCACCTTGACGAAGCCGCTCGCGGCAAGCTGATCCATCACCGTGACAACCTCGCCATAGACCGCGTCGCGATCACCGCGCAGGTGAATGGCGCGGTCGCGATCGGCGCCAAGCTTGGTGCGCAGCGCTTCGGCCACCTGCCCCGGCGCAACTTCGTCGCGGCCGAGAAACAGCTTGCCGTCCTTCTGCACGGTGATGATGACCGGCTCCTTCGGATCGACCGGCTGCGCCGATTTGGCCTGCGGCAGGTCGACACGCATGCCGGCCGCGAGCATCGGCGCGGTGATCATGAACACGATCAGCAGCACGAGCATGACGTCGACCAGCGGCGTCACGTTGATCTCGGCGAGCGGCTGATAGAGCGAGCGGCTGGGACGCGGCGCTTTCATGTCACATAACCTCGCTCACTTGGTCTCGCCCGCGGGCTCACGCCTTGCTGCCGGATGCGCGGTCAGCGTCACCGCGTCTTCCTCGATCAGGTGCTGCAGCGCCTGCCCGGCGCGGGCGAGCGACGAGCCGATCCGGTTGTAGCCGATGGTGGCCGGGATCGCGGCGGCAAGACCGATCGCGGTCGCGGCCAGCGCCTCGGCGATGCCCGGTGCGACCACGGCAAGACTCGTGTCCTTGGCGGTGGCGATGGCGGAGAAGCTCGCCATGATGCCCCACACCGTGCCGAACAAACCGACGAACGGCGCGACCGACGAGATGACCGCGAGGTTGGGCAGCCCGCCTTCGATCGCGTTGAGAAGATGCTGCGCGGCCCGGCTCATCGCTTCGGTCACGCGCGCCCGCGCCTCGCCGAGGCTTTCGCCGGGGATCGACAGCGATGCCGCCTGCCGCCCCGCCTCGGCGACCGGCGCGAGCAATGCGGCGGCGGTCCCTTGGCTTTGGCCGCGCGACGCCGCAATCGCCTTGCGCAGCCGCGCCACGCCCCAGGCGCTTTCGATGATCAGCACCCAGCACCAGATCGAGGCGGCCAGCAGCATCAGGATCACCGATTTCCCGATCGGCCCCGCCTGCATGAAAAGCTGGATCGGGTTCAAAACTCCGGCGGCGTCTTCCATGGGGCAGCCCTCACTTGAAGAAACGGACGTTCGTGAGCCGCGAGGCCAGGACCAGTCGGTCGAGGCACGCGCCGGCATCGCCGGGCGCGCAGGCGGTCACGTCGTTGACCAGCAGCGAACCGATGGAGGCGCAGTCGCCCTCGATCTCGAAGGCCTTCACGACGGTCTTGGCACGGCGCAACGGGCCAAGCTCGGCCACCAGGCGGCGCTGCACGACACCGTTGGTGCCGAACACCGCGAAGTCGAGCTTCAGGCTGTCGACGGCGGCCTCGCCCTTGTTCTCGATGACAAACGACATGCGGCAGCGGCCCTGGGCGCTCTCCGCGCTGTTCAACTCGACGCGTATTTGATCGGCCGGCTCGTTCGGCGCCGCGGGCGCGGCGGCCGGGATGGCAAGCATCGCCGCCGATGCAAAGACCACAGGTTTCACGCGCTCCTCCGCTGCGCTTCGCACAATCGGTCGGCCATCGCACGGAATGCGGCAAGCTGGTTCGCCAGCAGGTCCCGCTTCTCGTCGCGGCCGACAAAGATTTTGAACATCACGCCGCCGTCCAGATTGAAGAACAGGATCGACGCGGACGGGCGGCCGAAGAACGGCCGCTCGACGAAGGCGATACCGGCGCAGCGCTCGTGCTTCAGGTGACCGTGGAAGCCGGTGCGACCGGCGAGATTGTAATAGCCGTGCCCGACCGTCCCGGCCGGGATCGGCCCGGTGAACTCCATCACGCCGTCGTCGGAATGGATGATCAGGGTGACGTCGCCCCAGCTTGCGACCTCGCCCATGATCTCGACGAAACTCGCCGCCGGCGCGAAGCGACGCATCGCTCCCGGCAGCGCCTCGACGGTCTGCCGCAAGGTTGCATTGTGGTCCTTGGCGACGGTCTCGAACACCGCGCCGGGCTCCGCCGCGAGCGCGGCGGTGAGCTTCAATTGGGCTGCCGTGTCTTTCATGGCTCGCTCAGGTCGCGCGCAAATCAGGCAACGGCCCTGTTCGGCGCCAATGTCTGCCTGACCTCGAAACCTTCAAACTTGGGGTGATCGAGATAAAGCGAACCGGTGGTGTTGTTGCCGGCGCGCGCGTGCGCGGCGCGGAATTCCTCGGACTTGGTCCAGGCCTCGAAGTCCTCTTTCGTGCTCCACACGGTGTGCGTGGCGTAGAGCGTGTGATCCTCGAGTGTCGGCCCCTTGAGCAGATGGAATTCCTCGAAGCCCTTCATGCGGTCGAGATAGGAGTCGCGGCTGGACCACACCTTCTCGAACGCATCTTCCGAGCCTTTCTTCACGCGAAACCGATTCATGGCGATGAACATTTTCGAACTCCTGTCTGACTACGCTTGATCTGATAGCCGGATAACCAACTGGCTTCTTTGAGACGCGAAAGCGACGCGGGCGCGCCACGGAGGGCGACGCAACCCGCACCCGGCGCCGTTTGCGCCGCTGTTGACGATCAGTTTCTTCTGCCTGCGGATGTCACCCCCTGCCGTTCGCGGCGACGGCGTCCTGCCCGAACTGAATCTTCAACGATCCCTTGACGGTCAGGCCCGGCTGCGGAAACGCGATCGGTGTGCCGGTGCCGGTCGGGCTTGGGTACGACGTCATGTAGCGCGCATACTGCTCGTTCAGCAGATTTTCGATCGACAACGACGCGAGGACGCCGGGCTTCGGCGTGTAGCCGGCATAAAAATTGACGACGTTGTAGGCTTCGGTCGGTGGGAACACCGGTGTCCGCGGGGTGCCGTCCGAGAGCGGAATCTCGTCCAATGTCTTGGCGGCGACCCACTGCCAGCGCACGGCAAGCGTGAGCTTACGATCGAGCAGGCGAGTGCCGAGCGTCGTCATCACCGAGCCGGGCGGAATTTTCGCGAGCGGCTCGCCGCTGTCGGCATTGCGCCCTTTCACATGACTATAGTTGACCCCGCCGAACCATGACCCGGCATCGTAGCTGGTTTCGACCTCGACGCCCTCGAGCCGCGCATGCGGGATGTTCTGATACTGCTGGCAGAAGCCGGGAAACGGCGGAGGCGGAGGCGCCCCATTCGGGTCGATCAAATTGGTGCAGACCCTTCCTCCCGCCGCCGTCGCGCCGAAATTGACCAGCGTAAACTCAATGAAATCTTCGACGTCGTTGCGATAGACGTTGGCCTTCGCGCGAAACGCATCGCCCTGTGCGAGCACGTTGTCGAACCGCAAGTTGACGCCGGCCTCCTTGGTTTTGCCGATCTCGGGCCGCAGCAGCGGGTTCGGCAAGAGGTCGAACTGCGGAAACACGGGATGCGTTCCGGTGACCAGCGTCTCGGTGACTGCGGGAGCCCGGTAGCCTTCGGCATAGGTGACATATGGAGTGATCCAGGACACCGGGGTGATGCCGACCGTCACCTTGGGCGACACCCGTGAGCCATCGGAGCTGACGCCGCCGCCTGTGAGCCCGTATTGGTCGTAGCGCACCGCGCTGATGACCTCCAACCAGTTGGCAAAGTTCGACTTCAGTTGCGCGAACGCGCCCGACACGGTGCGTTCGCCGGACGGCGTGAAAACCGTGCCGAATCCGGTGGTATCCACCTCGTCGCGGAAAGCGTCACCGCCATAAGTCAGGGCGTGTCGCACGGGACCGGTGTCGAAACGCGAGGTGTTGCGGGCGTCGAAGCCAACGGTCTCGATCGTAAAGTTGCGCTTGTCGCCGATGCGGCCCGACACCGCGCTGCCAGTGCCCGCAGTCTTGAGCTGGTCAGTCGCCGTTCGCGTCCAATAGACATTGCCGTCGAAATCGAACAGGCGATCGCCCGGCCGGGAATAGATCCAGCGCGCATTCGCGATCTGATTGTCCACCTCGGTCGAGTAGATGGAGGACGGGGTCTGCCCGGTGTTGTATTTCGTATCGAAATTGATGAAACCGAATTTCACCTGATGACCGTCGGCAGGCCGGAACGTCGCCTTGGCGATCCCGCTCCAGTCCTTGAACTTGGTGTTCTCGATCTCGTTGCCGTTGGCGTCGTGGTAGTTGGACTTCGACCGGGCAACCGCGCCGACCATGAAATCGAAATTGGCATTGGGGCGAACCGCGAAGAACGTCGAACCCATGCCCTGAACCTGGTTCGAGCCGAGCTCCCCTCGGCTCAGAGACCCCCAGACCTGACCAGGCTGCAGCACATCGTCCACATCCTTGGTCGTGAAGGACACCACGCCGCCGATGGCGCCCGAGCCATAAATGTTGGCAACCGGCCCGCGCACCACGTCGACGCCGCCGATGAGCTCGGGATCGAGGTAGAAGACGCCATCGGCATTGTGACCGGTGCGCTGGAAGTTCTGACGCGCCCCGTCAATCACCACCGCAACCCGGCCGAAATCCTGCAAGCCGCGGATATTGACGGCGGTTCCGGGATCATCGGCGCGCTCCTGAACCCAGACGCCCGGCACGCCATTCAAGAGGTCGGACGTCCGGCTGGGCATGATCCGATCGATTTGCTCCTGGCGGATCGAGCTGACCGCCGCCATCGATTCCCAGGTTTTCTCCAGGGTCTTGGTGGCAAGCACGGTGATTGGCTCGAGCATCACTGTTCCCTGCGCCTGCGCGGACCCCGAACCGCAGGCCACGGTCAACGCAATTGTCGAAACTCTCAAAACCAGCGCGCGTGCGCGCTGCGTCCAGCCAGACATTGACACCCCCGCGTAGCGCCGCTTTGGGCGCGTTTTTCGATGTGGCGGGCTGGCGGGCGATCGCGCGGACGCGCGAGGCTGGCTGGCTGGCTCCCGTGCAGACCTTTGGAACCGCACAGTGTTGCTTTTGTATCGGCCATGTATTATCGACGTCAAGACTATGAAATGTAAAGTCAAATCGCTCTAAACTACAGAGGTATCCAAATTAACTACTTTAAAATCGCTCAAATCAACAAGTATTCGGCACGCATAGATCAGCGGCGCGCGCATCGACACAAATGACCCCGGCTTCGGACCAAGACAAAACGAACGAACCGGCGCAGCCGCGGAGTTCTTCCGGCCCGTCGCGCAGCATTGTTCTTTCGGACAACTGCATCGACAGCCGGGACCTGTTCGTCACAACACGCGAGATCGCCATTTCGCATGCGGGAGAGACCTACCGCCTGCGGCTGACCGCGCAGAACAAGCTGATCCTGACCAAGTGAACCGGTGGGAGACCTCGTGACATCAGCCCGCGTGCCGCTGCGCTTTTCGATCACGTTCGCGTGCGCGGCGTTGCTGACGGCACTCGCCGCGGGCCCCGCCCGCACCGTCACGCTCGAGGACGCGACCGGGCGGCGCGTCAACGTGCAGGATACCAGCCGGATCGTTTCGATCGGCGGGGCGATCACCGAAATCCTCTACGCGCTCGGCCTCGAGAAGAAAATCGTCGCCATCGACACGACGAGCCTCTATCCGCCGGGGGCGGCCAGCGAGAAGAAGAGCGTCGGCTATATGCGTCAGCTTTCGCCGGAGGGCGTGCTTGGACTGGCGCCGAGCCTGATCGTGACGATCGAGGGCGCCGGACCGAAGGAAACCATCGCCATCCTTCAGAGCTCGGGCATTCCGCTCGTCGTGGCGCCCGATCACTTCACCGGCGAAGGCATTGTCGAAAAGATCGGCCTGGTCGCCAAGGCCACCGACACCGCGGCGCGCGGGCAATGCGTGATCGACCGGGTGCAGGCCGACCTCTCGGCGCTCGCTGCCGTCAAGGGTGCCATCGCCAAGCCTAAGCGCGTGCTGTTCGTGCTGTCGTTCGTCAGCGGCCGGGCGATGGTGGCGGGACGCAACACCGCCGCCGACGGGATCATCCGGCTGGCCGGCGCCAACAACGCGATCGCCGAATACGAAGGCTACAAGCCGATCAACGACGAGGCCGTGATCGCCGCCAAGCCGGATGTCGTCCTGGTGATGGAACGAAGCTCCGGCCAGAACCTCACATCGGAAGCGGTGTTCACCCATCCGGCGTTCGGCGCCACGCCCGCCGCGGCCAGCAGGGCTTTCGTCTCCATGGACGGCCTTTATCTCCTGGGCTTCGGACCGCGCAGCGCGCGGGCGGCGCGCGACCTCGCGATATCGATCTATCCGGAAATCAAGTCGAAGCCGCTGCCGTCGGAAGACAAGACCGCCTCCGCCGACACCTGCGGCGTGTTATGACGCAGGACACGGTCAAGCAAGGGACCGCGCGGCTCTCGCTGCAGCGGATCGCCGGCCGCGGCACCGTCATCGCAATCCTGCTTCTGACCTTGCTGCTTGCGGCGGCAATCGCCGTCACGATTGGCGCCGCCGGAATTCCGCTCGCCCGGTTGCCGGCGGCGCTGGGGCTGCCATTCGGCAGCGCTGATCCGGCCATGCTGCAACGGGACACGCTCGTGCTCTGGTCGGTGCGCCTGCCGCGTATCGCGCTGGCGATGATCGTCGGCGCGCTGCTCGCGGCAAGCGGAGCCATCATGCAGGGCCTGTTCCGCAACCCCCTCGCCGACCCGGCACTGGTCGGCGTATCGAGCGGCGGCGCGCTTGCGGCCGCGAGCACGATCGTGATCGGCGACCGGATCGCCGCCCAAGGCAAGGGCGCCGTGGCGCTCGAATTTCTTCCGTTCGCGGCGTTTCTCGGATCGCTCGTGGCGACGTCCGTACTCTATCGCGTGGCGACGCGCGAGCACCGCACGTCGATTGCCATCTTCCTGCTCGGCGGCCTGGCGATCGCCGCCCTCACCAATGCCGGCATTGGGCTCCTGGTTTTCATCGCCGACGACCGCCAGTTGCGCGACGTGACGTTCTGGCTGCTCGGCTCGCTCAGCGGCGCCACCTGGGCCAAGGTCGTGATCGTGGCGCCGTTTCTGGCCGCGATGCTTGCCGCCACGCCGCTGATCGCCCGGGGGCTCGACCTTCTGGTGCTGGGCGAAACCGAGGCGTTCCATATGGGCATTCAGGTCGAGCGCCTGAAGAAGGCCGCGATCCTGCTGGTCGCGGCAATGACCGGGGCCGCGGTGGCGTTTGCCGGCGTCATCGGCTTCGTCGGCATCGTCATCCCGCATATCCTGCGGCTGATTCTGGGACCGGGCCATCGCCTGCTGCTGCCGGCGGCGGCATGCCTCGGCGCCATCCTGATGATCGCCGCCGACACCTGCGCCCGCACCATCGCGGCTCCCGCGGAAGTACCGATCGGCATCCTCACGGCGCTGGTCGGCGCGCCGTTCTTCCTCGGCGTGCTGCTGCGCCAGCGCGCGTTCGCCGGTCTGTGACGCTCAGACCCATGCCACCCGCGCTTGAAGCCTCGTTGCTGTCGATCGCGGTCCGCGGCAAATCGCTGATCCGCGACATCTCGATGTCGATCGCACCGGGCGAAACGGTGGCGCTGGTTGGCGCGAACGGCGCCGGCAAGTCGACGCTGCTGCGGGCGTTGTCCGGCGAGCTTGCCGCCAGCAGCGGAGCCGTCAGGCTCAGGGGTCGCGACCTCAAAAGCTACACGCCGCGCGCGCTCGCGCTGCACCGGGCGGTTCTGTCGCAGAGCATCACGGTCGCGTTTCCGTTCACCGTCGCCGAGATCGTCCGCATGGGAGCCGGCGAGCAAAGCGGGCCTGCCGTGGAGGAGTTGATCGACGCAGCGCTCGCCGAGTTGGAGCTTGACGGATTTCGCGAGCGCATCATCGGCACGTTGTCCGGCGGCGAACAGCAGCGCGTCCATTTTGCGCGTGTGCTCGTGCAGGCGACCTGCGGGGAGATGGCGCATGGTCCCGGCATCATGCTGCTCGATGAGCCGACCGCGAGCCTCGACCTGCGCCATCAACTGGATCTGGTCGCCGCCACGCGCCGCAGGGCGTCGCGCGGGGTCACCGTCATCGCCATCCTGCATGATCTCAATCTGGCCGCGCTGCTTGCTCGCCGCGTGGTCGTCCTGGCCGGCGGCCGGATTGCGGCCGACGGCCCACCGGAGCTGACCATCACGAACGCACTGCTCAGCGAAGCATTCGGGGTCGCAGATGCGGTCGGCCGCATGCCGGACGCGGACGCGCCCTTCGTGCTGCCCCATCAGGCACGCAAGGCGTAACTGGCTGCTGAAAAAGTTCGGGGCGTCATTCCAGGGCGCGCGCCAGCGCGTTCACGCGCTTACGGCGGCGCCCGGAATCACCGCGGGAGGGTTTTCAGCAGCCTGTTAAAAAACGCCGCCGAGATCGCCGGTCAGCCGCGTCCGCGCGAGACCCGTTCGATCTCGGCTCGCACGATCCGCTCGACCATGCCCGGCAGGTTGTCGTCCAGCCAGGATTTCAGCAGCGGCCGCAGCATTTCCCGCACGAGGTCTTCCAGCGTGCGGGCGTTCTGCACCAGCACGGTCTGGGCGAGCGTGTTGAACGCAGAGTCGACCGCGGCGGTGGCCGAGTTCGACAGCAGCGGGTGTTCGGCCGGCTCGGCGGCAACTGGCGGCGGTGGCGCGGGCGCGCGCGGCGGTGGTTCGGCCATTCGCGGCGGCGGCTCCGGCTGCGGGTCGGCGAAGATCACGTCGTTCTGGCCGTCGATGGTCTGGAAGCTCGGCGGCTCGGGCTCCGCCATCTGCTCGGTCAGATCGAGAAT
>JAIESC010000184.1 GCA_019746355.1 Xanthobacteraceae bacterium | reverse complement strand
CAAGCAGGAGGTCACGGCGGCGACGCCGTCGTTCCGCTGGCCGGTGAACGGCCGCGTCATCCAGGCGTTCGGTCCCAGGCCCAGCGGGGCGCAGAACGACGGCATCAACATCTCGGTGCCGGAGGGCACGGCGATCAAGGCCGCCGAAGACGGCGTCGTGGCCTACGCCGGCAACGAGCTCAAGACCTACGGCAATCTGGTGCTGATCCGGCACTCGAACGGCTATGTCACCGCCTATGCCCACGCGAGCGAAATCACCGTCAAGCGTGACGACGTCGTCAAGCGCGGGCAGGTGATCGCCAAAGCCGGCCAGACCGGCAGCGTGAACGCGCCGCAGGTCCACTTCGAGATCCGCAAGGGCTCGACGCCGGTCGATCCCGCGCCGTTCCTCGCCAAGGGCGGCTAAGCCGACCAGCGCAGCTCTCTCGGTTGTCATTGCCGGGCATAGCCGTCCGAAGGACGGCGTCGCTTTGCTCGCCTATGCGCGAAGCGCCGCGACCCGGCAATCCATGAGCGCGCGCAGCGAATCCAATAGTAAGATCGTCGTCTGTTTCGAGGCCGCATGGATGCGCGGGTCAGGCCCGCGCATGACACTGCCCGAGTTGCACCGGATGTGACGCAGGTCACCCGCTCAGCTTCACCCCAAGCCGTCCCGCCAGATCCTGCACGTATTGCCAGGCGACGCGGCCGGATCGCGAGCCGCGCGTGGTCGCCCATTCCAGCGCCTCGCGCCGCAAATCGTCAGCGCGGAGCGGAATCTTGAAGTGGCTCACATAGCCCTCGACCATCGCCAGGAACTCGTCCTGGCTGCAGCGATGAAACCCGAGCCAGAGCCCGAAGCGGTCGGATAGCGACACCTTCTCCTCGACCGTCTCGCCGGGATTGATCGCGGTCGAGCGCTCGTTCTCCATCATGTCGCGCGACATCAGGTGGCGACGGTTCGACGTGGCATAGAGGATCACGTTCTCCGGCCGGCCTTCGATGCCGCCTTCCAGCACCGCCTTGAGCGACTTGTAGGAGGTGTCCTCGGCGTCGAACGACAGATCGTCGCAGAACACGACGAAGCGGTAGGGCGCGGGCCGCACCAGCGTCATCAGTTCGGGCAGGCTCTCGATATCCTCGCGGTGGATTTCCACGAGCTTGAGGTTGCCGCGGGCGATGCTCTTGTTGACCGCGGAGTGCGAGGCCTTCACCAGCGACGACTTGCCCATGCCGCGCGCGCCCCAAAGCAGCGCATTGTTGGCGGGCAGGCCCTTGGCGAACCGCTCGGTGTTCTCCATCAGCGTGTCGCGCATCCGGTCGATGCCCTTGAGCAGCATCATCTCCACGCGATTGACGCGCGGCACCGGCACAAGACGGTGGCCCTTGGGCTGCCAGATGAAGGCGTCGGCTGCGTCGAGATCGGTCGCCGCGCCGGCCGTGGGCGCGAGCCGCTCGAGTGCGGTGGCAATGCGCTCCAGGGTCTCGAACGCGACCTCGGGCGTGACCGCCGAAGCCGCGGGTGCCTTGGTCGCCGGGCGGGTGGAGGGGGCCTTGGAACGCGACTTTGCCTTCGCCTTGAGACTGGCCATGAGACTGCCTTGGTTTGGCCGCTCCCTTAGCCGCTGGGCACCTGCCTCGCAAGCCGCCGGATTCTTGAAAACATTGAATATTTGGGCCTTTGGCCGCACGGCGCGGCGTTGCAATCGGGGCCGCGGCCGCTATATTCCGCGCAACTTTGAGGCGCCAGCCGCGGCGGCAGGCGCCACCGGGGACGCCGCCGCGACCAGAGGCTCTTCATGTTCATTTCGCCCGCATATGCCCAGGCCGCCAACCCGTTCGGCGGCGACAGCATGCTGGTATCGCTGCTGCCCTTCATTCTGATCTTCGTGATCATGTACTTTCTGATCCTTCGGCCGCAGCAGAAGCGGCAGAAGCAGCACCAGGAGATGGTCAAGAACGTGCGCCGCGGTGACACCGTCATCACCTCCGGCGGGCTGATCGGCAAGGTCACCAAGGTGTCCGATGACGAGCAGATCGAGGTCGAGTTGGCGGATGGCGTGCGCGTGCGCCAGATGCGGTCGATGATCGCCGACGTGCGCGCCAAGGGCGAACCGGTGAAGGAGGAGAGCGCGTCGAGCTGATCGCTTCGCGGTCGGTTCAGAGCGCATCAGGCCGATGCTGTATTTTTCCCGCTGGAAGGCATTCGGTATCCTGGCCCTGACGCTGCTCGTCTGCGCCTTCGCCATTCCGAATTTCTTCCCGGAAGCGACCGTCAAGTCATGGCCCGCGTGGGCCCAGCGGCACATCGTGCTCGGCCTCGACCTGCGCGGCGGCGTGCACATCCTGCTCGAGGTCGATACCGCCCAGGTCCGCAAGGACAAGGTCGAGACGCTGCGCGAGGACGTGCGCCGCGTGGTGCGCGACAACCGGCTCGGCAGCCCCGGGGCGGCGATCATCCGCGGCAATACGGTGGAATTCCGTATCCGCGAGGGCGTCGATCAGGCGATGGCGTTGCAGAAGCTGCGCGAGCTGTCGCAGCCGCTCGGCGGCATCCTCAGCGCCACCGGCCAGCGCACCGTGGACGTGGTTGACGCCGGCAACGGCGTGATCCGGCTCACGCCGACCGAGCCCGCTATCGTCGAGCGCATCCGGCAGGCGGTCGAGCAGTCGATCCAGGTTCTGGAGCGGCGGCTGAACATCCTGGGCACGGTCGAGCCGTCGATCCAGCGGCAGGGTCTGGACCGTATTCTGGTGCAGGTGCCGGGCCTCGACGATCCGCAGCAGATCCTCGACATCCTGAAAACAACGGCCAAGCTGACGTTCCGCATGGTCGACACCTCGGTGCCGGTCGATCAGGTCAACCAGGGCAACGTTCCGCCGGATTCCGAAATCCTGAAGAGCACCAAGGCGGAGAACAACCAGCCCTATCTGATCGAGAAGCGGGTGCTGGTGTCGGGCGAGGACCTGACCGACGCACAGCCGGGCTTCGATCAGCGCACCAGCGAGCCGATCGTTACGTTCCGCTTCAACAACCAGGGCGCGCGGCGCTTCGCGCAAGTGACGTCCGAAAACGTCGGGCGGCCGTTCGCGATCGTGCTCGACAACGAGGTGATCTCGGCCCCGGTGATCCGCGAGCCGATTCTCGGCGGCTCCGGGCAGATTTCCGGCAACTTCACCGTCGAATCCGCCAACCAGCTCGCCGTGCTGCTGCGCGCCGGCGCGCTGCCGGCCAAGCTCACGGTGATCGAGCAGCGCGTGGTCGGTGCGGGCCTCGGCCAGGACTCGATCGAGAAGGGCAAGCTCGCGTCTTATCTCGGCGCGGCCCTCGTCATCATCTTCATGTTCGTGACCTACGGTTTGTTCGGCCTGTTCGCCAACGTCGCCGTGCTGTTCAACGTCGCGATGATCTTCGGCATCCTATCGCTGCTCAACGCCACGCTGACCTTGCCGGGTATTGCCGGCGTCGTGCTCACCGTCGGCATCGCGGTCGACTCCAACGTGCTGATCTATGAGCGCATCCGCGAGGAGGTGCGGGCCGGGCGAACGCCGATCATGGCGATCGACGCGGGCTTCGCGCGCGCGCTCGCCACCATCATGGACTCCAACATCACCACCTTCATCGCCGCGGCGATCCTGTTCTACATCGGCACCGGCCCGGTGCGCGGTTTCGCCGTAACGCTCGGCATCGGCATCATCACCACGGTGTTCACAGCCTTCACGCTGACCCGGCTGATGGTGGCAATGTGGGTGCGCTGGTGGCGCCCCAAAACCGTGCCGATCTGACGGTCTTCGAACCTGGGATTTCAGCGCCACATGCGCATGCGCCTGCTTCGCATCGTACCCGATGACACCAAGTTCGATTTCATGCGCTTCCGGCGCATCAGCTTTCCGCTGTCCGCGGTGCTGTCGATCCTGGCGATCTTTCTCTACTTCAACCACGGCCTGAACTTCGGCATCGACTTCGTCGGCGGCACGCTGATGGAGGTGCAGTCCAAGGCAGGGCCGGCCGATCTTGCCAAGATGCGCTCCACGCTCAGCGGGCTCGGTGTCGGCGAGGTTCAGCTTCAGCAGTTCGGTGCGCCGACCGACGTGCTCATTCGCCTCGCACAGCAGCCGGGCGGCGAGGACGCGCAGCAGGCTGCGGTGGAGAAGGTCAAGGGTGCGCTCGGCGACAGCGTCGAGTACCGGCGTCTCGAAGTGGTCGGCCCGCGTGTCTCCACCGAGTTTCTGACCAGCGGCACGCTGGGCCTGATGGCTGCGGTCGTGGCGATTCTGGTCTACCTCTGGTTCCGGTTCGAATGGCAGTTCGCGCTCGGCGCCATGATTGCCAACATACACGACATCGTGCTCACTATCGGATTCATGTCGATCACGCAGATCGACTTCGATCTCACCAGCATCGCCGCGCTGCTCACCATTCTCGGCTATTCACTGAACGACACCATCGTCATCTACGACCGTATCCGCGAGATGCTGCGCCGCTACAAGCGCCTGTCGATGGCCGATCTGCTCAACATCTCGGTCAATGCCACGCTGTCGCGTTCGATCATCACCCACGTGACCGTGACGCTGGCGCTGCTGGCGCTGTTCGTCTTCGGCGGCCACGCCATCCACAGCTTCACCGCGACCATGATGTTCGGCGTGGTGCTGGTCGGCACCTACACCTCGATCTTCATCGCCGCCCCGATCCTGATCTATCTCGGCGTCGGCACCGGCCGCGATCTGCACACCACAGACGAAGGCTGAGCGTGGCCGCGGCCCCGGGCGACCGGCCGCATCTGCCGCAGCGCGTGCCGATCGACGGCTACGGCAAGGGCGGCTTCCGCTTCGGCGGCATGTCGCATCGCGGCTCGCTCCTGTGCCTGCCGAGCGGCATCTGGGCGTGGCCGGTCGCGCAGGCCGCCGACATCGACGAGCAGACGCTGCAGCCGGTGTTTGCCGAAGCCGCCGACATCGGGCTGTTTCTGCTCGGCGCAGGCCGCGACCGCTGGATCATGCCCGAGGCGCTCGCCGACCGCTTCCGCGACTTGAAGATCAACGTCGAGACGTCGAGGACCGGAACGGCGGTCAGCACCTACAACATTCTTCTGGGCGAAGGCCGCCGCGTCGCCGCGGGCTTCATCGCGGTCGACTGAAGTTTTCACAGCAATTTGCGACTGACGCCGAGCACTTGCGGGCACGACCGCCTTATTTGCGCTCGTGGATGCGGATGCGATTGGGCTCGACGATCCACAGCTCGCAATCGTTTGGTCGTGTTCTGAGCATTGCAGCGAGATCGTTCATGCGCGCCAGGATTGTCGAAGGTGACAGCCGCCCCTTGCACTCGAGCACAACAATGCCTTTTGTTGCCTCAGGCGGAAAACGAAGAGTGTGGCCAAAATCGTGATCAATAGTCACAAGCATGCGGCCTTCATCCCGGCAAACCTCATAGACGCGCGTGTCGTCAGCCCCCGTCAATTGCTGCTCGGCGATGGTCATGACATCGTGACCATCGGCCTCCAACAGCGACTTGCCCAGGAAACCAAGGTTTTCGTCGAGCTTGATCTTCATTCGGCCGCGGCGCTGGGAATCGGCACGATGCGCTCGCGTGTAACCTCGGCCGCGTAGGCAATTGCCGCTCGGATATCCTCCGGCTGCAGCTGCGGATAGGCGGCAAGGATTTGGCTCTCGGTTTCGCCGCTGGCGAGGAAATCGAGAATCAGCGACACCCAGATGCGCGTGCCTTTGATGCACGGCTTGCCGAAGCAAATCTTCGGGTCGATGGAAATTCGATCGAGCGGAGTTGTCATCCGCTTAGTCTACCAATGCAGCGCAGGAGCGCCAACTGTGCCGGCCGTCTGTTTTGGTTTCTTGTCTGGGCTTGTACTATCTCAGTGGAGCAGCAGAGGGCGACGAAGTGGTCAACCCGAACGGGCTCGCCTTCGCGGGGCAGGAAGGCGGAGTTAATAATGCGGCATGCCGGATGCGTTCGACCATTGCGAGGCGCTGCTCCGCGAAGGCGACAAGGATCGCTTTCTCGCAACGCTGTTCGCGCCGCCGAAATATCGCCGGGCGCTGTTTGCGCTCTATGCCTTCAACCTCGAGGTGGCGCGCACGCGGGAGCTGGCGCGCGAGCCGATGCCGGGCGAGATCCGGCTGCAGTGGTGGCGTGAGGTCTTGAGCGGCATCGGCCGCGGCGACGTCGACGCGCATCCGGTCGCGGCTGCGATCCGCGACGTGGTGGTGCGCTACCGGCTGCCGCCGAAGGCGCTGGCGGACCTGATCGATGCGCGCACGTTCGATCTCTACGACGAGCCGATGCCGGATGTGGCCTATCTCGATCGCTACGCCGTGCACACCTCGGCGGTGCTGATCGACCTTGCCGCGCGCATCCTGCGCGACGGCCGCGACCCGGACATCGCCGCGCTCGCCGGCCATGCCGGGATCGCCTATGCGATTTCGGGGCTCCTTCGGGCGCTGCCGCTTCACGCCTCGCGCGGGCAAATCTACCTGCCGGCCGACCTGATGCAGCGTTATGCCGCGCAGGCGGCCGACGTTCTCGCCGGCAAGGCCACGACCGAAATTCGCGCGGTGCTGGCCGAGCTGCGGCTGCGGGCGCGGCAGCATCTTTCCGCGATCCGCCCGCTGCTTGCTGCTGCTCCGGCCGAAGTCCTGCCGGCGCTGTTGCCCGCAGCGCTGGTGCGGCCGGCGCTCGACCGCATGGAGCGCCGCGGCTACGCGCCGTTCGCACCGGCCGAACTGCCGCAGTGGCGGCGGCAGTGGGCGCTGTGGCGCGCCGCCCGCACCAACCTGCGCAAGGCGTTCTGATTACTCCGCGGCGATCCGCGCGCCGCCGATCCAATGATCGAGATCGGCCAGCGCCCGCGCGGTGAGCGCGCGCTTCTTGGCGACGGCCCTGGCCGGGCCGCGCAGCCGCGTGCCGTCGGGAGCCTTGGTCGGCATCTGCGCGAGCGGCGGAAACAGCCCGAAGTTGACGTTCATCGGCTGATACGAGCGTGGGCCGGCATCGATGGTCTCGATATGGCCGCCGGTGATGTGGCCGAGCAGCGCGCCGTGCGCCGTGGTGGGCGGCGGGGCCGACAGCGGCTCGCCGCGCCGCTCGGCGGCGGCGAAACGGCCGGCGAGCAGGCCGATCGCAGCGGATTCGACGTAGCCCTCGCAGCCGGTGATCTGGCCGGCGAAGCGCAGCCGCGGCGCGGCCTTGAGCCGAAGATGCTCGTCGAGCAGCTTCGGCGCGTTGAGGAACGTGTTGCGATGCAGGCCCCCGAGGCGCGCGAACTCGGCGCGCTCGAGCCCCGGAATGGTGCGGAAGATGCGCGTCTGCTCGCCGTGCTTCAGCTTGGTCTGGAATCCGACCATGTTGAACAGCGTGCCGAGCTTGTTGTCCTGGCGCAGCTGGACGATGGCATAGGCCTTGGTCTGCGGATCGTGCGGGTTGGTCAGGCCGAACGGCTTCATCGGCCCGTGGCGCAGCGTTTCAGGGCCGCGCTCGGCCATCACCTCGATCGGCAGGCAGCCGTCGAAATAGGGCGTGGACTTTTCCCATTCGTGGAACGAGGTCTTGTCGCCGGCGATCAGGGCCGCGATGAAAGCCTCGTACTGCGCGCGGTCCATCGGGCAGTTGATGTAGTCGGAGCCCGACCCGCCGGGACCAGCCTTGTCATAGCGCGACTGGAACCAGGCGGTGTTCATGTCGATGCTGTCGCGATGCACGATCGGCGCAATCGCGTCGAAGAAGGCAAGCTGATCCTCGCCGGTCATGCCGCTGATGGATTGCGCGAGCGCCGGCGAGGTGAGGGGACCGGTGGCGACGATCACGCTGTCCCACTCGGGCGGCGGCACGGTGACTTCCTCGCGCTGAACCTCGATCAGCGGATGGGCGACGATCTCCTTGGTGATGGCCGCGGAAAAGCCGTCGCGGTCCACCGCGAGCGCGCCACCGGCCGGAACCTGGTTCAGGTCGGCTGCGCGCATGACCAATGAATTGAGCCGCCGCATTTCCGCGTGCAGCAGCCCGACCGCGTTGGTTTCGCGGTCGTCGGAGCGGAACGAATTCGAGCAGACCAGCTCGGCGAGGCCGTCGGTCTTATGCGCGTCGGTTCCGCGCCTGGGCCGCATCTCGTGCAGCACCACGGGCACGCCGGCCGACGCGAGCTGCCATGCGGCTTCCGAGCCCGCGAGCCCGCCGCCGACGATGTGAACGGGTTGAATTTGACGCTCCGCCATGGACAATACCTAGGCGGCCCGCAGAAGGCCGACAATAACAATCGTTCGCGGTCCTTGAGGGTGGGGCAGTTGCACCGATCGATCGCAGCGCTATTGGCGGCCGCGGGCCTTCTGCTGGGCCCGGCTCCGGCGCGCGCCGTGCAGCTCTCGGCTGCGATGGAGTGGATGTATTCCTCGGTCGAGGCGGTGCCGCCGACCGCAAGTCAGATGATGGTGTGCTACGGCTTCGTCTGCCGGCTGCGCTTCTTCTTGTATTTCTCGCCGGCCGAGCGGGCGACGCTCACCAACATCATGGCCAAGGGCAAGGCGTCGGCGGCCGACGAGCGCAAGGCGCTGCAGCAGGCCTTCGTCTGGTTCGATCATCGGGTCGGGCGCGAGGTCGGCACCAACCGGCGCGTCGCCCGCGCCGATTTCCGCAACCGCGACGACGACCACAATTTCGACTGCTACGACACCACGCGGAACGCGGTGAGCCTGCTGCTGGTGCTGCGTGAGTGGGGCTTGTTGCGGCATCACACGATTGAGGATCCGATCCACCGCGCCAAGGTGCTGATCGGCCAGACGCCGCACAACTCCGCCGTCATCAAGGAAAGGGTCGGCGGCAACGGGTGGGTGGTCGACATGTGGACCACCAAATTCGGCCAAGTCCCCGACGTCATGACGGTCGAGAAGTGGATGGATGAGAACTAGCAAGCTAGCGTGCCGCTGAAAATTCCCTCGATGGCGAGGGAATTTTCTCGGGCAAGCTGCTAGCCCGGGAGGCTGCAATCCTGCATTCTCCCGGCCTCCGGATCGAAGTTCATTGGAGGCGACACAATGACGCGTAAAACCGGGCTCCTGCTCGGAGCTGCAATCGGAATCGGCATGATGGCACAGCAGGCATCCGCGGCCGAGATCAAGGTGCTCACCACGGGCGCGTTCAAGTCGGTGGTCGTGGCGCTGGTGCCGGAGTTTGAAAAGGCGACCGGCCACAAGGTGGTGGTCGACAACGGCACGGTCGGCCAGCTGCAGAAGCGGGTCGACGGCGGCGAGGCGTTCGACGTGCTGGTGCTGTCGCCGAAGGGCATCGAGGATTACATCAAGAGCGGCAAGATCGCGGCCGGCAGCAACGCGCGGCTGGCCAAGGTCGGCGTCGGCGTCATGGTCAAGGAGGGCGCGCCGAAGCCCGACGTGAGCACGGTCGACGCCTTCAAGCAGGCGCTGCTCAAGGCCTCGACGGTCGGCTACATCGATCCGGCGAGCGGCGGCTCGAGCGGCATCTATGTCGCGGGCCTCCTGGACAAGCTCGGCATCGCCGACCAGGTCAAGCCGAAGGCGAAGCTGCAGCAGGGCGGCCACGTGTCCGACCTGGTGAAGGCGGGCACCGCCGAGATCGGCATCCACCAGATCAGCGAGATCGTCGGCCAGCCGGGCGTGACGCTGGTCGGCCCGCTGCCGGCCGAGATCCAGAACTACACGGTCTACGTGGTCGGGCTCGGCACCGCGGCCAAGGAGGCGGAGGCGGCCAAGGCCTTCATCAAGGTGCTGACCGGGCCTTCGGCGGCCGGCGTGCTCAAGTCCAAGGGCATGGAAGGGGCCTGACGGGCCCCTTTGAGCTCTGCAAAAAACGAAAGCGCCCGCCATCGGGCGGGCGCTGTCTGTGGGCTCAGAGCCGATTAGTGCTCGGAGTTTTCCCAGGCCACGCGGGGAATATCGCCCCGGGTGATGCCGATGTCGGCCAATTCGCGGTCACCAAGCCGGTTGAGTTCGCGAAGGCTGTTGTTGTAGCGGCGCCATTGCTGGAACACGCCAACGAGATGAGAGAGGAACATCGTCTTTAACCCTTTGAAAGCAGCGGATGATTCCGCTCGCTCTTGATGTGGCATACATAATATTCACCAGGTTCCGGGAAAAGCGGTATTGCTGCGCCGCAGCATTGCGTTTGGCGCATAACTCGCGCAACTTCTCGTTAATGCTATCGGAAAGGGGCCGCCTTTTAGAAGAATCTTGCCCGAAGGCCCATCGCTACGGAACAAAATTGTGCGACGCACACAAGGGAATTAACCGAAAACCGGGTCAATTCCACAAGCAAAAAATCTAAAGCCCGGAATCAGGTCGGAATCAGTCGTACCTGATGTTGGTTTCCTTCAGGACGCGCGACCAGCGGTCGGCCTCTTCGCGGATGAAGCGGCCGAACTGCTCGGGCGTGCTCGGCACGGGAAAGGCGCCGGTCCGCTCTGATTTCTCCCGCATCGCCGGGTCGGACAGGATCTGGGCGACCTTCTGCTGGAGCTTGCCGATGATCGGCTGGGGCGTGCCCTTGGGCGCGACGAGACCGAGCCACACCGACATATCCTCCAGATTGGGAAGGCCCGCGGCCTCCGCGAGCGTCGGAATGGCCGCCAGCGAGGCCGGCGCGACGCGGTCGAGCCTGGCCAGCGCACGGACCTTTCCGCCCTCGATCAGCGGGTTCACGGTGACGTTCGCGGCATAGATCGCCTGGACGCTGCCCGTGAGCAGGCCGTTGACCGTTTCCGGCGTGCCCTTGAACGGCACATAGACGATGTCGAGGCCCGCGGCCTTGTGAAAGCGATAGCCCATGAGCTGCGCGGTGATGGTGCCGGCACCGTAGTTGAGCTTGCCCGGCGCGGCCTTCGCCTTGGCGATCAGGTCTTGCACCGACGTCGGTCCGTCTTGCGCCGACACCGCCAGCACCGACACCGTCTTGGTGGTCATCGTGATCGGCGCAAAATCGTCGAGCGGGTCGTAGGGCAGCGATTTGTAGAGAAACTGGTTCATCACCAGCGTCGAGTCGATCGCCATCAGCAGCGTGTAACCGTCGGGCGCGGCCTTCGCGACCAGCTGCGCGCCGATCACGGTGTTGCCGCCGGGGCGGTTGTCGACGATCACCGGCTGGCCCCAGTCCTCGTTCATGCGCTGCGCCAGAAGCCGCGCCGCGACGTCGGCCGGCCCGCCGGCCGGGAACGGCACGACGATGTGGATCGCGCGGCTCGGATAATCCTTCGCCGCATCGGGCGCAGGGGACTGTGCGGCCGCCGGAACACACGCGGCGAGCACCAGCATGGCGGCAAGGCAATGGCGCATGTCGTTCCTTCCCGATGAAGCGGCTTGAGCCGGCTTTTGCAGCAAGCTTAGCAGCGCCACGCGGGCGCTGTCGTCGCCCGGCGGAACGCAGCTTTGCGAATTTCCGCTGGCGTGCGCGACCGCAGGGCGGGCAATGTTTGCTGCTCCCATGCAAGCCTCCCGTCCCGTCACCATCACCGCCCTCGGTATCGCCCAGATCCTCGGTTGGGGCACGTCGTTCTATTTCCCCGCCGTGCTGGCGCCGCCGATTGTCGCCGACACCGGCTGGTCGCTCGCCTTCGTGGTCAGCGGCACCTCGATCGGGCTTTTGGTGGCCGGCATGATCGCGCCGAAGGTCGGCGCGATCATCGACCGGCAAGGCGGGCGGCCGGTGCTCGCGGCCTCATCGCTGATGTATGCCGCGGGGCTACTGTGCATCGGCCTCGCGCCAAATCTGCCGGCCTATCTGTTCGGCTGGGTCGTGCTCGGCGGCGGCATGGGCACCGGGCTCTACGATGCGGTGTTCGCGGCGCTCGGCAAGCTCTACGGCCGCGACGCCCGCGCGCCGATCACCAACCTGACGCTGTTCGGCGGCTTTGCCTCGACGGTGTGCTGGCCGCTCAGCGCGTTCCTGGCGGAAAATTTCGGCTGGCGCAGCGCCTGCCTGGTCTATGCGGCGCTGCATCTGTTGGTCTGCCTGCCGTTGCAGATGGCGGTGATGCCGCCGCTTGCGAAATCGCCGCCGCAAAAGCCGGATGAGGTGGCGACTGGCCTCGCAGCGCCTTCACGGACCGCGTCACCCGCGAACGAACGCTTGATCCTGCTCCTGCTCGCCAGTGTCCTCACGCTCGCCGCAAGCATCGGCTCGATCGTCATCGTGCACATGATGATCTTCCTGCAGGAGCGTGGCGCAAGCTTTGCGCTCGCGGTGTCGCTCGGCACCTTGTTCGGACCGGCCCAGGTCGGCGCGCGCGCGGTCGAGCGGATGTTCGGGTCGAGCTACCATCCGATCTGGACCATGATCGCGTCATGTCTGCTGATGTTCGCAGGCCTGATCATGCTGGTCGGCGGCGCGCCGCTTCTGTGGCTCACCCTCCTGATCTATGGCGGCGGCTACGGCATCATGTGGATCGCCCGCGGCACGCTGCCGCTCGCGCTGTTCGGGCCGGAGCGCTACGCGACGCTGGTGGGGCGGCTCGCGTTTCCGAGCCTGCTCGCGCAGGCGCTGGCCCCTTCGGCCGGCGCGTTGCTGATCGAGCACTATGGCGCCGACGCCACCATGGCGGTGTTGGCCGCATTGGCCGCGCTCAATGTGCTGCTGATCGCGGTGCTGTGGACGATGTGCCGGCCCGGCGGAGCGCGTGTGTAACCGCAGCTAGGGCGTGGCCAGCCCCGCGCTCTGGGCAACCTTGGCCCATTTCTCCACCTCGTTCTTGAAGCGGGCGGAGAACTCTTCCGGCGAACTGCCGATCGGAATGGCGCCTTCGCGGGTGATCCGCGCGTGCACCTCCGACGTCTTCAGCATCGCCACGATCTCGCGGTTGAGCCGTCCGACGATCTCCTTCGGCGTGCCCGCGGGCGCGAATACGCCCTGCCAGGAGCTGATCTCATAGGCCGGATAGCCGAGCTCGGCGATGGTCGGCACATCGGGCAGGTCGGGCAGCCGCTTCTCGGTCGTCACCGCGATCACCCGGAGCGTGCCGTTGCGCACATGCTGCAAGGTCGACGCGGTCAGCGCGAAGTGCACCTTCACATGGCCGCCGACCAGCGCGTTGATCACCTCGGCGTTGCCCTTGAACGGCACGTGCACGAGCTTCGCGCCGGTCATGGCCTTGAACATCTCGGCGGCGAGATGCGTCGAGGTGCCGGGCCCGGACGTCGCATAATCGAGTCCCGCCGGCTGCGCCTTGGAGTATTCGATGAACACCTTGAGGTTGTTGATCGGCAGCGACGGGTGCACCACCAGCATCAGCGGGATGGTCGAAAGCTCGCTGATCGCGGTGAAGTCCTTGATCGCGTCGTAGGGCTGCTTTTGCAGGCTGGCGTTGATCGCGAACGCGATCGTGGTCACCAGCAGCGTGTGCCCGTCCGGCGCGGCCTTGGCGACGATATTGGTGCCGATCGAGCTTCCGCCGCCCGGCCGGTTGCTGACGATGACCGGCTGCCCCCATTGGTCCGACAGCCGCTGCGAGATGAAGCGGGCGACGGTATCGGTGGTGCCGCCGGCCACAAATGGCACCACCAGCTCGATCTGCTTGCTGGGATAGCTCTGCGCCTTCGAAGGCGCGGCTGTCCCAACCGGCAATATCAGCGCCGCGCAGGCGGCCGCCCAGGATCTTCGCGCCCATGCTGCTCGCATATTCCATCCTCCCGCCGTCTTTTCTTGGGAATTGTTGTTTTCTTGCCTTACCGCCAAGCCTAGTCTTTGCATTGCTCGCCGGACAAGGTGACCCGTGACGAATGTCTTGACGCCTGGCCTGTCTCCGATCCCTGTCGTCGATATCCGCGAAGGCGGATCGTTGCGCCACGCGCGCGAGGGTCGTATCCGGGCGCGCGGGCTGCGCGACACCTGCGTCGCCTGGTTGCCGGCGCCGGCGCGCGCGATGATGCCCATGCTCGATGCGGTCGCGCGGCGCTGGCTCATGCGCTCGCAGTCGCCCTACGTCGAGGAGGTGCGGGCGATCGCGGCGGCGCTGGCATTTCCCGGCATCTGGTTTCTCAACGGCTCCTACCAGTGGTCCTGCACGGCGCTTGGCCGCGACGAGGAGGGCGTTCCGTGGCTTGCGCGCACGCTCGACTGGCCGTTTCCCGGATTGGGCCGCTTCGTCGAGATCGCCCGCATGCAGGGCGCAGCCGGTGAGTTCTTCAGCGTCACCTGGCCGGGTTATGTCGGCGTGCTCACCGCGCTTGCCCCGGGCCGCTTTGGCGCAGCCATCAACCAGGCGCCGCTGCGCCGGCGGACGCATGCGCGCTTCCTGCGGCCCTACGATCTCGCGGCCAACGGACTGTCGACGCTCCTTCGCCAGCGCTCGATCCCGGCCGATCAGTTGCTGCGTTTCGTGTTCGAGGAGGCCGGCGACTTTGCCGAGGCGCGGCGGATGCTGGAGATGACACCGATCGCACGGCCGGCGATCTATACGCTCGTCGGATGCCACAAGGGCGAGCGCTGCGTCATTGAGCGCACCGAGAACGACTTCGAGACGCACGCCGATGACCACGGCGCTGCCAATGATTGGCTGGAAAGACGGCCGGAGTGGGAAGGCCGCATCAGCGCGAACCAGGTGCTGAGCTGCACGTTTGAAGAGGCCGCGCAAAAGAGCCGGGCGCGGCGCGAGGGGCTGGAGCAGTGGAAGGGCTCGTTCGCGCAGCAAAGCTTCGGCTGGATCGCGCCGCCGGTGCTCAACCCCTATACGCGGCTCGCGGTCGAGATGTGTCCGGCGGCAGGCGCGCTGCGTGTGGTGGGATATGAACGGGGTGCGGGCGAGGAGCTGCCGAAACCTGCGACGCTGCCGTGCGAAGTGAAGGCGCAGCGCTTGCCTGCCTGAGGCAGGTACGGTCGGCTAGAGCGAATTGAGGTCGAATTGAATCGGAAGGGATTCCCAAACCGAACGAAGCGTGATTCATCCTTGGGACCGGGAGGAGGCCGGCGAGGATGGCGCATGGCGAAGCTCTTCGCGTACGGGTGATCAAGGCTTGTCGTTGAGGACGGTCTTTCGCGAAACGAGGCCGCACGGATTTTCCGGGTGGGGATCGCGAGCGCAATCCGTTGGGTGATGTGGTCGGCGGTGCGGAGGTTCTGCCGAGAACATCGATGAACGCTGCGATTCTCGGCGCAGGCTCAGCGGCGCGGAGAACGTTTGCGGGGGAGGGGCTGGCGGAGGGAGAGGAACTGGAATCCAACGTTCTCCTTTACTGCACAGATAAGTCGGCGTAGCTTTTGTAAGCGCGGTAGAGTGAAACGCGGTGTGTTGAGTCTGACAGACAACCTCGCGCCCGTCATTGGCAACGGTATCGCTGAAGGTTGGTGTTGGTGCCGTGGCTTTAGCTGAACCGTGTAGGTTCCTTATCGAGCGCTGGACCATATAGAACGCTGTTCTACCGGCCGTTCGATTCGGCTCCTGCTTTGCTAGGCTGATCGATCGAGAGCGGTGCGCTCGTCTGGTGCGCCGGTGATGGCTGCGGTTGTCGCGGAACCTAGCTGTGGCCGGAGATTGTCACAGTCAGTGCTCGCTCACGATGACCTGACGGCTGTTTGCCTCGGGGATCTGTCATGGGCCGCAAGAATGCGTTCTACGGCCAGTCGGGCGGGGTCACCGCAGTGATCAACGCCTCAGCCTGTGGTGTGTTGCAAACTGCCCGCCAACATGCGGATAAGATTGGCAAGGTCTATGCCGGGCGCAACGGCGTCGTCGGCGCTCTAACTGAAGATCTCATCGATACAAGCCTCGAGTCGGAAGCTGCGATTGCCGCGCTCAAGCACACGCCAGGCGCTGCATTCGGGTCGTGTCGTTACAAGCTGAAATCGATTCACGAGCATCGCGCACAATACGAACGCTTGATCGAAGTGTTTCGCGCGCACGATATCGGGTTCTTCTTTTACAACGGCGGCGGCGACTCGCAGGACACCGCTTTCAAAGTCAGCCAAATGGGCGCCGAGCTGGCCTATCCGATCGTGTGCGTCGGCATTCCCAAAACGGTGGACAATGACCTGCCAATCACCGACTGCTCACCAGGGTTTGGCTCACTGGCGAAATACGTTGCCACGTCGCTGCGCGAAGCAGCCTTCGACGTCGCGGCGATGTACAGCACGTCGACCAAGGTGTTCGCGCTGGAAGTGATGGGCCGGCATGCCGGCTGGGCGGCCGCGGCTTGCGCGCTCGCTGAGCCGGGAGGCGGAGGTTCATACGTCCTGCTGCTGCCTGAGGTCACGTTCGATGAGAAGCGCTTCCTGACTAAGGTCGAGCAGGCGATCGAGCAAGACGGGTACTGCGTGATCGCCATGTCCGAAGGCGTCAAGGGACCCGGCGGCGAGTTCCTCTCGGCATCCCGCCTGAAGGATGCCTTCGGCCACACGCAGCTAGGCGGAGTGGCGCCATTCATCACCAACTTGATCAGCATGAAGCTCGGCGTCCGGTGTCATTGGGCCATGGTTGACTATCTCCAACGATCGGCGCGTCACATTGCCTCCGAAACCGATGTCCAACAGGCGTACGCGGTGGGTCGTGCCGCGGTCGAATTCGCAATCGCCGGAAGGAACGCTGTGATGCCGGCGATCCGCCGACTCAGCGATGCGCCTTATCGCTGGGACATCATCGAGGCGCCGCTTTCCAAGGTTGCCAACCAGGAAAAGCTAGTGCCTCCCGATTTCATCAGCGCCGACGGCTTCGGCATCACGGAGGCAGCCCGCCTATATCTCGCGCCCCTCATCGTTGGCGAAGCTTATCCGCCATTCCGAGATGGACTGCCCGACTATGTGAATCTGCAGAACACGCCGGCGCCGAAGAAACTGACCAATGAGTTCGCTGTGTAAGACCTCAGTGGGAGGACCGCAATGGCCACCGTTGACCTAAGCGAAACAGCCAAGGCGCTTGTCGCCGATGGAAAGGGAATATTGGCCGCCGACGAGACTGTCCCAACTATCACACGCAGACTCGCAGCACTGGAGATCGAATCCACGCCGGAGAGTCGTCGCACCTATCGCGAGATGTTCTTCACGACGCCGGGAGTCTCGGAGTTCATCAGCGGTGTGATCCTGCAGGACGAGACGATCCATCAAGAAAATGACAAAGGAGCCCGGCTGCCCGATCTGCTGATCGGCCCGGGGATCATGCCGGGCATCAAGGTAGACAATGGCGCGAAGCCGCTTGCCGGCTCCCCTGGAGAGCGAATCACCGAAGGGCTTGACGGGCTTCGCGACCGCCTCCGCGAATACCGCAAGTTGGGCGCGCGCTTTGCGAAATGGCGGGCAGTGATCGAGGTCAGCGACACGATGCCAAGCGGGATCTGTGTGCTGGCGAACGCGTACGCGCTCGCACGCTACGCAGCCCTCTGCCAGGAGGAGGGTATCGTTCCGATTGTCGAACCCGAAGTGCTGATGGACGGGCCGCATACGATCGAGCGCTGCGAGGATGTCACGGGCAAGGTGCTGCATGTCGTCTTCGACGCACTGTTCGAGCACGACGTGTCTCTCGAAGGCATGCTGCTCAAGCCCAACATGGTGGTGCCGGGCGGGAGTTGCACAAGGCAGGCCCCCGTCGAGGAGGTCGCGGTGGCCACATTGCGCTGCCTCCGCCGGCATGTGCCGGCTGCGGTCCCCGGCGTCGTGTTTCTGTCGGGCGGCCAGGATCCTCTCTCCGCGACCGTACATTTGAACACGATCAACCAGATCGAAGGCCCGAAACCCTGGAAGCTCAGCTTCTCCTACGGCCGCGCCTTGCAGGACGAAGCGCTCGATGCCTGGCACGGACACAACGAGAACCTCAGAGCCGGCCAACAGGCTTTCTACCATCGCGCCAAATGCGACAGCGCTGCGGCTCTGGGCAGATATTCCGCGTTGGTCGAAAGCGAGCTGGCCGCCTCGTAAAGGCGTCGGATGTCACCACAAGCGGTGGATGAATAGCGAATGGAGGCAGGTCGTGACGAAGCCCGTATCGACTCAAGAGCTGAAACTGGCGGATGGCAAGCCGAAGCCGCTGTCGAACAAGGAGCTGGAGCTGATGAACAGCTACTGGCGGGCCTGCAATTATCTCTCGGTAGGAATGATCTACCTGAAGGGCAATCCGCTGCTGAAGGAGCCGCTCAAGGCAGAGCATGTGAAGTACCGATTGCTCGGCCACTGGGGGGCGAGTCCGGCACTGTCGTTCATCTGGGTTCACCTGAACCGAATGATCGTCCGGCACGACCTCGACATGATCTTCGTTGCAGGGCCGGGCCATGGGGCGCCCGGGGTACTGGGTCCGGCCTATCTCGAGGGCACCTATTCCGAGATCTATCCGGACAAGAGCGAAGACACCGAAGGACTGCGGAAGTTCTTCAAGCAGTTCTCGTTTCCCGGACACATCGGAAGCCATGTCACGCCGGAAACGCCCGGGTCCATTCACGAAGGAGGCGAGCTTGGCTACAGCCTCTCGCACGCCTACGGCATGGCCCTCGACAACCCCGATCTGATTGTCGCTTGCGTCGTGGGAGACGGTGAAGCCGAAACCGGCCCACTGGCGACGGCGTGGCATTCGAACAAGTTCATCAATCCTGCGCGCGACGGCGCCGTGCTGCCGATATTGAATCTGAACGGCTACAAGATCGCCAATCCAACGATCCTGGCGCGTATCAGTCACGAGGAACTGGAAGCTTTGTTTGTCGGGTACGGATACAGGCCATACTTCGTTGAGGGTGACGATCCGGCTGCGATGCACAGGAAGATGGCCGACACACTTGAACAGGCCATCGGGGAGATTCGTGCCCACCAGAAGGCCGCGCGGAATACCAAGAATTCAAAGAAGGCATCGCGTCCGCGCTGGCCGATGATCGTGTTGCGGTCACCAAAGGGGTGGACTGGGCCGAAGGAGATCAAAGGGCACAAGGTGGAAGGGTCCTGGCGCTCGCACCAAGTGCCCTTTGCCGATGTGCGGGACAATCCGGCAAATCTGAAACTTCTTGAAGGCTGGCTGCGCAGCTACAAGCCTGACGAGCTGTTCGATGCGAACGGCCGGCTCATACCCGAATTGAAGGCGCTGGCGCCCACAAAAGATCGGCGCATGAGTGCCAACCCGCACGCCAACGGCGGATTGTTGCGCAAGGAGCTCAGGCTTCCCGATTTTCGCGACTACGCAGTGAAGGTGGCCGCCCATGGTGCGGCGGTGTTCGAGAACACGAAGCCGCTCGGCGACTACCTTCGCGACGTGATGAAGAACAATCCAACGAATTTCCGCGTGTTTGGGCCCGATGAGACGGCTTCAAACCGGCTGCAGGCGATCTATCAGGTGAGCAAGAAGACCTGGATGGCCGAGATGCTTCCGGAGGATGCCGACGGTGGCGAGCTGGCACCTGACGGCCGCGTGATGGAGATGCTCTCGGAGCACACGCTTCTCGGCTGGCTGGAGGGCTACCTGCTGACGGGACGACACGGGTTCTTCCACACCTATGAAGCCTTCGCCCATGTTGTCGATTCGATGTTCAACCAGCACGCCAAATGGCTGGACATCTGCAAGAACCACGTGCCATGGCGCGCCTCGGTCGCTTCGGAAACCATCCTGCTCTCCTCGACGGTCTGGCGGCAGGATCACAACGGATTCTCGCACCAGGATCCTGGATTCATCGACCTCGTGACCAACAAGGGCCCGTCCGTCACGCGCGTCTATCTGCCGCCGGATGCCAACACGCTGTTGGCGGTTGCCGACCACTGCCTGCGCAGCACCGACTACATCAACGTCATCGTTGCCGACAAACAGAAGCATCTGCAGTTCACCACCATGGACGAGGCGGTCGTCCATTGCACCAAAGGCCTCGGTATTTGGGGACGTGCCAGCACCGACAAGGATGCCGAGCCCGATGTCGTTCTGGCCTCCTGCGGCGACGTTTCGACCATGGAGGCGCTTGCCGCGGCCGCCATCCTGCGTGAGAACGTTCCAGACCTGAAGTTGCGCTTTGTTAATGTCGTGGACCTGTTCAGGCTGCAGCCGGCGACGGAGCATCCGCATGGCTCGACAGATCGTGAGTTCGACAGCCTGTTCACAACGGACAAGCCGATCATCTTCAATTTCCACGGATATCCCTGGCTCATCCACAAGCTCGCGTACCGGTTCAAAGGGCACGAGCAGCTGCACGTACGGGGCTACAAGGAGAAGGGCAATATCAACACGCCACTCGAGTTAGCGATGTTGAACGAAACATCCCGCTTCCACCTCGTCATCGATGTGATCGATAGGGTGCCAAAGCTGCAGACGAAGGCGGGACACCTTAAGGAGCAGATGAAGAACGCCATTATCGAGAATCTTAACTACGCGCACGAGCACGGGACCGATCGGCCTGAGATCGTCAACTGGACCTGGCCGTACTGAGGAGGTCTGCTGCGCGGCGCTGCGACCGGCACGTTCTGGGCACACACTGCGTGTTCGCTCAGTGCCGTCGCCACCAGGTTGGAGCGGGACCGATGGGTACAACCGGCGTCATGGCACGCGCATCATCCGGCGTAGCCCAATCGATAAGCGACGAGATGGACCAGCTGTGCATCAACACCATCCGCACGCTGGCAATGGATGCCGTACAAGCCGCCAACTCGGGCCACCCTGGGACACCGATGGCCTTGGCGCCCGTCGCCTACTGTTTGTGGCAGCGGGTCCTGCGCTTCGATCCAACGCATCCGATCTGGCCGAATCGTGACCGTTTCGTATTGTCCGTGGGCCACGCATCGATGTTGCTTTACGCGATGCTGCACCTAACCGGGGTAAGGGCAGTCAACCCGAAATATGAAACCCTCGGAAGGTTGTCGGTAACGCTGGACGACATCAAGCGCTTTCGCCAGCTCGACAGCAAATGCGCTGGCCATCCGGAATACCGCTGGACGTCGGGCGTGGAAACGACGACGGGCCCTTTGGGGCAGGGACTCGCCACCAGCGTCGGCATGGCGATCGCTGAATACTGGCTCGCCGGTTACTTCAACCGTCCCGGCTTCAGTCTATTCGACTACGACGTTTACGCTCTGTGCGGCGACGGTTGCATGATGGAAGGGATCTCCGGCGAAGCCGCGTCGCTGGCAGGACACCTCAAGCTGAGCAACCTTTGTTGGATCTACGACAACAACCATATCACCATCGAAGGCAATACGGCGCTGGCCTACAGCGAGGACGTGGCGACTCGCTTCATCGGATACGGCTGGAACGTCACACGCGTAGGTGATGCCAATAGTCTCGAGACGCTCGAACTAGCCTTCAGGACGTTCAAGGCCACGAACGACCGGCCGACTTTGATCATCGTCGACAGCCACATCGCCTACGGCGCACCGAACAAGCAGGATACCAGCGCGGCGCATGGCGAGCCGCTCGGGGAGGAAGAAATCAGGTTGGCAAAGCGCCACTACGGCTGGGCGCCCGATGCAAAATTCCTCGTTCCGGATGAGGTGCGAGAGCATTTCCAGAAGGGTATCGGCGCACGGGGATTGGCCTTGCATCGCGACTGGTGGGCCAAGTTTGAAAAGTATCGACGGGAATACCCTGATCTTGCCGATCAGGGGTATCGGATGTTGCGCCGTGAACTGCCGGACAACTGGGACAAGGGATTGCCGACATTCCCCGCAGATCGCAAAGGCGTCGCCACACGGGACGCGTCGGGTCAGGCGCTGAACGTACTCGCCCGAAACCTGCCGTGGCTGCTCGGGGGATCGGCGGATCTCGCGCCGTCGTGCAAGACGCGACTGACTTTTCCAGAGGCCGATGATTTCGGCGTACAGACCCCGGCAGGACGGAATCTCCACTTCGGTATTCGCGAACACGCCATGGGCGCGATCCTCAATGGCTTATCGCTCTCGAAGATACGACCGTTCGGATCTGGCTTCCTGATCTTTAGCGACTACGGCCGCGCGGCCATGCGCTTGAGCGCCCTGATGGAGATTCCGGTGATCCACATCTTCACGCACGACTCGATCGGAGTCGGGGAGGATGGGCCGACGCATCAGCCGGTTGAACATCTGGCGTCTCTGCGCGCCATCCCGGGGCTCATCACCCTGCGCCCGGCTGATGCCAATGAAACAGTCGAGGCTTGGCGCGTGATTGCGGAGTTCCGCCATGAGCCGGTGGCATTGATTCTGACCCGGCAGGCGGTGCCGACGATCGACCGAACGAAATACGCCTCGGCTGAAGGCGTGCGGCGCGGCGCCTATGTTCTAGCGGACAGCGACGGTGGCCGGCCACAAGTATTGCTCCTGGCGACGGGTAGTGAAGTCTCTCTCTGCATTGAAGCATACGAATTGCTCAAGGTAGACGGGATCAAGGCCCGTGTGGTGAGCATGCCGTCATGGGAGATGTTCGAGCACTACTGTCGCGATCACCCCGATTATCGCGAGCACGTGCTCCCGGACTCCGTCGCGGCGCGCGTCTCGGTGGAAAAGGGATCGAGTCTCGGGTGGGCCAGGTATGTGGGCCGACACGGTCACAGCATCGCCATGCAGACATTCGGGGCCTCGGCGCCGCTCAAGGAACTACAGAAGCGATTCGGTTTCACCTCTGAAAACGTCGTTGCTGCAGCGAAAAGCCAGATCGCTCGGACAGCGTAACCGATGCGCAGATGCGGCAGTCGAAAGGTGCGGCGATTCTTATACACGATCAGGGAGAGAAACGATGAGCACGATCCATCCGTGGCAAGAATCATCGACACCCTTCACGTTTCTCACCGGCTCCGCAGCTGACACCATCGTTCTTGACGAGCAAGCACCCGCGCGCGAGCTCGAACCAACGCCAGACCCAGCTTGGGTGCTCAGCTACGATGGTTACAGCGTGCTGAACGAGAGCGCGGTCGAATCTGGCTTCGCATTCGGCAACGGGTTCTTGGGCATGCGCGCCGCTCGCTCGGTCAGCCGCGGTCCGACCTGGCTATCGTGGTTGGGATACAGCCGATGGGCCTCCTGGCCGCGCTGCTACGTCGCTGGACTGTTTGACATACCCAACACCGAGCCGCCAGTGCCCGCGTTGGTGCCCGTTGCCGATTGGTCGCGCGTACGCATCCTGCTGGACGGCGAGCCACTGCTGGTGCGCGAGGGCGAATTGCTTCTGGGCACCCGTAAGCTCGACATGCGCCGCGGCCTGCTGCTGTCCAGCTGGAGGCATCGCACCCCCGCAGGGATCACCGCAACCGGGCGAGAGCTGCGCCTTCTGTCGCTCGCCGATCGCGCGGTTGGCCTGCAGCTCCTGCAATTATCACTGGACCGCCACGATGTTGATGTGCGGCTGGAGGCCAGTTTCGCGATGGCAGGTCTCGGGATGGAGCCGATGCAGTTGGAGCAAGACCTCGGCTCCTGGCGAATGGAAGGTACAGGCAAGGGCGTGTCGATGACCGGCGCAGCGACCTTGCGACTGGATGGCGACTCGCTCGTTGCCCAACGTCCGTTCTCACTACGATGGATTTGGGGCTGGCGCTCCGTGGCGGGGCAGGTTGCCGAGTTCGATCGCCTTGTCGCCGTGGCGCGGGCCGACACTGCCGATGATGATCCAGGGCCGCGCGCCAGCGCAACGCTCGAGCGCAGCCGTGCCCTCGGCTGGCGCGCAGTGCTCGCCGCACACGAGGCCGCCTGGAGTACGCGCTGGATCGCGAGCGACATCCGTATTGAAGGGGACGAAGAAGCGCAACGAGCCGCGCGTTTTGCGGTGTACCACCTGACTAGCGCGGCCAATCCTGAGGACGAGCGCGTGTCGATTGGCGCACGTGCCCTGACGGGCGATGCCTACCTAGGTCATGTCTTCTGGGACACCGAGATCTACCTACTGCCCTTTTACAGTGTGGTTTGGCCGGAAGCCGCGCGTGCGCTGTTGATGTATCGATTTCACACGCTGCCGGCCGCGCGCGCAAAAGCCGTGCATTTCGGTTTCAAAGGCGCGCTTTATGCGTGGGAATCGGCGGACACGGGCGTCGAGACGACGCCCGAGCGCGTGGTCGGGGCCGACGGCACGCTGATTGACATACTGACCGGCAGGATGGAGCATCACATCAGTGCCGATGTTGCTTACGCTGTATGGCAGTATTGGCGTGCCACAGGCGACGACGATTTCCTCCTTTCGGCCGGCGCCGAGATTCTGCTGGACACAGCCCGCTTCTGGGCGTCCAGGGCCCAGCCGGAGGCGGATGGCTGGCGGCACATCCGCCACGTGATCGGGCCGGATGAGTATCACGAAGACGTAGACGATAACGCATTCACAAACCTGATGGCGCGCTGGAACATCGCCCGCGCCCTCGAGGCACTTGGTCTTCTGCACGCGCGCTGGCCCGACCATGCCGCGAGGCTTTGCAAGAAGCTGGCTTTGGACGATGACGAACTTGCGGATTGGCGCGACGCCGTCGACCGCATCGTGACCGGCCTCGATCCTGCCAGCGGCATCTATGAGCAGTTCCGTGGCTTCCATGCACTGGAGCGGCTCGACCTCGGCGCCTACGCAGATCGCACTGTGCCGATCGATGTGGTGATCGGCCGCGAGCGGACGCAGCACTCGCAAGTCGTCAAGCAGGCTGACGTGGTAGCGCTGATCGCGCTTCTGCCCGAGGAGTTCCCGGGCGCGATGGCGGCGAAGAATTTCCGTCACTACGAGCCACTCTGCGCTCACGGCAGCTCGCTCAGCGCGGGGATGCATGCGTTGGTCGCAGCGCGGCTGGGCGATGCCGAGATGGCGCTGCGCTATCTCCGCGAGACCGCGGCGACTGACCTGGACCTCGATCCGGACAGCGCCGGCGGCGTGCGCATCGCCGGTCTGGGCGCGCTCTGGCAGGCGGTGATGCTGGGCTTTGTCGGACTCGATATGACGGGAGACAAGCTTGGAATTGATCCGAAGCTTCCGCCTCAATGGCGCCATCTGTCATTTCGCGTTCGCTGGAGAGGCCGGTCCGTGGCGATCCGCATCGCCGGGGCGACCGTGCAGGCAACGCTCGAGCAAGGCGAGGCAATGGAGATGCGGGTCGCCTCCGTCACGCGAGAGCTAACGCCTGGCGCGACGCTGCATGTCGAGGCTGCAACACCAGAGGGGTCGACGCAGCGATCAGAACACGCCCGCGCGATTACCCGCGACAAGTACGACGCCGTGTTGCTTGACCTGGACGGTGTGATCACCGACACCGCCGCCCTGCACGCTGCGTGCTGGAAGCAGATGTTCGATGAGTACCTCAAGGAATCTGCCGCGCGCAGTGGCGAAGCCTTCCGCCCCTTTGATCTCGACGCAGACTACCGGCTCTACGTGGATGGAAAGCCCCGGTTCGACGGCGTTCGCGATTTTCTCGCGTCACGCCGTATAAGCCTTCCGGAAGGAAGCGCCGATGATCCGGCGGAAGCCGAAACGATTTCCGGACTTGGCAACCGAAAGAACCTGCTGGTTGGCAAGGCAATCGAAGAATTCGGCGTGACGCCGTATGCAGGAAGCGTTCGATTTGTCCGTCAGTTTCATCGAGACGGGTTCAAGATAGCGGTCGTTACCTCGAGCCAAAACTGCAGCGCCGTCTTAGCGGCCGCTGGGTTGGATGCATTTTTCGATGTCCGAGTCGACGGCAACGCGATTGAGGAACAACACCTGACCGGAAAGCCGGCCCCGGATACGTTTTTGTTGGCCGCACAGTTGCTTGGAGTGAAGCCGGAACGCGCGGTCGTCATCGAGGACGCCATCTCTGGAGTCGAGGCTGGCTCCCGTGGAAGGTTCGGGCTTGTCATTGGCGTCGCGCGAAAGGGGAATGCCGAGGAGCTTCGGCGCCATGGTGCGCATCTGGTGGTGAACGATCTGGCTGAGTTGGTCGGCTGACTTCGTGCTGCCTTGAGAGGGACGGCGCATGCTCCATCACCAACGTGTGAAACCGCCATCACATGACTACCCAGCCGATGAGTGGAACATCATCGAGCGGGGGTTTCACCCCGAATTCCTCGCGCAATTGGAAACGATGCTGGCGCTCGGCAACGGATACCTCGGCATGCGTGGATGTCCGGAAGAGGGCGGACCGGGCTTCGAGAACGGCACTTTCATCAATGGCTTCTATGAAACGCGACCGATCGTCTACGGAGAAGAAGCATACGGTTTTGCCAGGACCGGACAGACCATCTGTAATGTGACAGATACTAAAATCATCAAGCTGTTCGTTGATGACGAGCCGTTCTGGCTATCCCATGCAAAGCTCTTGAATTACGAGCGACGACTCAACATGAAGTGTGGAACTCTCGACCGGGAGATCCTTTGGCAGACGCCCGCTGGCAAGCAGGTTTCTATTACGTCTCGCCGGCTAATCTCTCTCGCCCACAGGCACGTAGCCGCCATCTCGTATTGCGTGACGCTCCTCAATGCGGATGCCTTCGTCGTGATTTCCTCCGAGATGAAGGTGAATGAATCAAATGCACGCGCGAGCAAGGACGATCCCCGGTTGGCGACAGCCTTCGAGGGGCGGGTCCTTCATCCTCGAGCGAGCCACACCAAGGACCGTCGTGTCGTATTGTGTCATGCAACCGAGAGAAGTGGTCTGGTCCTCGCCTGTGCCATTGATCACGACGTGGAAACCGAGTGCCCTCACGCCTATCAGGCTGTTCACGCCGATGACTTCGGCCAGATTGCCTTCACGATCGAGGCCGGCCGCGGCAGTCCGATCCATCTCACAAAATTCATGGTCTATCACACGTCCCAGACGGCTTCGGCCGAGGACCTCTGCGGCCGCGCCGAGTGGACCATGGATCGAGTGGCGACCCGTGGATGGAAAGATTTGCTCACTGCTCAAGAGCGGTACATGGGAGATTTCTGGCACCGTAGCGACGTCCGTGTGCAGAATACGCGCCAGGATCGTACAAAACGCACGACCGTCGAGATTCAACAAGCGATTCGCTTCAACCTTTTCCACGTTCTGCAGGCGTCAGCGCGCGCCGAAGGGGTGGGTGTACCGGCCAAAGGCCTCACCGGACAATCGTATGAGGGCCACTACTTTTGGGACACCGAAATCTATCTGCTGCCGTTTCTAACGTATACCTCCCCCTGGATTGCCCGGAATCTCCTGACCTTTCGTTACAAGATGCTGCCGCAGGCGCGGACACGGGCGAGACAGCTCGGTCATCGAGGAGCGATGTTTCCGTGGCGTACGATCAATGGTGAAGAAGCATCAGCATACTATGCGGCTGGCACTGCGCAGTACCACATCAATGCAGACATCATCTACGCGATGCGCAAGTACGTGCAAGCAACAGGAGACGTTGCATTCTTGCGAGACTGCGGTGCCGAGATGCTCGTGGAAACGGCGCGCCTGTGGCTGGATCTTGGCTTCTACTCGGACGTGAAGGGAGGAAAATTCTGCATCAACGCCGTGACTGGCCCTGATGAATACAACACGGTCGTCAATAACAACGCATATACCAATTTGATGGCCCGCGAGAACCTGCGCTACGCGGCTCAGACGGTCACGTCGATGCGGCTGGAACACCCGGACGCCTACAATGCTCTCGTCAACAAGACTGCGCTCGAGCCATCTGAGGCAACGGAATGGGCCCGTGCAGCAGAGAGTATGTACGTGCCATACGACGAGAAGCTGAAAATCATTCCGCAAGACGACAGTTTTCTGGAACGAGAGCCGTGGGACTTCGAAAACACGCCCAGCGAACACTATCCGCTGCTGCTTTTCTATCATCCCCTGAACATCTATCGGAAGCAGGTGATCAAGCAGGCTGACGTGGTCTTGGCCATGTTCCTGTTGGGCGATGTCTTTTCCTTGGAGGCGAAGCAACGCAACTTCGACTTCTACGATCCGTTGACAACAGGCGATTCATCATTGTCCTCATGCGTCGAAGCGATCATCGCCGCGCAAGTCGGCAACATGGAAAAAGCGCTCCAGTACGGGATGGCTGCGTTGCTGATGGATCTGGCCGATGTTGGCGGCAACGTGAAGGACGGATGCCATATCGCCTCAATGGGTGGCACGTGGATGATGCTCAGCTATGGGCTGGGCGGGATGCGGGACGAGGATGGCCGGCTGTCATTCTGGCCGCGTCGTGCGCCGGACGACAATGCTACGCTGCGGTTCACCGTGACGTACCGCGGTCAAATGCTGGACGTCGAGATTGGCCTGCAAAAGGTTGAATACACTCTGCGCGACGGTGACCACCTGGTGATCCGCCACGAGGTGGAAGAGGTTCAATTGACCCGAGAGCATCCCGTAGCAATCCGCTCAGTCAGCAGGTGGCAAGAATCGTTGCCGAAAATGACTTCAAAATCGCCTGTAGGAGCAACATCGAAGTGATGCGTCATGAATACCGCGGAAATCGATTTCGAGCGCGCAACGGGGCGGCGTAACAGAGTGGGGACACCTCGCAGGCCCCGGGCAAGGGGCACAGTGGAACGGTCGTCCTCGATCAAGAACGTGCTGGTCATCGACGTAGGCGGCAGCTCGGTCAAGATCCTTGTCACAGGACAAAACGAAAGCCGATCTTTCCGGTCCGGAACAAAACTTACTCCTCGGCTCATGGTGTCGGCGGTTAACAAGCTCGCCGCAGATTGGACGTATGATGCAATTTCGATCGGATACCCCGGCTCAGTCTTGGGCGGCCGGCCCGCCGCGGAGCCTGTCAACTTAGGACATGGCTGGGTTGGATTCGACTTCGAGCAGGTTTTCGGCCTTCCTGTTAAAGTTTTGAATGACGCCGCCATGCAGGCCCTGGGAAGCTACAGAGGCGGCAAGATGCTGTTTTTGGGCCTGGGAACCGGCCTGGGCACCGCCATGGTGGTGAAGGGCATCGTGAAGCCGATGGAACTTGGCCATTTGCCTTACAAAAATGGCACTTACGAGGATTATGTCGGCCGAGCCGGTTTGGAGCGCAGCGGCCGGCCGACATGGCGCCGTCATGTGGCCGACGTGATCGAACGTCTTGTGGCGGCGTTGCGGCCAGACGAGACTGTGATCGGCGGTGGTAATGTAAATAAGCTCGCCGTTCTCCCCGCGCGATGTCGCGCAGGACAAAACGCTAACGCTTTCCTCGGTGGTTTTCGCTTGTGGACAGGGAGCCGACCTCTTCGCTCGGAGGCCGGTCGGAAGTAGCGGGCTGAGGCGATCGTCGTTGTTAACTAAGTCCAGCTTTCAGACGGGAGTCTCACATGAATGATGACGCACCCCGCTGGGCTTCCTTCTCATCCGCTTTTTCAATTGTCTTGAGCTCGGCAAGCGACCGGATTGCGGAGCTTGGTTGCGCTCCCGTCGGCGAGAACCCACAGGCATTTGTCGACCGGGGGGGCTTGCGTCAACTTGAAATGGAGGCTGCCGACACAGCGATCAGGAAAGTTCGAGAAGCGGCGTATCCGCTCATTTTCAGGCTGTTTGGTTCCGAACTGCCTCGCGGTAAAAAACGCAAACTGGTTCTGAGACGGCTGGGTCAAGACCTGAGCCGCATTGAACAGGCGCTGGGATACAATGAGCAGCTCAAGCCGGATATGGCTCACGGACGAACATCTGAACGTTTGCCTCGCCATCTCCGTCGGAAGCGGACGGTTGGAGGCGGGAGGAAATAACCCCTTAGGGCGCCGATAATTTCAGCGACTGAGCTGATTATCCGTCTGGCGGCGTGCCGAAATCAAAAATCCATGTAAATCTCGGCTTTCTTGCGGACAGGTGCCAATGCCGCCGAAGCGGCACGACAAGGATGCGCCATCCCTCCTCACGAAATGCGATCAGAGCTCTCACACGCCGGCTATGCGGACGACGTTTCGGCCGGTATAATTACTGCGACACGGCTCCGGGGGCTTTCAATGAAGCCTTTCACTCTGACCGCAGTTGTTGTTCTGGCTCTCATCGCTCTCCTGCATTTGCTCCGGCTGTTTACCGGCTGGGCTGTTGTCGTCACCGGGTTTGCGGTGCCGGTCTGGTGGAGCGCGCCGGTCCTGGTGTTCTTCGGGGGACTGGCATTCTTGGTTTGGCGCGAAGCAGACGTCTGATACCGACATGAGGAAACTGATTGTCATTGCAGCTTCGCCCTTGTTTTGCTTGGCGTGGTATGGCGGTTCGCGGGCTGGATTCTGGAATGGATAGACCGCTTCGTCCGTTCAGGAAGCCTGGACTCTCGCTATGAAACCTTCGTCGAAAATTACGTCGGGGTGCTCATAGCAGAAGGAAGATTCGCTAAGATACTTGGCCCATGGCTGTCGGTCGGAGCCGGTTTGATCCTTCTTGCCGTGCTGTATTTGCCGGGCCGGAAAGACTCGGAAGCCCAGTAGAGCCGGAGAATGGCGGTGTCATGCACGGAAAGCCGGCGCGTGCTCTGCTCGACCCGATCGACAGCATCTCCGAGGTCCTGTTCGGGTTGATCATGGTGCTGACCGGCACCATGACGCTCAGCGTCGCCACCGCCGGCCGCGCCGAACTCCGCACCATGATCTTAGGCGCGCTCGGCTGCAACCTAGCTAGAACAGGCTCGCCACCTCCTCACGGGAGCCGACCAGCGAGCACTGAACCGGTGTGGCCTTGCCGTGCGCGTCATCACCGCTCGCGAGCGCGGCCTTGATCTTCTCGATCAGTTCCAGCGCCGATTCCCGCGAAATCTCGATTGCGACGCGCTCGCGCCCGCCCTGCGCCTCGCAGACGAAGTCGACACACAGCGCGTGGTCGAGCTGCGCCTCATAGGGATGGTCGTAATAGACGTTGGCGGTATCGACCTTCATCCATTCGCTGCCCGGTCCCTTCGCGGTCCCGTAAAGCCTGGCCTTTTCCACGATGTAGGAGCACATGGTGTTTTCTCCGGTGCCGGTCGGTCAGCCGAGATGCTTCTTGAAGAAGGCGAACACCTTCTTCCAGCCGTCGGCGGCCTGCTCGGCGCGGTAGGCCGAGGCGCGGGCGTGGTTGAAGAAGGCGTGGCCCGCGCCGTCGTAGCGGTGGAATTCGTAAGTCTTGCCGAGCTTCTTGAGCACCGCCTCGGTGCGGTTGACCTGGTCGGCGGTCGGGTTCTCGTCGTCGTTGCCGAACAGGCCGAGCAGCGGCGCGGTCATTTTTTCGGTCAGATCGATCGGCGCGACCGGCCGCTTGGCGTTCAGCGCCTTGGGATCATCGACCACCACGTTGCCGCCCCAGCAATCGACCAGCGCGTCGATCCCTTGGACCCGGCAACCCGCGAGATAGGTGTGGCGGCCGCCGGAGCAGAAGCCGATCACACCAACCTTGCCGTTGGAGTTGGGCTGCGCCCGCAGATACGCCATCGCCCCCGCGACGTCGCCCATCACCGTGTCGTCGGGTACGCCGCCGGCCGCGCGCACCCGCGCGCCGAGATCGTCGGGGCTGCCGGTGCCTTCACGGAAGTAGAGGTGAGGGGAGATCGCCGCATAGCCGTGGTGGGCGATCTTGCGCGTGGTCTCGATGATCCATTCGTCCCAGCCGGGCATATGCATGATCACCACCACGCCGCCAACCTTGGCATGGCCGGTCGGGCGCGCGTAATAGGCCTCGCCCTTGTCGCCGTTGTGTCCCTGAAACGAAACGGTCTCCGCTATCAGACCCGCATACGACATTGCCCATCCTCATGATTGAGATTTCGATGCCGGACTATAGCAACGCTTGAATCGGCTGACAGGGTCTCGACATTTGCGTCGCCGGGGCGACATCATGGGCGCAGGAGAGAACGCTTGCAGCCGCCCAAGGCCTGTTTCTTCGATGTGTTCGGCACGATGGTCGACTGGCGCACAAGCGTCGCGCGCGAGGCTGAATCGATTCTGAAGCCGCTTGGCCATCACCTCGATTGGCTCGCCTTTGCCGACGCGTGGCGCGGCGAGTACCAGCCGGCGATGGAGGAAATCCGCAGCGGCCGGCTTGCGTTCTGCAAGCTCGATGTCCTGCACCGGCACAATCTCGAGCGCATCCTGCCGCGGTTCAATGTCAGCCGGCTTTCCGAGGACACCAAGCGAGACCTCAATCTCGCCTGGCACCGCCTCGACGCGTGGCCGGATGCCGCGCTGGGGCTTCAGCGGCTGAAGCGGAAATGCCTGCTGGCGCCGGTGTCGAACGGCAATATCTCGCTGATGGTCGATCTCGCCCGCCGCAACGGCTTTCCATGGGACGCGATCCTCGGCTCCGAGATCGCCGGCGACTTCAAGCCCAAGCCACGGGTCTATCTCGCCGCCTGCGCGGCGTTCGACCTCGCGCCCTCCGACTGCATGATGATCGCGGCGCACTCCAACGATCTCGCGCATGCGGCGAAGAACGGGTTGCGGACCGGGCACATCGCGCGGCCCAACGAGCACGGTCCGGGCAGGGGCGAAACCGCGCCGAGCGTGCCGGTCGATGTCGCGGGCGTCAGCCTCGAAGACCTCGCCGGCAAGCTCGGGCTTTGATCGCGGCCTATTTTTGCTCGGTCCGCTTGAACAGGGACACCGGGAACTCGGCGGCGTAGCGCTTTCCGGGCGGCTGCGGGCGGAACTCGGCGCGCGGGCTTTGGTCCGCCACCACCGCCTTGCGGTAGAGGTGCCAGGTCGCATGGCCGAGCACCGGCAACACCACCGCGAGGCCCAGGAACAGCGGGATCGTGCCGATCACGAGCAGCGCCGCAACGATCAGGCCCCACAGCGCCATGGTCAGCGGATTGTGCACGACGACGCGCAGCGAGGTGAGCATCGCCACCGCCGCGCCGACCTCGCGATCGAGCAGCAGCGGGAACGACACGACGCCGACCAGGTAGGCGGCAATCGCAAACAGGAGCCCGACGCCGTTGCCGACCAGGATCAGACCCCAGCCGGCGCGGGTGAAGAACAGGTCGTGCAGGAACTGGCTGATCGATTCCGGGCTGCCATAGCCGAAATAGGTCGTGTAGATGGCGTTCGCGGTCGCCATCCAGACCAGGAAGATCGCCGTCAGCACCAGACCCAGCGCGACGATGGCGCCGATCGAGGGCGAGCGCACCACCTCGAGCGCATCGGAAGCCGAGACCTCGACGCCGGCCTCGCGCCGCCGGCTCAACTCATAGAGGCCGAGCGCGGCAAACGGCCCGATCAGGGCGAAGCCCGCCGCGGCCGGGAACAGCAGCGGCACGAAGGCGTAGCCCAGCGTCAGGGCCGCCACCAGGATGCCGATTGCGGGATAAATCACGCACAGGAACACGGCATGGCTCGGCATGGCGCTGAAGTCGTCCCAGCCCTTCTTCAGCGCATCGGCGAGATCGGCCGGCGCAATGCTGCGGACGGCGGGATCGGCCGCGTGTTCGCTTGCGCCGACGAGAATATGTGAAAATGCCATTGCCATGCCTCCTTGCGTTGGAGCAAACCGGCCGCGACGTCGGTCAGGCAGGGGGCAACTTATGCCGGCCGCCGGCCCCCGGCGCCGCGACCCAGATTAAAAACCAAAACGTCCGGACCCGAGGTCCGGTTCCATCAGCGCGGCCGCTTGGCCGCCTCTTCCACCAGGCTCAGGTCTGCGAATCTCGCAACATCGACCGTTTCCTTGATGAAGCCAAGCTCCTTCACCTTGTCGATGCTCGACTGCACCATCTTGAGGTCGGGCTTGGCATCGGGATCGCGATAGAAATCGCGCTTGGTGAACAGCCAGCTCTCGAACGCGGCCGGCGGCCGCTTCAGGAACCCCGCGGTCACCGCCACGGCCTCCTTGTGGTTCGCCGGGTCGTAGTACCAGCGCAGCGTCCGGCCGTAGTCCTCCATCAGGTCGACCAGCGCGGCGCGGTTCTTGTCGATGAAGCCCTTGCGGGCCGCCCAGAACGACAGCGCGATGCTGCCGAGGCCCGATTGCGTGGTGAACAGCGGCTTGGCGAACTCGTTGAGCTCCGGATCGTAGGAGAACGGCAGCACGCCGACGACGAGGTCGGCCTTCTTCTCCTTCAGCACCGCCTTGTGCGCGGGGAAGGGCGCCTCGATCATGGTGTAGTCGCGCGTCACCTGCAGGCCATGCCTGTTGAGCGCGGAGCGCATGGCGATGTCGACACCGCTGCCGAGCCCGTTGGTCGCCGCCACCTTGCCCTTCATGTCGGCGATCTTGTCGATGCCGGAATCCTTGCGGACGAAATACGGCGTCGAGTAGTAGCCCGGCGCGCCGTCGACGATCTCGTCGGCGATGATGCGCAGGTCATTGAGCCCGGCGTTCTGGATCGCCAGCGGGAAGCTCGTGTAGCCGAAGCCCGCAATGTCGATCTCGCCCTGGCTGATCGCGGTGATCTGCAAGGTCGAGGAGCCGAAATGAATCGGCTCGAAGGTGTAGGACTTGCCGTTGTGTTTCGCGGCACCGGGCGCGAGCATGAGGAGCGGCACCATCGATGCCGGCGCGGTGATCCAGCCGATCCGGATCTTGATGGGCTGGGCGCTTGCCGGCAGCGCCCAAGCGAGGGCGAGCCCGACCACCAGCGGGATGGCCAGCCGAAAGCCACGCATCGAATCCTCCCGGAACTTTGTTATTGGCCGCAAGGCTAGCACCGGTTCGCCGGGCCGGAAAGAAAAGCCTTGTTTGCACTGCGGCCGATCACAAGGCCGTCATTTCCTCGTATCCAAATCATAGCAAGGCGTTTATTGGCGCGGGCTTAAGCCCCGTGCTACCCGCATGCCATGAGCGATGCGACCACAACGATCGAGCTGGCGGGGCAAAGGGCCGCGCCGCCGCGGGTCAAGGGCCGGCTCAAGGCTCCATGGCAGGTCTGGCGCGACGCCGGCGGCCGGGTATCCGCGCTGCGGATCGTGGCACTGCTGTTTTTGTTCGTGCCGGTCGTCGTCGCGGTCCACGATTTTTACACCGAGGGCTATGGCGCCCGCCCGCTCAACAATGTGATCCACCGCGCCGGCTACTGGGCGTTGATCTTCCTGATGGTCTCGCTCGCGATCACGCCGCTGCGGCGGATCGGCCGCTTCGCCAAGCTTCTCGACGTGCGCCGGATCATCGGCGTCGGCGCCTTCGTCTATGCCGCGGTGCATATCGCCCTCTACGTCGCCGACCAGATGTTCGATCTGTGGAAGGTCGCAAGCGAGATCGCGCTGCGGCTCTACCTGACCATCGGCTTTGTTGCGCTGTTGGGACTGACGGCGCTCGCGGTCACCTCCACCGATGGAATGGTGCGGCGGCTCGGCGGCCAGAACTGGCAGCGCCTGCATAACATCGTTTACGTGATCGGCCTGCTGGCGCTGATCCATTTCTTCCAGCAGACCAAGGCGGATGTCGCACTGCCGACCTTCGTCGCCGCGCTGTTCGGCTGGATGCTGGGCTACCGCCTGCTGATCAGGTTCAAGAAGACGCGCGGTGAGCCGCCGGCCTGGAAGCTTCTGGCGCTGACCGTTGCCGTCGCGGCGCTGACCTTCATCGTCGAAGCCTTGGGCATCAGCCTGGTGTTCAACGTCTCGCCGCTGCGCGTGCTGGGCACCGCGCTCGACTTCGACGATCTGAGCATGATCCGGCCCGGCTGGCTGGTGCTGGGCGCGGGCTTGATCGTCGTCGCGCTCGACCTGGTGCGGCAGCGCTTCGGGCCGCGGCGCGGAGCCGCGCCGGCTACTCGGGCGTGATGCCGGCGGCCTGCGTGAGCCGCTGGTAGCGGGCGATATCGTCCTTCAGGAATTTCGCGAATTCCTCGGCCGTCCCGCCTTTCATGTCGTAGCCGAAAGCGGCAAAGCGCTTGGCGAATTCCGGCTCCTTGATCACCGCGTTGATCGCGGCGTTGAGCCTCGTGATCGTCGCGCCCGGCGTGCCGCCGGTCGCCATGATCCCGACGTAACCAGCCTGGGCGTAGTTCGGCAGGCCTTCCTCGGCGAATGGCGGGATGTTCGGCAGGGTCGGCGAGCGGGTGGCGCTGGTGATGCCGAGCGGCAGCACCTTGTCGCCCTGCATCAGGTTGAGCGCGCCGGGAATGTCGCTGCAATAGAGATCGACCTCGCCGCGGTTGACCGCGAGAACCGCGGGCGCGACCCCGCGATAAGGCACATGCAGCAGCTTGATGCCGGCCTCGCTCTCGAGCAGCTCCATGCAGAAATGGTGCGCGCTGCCCTTGCCGACCGAGGCGAAGCTCAGCGGACTCGCCTCGCGCGACTTGGCGAGCATGATAAGCTCCTTGAGCGACGTCACGCCGAGCGCGCGCTGCGCCAGCAGCACGTTGGGCGACGGCGAGAGATAGGCCACCGGCGCAAGCTCGCGCAGCGTGTCGTAGGGCAGCGACCTGAACAGGCTCGGATTGACCGACACGCTGGTGTTGGCGAACAGCAGCGTGTAGCCGTCGGGCGCGGCCTTGGCGACGGCGGCCGCTCCGATGGTGTTGCCCGCGCCCGGCCGGTTCTCGACGATCACCGGCACGTTCCACTTGTCGTTGAGCTTCTGCGCCAGCGCCCTTGCCACCGCATCGACCGTGCCGCCCGCATCGAACGGCACGACGATCTTCACCGTGCGCTCGGGAAATTCGGCGCGTGCGGCCGAAGCAATGCAGAGCGGGAGGAGGGCGGTTGCGACAATGGCGAGGGTGCACTTTTTCATATGGACATCATAGGCGTCCGCTCGCATAAAACCGACGAGACAATGGCGGCGATGGGCCGCCGCTGGGGACAACCACGGTGGCGCGCACCCTTCGCGTGGCAATCATCGGAGCGGGGCTGGGCGGGCTTGCCGCGGCCTGCGCGCTGCGCCAGCGCGGCATCGAGGTGACCGTTCACGAGCGGGCAACGCAACTCGGCGAGGTCGGGGCCGGCATCCAGCTCGGCCCCAATGCCGTCAAGGTGCTGCGCGCGCTCGGTCTCGAGCAGGAGCTGCTCGCCGTGAGCAGCGAGCCGGCGAGCTTCGCGTCGCTCGCCTGGGACGACGCGCGCCTGCGGTTTCGCGAGCCGATGAAGGGGCCGTATGCGGCGCAGTTCGGCGCGCCGTATCTGATGGCGCACCGCGCCGATCTGCACCGGCTGCTGTGTGACGGGCTTCCCGGCCATATGGTGCGGCTCGATGCCCGCTGCACCGGCGTGACCAACCGCAACGGCTGCGCAGTCGCGAGCTTTGCCGACGGATCGGAGGTCGAGGCTGATGTCGTCGTCGGCGCGGACGGGATCAATTCGACCATGCGCGAGTGCCTGTTCGGCGTCCAGCCGGTGCGCTTCACCCAGCAGATGGCGTGGCGCTGCATCGTGCCGATCGAATGCGTGCCGACGCGGGTCGGCCCGGGCGGTTCGGTCGCGGTCGGGCGCGACGAATATGTCGGCTGGATCGGTCCGGACGGGCATGTGATCTGTTATCCGATCCGCGGCGGCGCGCTTTACAACATCTTCGCCGGCCACGTCACCGAGGAGTGGGTCGACGAATCCTGGGCGGTGCCGAGCAGCATCGACGAGCTGCTCGCGGGCTATCGCGGCTGGAACCCGGCGCTGCTCGAGATGCTCAGCCAAGTCAGCGAATGCTACAAGTGGGGCATCCGCGACCGCGATCCGCTGCCGCGCTGGACCGACGGCGCGATCACGCTGCTCGGCGATGCCGCCCATCCGATGATGCCGACGCTCGCCCAGGGCGCGGCGCAGTCGATCGAGGACGGCTTTGCGCTGGCGCGCAATCTCGCGCGGCACGCCGACCCGCTCGCGGGCCTCGCCGCCTACGAGGCGGAGCGCCGGCCGCGCGCCTCGCGCGTGGTGCTGCAGGCGCGCGAGCAGTTTCAGAACAACCGCAAGAACCCGGCGCCGCCGCCGCTGCCGCGGGAATGGATTTTCGGCCACGACGCCACCGTCGATGCGGTGTCCGCAGCCTAATCACCAAAGCCGGCATCAGTCGATGACGAAGCTCTTCGGATCCCAGTCCGGCTTCGGATAGCGCGGGTCCATGTCCTCCAGCGTTTTCCGGACGATCGCTGCGACCGCGGCGTTGCGTGCCCATTTGTGGTCGGAGGGAATGACGCGCCATGGCGCCCATTTGGTCGAGCAGCGGTCGAGCATGATCTCGTAGGCTTGCGCGTACTCCTTCCAGAGCTTGCGGTCGTCGAGGTCGGACGGGTTGAACTTCCAGCGGCTCTTGGCTTCGTCAAGTCGTTCCTGCAGCCGCTCGCCTTGCTCCTTTTTGGAGATGTGGAGCATGAACTTGAGAATGATCGTGCCGTTCTCGGTCAGCATCTGCTCGAACGCGTTGATCTGTTCGTAGCGCGCGTCGATCTCGTCCTTCGGCGCAAGCTTGCGGACACGGCCGATCAGCACGTCCTCGTAGTGCGAGCGGTTGAACACGCCGACAAAGCCGCGGCGGGGCGTGGCAAGGTGGGCGCGCCAGAGAAAGCCGTGCGCGCGTTCGAGTTCGGTCGGAGCGCGGAACGGCGTGATGACGACGCCCAGCGGGCTCGTCTCCTTGAAGACGTGGCGGATGGTGCCGTCTTTGCCCGCCGTGTCGGTGCCTTGCAGGATCACCAGCAACGCGCGCGTGCCTTCGGCGTAGAGCTGATCCTGAAGCCGGTCGATCTCCACGCCGTCCTTGATGCTTTGCGCCTCGGCGGCTTCGCGGTCGGGAAACAGCTTGAGGTCGCCGGGATCGCGCTCACTGAGCTTGGACTTCTTGCCGGGCTCAACCTTGAAACGTGCATCAAAATCGTTTGCCATGCTTGCTCCGTCGCAATCCGGACGTCAGGCCAGCAGATCGCCGAACTCCGGGTGTCGCGCAATATAGGCCGAAACGAACGAGCAGCGGGCAATGACCTTGAGCCCCTGTGCGCGCACCTGTTCGAGCGCCGCTCGAATGAGCCGCGAGGCGATGCCCTGGCCCTGCAGCGCGTAGGGCACCTCGGTGTGGGTGAAGGTCACAATCCCGGGGGACAGCGCATAGTAGGCGACAGCAACGTCGCCGCCGCCGTCCAGCTCGAAGCGGTGAAGTGCTTGATTGTTGCGGATTTCGGCAGGCATTCGGCTTGGACGGCGACGATGATTTCAGGACCTCTGACTTATAAGGCCCGGCACAGAATTGCGAGCGGCATCGGCAAATTCCTCATGCTCGGAATGCTGGTCTTGTATCCCGCGCCGGCGATGACCGCGTCGCCCGAGCAGGCCTATCTTGCCGCCCGCGACGCGCAGATCCGCAGGCTGACCGCGCTGAGCAAGCCCAATCCCGGGAGCGAGCGGGTTCTCAAGGGGCATGAGCGGGCGGTCGCCGAGCTCGGCAGGCAGCTCGAGCGCATCATCGGTCCGCCTGCGATAGCTCATCCAGCGGCGGATGGGCGAAACCGGGGTGAGAGCAACGTCGAGCATGGCGCAATTCCTTCAAATATGCAGCCCGTGCCATCAGGGCGTGCCGGATTAGGTCGCCGGGGCGTCGCAAAAGATTCACATTGCCGGCTTGTCATCCCGCGGCCGCAGTGCCCATCTAACCGCGGTCCCGCCCACAGCGCCGTCATGGAGTGTCTATGGCCGATCTCACGCTCTACCACGCCTCGCCGTCGCGTTCGTCCGTCACGCTGTGGATGCTGGAGGAGCTGGGCGAGCCCTACGACATCAAGCTCCTGAAGCTGTCCGAAGGCGACCAGCAGAAGCCCGACTATCTCGCCGTCAATCCGATGGGCAAGGTGCCGGCACTCAAGCACAAGGACGTGGTGATCACCGAAGCCGCGGCGATCTGCACCTATCTCGCCGACGCCTTTCCGCAAAAGAAGCTCAACGTGCCGATCGGCGATCCGCGGCGCGGGCCATATCTCAAATGGCTGTTCTTCGGGCCGAGCTGCTTCGAGCCCGCGATGATTGACCGCGCCGCGCCGCGCAAGGAGGAGGCGCGCCGGGCGATGCTCGGCTATGGCGATTTCGACACGACCATGAACGTGGTCGCCAGGGCGGTCGAGAAGGGCCCCTGGATTCTCGGCGATCAGTTCACCGCGGCCGACGTGATCATCGGCAGCAACGTGTACTGGGGCATGACCTTCAACCTCGTGCCGCGGCGGCCGGAGTTCGACGCCTATGCGGCGCGGATCGCGGCGCGGCCCGCGGCACAGCGCGCGGAAGCCAAGGACAAGGAACTCGGCGCGAAGTAGCCGGTTCCCGCTTGCGATAGATCAAGGGCCGAGGCTCGCGCAGCGCATAAGCTTCCTCCCGCAAGGAGAGGCGCCCATGGCACGAATAGCAGTGGTGGTCGGCCATCCCCAACGCAACACGCTCTGTGCAGCGCTCGGCCGGGCCTATGCGGAGGGCGCGCGGTGTGGCGGCCACGACGTGCAGCTCTTCGCGCTCGCCGAGATGGCGTTCGACCCGATCCTGCGGGAGGGCTATCGCCAGGAGCAGCCGCTCGAACCGGACCTGCGCGCGGCCTATACGTGGCTTGCGGCCAGCGACCATTGGGTGCTGGTGTTTCCGCTCTGGTGCGGCGACATGCCCGCGTTGCTCAAGGGGTTCATCGAACGCATCCTGCAGCCCGACCTGATCGCGCGGCGCGGCGGCGACAGCGAGATGAACTGGCAGATATTCAGCAACAAGACCGCGCGCGTCGTGATGACCATGGCCATGCCGGTGTCGATCTATCGCTGGTTCTATCGCGGGCACGCGCTGAAGCTTCTGACGCGCAACATCCTTCATTTCATTGGCATCAAGCCGGTCCGGCACACGCTGTACGGCATGGTCGCAACGTCAAAGCCCGAGCAGCGCGAGCGCTGGCTCCACGAGATGCGAGACCTGGGACGGCAGGCGGCGTGAGGTTCATGCGCCGGGATCGCGCAGGCGTCCCGAGGCCACGAGCCGGTTCCAGATGAACAGCACGGCGATCGCGCCGACGGTCGCCGCGATGAAGCCTGCGCCCTGGTCGGCCCGGTACCAGCCGACGGTCTGGCCGATGAAGGTGGCAACGAACGCGCCGGCGACGCCGAGCACGATGGTCAGCAGGAAGCCGATCCCGGTGTTCGGGCCGGGCATGATCAGGCGCGCCAGGAATCCGGCCACCAGGCCAACCAGGAGAATCCAGAGCATTGCTGCCTCCGTTCTGCGGGTCCACGCGCACGGCCGGTGTGAATTTTAGGTCCTCGGTGCGGCCCGCCGCTATTGGCCCAAGGTCCCAGCCGCCTGCCATGGTCCCGTCGCAATGCAGGCGCGATGATTTGGTTCCGGCCCTCATACGCATAGGAGGCGCAGATGGGTTTGCTCGACGTCCTCAACGGCATGCAGAACGGCCCGCGCGGCCAACCGGATCCCAATGCCAAGGGCGGCATGTCGCCGATCACCATGGCGATCCTGGCGCTGCTGGCCTACAAGGGAATCAAGCACGTGGCCGGGAGCGCGCAGCAGGCGCCGGCCCCCGGCACCCCGGCTCCGTCGCGGATTCCCCAAGGCCGCCCCCCAGAGCAAGGCCGCACCACGGATGTGAATGCGCAGCCGTCTGCCGGCGGTGGGCTCGGCGACATTATCGGCGGACTGCTCGGCGGCGGTGCGCCGTCGCGCGGGCCGGGCGGCACTGCCGCGGCACCGGGCGCGATACCGGGCGCGATACCTGGCGGGCTCGGTGACGTGC
>JAIESC010000005.1 GCA_019746355.1 Xanthobacteraceae bacterium | reverse complement strand
GGCGGCTTGTCCTTCGGCGTGGCCTACAAGGCGATCAACACCGCCGACAGCATGATCGGCCACAAGAACGAGAAGTACGGCGCGTTCGGCTACGCCTCCGCGCGGCTCGACGACATCGTTAATCTGCCGGCCTCGCGCCTCTCCGCCCTGCTGATCGCGACCGCCGCGGCGGTGACCGACCGCGACGCCGCCTGGCGCGCCTGGGAAACCGTGACGCGCGACGCGCGCAAGCACCGCTCGCCCAACGCCGGCTGGCCGGAGGCGGCGATGGCCGGCGCGCTTGGCCTTTCGCTCGCCGGCCCGCGCGCCTATGGCGGCGTCATGGTCGAGGATGCGTTCATGGGCGACGGCCGCCGCGAAGCGAATGCCCAGGACATCCGTGCCGCCCTCGCGCTCTACCGTCGTGCCGACGTGATCCTGATCGCGCTCGTCGCGCTGATTGCGATCATCGCGCTAAGGTGAGAAGCCGGTCGAGATCGACGAAGGTCGCAAGGTGCTTGGCGAGCCGGTCGAGCGTCGTCTCGACCAGCTCTTCGTAGGCGACGTTGGCGGGACCCGCCCCGAGCCGTTCGAGCCACGCCGACCGCTGCTGGTCGTCGGCGAACAGCCCGTGCACATAGGTGCCGATCACGCGTCCGTTCTTCGATACTGCGCCCTCAGGTCTGCCGTCCACGGTGGCGAACGGCCGCGCGCAGTCCGATCCTTGCGTCACGCCCATATGCATCTCGTAACCCTTGAACGGCATGCCGTCGCCGGTCGTGCCGGTGATGCTGACGAGCGTCTTCTCGCGCGTCAGCACGGTCTCCACGTCAAGCAGCCCCAGTCCCGGAGCCGTGCCCGCGGGCCCTTCGACGCCGTCCGGATCAGCCACGCTCCGCCCCAGCATCTGATAGCCGCCGCAGAGGCCGATCACCGTGCCGCCGCGCCTTACATGCGCGGCGATATCGATGTCGAAGCCGGCGTCGCGCAGCGCGTTCAAGCCTGCGATCGTCGTCTTCGAGCCCGGCAGGATCACCAGATCGGCGTCACCGGGAAGCGGCGTGCCGGGATGAACGCGCACGAGATCGACCGCAGGCTCCGCCTGCAGCGGGTCGAGATCGTCGAAGTTTGCGATCTGCGGCAGGATCGGCACCGCGATCTTGAGCTTCGCGCCTTCGCGCCGCGGCGACGCGTGATCGAGCGCCAGCGCGTCTTCGGCCGGCAGATTCCGCGCTTCGGAAAAATACGGAACGAAGCCCAGCGCCGGCCAGCCGGTCTTTTCGACGATCGCCGCCTTGCCGGGAATGAACAGACTCGGATCGCCGCGGAACTTGTTGATGATGAAGCCCACGACGAGCGTCTCGTCGTCCGGATCGAGCACCGCCTTGGTGCCGACGAGGCTTGCGATCACGCCGCCGCGGTCGATGTCGCCCACGATCACCACGGGTATGCCGGCCGCGCGTGCAAAGCCCATGTTGGCGATGTCGTAGCGGCGCAGGTTGATCTCCGACGCGCTGCCCGCGCCTTCCACCAGCACCAGATCGGCCTCGGCCTTCAGCTTCTCGTAGCTTTCCAGCACATGCGGCAGAAGCTTCTGCTTCATCGCCATGTATTCGGCGGCTTTGGCGGTGGCGAACACCTTGCCCTGCACCACCACCTGCGAGCCGACCATGCTCTGCGGCTTGAGCAGCACCGGGTTCATGTGCACGCTCGGCGGCACAAGCGCCGCGCGCGCCTGCAGCGCCTGGGCGCGGCCGATCTCGCCGCCGTCCGCGGCGACCGCCGCGTTGTTCGACATGTTCTGCGGCTTGAACGGCCGCACCTTCAGCCCACGCCGGGTGTAGGCGCGAGCGAGCCCCGCGACCAGCAGCGACTTGCCGACGTCGGAGCCCGTGCCCTGGAACATGATCGCGCGGGCGGTCATGTGTCTGTCCCTGCGGGGCGGCTGGTCGATTTTACTTCGCTGGACGCCCAGGTGCAGATGTCATTCCGGGACGCTCGCGAAGCGAGCGGGCCCGGAATCCAGAACGCCGGGATTCCCTCCTTTTCTGGATTCCGGGCTCGCGCCTTCGGCGCGCCCCGGAATGACGTCCGTATCCTTTGCACCATCCTGCTAGAACTCGATCCCCGGCTGCGCCTTCACGCCGGCGGCGAAGTGATGCTTGACGAGGCTCATGTCGGTGACGAGGTCAGCCGCCGCGATCAGTTCGGGCTTGGCATTCCGTCCGGTGACGACGATGTGCAGATCGTGCCGCCGCGCCGACAATTCGGCGACCACCGACTGCAGGTTGAGATAATCGTAGCGCAACGCGATGTTCAGCTCGTCGAGAATGACCAGCGCGAACGTGTCGTCAGCCATCAGCTCGCGCGTCTTCGCCCAGGCGCGTTCCGCTGCGGCGATGTCGCGCTTGAGGTCCTGCGTGTCCCAGGTGAAGCCTTCACCCATGGTGTGCCACGACACCTGATCGCCGAACTTTTCCAGCGCGTCGCGCTCGGCCGAATGCCACGCGCCCTTGATGAACTGCACCACGCCGACCCGCTTGCCGCGTCCGAGCATGCGCAGCGCCAATCCGAACGCCGCCGTCGATTTGCCCTTGCCGGTGCCGGTGTGGACGATGAGCAGGCCCTTCTCGATCTTCTTTTCCGCGACCTCGGCGTCCTGCACCGCCTTGCGCTTCGCCATCTTGGCGCGGTGGCGCTCGGCTTCGGCATCCTTGATGTCGCTCATGGCTCGCCTTTCACCAGCATCGGAATGCCTGCGACCACCAGCACCACGCGCCCGGCCATCGCCGCGATCCGCTGGTTGAGCCGGCCTTGCAGGTCGCGAAAGCGCCGGGCTTCGGCGTTGTCCGGCACGATGCCGAAGCCGACCTCGTTGGAGACAAGCACCGTCGGCGCTTGGCGCTCGGCCAGTGCCGCTTCGAGGTTCTCGACCGCCGTCTCGATGTTGATCTTCCGGAACATCAGGTTGTTCAGCCAGAGCGTCAGGCAGTCGACCAGCACGGTGCGGTCGTCCGCCGCATCCTCGATCGCGCCGGCGAGATCGGTCGGCGCGTCGACCGTCTGCCATTCCTTGCCGCGGCGGCCTCGGTGCTCGGCGATGCGCGTCCGCATCTCGTCGTCGAACGGTTCCGCGGTCGCGACGTAAACCCACGGCGCGGGCGATGTCATCGTCAGCGCCTCCGCGTAGCGGCTTTTGCCGGAACGCGCGCCACCCAGCACCAGTGTGAGGTTCGGATTTTCCGCCAACCGCGTCGATCCCGCTTCAACAAGTGCGGCGTTTGCATCTGCGCCCTCTCCCCTTGTGGGAGAGGGCTACGCAGAACGTTCTGCACATTCGAAGGGGCGAGGGGTACCCCTCACCCGATCGTCGATGCTGCACGTTTTACGCCGCCCTCTCCCATCATAAGGGCGTTCACGCCCGTCTTCGATGGGCTATGGGGAGAGGGCACAAATACTGGGATACGAGCTTGCATTGACAAAGCCCATCCCAGGTCATTTAGTGGCTTGGAATCGACGGTCTCTTCTTTGGAAGAGTGAAAAGGGAACGCGGTGCGGGCACTTTTGAGCCCAATTCCGCGGCTGCCCCCGCAACTGTCAGCGGCGAGCTCGTGCCACAATGCCACTGGGCGAGGCCCGGGAAGGCGGTGACGGGCGGCGACCCGCGAGCCAGGAGACCTGCCGTCCATTCGGTCGAGCGTCGGGCGGGGTGCCCTGACGCCGTTTCAGCGCCGCGGCCCTCCGGCCGCGCGTGTCGATCGCGACTTATCCGCACCCGAGCCGGATGCTGTCCGCTTCTTTTGGGAGCCACGGGTGTCGCTGAGCGAACTGCCGGACAAGGATGACGAGATGCCGGCGCGCGATGCCGCGGCGACGGTGATCTATGTCTGCACCACCTGCCGCCGCCCGGACGATCCGGAGGACCATCCGCGCCCGGGCGCCTCGCTCGCCACCGCCACCATCGCCGCCGCCGAGAACACCGGCATCAAGGTTCAGCCGCTGCGCTGCCTCGCCAACTGCAAGCGCGGCTGCTCGGCGGTGCTGCGCCGCCCCGACGCCTGGACCTACGTGTTCGGCCATCTCGATCCCGCCGCGGACGCTGCGGCGCTGGTCACCGGCGCCAGGCTTCTCTCGCAATCGGCCGACGGCCTGATGCCCTGGCGCGGCCGGCCTGACGCACTGAAGCGTGGATTGATCGCCCGCGTCCCGCCGCTCGATTTCTCGGAGCCCCGTGAATGACCTCGACCTCGCTCGCCCGCATTCCCTGCACCATCGTCACCGGCTTTCTCGGCGCGGGAAAGACCACGCTCATCCGCCATGTGCTGGCCAACGCCAACGGGCGCAGGCTCGCGGTCATCGTCAACGAGTTCGGCGATGTCGGCATCGACGGCGAGATCCTGAAAGGCTGCGGCGACGCCGCCTGCCCGGAAGAGAACATCGTCGAGCTCGCCAACGGCTGCCTCTGCTGCACCGTCGCCGACGAGTTCGTGCCGGCGCTCGACGCCATCCTCGCCAAAACCCCGAAGGTCGAGCACATCGTCATCGAGACCTCCGGTCTCGCGCTGCCCAAGCCGCTGGTGCAGGCATTCCACTGGCCCTCGATCAGGAACCGCGTCACGGTCGATGGCGTGGTCGCGGTGGTGGACGGCGCGGCGCTCGCCGACGGCCGCGTCGCGGGCGACATGGACGCGCTCGCCGCGCAGCGCGCCGCCGACGATTCGCTCGACCACGACGATCCGGTCGAGGAGGTGTTCGAGGACCAGATTGCCTGTGCCGATCTCGTGGTGCTCAACAAGTGCGACCTGCTCGACGCCGGCGGGATGGAGAAGGCGTCGGCCGCCGTCAGCGGCGCGCTGCCGCGGGCGGTGAAGGTGGTGAAGGTCGCGGGCGGCAAGGTCGATGCGCCGGCGCTGCTCGGCCTCAATATCGGCACCGAAGCCGACATCGAGAACCGCAAGACCCATCATGACGACGAGCTCGATCACGACCATGACGATTTCGAGAGCTTCGTCGTGCCGCTGCCGGAGATCGACGACCCGGCGGCGCTGTCCAATCTGGTGTCCGCCACCGCCGAGGCCGCGGGCGTGCTGCGCATCAAGGGCTTCGCCGCCGTCCGCGGCAAGCCGATGCGGCTCCTGGTGCAGGCGGTCGGCTCGCGCGTCACCACGCAATACGACCGCGCATGGCTTCCTTCGGAGCCACGCGGCACGCAGCTTGTGGTGATCGGACTGAAAGGTCTCGACCGGGACAAGATCGTGCGCATGCTCAACGGATGATTTGATGCACCTTCTCTCGACCAGCTCCACGAGCCTCGACGACATCGTCGAGCCGGTCGATCTCGGCCAGGCCCCGGGCGATATCGCGATCCTGTCGTTCGCCGACAGCGATCTTGCCGGGCTTGCCGCAGCCTGGAGCAGGGAACGTGGCGCGCTGCCGAGTGTCCGGCTGGTGCAGCTTCGCGACCTGAAGCATCCGATGTCGGTCGATCTCTGGGTCGAGCGTGTTGCTTCGCACGCGAAAGTGATCGTCGTGCGGCTGCTTGGCGGCCTCGACTGGTGGCGCTACGGCGCGGACCGGCTGTCGGCGCTGGCGAAGCAGCGGGGCATTGCGCTGGCGATGCTGCCGGGCGAGGACCGCGACGATCCAAGATTGGCCGGATGCTCGACCTTGCCGCCGCAGGAGCTCGCCGCGCTGCTCGGATATTTCCGCGAGGGCGGCAGCGACAACCTCCGCGCTTTGTTGCGCAGGCTTTCCGCCCATGCCGGCGTTGCGCTTGAGCACGCGGAGCCGCAGCCCTTGCCGCGCTTCGGCGCGTATCTTTCCTCGGAGCAGACGGTCGGGTTCGACCGGTTGCTGGCAATCTTGCCGCAGGGCCGGCCGGTCATTCCCGTCGTGTTCTATCGCTCGATGCTCCTGGCCGCGGATGTGGCGCCGATCGACGCGCTTTGCGAGGCCTTGACGGCGCGCGGCCTCGCGCCTGCGCCGCTGTTCGTGACCAGCCTGAAGGACGCGCCATCGGCCGCGTTCCTGCGCGACGCGATGGCGCGGCTCGCACCCTCGGTCATCGTCGCCACCACGGCCTTTGCCGCAACCGGCGACGGCGCCTCGGCATCGCCGCTCGATGACGCCGGCGTCCCGGTTCTGCAGGCCGTCATCGCCACCACCAGGCGCGCGGCATGGCTCGACAGCCCGCGCGGGCTTGGCGCCGCCGACCTCGCGATGCACGTGGTGCTGCCCGAGCTCGACGGCCGCGTGCTCGCCGGCGCCGCCGCCTTCAAGGATGCGTCGGCCCCGCTCGACGGCCTGTCGTTCACCGCCATGGTCAACCGGCCCGAGCCCGACCGGATCGCGATGGTTGCGGAGCGCGTGGTGGCGCTGACAAAGCTGCAGGCCACGCCGCGCGCGCAGCGGCGGATCGCCGTGCTGATGCCGGATTATCCCGGCGCGGCCGGCCGCACCGGCTATGCGGTCGGTCTCGACGTGCCGGCCAGCGTGCTCGCGCTGCTGAACGATCTCGCCCAGGCCGGGTACGCGGTGACCAAAGCCCCGCAATCCTCGAACGACCTGCTCCGCGCGCTCGAACAACACGCCGGCGGCATGACGGTCGAATCCTATCGTCACGCGCTCGCCCAACGCCCGTCCTCGATCGGGGAGCGGATCGGCGCAACCTGGGGCGCGCCCGAAGCCGATGCCGATGTCCGCGACGGCGTGTTTTCCTTCCGCGCCACATCCTTTGGCAACATCACGGTCGCGCTGGCGCCCGATCGGGGCAGCGCCGGCAACCGCCGCGCCGACTATCACGATCCCGCCCTGCCGCCGCGCCATGCGCTGATGGCGTTCGGCCTCTGGCTGCAGCACAGTTTCGACGCCGTGGTGCATATGGGCGCGCACGGCACGCTGGAATGGCTCCCTGGCAAGGCCGTGGCGCTGACCGCGTCGTGCTACCCCGAGGCGGTGCTGGGCGCGCTGCCGGTGGTCTATCCGTTCATCGTCAGCAATCCGGGCGAGGCGGCGCAGGCCAAGCGCAGGCTCGCCGCCGTCACCATCGGCCACCTGCCGCCGCCGTTGGTTGGCGCCGACCTGTCCGGCGACGCCCGCAAGCTCGAGCAACTGGTCGACGAATACGCGCAGGCCGACGGCCTCGACTGGAGGCGGCGCGAGCGGCTCGCCCGGCTGATCGTCGAGACCGCGCGGCAGAGCGGCCTCGCCCGCGAGGCCGGCGTCGACGCAGCGGCCGCGCCGAACGAAGCGCTGCGCCGGATCGATGCCTGGCTCTGCGATCTCAAGGATCTCGCCATCAAGGACGGCCAGCACATCTACGGCCGCGCGGCCGCCGCCGCCGAAGCCGAGCGGTGCGCGAGCGCGGAGCGCGAACGTTCGAGCCTTCTGGACGCGCTCGACGGTCGCCGCGTCGCGCCCGGTCCCGCGGGCTCGCCGCACCGCGAGCGCCGCGACGTGCTGCCGACCGGCCGCAACATCTACACCGCCGACCCGCGCATGCTGCCGACGCCGACCGCAATGGAGCTCGGCCGCATGGCCGCCGACGAGGTGCTGCGCGGCTATATGCAGTCCCACGGCGAGATGCCGCGCGCGCTGGTGATCGACCTCTGGGGCAGCGCCACGCTTCGCACCGGCGGCGAGGAGATCGCGCAGGGGCTGGCGCTGATGGGCTGCAGGCCCGCATGGGACCCGGCGACCGGCCGCGTCACCGGCGTCGAGGTGCTGCCCTGCGCCGCGATCGGCCGCGCCCGCGTCGATGTGACCTGGCGCATCTCCGGCCTGTTCCGCGATCTGTTTCCGGCGCAGATCGCGCTGCTCGACGCCGCGGTGAAGGCCGTGGCGGCGCGCGACGAAACCGCCGATGACAATCCGCTGGCCGCGATCCGCCGCGCGACGAACGGCGATGCGAAGCATGCTTTGGCGCGGATTTACGGCACCGCGCCCGGCGCCTATGGCGCGGGCATCGAGGACATGATCGGCGGCGACAGCGACCACGACGACATCGGTGCTGCCTATCTTGCCGCGGCGTCGCATGCTTACGGCGGGGCCGACGGAGAAGCCGTCGCTGCGCCTGGCCGGTTTGCCGATCGTGTCGCCGCCGCCGACGTTCTCATTCACACCGGCGACGATGCCGGCCGCGATCTGCTCGAAGGCGCGGAGGACGCAGCCTTTGTCGGCGGCTTTGCCGCCGCGGCCGCTTCGCTCGGGCGCACCCCTGATCTCGTGATGCTCGACACGACCGATCCGCGGCGACCGCGCGCGCGGACGCTTGCCGCGGCATTGGCGCGGATCGTGCGTGCACGGGCGGTCAATCCGCGCTTCATCGCCGGTCAGATGCGCCACGGTCCGCGCGGCGCGGCGGAGCTCGCCGAGACCGTGGACCGCCTGGTCGACTTCGCGCAGTTGACCGGTGCGGTGCCGAGCGCGCTCCTCGATCTCGTTCACGACGCCTATCTCGCCGACCCGGAGGTTCGCGCGTTCCTCGCGCGCGAGAACCCGGCGGCGGCGAAAGCGATGGCCGCGCGGTTCGAGCAGGCGCGGCGGCTCGGCCTCTGGCATCCGCGCCGCAACGACACCGGCGCGCCATTCGACCCGCGCGCGGAGGCAGCCGAATGAACGCGCCCCTCCAGCCGCCGATGCGACGCGGGGCATGCCCCGGCCTTTCCGCGCCGATGGCGACCGGCGACGGGCTGCTGGCCCGGCTCACGCCTTCGGGCGCGACCATCGCGCTGTCGGCCTTCAGCGGGCTTTGCGCCGCCGCCCGCCGCCACGGCAACGGCATCGTCGAGATCACCTCGCGCGGCAGCATCCAGGTGCGCGGGCTCACGGCCGCGAGCGCCGGCCCGTTCGCGGCCGAGGTCGCGGCGCTCGGCATTCCGGCGCAGGAGGGCATCCCGGTGCTGCCGGATGCTCTGTCCGGTCTCGATGACACCAGCCTCGCCGACGCCGGCGCCATCGCCGGTGAGTTGCGGCAAGCGCTGGTCGCGTCGGCGCCGGCCTCGAAGCTTTCCGCCAAGGTTTCGGTCATTGTCGATGGCGGCGGCGCCCTGCATCTCGACGACGTCGCGGCCGATGTCCGGTTGTGCGCGGTTCGGACCGATCACGGCATCCGTTTGCATGTGGCGCTCGGCGGCACGGTCGCCTCGGCTATTTCCATCGGCACCATTCCGGTGGACCGCGCGGCCGAATGTGTGACGCATCTCTTCGAGCTGCTGGCGGCGTTTTCACCGGAGCGGATGCACAAGGCCGTCGAAAGCGCCGGCGCCGCGAAGTTCGCGTCCGCGCTTGCCGGCATCCTAAAGCAGGCATCGGCTCCCGCCGCGAAGGCCGCGGCCGAACCCGTCGGCATTCACGCCTTGCGGTCCGGTGCGGTCGTCGGCATCGCGCTGCCGTTTGGCCATTCCGATGCGGAAGCGTTGAGCCGTCTGATCGTCGAGGCCGAGCGCGCCGGCGCAACCGGGCTGCGCACCGCGCCGGGCCGTGCGCTCCTTTTCGTCGGCATGCCGCAAACCGCGGCGCGCGGCTGTGCCGCCCGCGCAACGTCCCTCGGATTCATCGCCGATCCCGCCGATCCGCGCCGCCGGGTGATCGCCTGCGCCGGCGCGCCGATCTGCGCGTCCGGCGAAATTCCCGCCCGCGCGCTCGCGCCCGCTGTGGCGCAGGCGGTCCGCACAGCGAACATCGCTGGCCCGGTCCATCTGTCGGGATGCGCCAAGGGTTGCGCGCATCAGGCGCCGACACAGCTTGCAATCATTGGCCGCGCCGGCGCCTGCGACATCCTTTGGAACGGCAGGCTTGTGAGTTCCGCCAAGGCAGACGCGCTGTCCGCTGCGCTTGAGCGGCTTCTGGCCGACGGAGTCTCGCGATGAACCGCGGCCACGAATACATCCGCGACGGCACTGCGATCTACCAGCGCTCGTTTGCGATCATTCGCGCCGAGACCGACCTGTCGCGCTTCTCGGCCGAGGAGGCCGACGTCGTCGTGCGGATGGTGCACGCCTGCGGCAGCACCGACGCCGCGCGCCACATCGCGTTCGGTGGCAATCTTGTCGTGGCTGCGCGGGATGCGCTGCGGTCCGGCGCGCCGATCCTGTGCGACTCCGAGATGGTGGCGCATGGCGTCACGCGCGCGCGGCTGCCGGCCAAAAACGACGTGCTGTGCACCTTGCACGACCCGCGCGTGCCGGAGCTGGCGAAGCAGCTCGGCACGACCCGCTCGGCCGCGGCGCTGGAGCTTTGGACCGATCGCCTTGCGGGCGCTGTCGTCGCCATCGGCAACGCGCCGACCGCGCTGTTTCATCTTCTTGAGATGCTGGCAAAGGGCGCACCGAGGCCCGCGGCCATTCTCGGCATTCCGGTCGGCTTCGTCGGCGCCGCCGAATCCAAGGAGGCGCTCGCCGCCGATCCGTTGGGCATTCCTTATCTGATCGTGCGCGGCCGGCTCGGCGGCAGCGCCATGACGGCTGCGGCGGTCAATGCGCTGGCGAGGGCGGGACTATGAGCGGGCGGCTTATTGGCGTCGGCGTCGGGCCGGGCGATCCGGAGCTTCTCACCTTGAAGGCGGCGCGGACGCTCGCCGAAGCCGATGTCGTCGCGCATTTCGCCAAGGCGGGAAACGAAAGCAATGCCCGCCGCACCATCCAGGGCCATCTGCGCCCCGGTGTCGAGGAGCTTGCGCTGCTCTATCCCGTGACCACCGAATTGCCGAAGGACTGCGCCGCCTATGGCGAGGCCATCGCTTCGTTCTACGACCACTCCGCCTCAGCCGTCGCGGGCCACCTCGACGCCGGCCGCACGGTCGCCGTGATCAGCGAGGGCGATCCGCTGTTCTATGGCTCCTACATGCACCTGCATGTGCGGCTCGCGCCGCGCTATCGCGTCGAGATCGTGCCGGGGGTGACCGCGATGTCCGGCTGCTGGGCTTCCGCCGGCGCCCCCATCGCCCAGGGCGACGACGTGTTCGTCGTGCTTCCCGCCACGCTGCCGGAGGCCGAGCTCGAGCGCCGCTTCGCCGACGCCGACGCGGCGGTGGTGATGAAGCTCGGCCGGCATCTCCCGAAGGTGCGGCGCGTGCTCGACCGGACCGGACGGCTGGCGCAGGCGATTTACGTGGAGCGCGGCACCACGGCCGAAGCCGTCACCATGCCGCTTGCCGACAAGCGCGACGAGGCCGCGCCGTATTTCTCGGTGATCCTCGTGCCCGGCTGGGAGAAACGGCCGTGAGCGGCGCGCTCGCCGTCATAGGCCTCGGGCCGGGCGGCCCGCAGGCACTGACGCCGGAGGCCGCGGCGGCGCTGGACGCGGCCGACGCGCTCTATGGCTACGGTCCCTATCTCGATCGCGTGCCGCAGCGTTCAGGCCAGACCCGCCACGCCTCCGACAACCGCGAGGAGGGAAGCCGGGCCGCCGCGGCGCTGCGCCACGCGGCGGACGGCGCGAAGGTTGCGATCGTGTCGGGCGGCGATCCGGGCGTGTTCGCCATGGCCGCCGCCGTGTGCGAGCAGATCGACGGCGGCGAACGGGCCTGGCGCGATCTCGATGTCTCGGTCGTGCCCGGCGTCACCGCCATGCTCGCGGTCGCGGCCCGCGTCGGCGCGCCGCTCGGCCACGATTTCTGCGCCATCTCGCTGTCCGATAATCTGAAGCCCTGGGACGTGATCGAGCGCAGGCTCGACGCGGCCGCCGGCGCTGGTTTCGTCATCGCGCTCTACAATCCGATCTCGCGCGCGCGCCCCTGGCAACTCGGCAAGGCGTTCGAGCGGCTGCGGGCGCAGCTGCCGGCCGCGACGCCTGTGGTGTTCGGGCGCGCCGTCGGTCGCGACCAGGAAAAGGTCCTGGTCTGCGAGCTCGAGAAGGCCGATCCGTCCGCGGCCGACATGGCGACCCTGATCATCGTCGGCTCGCCGATGACGCGGATGATCGCGCGGCCGGGCCGCGCGCCGCTGGTCTACACCCCGCGCTTTGCCGGGGACGGCAAATGAAAAGCTCTCCCGCCGTCATTCCGGGACGCCGCCCTAAGCGCGTTCACGCGCTGGCAGGCGCGCCCCGGACTGACGCCTCGCTACCGATGATCGAGCCACGCCACTGCGCTCCCGACGGTTGGCACCGCCGGGACGTCGGGCAGGGCGGGCGGCCGCAGCATGACGACGGTGAGGCCAAGCGCGCGTGCCGCCGTGATCTTGCCGTAGGTGGCGTCGCCGCCGCTGTTCTTGGCGACGATGCATTCGATCCGATGCCCGGCCAGAAGCGTGCGCTCGTCCGCTTCCGCAAACGGCCCGCGCGCGACGATATAGGTTGCGTCCGGCACGGCGAGCGGCGGATCGACCGGATCGACGCTGCGAATGAGGTAGTGATGCTGCGGCGCGGCCTCGAACGCCGCGACCTCCTTGCGGCCGATGGCGAGGAACACCCGGCGCGGTGCCGCTCCGAGCGCGCTGACCGCGTCCTGCATATCGCTGGCCTCGACCCAGCGGTCGCCCGGCACCGCCGTCCAGGCCGCGCGGCGCAGCGCGAGGATCGGGACCTTCGCGGCGGCTGCGGCCTCGGCGGCATGCCGCGAGATCGTCGCCGCGTAGGGGTGCGTGGCGTCGATCAGCGCCTCGATGCGTTCGGCTCTGAGATAGTTCGCAAGCCCTTCGGCGCCGCCGAAGCCGCCGATCCGCACCGGAACCGGCTGCGCCGCGGGCGCGGCGGTGCGGCCGGCGAGCGACAAGGTCACGTTCAGGTCCGCGCGTTTTGCCAGCGCCCCGGCCAGTTGCCGCGCGTCCGCCGTGCCGCCGAGTATGAGAATCTGCCGCATGCCGTCCGTTCGTCCACTCGCCGCTGAGACTGCCTCGCCGCGCCGCTGGCTGTCCATCGTCGGCATCGGCGAGGACGGCGTCGAGGGCCTGAGCCCGGTGGCGCGTGATCTGATCGCCGGCGCCGAGATCGTATTCGGCGGCAGGCGGCATCTGGAGCTCGCGGGCTCGCTGATCCGCGGCGCGGTGCGGCCGTGGCCGAGCCCGTTCGAGCGCGCCGTCGCCGAGGTGATCGAGCATCGCGGCCGCAACGTCTGCGTGCTCGCCTCCGGCGATCCGTTCTTCTACGGCGTCGGCGCGGTGCTGGCGCGGCACATCGAGCCGGGCGAGATGCTGGTGCTGCCGGCCCCGTCGGCGTTCAGCCTGGCCGCGGCGCGGATGGGCTGGCCGCTGCCCGACATTGCGCTCCTTTCGCTGCACGGGCGCTCGCTCGACCTGATCCGCCCGCATCTGCATCCCGGCGCGCGCCTTCTCGCACTCACCTCGGACGGCGAGGGGCCGCGTGCGCTCGCGGCGCTTTTGCATGAAATCGGCTTCGGCGCATCCAAGCTCACGGTCCTCGAAGCGCTCGGCGGCCCGCGCGAGCGTATTCGCGCCGCGCGTGCGGCGGAGTTCTCGCTTTCCGGCATCGACGCGCTCAACGTGGTGGCGCTGGAGCTGGAAGCCTCGGCCGGCGCCCGCATCCTGCCGCGGGCCGCGGGGCTCGCCGACGCGCTGTTCGAGCATGACGGCCAGATCACCAAGCGCGAGATCCGCGCGGTGACGCTGTCGTCGCTTGCGCCGCGCAAGGGCGAGCGCTTGTGGGATATCGGTGCGGGCTCGGGCTCGGTCGCGATCGAATGGATGCTGGCCGATCCGTCGCTCAAGGCCACCGCGGTCGAGGCGCGGACCGACCGCGCCGCGCGCATCCGGCGCAACGCCGCGGCCTTCGGCGTGCCGGGGCTCGACGTAGTCGAAGGCCCTGCGCCGCAGTGCCTCGCGGGCTTGCCGCAACCCGACGCCGTGTTCGTCGGCGGCGGCGCCGCCGAGCCGGGCTTGCTCGACGCGGTGACCGCCGCGCTGCGGCCGGGCGGCCGCCTCGTCGCCAATGCCGTGACGCTCGAGACCGAGGCGGTGCTGCTCGCGCGCCACGCATCACAGGGCGGCGATCTCGTGCGGATCGCGCTGTCGCGCGCCGACAGCGTCGGCGGAAAAACCGGCTGGCGCCCGGCGATGCCGGTCACGCAATGGGTCTGGACCAGGCCATGATCGTGGCGGGCGTCGGATGCAAAGCCGGGGCGTCGGCGCGCGAGATCGGGGCCGCGATCGGCGCGGCGCTGTCGCAGGCCGGAGTCGAAGGCGCTTCGCTGGGCCTGATCGCGACCTCGCAGGCCAAGGCCGGGGAGGCGGGGCTTGCGGCCGCCGCGAAGGACCGTGGCTTGGACATCGTGTTCGTGCCGCAGGCTGATCTTGAAGCCGCCGGCCCACGCACTTTGACCCGTTCGGAGCGCGTCCTCGCTGCGACCGGCGTTCCGTCGCTGTCGGAAGCCGCAGCCCTTGCCGCCGCGGGCCCCGGCGCGCGGCTGCTTGCGCCGCGCGTCGCCTTAGGTCCCGCGACCTGCGCGCTCGCGGTCAGCGGAGACTGCACGTGACGGTCCACTTCATCGGCGCAGGGCCCGGCGCGGCGGATCTCATCACCGTGCGCGGCCGAGACCTCATCGCGCGCTGTCCCGTGTGCCTCTACGCCGGGTCGATCGTGCCGCAGGAGCTCCTGCAACACTGCCCGCCGGGCGCGCGCGTCGTCGACACCGCGCCGATGTCGCTCGACGAGATCGAGGCGGAACTCGTCGCGGCGCACGGCCAGGGGCAGGACGTGGCGCGGCTGCACTCCGGCGATCTCTCGATCTACAGCGCGCTCGCCGAGCAGGTGCGGCGTCTCGACCGCCTCGGCATTCCTTATACCGTCACCCCCGGCGTGCCGGCCTTCGCCGCTGCGGCCGCCGTCCTCGGCCGCGAGCTGACCGTGCCCGAGATCGCCCAGAGCGTCGTGCTGACGCGGATGCCCGGCCGCGCCTCCTCGATGCCGGAAGGCGAAACGCTTGCCGCCTTCGCCGCGACCGGCGCGACGCTCGTCATTCACCTCGCCATCCAGTCGATCGGCGCGATCGTCGACCAGTTGCTGCCGTTCTACGGCAAGGACTGCCCGGTCGCGGTGGTGGTGCGGGCGAGCTGTCCCGACGAGCGGGTCCTGCGCGGCACGCTCGGCACGATCCGCGCGCAGGTGACCGCCGAGCCGATCGAGCGGACCGCGCTGGTGCTGGTCGGCCGAGCGCTGGCCGCCCATGATTTCCGCGAGAGCGCGCTGTACGATCCGGACTACCGCCGCAGGTTCCGCGGCGAGCGATCGTGAGCCATGGTAAGATTCAATATCACCGAATCCCTCTGTGCAACACTGGGTCCCCGCTTCCGCGGGGACGAACGGCTGACAGTCCGGCGAGTTCTTTCCCCGTTCGTCCCCGCGGAAGCGGGGACCCAGGGCCACAAATTCCGAAGTTCCAATTCGAGTGGATCAGCCCCTAAGACTTGGCCATCATGAATCCCCTCGAAGCCCTTACGGCTTTGCACGACAAATTTCCGGTGCTTGAGCCGGGTCATGTCTGGCTCGCCGGCGCAGGTCCCGGCGATCCGGGGATGCTCACGCTCGATGCGCTCGCCGGCCTCGCCCAGGCCGACGTCATCGTCCACGACGCCCTCGTCGGTGAGCGCGTGCTGGCGCTGGCCGGTCCCCGCGCCACCTTGGAGTTTGCCGGCAAGCGCGGCGGCCGTCCTTCGACGCAGCAGACCGACATCACCGCGCGCCTCATTGAGCTCGCGCGGGACAACAAGCGCGTGCTGCGGCTCAAGGGCGGCGATCCTTGCGTGTTCGGCCGCGGCGGCGAGGAAGCGATTGCGCTCGCCGACGCAGGCATTCCGTTCCGCCTTATCCCCGGGATCACCGCGGGGCTCGCGGGGCTGGCCGCAGCATCGATCCCCGCGACCATGCGCGGCGTCAACCAGGCCATAAGCTTCGTCACCGGCCACGCCGATCCCGATTTCGACTGGACGGCGCTCGCGCGCACCGGCCAGCCGATCGTGATCTACATGGCGATGCGCAACGTCGAGCCGATCGTGCAGGCGCTGACGCGCGGCGGGCTCGCGGCGGCAACCCCGGCCGCGGTGATCGTCGCGGCGACACTGCCCGAGCAGCACGTCGTCATCACCCGGCTCGATCATCTCGCGGCCGAGGTCCGCAAGCTCGGCTTCACCATGCCGGGGCTGATCGTGATCGGCGAGATCGTCAAGGTGCGCGACCGGCTCCTGCGGCTCGCGGCGCAGGCCGGAGCCCCGCGATGACCGCGCGCGGTCTGATCGTCTCGGCGCCGCGTTCGAGCTCCGGCAAGACCACCGTCACGCTGGGACTGCTTGGCGCGCTCACGCGCAAGGGCATCGCCGTGCGCGCGGCGAAGTCGGGGCCGGACTATATCGATCCGGCATTTCACGCCGCGGCAACCGCGGGCAAGGGCGTCAACCTCGACACTTGGGCCATGCCGCCCGGGCTGATCGATGCGCTGGTCGCCGAGGCCGCGCGCGACGCCGAGCTGCTCGTCATCGAAGGCGCCATGGGCCTGTTTGACGGCGTGCCGGGTGCGCCCGGCCGTTCCGGCGCGGCCGCCGATCTCGCCGCACGCTTCTCGCTGCCGGTGCTGCTGATCCTCGACGTGTCGGGTCAGTCGCAATCCGCCGCCGCGGTCGCGGCGGGCTTTGCCGCGTTCGATCCGAGGGTGCGCCTCGGCGGCGTGGTGCTGAACAAGCTCGGCAGCGACCGCCATCGCACGTTGATTGCCGATGCGCTCGCGCCGCTGAAGATTCCGGTGCTGGGCGCGATCCCGCGCGATGCGACGCTGGCGCTGCCCGAGCGGCATCTCGGTCTGGTGCAGGCGAGCGAGCACGCGGATCTCGCGGCGCGGCTCGCAAGCTTCGCCGACATGGCGGCGCGCCATCTCGATCTCGACGCCATCGCCGCGCTGGCCGCGCCGCTGCCGGGGTCGGCTGTATCCGCGCCGATGACATTGAAGCCGCCCGGCCAACGCATCGCGCTCGCTTACGATGCGGCGTTTTCCTTCGTTTACGCCCACGTGCTCGATGGCTGGCGCGCTGCAGGCGCGGAGATCGTGCTGTTTTCGCCACTCGCCGACGAGCCGCCGCCGGATACGTGCGATGTCTGCTGGCTGCCGGGCGGCTATCCGGAGTTGCATGCGGGGCAGCTCGCGGCGTCACGGACGTTCATCGATGGCCTCGCAAGCTTCGCGCAGACACGGCCGGTGCACGGCGAGTGCGGCGGCTACATGGCGCTCGGGCAGGGGCTCGAGGACGTCAAGGGCGTGCGTCACGCGATGGCGGGGCTTCTGTCGCACGCGACGAGCTTTGCCAAGCGCAAGCTGCATCTCGGCTACCGCCAGGCGCGGCTCCTGACCGACCATCCGCTGGGCGTCGCGGGCGATCTGGTGCGCGGCCACGAATTCCATCACGCGACGATCGTCGACAAGGGCCACGACGATCCGTTCGTCGAGGTCACCGACGCACAGGGTCGGCCGGTCACCGAGACCGGAAGCCGTCGCGGCCTGATTTCCGGTACATTCTTTCACGCCATTGCGCGGGAGAACTGAGCCGATTTTCTGATAACGACGAGGCGCGGCTGCAATGGCGTGGGACTCACAAGATGCCTTGGCCGAGATTGCTCGGCTGGTCACGCCGGGCATGCTCGGCTTCTACACGCATCTGGAAATCACCGAAGTTTTTGCGACGCCAAGAGGTGGCCATGAACTCAACGTCTTCACGCTGATTGTGGCCGAGGAGCGCAAAAGTGTGCCTCCTAAACAGCCCACCTACCTAAGCCCAAAACCCATTCGGCTGAAAGCATGCAAGGGTTGGATCTTCGGAATCGAGCGTTCGTATCGCCCGATTGCTGATCTCGTCCCGATCCTCAGCACGCTTGATGGTCAGCAGGGATGGAAGGTCGCAGCGGAGGCTGTTCAGATCGGCCACCTCACGCCGCTTCCGCCTCAATTTGCGCCGCCTGATTCGTCGCGCGAAATCCCTATCAATGCGGTGCTGAAGAACAATTTTTGGTCCGGGTCCCATATCCTTGAATGGGTGGATACGAAGAAGGCTGGGGTGATGCCGTTCTTACAGCCGGAAGTGCTGCGTGAACTCTCATCTGCGGTCTATTCCTGTGTTCCGCTGCGGCTCGCCGCGGTCTCGGACCGTCTCGGCAATATCGTCCTCCAGCTTCCGGTGACGATCATCCTTGCAAAATTCGATCAGCGGCGTGCAAGCGGCGACTTCGTCGTCGATCTTCAGTGGCATCCGCAGGCCACGCCGCGGCCGCTTCGCGCATCCTGCGCCGTCGAATTCGATGCAGCGTTAGAGCGTTACGCTTCGCGTCCTATCAATGGACCACAAACAGCCCTTCCGATGCGTCCCCACGAAGGTTTGCATCAGGGACTGATTTGGGACGACCAGAATCAACTGATTTTGGCCGCGACCGGGGAGCGCGGATCTATCAACACGGTCAATTGGGACACGCAGCCGATCCATCCCGAGCCGCGCGTGTTCACGATCCGGGATAAGCACGGAAACGAGAACGAAGTCCGTATTCAGCTGAGGTCCAGCATCAGAAGCACGATCGGCCAGCCTTCGGCTGCCCATGAATGGACCCGGCGCCGCATCTACCGCGATGAGGCCGAGCGCCTGAAGGCTCAGCGCCGCTTTGTTCAGTACAGGAGTGATCCGGGCCAACATGACTTTGGGCATGCCAAGGCTCTCAAAGCCTTGCGAGACCTCATTGCGGAATACGGGGCCGACGGCGCTTGGCTGTGGGACCCGTATCTGGAGGCTGCCGACGTTCTCAACACGCTTTTTCACTGCCCGCATGCGGGCGCTGATTTACGCGCACTCACCATGGGGAAAGAAGCCCGCGTTCAAAATGCTGCTATACCCCTCGCGGGATTGTCGGGTCTGCGCCAATGCATTTGTTCGCTCTTCCGGCGGCGATCAGCATCACCGGCCCTAAGCTTTGCACAGCGTCAGCGCGCTGTTCTTCAATCGACGGCGTCCAACTTCCAAGGGCTTCGCCTTGAGTACCGCATCAAGACGGGCCAGGCTGGATGGGGGTTCCACGACCGTTTTCTGATTTTTCCTCGTACCGGCCGCGGGGCGCTGGCGTGGTCGCTTGGCACCTCCGTGAATTCAGTCGGCAAAGATCATCATATCCTGCAGCAAGTCGATGACGGCCAACTGGTGATGGATGCGTTTGAAGAGCTTTGGAATGAGCTCAACCGGCCCGACCATCTTATTTGGAAAGTGCCATGACCACGCCAGAGGCCTTTCTCTCCGACGCGATGGCGGAAGCGCTCAAGGGCGGCGACACGATACCGCCGACGATGCTTGTGGATACAGCCTCGGCGATGGGCGATCCGTTTGATGCCCTTTCGAAGGACGATCTTGTCGACCAGCTCTACGTCGCGCTCGCGAAAGAATTTGATTGCGTCAATCTCGCGCGCGTTGCTCCCCAAGGGTTGCAGACATCAGAACGCGAGCGTCTGATTGCGTTGCTGCGTTGGACCATCTCCGAGCTGAGGCAATGGCGGCCTGCAGCGGACCCTCAACACGCACATCTCGTGGCCTTGCTTGTTGTCGCCGGCGAGTTCGACGGCCACGACCAATTTTGGTCTCTTCTTCCTGATGATATCGGCTTCAATACGGACTTCATAAAAGCTTTGATGACGATTGTGACCTCCATGACCGCTGCATTTATTCCGCGTGGTCCAGGTGCAGTGCCGCTCTGGGAAAGCGAAGCGATAGAAGCCTTCAAGCGGGCGGACATAGCGGGCGATTGGGCTAGCATTGAAGAAGCCTTGCCCCGTTTCGAAGCGATCGCCTGGCCCAACGCACTTCAGACACAAGCCGTTCGCGGGCTCGCACGTTACAGCCTTGCTCAAATGGCTGAGGCCGTCAGCAGTCTGCGACAGACGTTCGTTGCCGTGCGAGTGGCTTCGGCGCTCACTATCGCACAGGCGCTTATGCTTGCCGAAAGCAGCGATAATCCCTGGGTTCAGTTTGCCTGTACCCGTCACGCCACGGGGCTGCCGAAAGGACAGTCATTGGGGGCTTCTGAGCAGCAGAGCCTCGTTGTCGTGTTGCAAAAGGTCATTGCCGATCAACCGCGATGGGACTCATGGATGAGAGCGTTCAATACTTATCCCATCCGTGTTCCTGCCCTGCAAGCCTCGCTCGGCGAGGCGCTCGCGACGGCGCCTGATGACGCACTTGCCTCCTATGTGAATTCAATCTGGCTGTATTCAAAGAGCTCCGGGCCCGATGCTGGCCGCGCCTGTGTGACGGAGTGCTTACAGGCGTTCGCATCCAAGGCTGCAGCAGTGCGGCGTGCCCGGATGTGGACGTTGGCCCACGAACGGTGGCTAGCTTGGAATTTTGATCAGGTGAAAGGCGATCATCTGCTGGAAACGCGTTTTTCCGATCTCGATTTTGCGATTGTTGGCTATGCCCTCGAATGCTTGGATGATGTAGGGCGGCCGGCGCGGCTCGATGAAATTCTGGAAAAGCTTGCAACGCTCGACGCAAATTGGCATGCGTCATACCACGTCATGATAGCGACGTGGCACCGTCTATTGTCGCAATTTCAACCGTTCGCTCATGCGTTTGAGATCAAGCGAAACGCAGCACAAGACTGGCTGTTGATCAACCGCACCTATTTGCCGTTCGATCCACAGCAGAATGGATATTTTGCAATGAAATATCGCCCTCGGTGATGGGGCTCAGTCCACCCGCGCTTTTCCCGCGTCTTGATCCCCGGAGTGTTGCCGCGGCGGGCGGGTCGCACGAGATTGCCGAATAGGGCCGCGACCGGCGCAACCCTGCAGGAAGCGGTTTAGCCCCCGTCATTCCGGCGGATACCAGTTCGGCTTGCGCTTCTCCTTGAAGCTTCGGCGGCCTTCCGCGGCCTCTTCGCCGGACGACAACGCCTCGAACGCCGCCTGCAATTCGCGTATCTGCTCAGTGCTCATGGCCGGCGGGACCGCGTTGCGCTGCAGCGTCTGCTTGGCCCGGGCGATGGCGCCGGGCGCCCCGAGCAGGCATTGGTCGATCCATGCGTCGCACTCTCGGTCGAGCGCCGCCGTCTCGCAGACCTTTCCCACCAGGCCGATGCGCAACCCTTCCTCGGCGGAAAAGCGTTCCCCCGAGAGAAGGTAGCGCCGGACCGCGCGATAGCCCATCGCCCGGACAAAGGTCGCGATCAGCGGCCCGGGGGCAAAGCCGAGACGCACCTCCGGGATGGCGAAGCTCGCTTCGCGCCCGGCGATGATCATGTCGCAGCAGCTTGCGATCGCCAGCGCGCCGCCGATGCACGCGCCCTGAACCGCGGCGAGCGTGGGCTTCGGTGCGGCATCGATCAGGGCGCAGGCCTCGCCGATGCTGAGCCGCGGCTTCGTTGCGCTTTCTCCGATCGCCGCACCGGCCGAGAAATGCTTGCCCGCGCCGCGCAGCACGATCACGCGCACCTTCGGGTCCTTGCCGCATTGCCCGAAGGCATCGCAGAGCGCATCGAGCATCGCCGTGTCGTAGCTGTTGGCGCGATCCGGCCGGTTGAAGGTGATCGTCGCAACGCCGCGGCCCGAGACCGACTGAAGCAGGGTGTCCACGGGCGTCACTCGGCTGCGCTGGTGACGGGCATGGTCAGCTCCGAGAAGCGCCCGGCATGGGTGATTTCGTTGCCGTACTTGGCGGCGAGCGCCACCGCCCGCTTGTAATAGATGCCGATATCGTGCTCGTCGGTGTAGCCGATCGCGCCGTGCAATTGCAGCGCGGCGCGCACCGTGTCGAGCGCGCAGCGGCTCGCCCGGGCCTTGGCCGCCGCGACCATGGCCGGATGGCAGGTGCCGGCGTCCCAGGCCGCCAGCACCGCAAAGATCAGCGAACGGTTGAGCTCGGCATCGACATAGCAGTTCACCGCGCGGTGCTGCAGCGCCTGAAAGCTGCCGATCGGCTTGCCGAACTGCTCGCGGAGCTTGATATAGGCCAATGTGATGTCGAGCGCGGCCTGCGCGGTGCCGAGAAGCTCGACCGCGGTGCCGAGCAACAGCAGCTCGTTCGTTTTCGCGGCAATCGCTTCTGCCTTGCCGCCTTTGGCAATGACCTGGCCGGCCGGCAGCGCGGCCCGGTCGAAGACAAGCCTGCTCGAAGTGGAGCCGTCGACATTGTGCGTCGTTGCAATCGAAAGGCCCTTGGTCGCGCGCGGCACCAGGCACAGCGCGGCCGCCGCGCCTTCGTCGGCCGTCACCACGAACGCCTCGGCTTGATCGGCAAACGGGACGAAGGACAGCGAGCCCGAGAGCGTGCCTCCGTCGAGCCGCACACCGTCCGTCGTGCCGTCGTAGCTTTGTCCGGGCGGGCCGCTCGCAGGAACGATGAGCTTCCCCTGCATGGCCTGGTCGGGATCAGCGCCGGCTTCCGCCAGCGCCCATACGGCGGCCGCCGCCTCGATCAGCGGCGTCATGACCACCTGCTTGCCGGTTTCCTCCAGCGCCAGCGCCAGATCGAAGGCGCCGAGACCCAGTCCGCCGCGGTCTTCGGAAACCAGCGCCGACAGCCAGCCGGCCGCGACGATCTCCTTCCAGGCGTCGGCGTCGATGCCGGCCCGCTCATCGCGGAGCTGGCGCGCGCGCCGCGGGCCTCCTCTCACGGCACCGAGCTTCGCCGCGGCATCCCGCAGCAACACCTGTTGTTCGTTCAGCAGCAGTTCCACGGCAGGCTCACGAGGGCAGGTTGAGGACGCGCTTGGCGATGATGTTGCGCTGGATCTCGACGGTGCCGCTGCCGACCGTGACGCGGCGCATCTCGAACAGGTCGGCCGCCGGATTGACCGCGGTGTTGCCGATCGTGATGTCGTCGGCGCTCGCACCGAGCGGCCCCGCGGCATCGACCAGCAGTTCGGATGCCTTCTGTCCGAGCTCGCCGCCGGCGATCTTGATCACCGGCGCCATCGACAGCGGCGCCTTGCGGTGGCCATGAAGATTCGCCGCGTGGCGATAGAACGCCGAGAACGCCAGCAGGTCGATCTCGAGCATCGCCAGGCGATGCAGGAACGCGGGATCGCGGACCGCGCCGGAATATTCCGCGACCTGCCGCGCCTTGTTGAGCAGCACGGCGGCGTTGCGCGGATGGCCGGTGGTGAAGCGCTCGGAGCCGAGCAGCTTGTTCGCGACCGCCCAGCCGCCGTTCAGCTCGCCCAGCATGTTTGCCTTCGGCACCCGCACGTCGACGAAGGTCTCCTCGGCAAACTCGCTGTCGCCGCGGATCGTCTCGATCGGCCGCACCGTGACGCCCGGCGATTTCAGGTCGATCAGCAGCATGGTGATCCCGGCGTGGCGCGGCTTCGCCGCCGGATCGGTGCGCAGCAGGGCAAACATCCAGTCGGCGAAATGGCCGTTGGTGGTCCAGGTCTTGTGGCCGTTGACGACGAACGTGTCGCCGTCGAGAACGGCGCGCGACGACAGGCTGACCAGGTCGGAGCCGGAGCCGGGCTCGGAATAGCCCTGGCACCAGGTGATGTCGCCGGTCAGGATCCCCGGCAGGTGCTTCGCCTTCTGCTCCGGCGTGCCGGCGTCGATGATCAGCGGCCCGATGAAATTCAGTCCGTGCGGATACGGCGTCGGTGCGCCGATCCGGCTCATCTCCTCGAACAGGATGATCTGCTGCGTCAGCGTCGCGCCCATGCCGCCGGCCTCCTTCGGCCAGTGCGGCGCGATCCAGCCGCGCTCATGGAGCTTGCGGTGCCAGGGCTTCAGCTCCGGCGGGTCGATGCGCAGCGGGCGATGGCACAGGTCCTTCGGGCAGTTCGCGCCGACCCATTCGCGCACCTCCTCGCGGAAGGCACGATCCGCCGGATTGTCGTCGGAGAACAGCGTGGTGTTGTCCCAGTTCATCTGGGTACTAAAGCGCTTTTCATTTGGTTTGTACTAGCCCATCCACGTCATGGCCGGGCATAGCCGTCCGAAGGACGGCGTCGCTTCGCTTGCCTATGTCCCGGCCATCCCGCTTAGGCGGGCACTGTGCTTCCCTAAGCGGGATGCGCGGGACAAGCCCGCGCATGACGGCGGAAATGGTGGCCATACCAACTGGACACCGCCTTGCGATTACTCGTCGAGCTTGACGCCCGAGAGGGCGACCAGCTCGGCTGCGACCTTGCGGTCCTCGACCAGGAACTTGGCAAACACGTCGGGCTTGGTGCCGGCCGGCAGAAACCCCTTCGAGGTCAGGAAGCGCTCGCGGAACTCCGGAATGGCCGAGATGGCGTTGAATTCGGCATTAAGCTTGGCAATGTACTCGGCCGGCGTGCCCTTGGGCGCAAAAAATCCGAACCACGGCATGAATGTCGTCTCGTCGGAGCGGAGCCCCGACTCGGCGAAGGTCGGTACCTGCGGGACCAGCGGGGATCGCTTGCTGCCCGGGAGCAGCAGCCCCTTCACCTCGCCGTCGCGCACCTGACGCGCCAGATCCGGGTTGCCGACCAGCAGGGCGATCAATTGGACGTCGTTCGCCTTGAACGAGGTCATCGCCTCCGGGAAGCCCTTGTACGGGATATGCGCGAACCTCGCGCCGGTGCTGTGCTTCAGCCATTCCATGATCAGGTGCGAGTCGCCGCCGAGCCCCATCGAGGCGAAGTTGAGCTTGTCCGGGTTCTTCTTCGAATACTCGACCAACTCGGCAAAGCCGCTGACCGGCACGTTCTTGTTCAGGATGACGATCTGCTGGCCGAAGAAGCCGTTGGTGATCGGCTCGAAGTCCTTGAGCGGCTCATACGAGAGCCTCTTGTAGAGCTCGGGATTGATCGAGACGGTGCTGCGGGTCAGCAGGCAGATGGTGTAGCCGTCCGGGGCTGCGCCCTTGCAGGCATTGGCGGCGATGATGGTGTTCGCGCCGGCGCGGTTCTCGACCACCACGCTGCCGCCGGTCCGCGTCTCGAACTCCTTGCCGAGCGCCCGCACGAACACGTCGATGGCCCCGCCCGGCGCGAGCGGCACGATGATTTTCACGGGCTTCGCCGGGTATTTTTCCTGCGCGACTGCGGCGGTGCTGGCGACACACAGAACGCCGAGCATGCCGAGCAGCGTGCGCGACAACAAAGAACCCAAGCCCATCGTTTCCTCCCTGCTGCCCGCGGTTGGTCCGCAGGCTTGTCTCCTTCGGTCGTTCGGCCGCAGCGTATCAGCCGCTACCGCCAACTGATCTCGTACGGCGTCGCGTAGTACTTCATCCGCTCCCGGATGCGGCCTTCGATCTCTTGCCGCGAGACGCCGCTGTTTCCGACCTTGATCACCGCGCGATTGCCCTGCTTGGGGTCGGCGACCATGTCGACCGACACCGTGCCGCCGCCGGCCACGTCGGCCAGCGCCGCCGTGAAGGCGCGCCGCGCCGCATCGAGGCGGAGCTGAACCTTCGCGGGCTTGCCCACGTCGGTCAGCGGCATCTTGTCGATCAGGATGATTTCCTTGGGCGCCGCCGCGCGTTCCGGGCTGTTCGCCTGGGCGAAGGCCTGCACCTCGTCGGCGGTGGCCTTGGCGTTCGGCACGAGCTGCACATAGGCAATCGGCAGCTCGCCCGCGTAGGAGTCCGGCTTGCTGACCGCGGCGGCCAGCACCACGTCGGGATGCTTCAGCAGCGTCTCCTCGATCACCGTCGGATCGATGTTGTGGCCGCCGCGGATGATGACGTCCTTCGCCCGGCCGGTGATCCAGAGGAAGCCGTCGGGATCGAGCCGGCCGAGGTCGCCTGAGTTGAACCAGCCGTCCGGCAGCAGCACGCCCTGGTTTGCCGCCTCGTCGACATAACCGGGCGTCACGCTCGGGCCCCTGACCACCACCAGCCCGATCTCGTCGGGCGCGCATTCGCGCCTGATGCGGCCGCCGTCGTCGAGCTCGACGATCCTGATCTCCGTGTAGGGCAGTCGCAGCCCGGCCGAGCCGTAGCGCGGATCGCCGTCGCGCGGCGGCTGGGCGACGTTCTGCGTGTATTCGGTCGCGCCGTAGCTTGCCAGCATGCGCACGCCGCAGATTTTTTCGAGCTGACGCGCGACCTCGGCCGGAAACGCGGTCGAGCCGGTGACGCCGTAGGGGCGCAGCGACGAGAGGTTCTCGCCGGTCGGCGGCATCTTGCTGAGCTGGGCCAGCGTGGTCGGGACGCCGGACAGGATCGAGATGCGGAATTTTTCGACGAACTTCCAGTAGTTCTCGATGAAGCGCTTGTCGCGCGCGCCGCTCGGCGAGGGGATGACGATCTCCATGCCGTCGGCGATCGCCATGATGCCGCGGCCGAAGAAGCCGGCGATATGGAACATCGGATAGTCGGAGAAGATCACGTCGTCGGCGGTGTGCGCCATCACCAGCGTATTGGCCCAGAACTTGTAGCTGAAGCCCTGGTGCGTCAGCCTGACGAGCTTCGGCGAGCCTGTGGTGCCGCCGGAATGCACATAGGCGGCGATGTCGCCGCGCTGCGCCTTGCGCGTGAAGGTCAGCTTGTCGCTTGGCTGCTTCGCTGCCAGCGCGTCGAAATCGGTCTCCTTGAGCGGCGCGCCGCCGAGCGTCTGGGCCGACAGCACCGTGACGCCGGCTGGAATGTCGGCGCGGATGCTCTGCAGCTTCTCCCAGATTTCGTAGCCCGGGGTCGGCCCGAGCGCGACGACCACCTTGGCGCGCGAGCCCTTGATCAGGCCGGCCCAGTGCGAGGGCTCCAGCATCCAGTTGATGCAGCAGGAGACGCCCGCGGCCAGCGAGCCGAGCATCACGGTGTAAAGATGCGGCGTGGTCGGCAGGAGATAGAGCACGGCGTCGTCCGGGCCGACGCCGAGCGCGTGGAACAGGTTGGCGGCCGCCGTGACCCGGCGCTTGAGCTCGCCATAGGTGACCGACAGCGCCGGCGTTTCCGGATTGCCGTCGGCGACGTAGCGGATCGCGACCTTCTGCGGCGCGAGATCGAAGCCGCGCCGGATCCAGTCGTTGACGTCCCACGACAGCAGCCTCTGTTTGAGCGGAACGCGTTCGAGCTCAACAATGTCGTGGATGTTCCGCAGCGGCTCGAATGGACTTGCGGCGCTCATCTCTCCCCGGCGGCTTTCAGGATTTGCTTTGATCTTATCGCAAAGCTCAATATCCAGTATACGGAATATCCAGTCCGCTTTTGACGTTCGTTCGCTCTCAAATTCCTATCCACAGATGAATGCTCGAATGGCCATGAACAGAAAGCCGCGCAAGAAACGGCCCATTGCCAACGGGTCCTTGCACGAAACCATCCTTGCTGAGCTGCAGCAGAAAATCCTGTCGGGGAAGTGGCCTCCCGGCCACAAGATTCCATTCGAGCATGAACTGACCACGGCGTACCGGTGCTCGCGGATGACGGTCAACAAGGTCATTACCCAACTCGCGGCGGCTGGCTTGGTTGAGCGGCGGCGGAAGGCGGGAACGTTCGTCGCACGGCCGCGATCACAATCGGCTGTGCTTGAAGTGCAGGAGATCCGGTCGGAGGTCGCGGCACTTGGCATCCCGTATCGCTTTGAAGTGTTGCACTTGACCAAGCGTCACGCGAACTCGCTCGAGCGGGAGCAGCTTGGATCCGACTTGCCGAAGCAGGTCATCGAAGTCGTTTGTTTGCACTTCGCCGGCAACGAGCCATTTTGTCTCGAAGAGCGCGTCATCAATCTGTCTGTTGTCCCCGACGCAGCATTCGAGCGGTTCGAAGATATGGCCCCGGGGCCGTGGCTCAGCAGCAAGATTCCTTGGACCGCAGCCGAAAACCGTATCAAGGCAATCAGCCCGTCCCGCGAGACGGCGGCGACGCTTCACATCAGGTCCACTGCACCGTGCCTGGCGGTCGAGCGACGCACCTGGTATGCGGCCCAGCCGGTCACATTCGTGCGGCTGACTTATCCCGGCACGGCCCATCAACTGATTGCTAGCTTCGAGCCGAAGCAACCGTTTGCCAAAAAAGAAGATGTGAAAGCGCGCCGGTTGGCCAATCGTCGCTTGCCCTAGGCGTTACCCACTTTGGCCTTTGTGCAGCCCACGTCGTCGCTTCAGCGGGCTGCTTTCGCTTGGTCGGGGATTTCTACGCATGGAACGCGTCGGACCAAGGTGCGTCGCATCGACGCGCGCGCAGGCGTATTTTGTATAGACATTAGGTTGAGGGCCATTAAGATGTTCGGGAAGGCTTATCGACAACGTGGTCACAGCCTGCCCGCGGAGACAATCGGCATATGCGCGAGTATCTCGCTCGGCTTAGAGCGCAAGGAAACCTGTTGGAGGTCCATAGGCAAGTCAATCCGCGCCACGAGCTGGCCGCGGTCACCAAGGCTGCCCAAGACAAGTGGGCTAAGCCGATTTTGTTTCACAATGTTGCCGGGACCAAGATGCCGGTGCTCACCAATGTGTATGGAAGCCGAGCGCGGCTGGCTGAAATCCTCGGAATTGGGGCAAACGATTTTTGCCGGCAGTGGAGTAGTCTGGCAAGTGTTGCCGCCCAAAGGAGCATCTCGCTCATCGAGGAATCGCAGCCCATCGATCTGGTCGACTGCAAGCTGAGCGATCTTCCGCTTCTGACTTATTCGGAGCGCGATGCCGCACCATACTTCACGTCGGCGATGTTCCTTGCGAAAGAGCCGGAAACCGGCGTCCGCAATCTTTCATTTCATCGCTCCATGTATGTGAGCGACAAGGAATTGCGTTGCCGCCTGGCGCCTCGACATCATCTTACGCTCTATCATGAGAAGGCGGAAAAAATGGGAAAGCCGCTCGACGCCGCCATGCTCATCGGTCCTCCGCCGGCCAGCTTTCTGACTGCGGCCGCGCCGTTGCCCTACGATGCCGACGAGCTTGAGCTGGCGGCGCAGTTGTCTGGCGAGCCCATCGCCATGCGGCCTTGCAAGCACATCGATCTCATGGTTCCCGCATCGACCGAGATCGTGATTGAAGGCCGCTTTATTCCGAATGAGCGACGGCTGGAAGGCCCGTTCGGCGAGTTCATGGGTTATTACGTGCCCGCGGCGCCCAACGCCGTGTTTGAGGTGCTGGGCGTCACCTGCAGGTCGGACGCCATCTTCCACAGCATCCTGTGCGGCTCGGCGGAAGAAGTGCTCACGCTCGAACTTTCAGTTTCCGCGAACATCTATCAGCGGATCAGCGCCGTGCTCCCCGGCATTCTCGATGTGACGTGCCAGCCTTTTGTGCTGCACGCCGTCGTTAAGATGAAGCCGTCCTACGAGGGCCACGCGCGTCAGGTGCTTCTGGCGGTGTTTGGCGCGGAGCCGACCTGGGCCAAGACGTGCACCGTCGTCGATGAGGACGTCGACATTTACAGCATGGATGATGTGATGTGGGCCATCCTTACGCGGTCGCGTCCTGACAAGGACGTGATGATCATACCGGAGACCCCGTCTTTCTACCGCGATCCGCTTAAGGATCACTGGGGGCGTCTTGGCATCGACGCCACCATCCCGTTCGGCCGCGAGGCGGAATACGTCAGGAAGCGGATACCGGGCGCCGACACCGTCGATCTTGCGAAGTATTTCGGCAAAGCCGACGGCCGTTGATGGGCCGCAACGATTTTGAAGGAGGTAGGTCATGATCCGTTCGGCACACATCATCGCAGCAATGCTCGCGGCAGTTTTGACGGCGTCGACCCATGTTGCTCTCGCCCAGGCCAATTCGCCTAAGCGGATCAACGTCCTCACCAACTATGTCTTGCACGGGCGACATGCTCCGCTGTTCGTTGGCGTGCAGAAGGGCTTCTTCAGGGATGCCGGATTCGACGTCCAGATCGCGCCTGCCTCTGGCAGCGGCTTCGTAGTGAGTGCCGTCGAAGCCGGGCGCGCCGATTTCGGCATGGCAGATGCTGGCGTCGTCGTCCAGGCGATCGCTAAAGGAGCGAAGGTCCGGGCGATTTCGGTCTTCATGGATACGTCGACAGCTGGCCTCGCATCGCTCAAGCCTTATGGGAGTTTGGAGGCGTTGAACGGTGCGTCGATCGCCGCCTCGCCGACCGATAACGTGCGCGTGATCTTGCCCGTGGTGTTTTCACTGAAAGGCCTTGATCCCGGAACAGTCAAATGGCGGGCAGCCGATCCCAGCGTCTACATCTCTCTGCTAATGAGCAATGAGGTCGACTTGTTCACGGCAGCATTTGACGGCGACATGCCGGCCCTTGACCGCATCGTCGCTACACAACGCAAGCAAGCGCACTTCCTTCCGTTTGCAAACTTCGGTTATGACGTCTTTGGTTTCTTCATTGTCGCGCGGGCGGAGAGCTTGCAGTCGCAAGCCGAGGAGGTCCGGCGGTTCAGGGCGGCGGTTGCAAAGGCGGTTCAATACGCTATCGCAAATCCGGAGGAGGCCGCTGCCATTATGGTTTCCCGCAATCCGACCATGCAGCGGGACACCGTCCTCGCGCAGTGGACACGCGCCATCAAGGCCATCGACACGGACTATGTGAAGGCCAGCGGCTACGGCTCAGCTACAACCGAGCGCCTTCAGCGTACCATCGAGCTGACCAAGACCGCCTTGAAGCTGCAAACAGACGTCAAGCCCGAGGATGTCTTTTTCGAGATCGGACCGCGGAAATAGGCGATCTTCAAATGCGCGTCGCGGCGCTTTGGGACGCCCGCATTGCGGCTTGCGGACAGAGTCCTCAGGCAGCGGGTCAGTGGTGGTGAGACGGTTATGATGAGGCCTGGTTTGCAGGATACGGTCGTCAACGTTGTCAACGTCTCTAAGACGTTCAAGAATGTCTGCGCGGTCGAGGATGTTTCCTTTCAGGTCCGTGCTCACGAATTCGTGTCGATCGTCGGGCCGAGCGGCTGCGGAAAGTCGACACTTTTACGCATCGTAGCCGGGCTTATCAGTGCGTCCGGCGGAACGGTCGACCTGCGTGGCCGTGCTCTGAATGGCCCGGCGAGCGACATGGGCATGGTGTTCCAATCCCCCGTTCTCCTTCCGTGGCGCACTGCGCTTGAGAACGTGTCGTTCGTTGCCGAAATGCGAGGCGATCCCGCGGCCAAGCACCGCGCGCGCGCCATGGATCTTCTTGAGCTTGCCGGCCTATCCGGGTTCGAGCGCCGTTATCCCCACGAGCTATCCGGAGGAATGCAGCAACGCGTTGCGATTTGTCGATCATTGCTGCTGAACCCCTCGATCATCCTGATGGACGAGCCCTTCGGCGCGCTGGACATCATCACGCGCGAGCGAATGGGCTTCGAGCTTCAGAAGATCTGGAGCGTTAGCCGCAACACCGTCTTGTTGGTGACCCACAGCATTACGGAAGCTGTTCTTCTCTCCGACAAAATCTTAGTGATGAGTGCGAGGCCCGGACGAATTGCCGAGGTGGTCGATGTCGACCTGCCTCGCCCGCGGGATCGCAGCACACTCTCCGATCCGGCTTTCATCAAGCTCTCCACCCATGTCAGCAATCACGTGGCGGCAGGTTGGATAGAATAGGGATGGCGATGACCGTGATACGACTGCCGCGCGCTCTCAGGCCTTGGATCGCTTTGGTGGCCTTCATCCTGCTTTGGCAGTTCGGCGTTCAATTTACGAACGTGCCCGAATACATACTGCCGCTGCCGTCAAGCATTCTTGCCCGCCTGATCGAGACGTTTCCGACGCAATTGTACCATCTGGGATTTACCGCAGGTACGACGATCGCCGGACTGTTTCTAGCGCTGCTGTTCGGCGTCTCGCTCGCGTTGCTGGTTGTATTCATGCCGGCACTGAAGTCCATCGTCCTGCCATTTCTCGCAGCCTTCAACAGCATTCCGAAGATTGCGATCGCGCCCCTGCTCATCATTTGGTTCGGCTTGGGAGTCGAATCGAAGATCGTGCTCGCTTTTCTGCTTGCTCTGTTCCCTGTGTTTGTGAACTCCCTGACGGGGCTGTCCGAAATCGAAGCTGATGTCCTGGACCTTTCGAAGCTCGCCGGAGGGACCCGCGGCCGGATCTTTTTCAAAGTGCAGCTTATGAATGCGCTGCCTTACATCGCAGACAGCGTAAAGGTGGCATTCCCGCTCGCTCTGGTGGGCTCGATCGTCGGGGAGTTCATCGGCGGCAACAGCGGGATTGGCCATCTCGTGCTGTCCGGCCAGTTTAACATGGACACCTCGCTGGTGTTTTCTGCGCTGGTACTTATCACGCTGTTCACGACCTGCGGCATCGCTGCCGTGTCGCTGTTCGAACAGATATTTCTGAAGTGGCGACCTTCGCAGCGAGTGCGGTGAACAGAGGTACGCTGGCTTTGTTTGGCCGTATTGACGGGCATGGTTGATATAGGCGAGGGGACGATGACAGAGGGCGGGGATGCCGGCTCGCGAATCGTCGAGGCCTTGACAGGCAATGACGTGGAGTTCGTGTTCTTCACGTCAGGGTCGGAAATCGGCTTCTATCAAGAGGCGATTTCCAGAGCCGAGCTGGAAGGCCGGAGAGCGCCCAAGCTCATCACGGTGCTCCATGAACACGCGGCGCTCAATGCCGCGCTGGGCTATGCCGCTGTTGGCGGAAAGCCTGCCGTGACGGCCGCGCATGTTGATGTTGGAACGCTCCACCACGGCGGCGCGATCCATACGGCGCATCGGAGCGGTTTGCCGGTGCTCATCACCGCTGGTTCGCCTCCGACCGCCGCCGTCGCTTCGGTGGCAGGTGCGAGGGATGCGCCGCACCTGTGGCTGCAGGAGACCTACGATCAGAGCGGTATCGTCAGGCAGTACGTGAAATGGGAGCACCTCCTTAAGCACCATGACGATCCCGCATTTATCGTCAGCCGGGCGCTCCAGGTCGCCTGCAGCGAACCCTGCGGGCCGGTATATCTGAGCATCCCCCGCGAGGTGACGTTGCAGTCGGCGCGAGACACGGCGGCCATAATGGTGTCTGACCTTGCGATTCCTAAAACGGCGGCTCCCGATCCTGACGCCATCGCCGACATTGCGCGCCGGCTGGTGAGGGCGGAGAATCCGTTTGTCGTCGTGTCCGGCAGCGGACGAGACCCCGCTACGGTTCCCGCGCTGGTCGGCCTTTGCGAGGTGCTTGGAGCTGCGGTCGTCAACGCCGCGACGCGCTCCTATCTCAGTTTTCCAATGAACCATCCGCTGTTTCAGGCAGATATGAGCTTGGCCGAAGCGGATTTCGTCCTGGCTTTGGAGGCCGTCGTGCCCTGGATGCCAGGCCGTAACGCCCCGGGCTCCGGAGCGTTCGTCGCGACAGTTGACCACGACCCCCTCAAGGTCGACATCCCGACCTATGATTTTCCAGCGCATGTCCGGTTGACGAGCGGCGCGTTGGCAGCGATCCGTGCGCTGCACGAAGCTGTCCAGCGAATTGTCTCGAATGACGATCGGGAACGCTTTCAGGCCCGTGCCGCGCGGTGGGCCAAGGCATCAGCGGAGCGCCGAGAGCGGCTCTCGCAAGAGGCTGCTGGTAGGAGCCATGACAATCCGATCTCGCCAATCTGGCTGTCGTCTCGGATTGCGAAGCTTGTCGATGACAACAGCATCGTGATCGACGACACCCTGGTGGTTAACCGGCTCCACGAATTCCTCGCATGCGCACGACCACGATCGTACTTCTTCAATCCGGGTAGCAGCGGCGGCTGGGCGCCTGGCGCGGCACTGGGCGCCAAGTTGGCGGCACCCGAACGCGACGTCATCGCTGTTTCGGGCGACGGCTACTACACCTTCGGCACTCCCAACGCGGCATTGTGGACGGCCCGCCACTACAACGCGCCGTTCCTCATGATTGTCTATCAGAACCGGAGCTATTCTACCGGGACGACGCGCATCGCCGCGACCTATCCCGATGGCTTCGCCCGCAAAAATAACTTTCCGGGCGGCTATTTCGATCCGCCGATCGACCTTGCGAAGGAAGCCGAAGCTGCGGGCGCAGCCGGAGAAACCGTGCGGGACCCCGGTGAGATCGATGCGGCTCTGAGGCGCGCGCAGGAGCATGTACGCCGCGGCATTCCCGCACTCGTGTCGGTCTGGCTGCCGCGCTTGATGCAGGCCGACTAACGGGATCGAGTGACTATCCAGGTGGCGACGCAGCGTCCTCTCAGGACGCCAGCAAGAGCCGCCGCCTGGCGCTTCGATAACGCGCGGTGATCTCATCCCGACTGACGTGGCGGCCATCGCTGACGACGGCCTTGCCGCCGACCACTACGGTGTCGATGGCCGTCATGCCCGCGCCGAATATAAAACCATCCAACCACAGATCGTCGCTTACCGCCGACAGATCGGAATGATCACTTCGCAGGGTTACGAAGTCGGCGCGAAAATCTTCCGCCAGTTGGCCGGTTCTACGTCCGAGCGCCTGCCGTCCTCCGGCCAACGCGCGCTCGTAGAGTTGCCGTCCAGTCGACTGTCCCGCGTCAAGCGCCAGGGTGTTGCGGGACCGCAGCGCAAGTCGCTGGCTGTATTCCAGGCATCGCAATTCCTCTGCCGCGCCGATCTGAACATTCGAGTCGCTGCCGACGCCGTAGCTGCCCCCTTTTTCGATGAACGCGCGCGCGCTGAAGATGCCGTCGCCGAGATTGGCTTCGGTGATCGGGCACAATCCGACAACTGCACGGCGCGCCGCGATTTCGCAAATTTCATCAGGACGTGCATGCGTGGCGTGGATCAGACACCAGTTTTCATCGACCGACATGTTATCCAACAGCCATTGTACGGGGCGCTTGCCGTAACAGGCGAGGCAGTCTTCGACTTCCTTCTCCTGCTCCGCGACATGGATGTGAATGGGAAGCCTGCCGCAGCCGCGCAGAACCTCGGCGAGCGCATCGGGCGCGACGGCACGCAGAGAGTGCGGGGCAATCCCGAGATTGGCGTCGTCCAGAAAGGCGAGGGCCGTACGGCACCGCTCGATCAGGTCGAGGAAACTCTCCGGCGTGTTGCCGAACCGGCGCTGTTCTGCGCTCAAGGGCGCCTTACCAAAACCGCCGAATTGATAATACGAGGGCAGGAGAGTCAGGCCGATGCCGGTAGCGTCCGCAGCGGCGACAATGCGTTCCGCCAACTCCGCGGGATTCGCATACGCCGTCCCGTCCGGAGTGTGGTGCAGGTAGTGAAACTCGGCCACCGAGGAGAAGCCGCGCTCCAGCATCTCCATCATTGCGAAGGCGGCGATCGCCTCGACGTCGTCGGGTGTCAGGGCGCCGACAAAGCGGTACATGACGTTGCGCCAGGTCCAGAAATTATCGCTCTCGGCGCCACGCGTTTCCGTCAGGCCCGCCATCGCGCGCTGGAATGTGTGGCTATGCACGTTAGGAAGGCCAGAGATCGCGATGTTGAAATGCTCGGCGGCCGTCGCCATCGCGCCACACTCGACCTTGGTGATGATTCCCCCCTGTTCGGTCAGCAGAACATCACTGGCCCAACCTGTGGGTAGGAGTGCGCGTTTGAAGAAAAACCGCTTCATCGATCCGGACCAGCCGCCAATTCATTTTGTATAGACAAGATCGAGCCGTTACAATAAGTAAGCTGGTAAAGGCGGGTAGTCATGGGAACCTCCTCAGGCAGCGAGTACGTCTGGAGAAACGCGAATCTTGCCACGCTGGCGTCGGACGCAGTCGGCCTGGGGGTCATCGAGAACGGGGCAATTGCAGCGGCCGAGGGGAGGATCGCCTACGTCGGCCCCTTTGAGAATCTGCCGTCACGATGGCACGGCGCCGCGCAGATCGACTGCGAAGGACGCTGGATCACGCCCGGCCTAATCGACTGCCACACCCACCTTGTTTATGGAGGTGACCGCGCTGCCGAATTCGAGATGAGGCAGGAAGGAGCCAGCTACGAGCAAATCTCCAAGGCAGGCGGCGGGATCGTTTCCACCGTTTCCGCCACCCGAAAAGCGTCGGAAGATGATTTGGTCGCTGCTGCGCTCAAACGTCTCGATCACCTTCTTGCGGAAGGTGTCACCACCATCGAGATCAAGTCAGGCTATGGCCTGGATAGCGATACGGAGCGCAAGCAATTACGTGCCGCCCGGCGTCTTGGGGAGCAGCGTCCGGTGACAGTGACAACCACCTTCCTGGGCGCCCATGCACTTCCGCCGGAAGCCCTGGGCGACAAGGATGCATATATCGAGTTTGTCTGCCGGGACATGCTGCCCGCTGTTGCGGCAGAAGGCTTGGCCGATGCCGTCGACGCTTTTTGCGAGGGCATAGCATTTTCCCCGCAACAGACTTCGAAGGTGTTCGACGCTGCGAGGGCCGCCGGACTGCCGGTGAAACTGCATGCTGATCAGCTTTCCAATCTAGGCGGGGCGTTGCTCGCGGCATCAGCCGGTGCGTTGTCCGCGGACCACCTGGAATACACCGACGAGGCGGGGGCTGCCGCCATGGGAGCAGCGGGGACCGTCGCGGTCCTGCTTCCCGGCGCGTTCTATACGTTGCGCGAGCGGCAGATTCCGCCGATCGCGGCGTTCCGCCGTCACGGTGTTCGCATGGCGCTCGCTACCGACAGCAACCCAGGGACATCGCCCCTGACATCCGTGCTGCTGACTATGAATATGGGCGCGACGCTCTTCCGGCTCACGGTGGCGGAGTGTATCGCGGGTGTGACGCGCGAAGCAGCGCGGGCACTCGGATTGTTGGCCGAAGTCGGAACTCTCGAGCCGAGGAAGTGGTGCAACCTCGCAATATGGGACGTCGAGAAGCCCGCGGAGCTCGTTTATCGGATGGCGTTCAACCCGCTGCACGACCGGGTTTGGAGGGGAACGTCGAGGAGCAGAGTAACGCAAATAGGGAGCCAGCCTGCTCTCATGCAGGCTGTGCCGGCCTGAAGACCATTCGCCCAAAATTGCATGGCAGCACGCTTGCTGAGCGCTGCCGAATTGAGGATCCAATGCGCATCGACAATGGCCGCATAATTCGTGCCGCTCACGGTACGAAGCTGTCCGCTAAAAGCTGGTTGACCGAAGGTCCGCTGCGGATGCTGATGAACAATCTCGATCCGGATGTTGCGGAAAAGCCGGGCGAGCTTGTCGTCTATGGCGGCCTTGGGCGCGCGGCGCGAGATTGGCAAAGCTATGACCGCATCGTCGAGTGTCTCAAGCGTCTGGAGAACGATGAATCTCTGCTGATCCAGTCCGGCAAGCCGGTCGGCGTGTTCCGCACCCATCCAGATGCGCCGCGTGTGCTGATCGCCAATTCCAACTTGGTGCCACATTGGGCTACTTGGGATCACTTCAACGCGCTCGACCGCCTCGGCCTCACCATGTACGGCCAGATGACCGCCGGCTCTTGGATATACATTGGATCGCAGGGCATCGTTCAGGGCACCTACGAGACATTCGTCGAGGTCGGGCGTCAGCATTACAAGGGCAACTTGGATGGTCGCTGGGTTCTGACCGCGGGGCTTGGCGGCATGGGTGGAGCGCAGCCGCTGGCAGCGACCATGGCCGGCGCTTCCATGCTGGCGGTGGAATGCCAGCCGTCTCGCATCGAGATGCGCTTGAAGACGGGATACCTCGATCACCTCGCCGGGAGCCTGAATGAAGCCCTGGCCGTGATTGAGAAGGCCTGCAAGGATCGGAAGCCAACCTCGGTCGCAATTATCGGAAACGCCGCAGAAGTTTATCCTGAACTTGTCCGACGTGGCGTCAAGCCCGATATCGTCACTGACCAGACCTCTGCCCACGATCCCGTCCACGGCTATCTTCCGAGCGGCTGGTCATTGGCCGAATGGGAAGATCGACGCAGGAGCAATCCGAAGCAGGTCGCGAAGGAGGCGCGTCGCTCTATGGCCGCGCATGTCCAAGCGATGCTTCAGTTCTGGCGCATGGGAATCCCAACGGTCGACTACGGCAACAACATCCGGCAGATGGCGAAAGATGAGGGCGTCGCAGACGCCTTCGATTTTCCGGGGTTCGTTCCAGCCTATATCCGGCCGCTGTTCTGCAGAGGCGTCGGGCCGTTTCGGTGGGCCGCGCTGTCAGGCGATCCGGAGGACATCTACCGCACCGATGAGAAGGTCAAGGAGCTTCTTCCGGACAACAGACATCTGCACCATTGGCTCGATATGGCGAAGTCCCGGATTCGGTTCCAGGGACTGCCGGCTCGCATATGCTGGGTCGGCCTGGGTGATCGTCATCGGCTCGGTCTGGCGTTCAACGAGATGGTCGCGCGCGGCGAACTGAAGGCGCCTGTCGTTATCGGCCGCGATCATCTGGACTCCGGATCTGTAGCCAGCCCGAATCGCGAAACCGAGTCAATGCAGGACGGTTCGGACGCGATTTCCGACTGGCCGCTGCTCAATGCATTACTCAATTGCGCGAGCGGAGCGACCTGGGTATCGGTGCATCACGGCGGCGGCGTTGGCATTGGGTTTTCCCAGCACGCGGGCATGGTCGTCGTGTGCGACGGCACCCCGGAATCCGCCGCCAAGATCGAGCGCGTGCTCTGGAATGATCCTGCCAGCGGCGTGATGCGTCACGCGGATGCAGGCTACGAGGATGCCATTGCCTGCGCACGCGCCCACAAGCTCGATCTGCCAAGCCTTGTCGACGCGTCGTAACCTCCATGCAGATCGTGCGTGGCCATGAATGCGTGTCGACGCCCTGGAAGAATGGCGGTGGGAGGACGACTGAAATCGCGGTCTGCCCGGCTGGGGCGGGCTTCGATACGTTCGACTGGCGGATCAGCTCTGCTGAGGTGGCAGCACCAGGCGCGTTTTCGGTCTTTCCAAGCATCGACCGCAGCCTGACGGTACTGAGCGGGGTCGGTCTCGACCTGCATGTCGAAGGGCAACCCATGGTCCGGCTCACGCCCACGAGTGCGCCGCATAGATTCCGTGGCGACGTGAAAACGTCCGCGGACATCGTCGACGGGGCTGTCCGCGATCTCAACGTAATGACTCGGCGCGGCGCCGTAGCTCACGACGTGGACCATCTCAGGTGCGATGCGTCGGTGCAGGTTGCGCGCAAAGGCATGGCACTGGTGGTGTATGTCGCGAACGGCCGTATCAACGCAAACTTGGATGGTGAAGTTATCGCAATGCTGGCCACGGACGCATTGGTCTTGAGGGAGGGTGATCCGCCACGGATTGACCTTATCCCGTTGGAATCATCGCGCGCGATCGTAATCCAGCTGTTCCGCGCTGAGGTCGGCGGGACTTCCGACCGTGGAGAGGCACGGTGCCCCTAATCAATCCGCAACGGGTGCTTGCCGATCTGAGGTATCTGCGGACCATCGGCACCTACAAGACCGGGGTCCATCGGCCCACTTTTTCGCCAGCAGACCTCGCTTCGAGGCAATGGGCTGTCGAGCGTATGGAAGCGGCGGGTCTCGACGCTCGGATCGACGGTATTGGGAACATTCTCGGCAAGAGCCGGGCCGCCGGAAAGTTCGTGCTCGCGGGCTCGCATTTAGAGACGCAGAACTATGCCGGCTGGCTGGATGGCGCGCTCGGCGTGGTCTATGCGCTGGAGGCTGCACGCGCCATCGGCGAAGATGCCTCGTGCGGCGAACTCGGCGTCGATGTTGTCGTTCTTTGCGATGAAGAAGGCCACTTCGGCTCGTTTCTGGGAAGCCGGTCGTTCATTGGAATTCTTGAGGAGACCGAAATCGACAAGGCCGCGAACGTCACGACGGGGACGCCGCTACGCCAGGCTTTGGCAGCGGCGGGCTATGCCGGTCGCCCGCGCATCCTCATCGACTCCGGCCGATATGTTGGATTCTTCGAAGCCCACATCGAACAGGGTGACACTCTTGAGGCTTCTGGCAATAAAATCGGCATCGTCAGTGCGATTGTCGGCATCCGGCAATATCAGATCGTCGTCGACGGCGAGCAGAATCACGCCGGCACCACTTCCATGGCGCGCCGACGCGATGCCGGACTAGCGATGGTGCGGTTGCTTGCTGCGATCGATGTGCGCTTCCGGTCCCTGGCAGGTCCGCGCACGGTTTGGACGACCGGAAGGCTTTCCGTCGAGCCAGGTGCCAAGAGTATCATTCCTGGCCGCGCCGAGGCCTTGTTTCAGATTCGCGACGCTGATGTGGCCGTCCTGGAGCGGCTCGACAGGGAGCTTGAGAGTCTGGTCGACGACGCCAGCCGCAACGGGCCGTGCGGGCTTAGCCTCGTGCGTCTCAGCGCAAGCATTCCGGCGCAGATGAATGCCGGCCTGATGGATGTCCTGTACAGGGCTGCGGAACAGCACGCGCCGGGCCAGCATATTCGAATGCCCAGCGGCGCCGGCCACGATGCGCAGTTCATGGCGCGGGTCGTGCCTTCCGCCATGATGTTCGTTCCCAGCATCAACGGCATCAGCCATCACTGGGCAGAAAACACCGCCGACGCGGATATCGTGCTCGGCGCCCAGGTTTTTGCGGATGCAATCGCGCTCGCGCTCACCGGCGAGGCGCGATAGCCAAAAGGCTGTGCGCTGTGGGCAGGCGGGCAGGGATATGGCTGTGGTTTTCGAGACGATAGGTGACCTGCCGCTGCCGCTTCCGGCGTGCCCCGTCAGCGCGTCGTGCCACTCTTCCTGCAAGCTCGCATCGCGTGCGATTTGTTTGAAGGCGTGGCGGAACGAATGAAAAACCTTGCCGGACTCTTGATGCCGACCGTGACGCGCAAGTATCGACCAAACCACTTCGACCAGACCGCAGACCGAGGAAGGCCGGGTGCGGACTTCACATCGGGCCACAACGGGTCCTTTGGCTAGTGCGACTTGTTGGCGACGCCAGCCTCGGCAAACGTCGCCATGCCGTCGTGGCAGGCCAGCGCCGCGCGCAGGATCGACACCGCGAGCGCCGCACCCGATCCCTCGCCGAGCCGCATGCCGAGATCGAGCAGGGGCCTGAGGTTCAGCTCGCCGAGCAGCGCGCGATGCCCGGCCTCGGCCGACACATGCGCGGCCTGCACATGCTCGAGCGCGTCGGCGCGGAGCTTTGCGAGCGGTGCCGCGGCGGCCGTGCAGACAAAGCCGTCGAGCAGCACGGGTATGCGGAGACGGCGCGCGGCGAGCGTCGCGCCGAGAATGGCGGCGAGCTCGCGTCCGCCGAGCGCCGCGGCGACCAGCATCGGATCGCCGAGCACATCGGCATGCCGCGCCAGGCCCTTGTCGATCACCGCCTGCTTGCGCGCGAGCCCGCGATCGTCGAGGCCGGTGCCGCGCCCGGCCCAT
>JAIESC010000143.1 GCA_019746355.1 Xanthobacteraceae bacterium | reverse complement strand
GCTCGCCATAGCCGTCCGAAGGACGGCGTCGCTTCGCTCGCCATAGCCGTCCGAAGGACGGCGTCGCTTCGCTCGCCATAGCCGTCCGAAGGACGGCGTCGCTTCGCTCGCCTATGGCGGAGCATCCAGTGTGCTCCGCTACGTTTCCGGCAGCGGGCAAAATGTTTCGCCCGCTCTCGGATGCGCGGATCAGAATTTGTAGTTCAAGCCGCCGCGCACGATCTGCGTCGAGAAGGTGACGTCGATTGGATTGGTGGTGCTGCAGCCTGCGCCGCAGGTCGCGGTGCCGAGATCGACGTAGAGATATTCGACCTTCGCCGACCAGTTGTTGAGGAAGGCGTATTCGAGGCCGCCGCCGACGTTCCAGCCGACCGCGGTCTTGCTGAAGCTGCCGGCACCCGCGACCTCGCCCTTGATGTCGCCGAACGACGCGCCGCCGGTGATATACGGGAGGAAGCGGTCGAACGCGTAGCCCACGCGGCCGCGCAGCGTGGCGAGCCAGTGGTTCGCGGTCTCGCAGCTCGTGATGCAGTTCGCTGTGGTCGAGCCCTTGATGAAGCTTCCGGCGACGTCGCCCTCGATGCCGAGAATGAAGCCGCCGAGCTGCGTGTTGTACCCGGCGGTGCCGCCGACCAGCGCGCCGCTGACGTTGAAGTCGCCGGTCGAGATGCCGGTGACGGTGTCGGTCCAGTTGGATGTGCCGAAGCCGTAGCCGGCGTTGATGCCAAGGTAGAAGCCGCTCCAGGTGAAGAACGGCACCAGCATCGGCGCGCCATAAGCGCGTTCACGCGCGTCTTCGACGCGCCTTGGCGGCGGCAGCTCGCGCGAGCCGATGTCGGCGGCGTGCGCCGCGGTGGCCGCGAGCAGGGAGAAAGCCGCACTCGCAAGCAACCGACGCGCAATGGTCCGCTTCATGGCAGCGCCTCCCGTCCGCGCCGCCGAGCCAAGCGAGGCGCCGGCTGTGGATTACGTGAGTCGCGGCCGGAACACCGAGCAAATTTGGCGCCTTGGGAATGGGATAGGGCGAGCGTGCCGAAGCCGCCACAGTGTGGATGGGCTGTGGACCGCGAGCGCAAACCCGGCGACGTCAGACAGCGCTTGCGTTCGGCCGCTGGAGCGTGATAAGAACAAAAGAAGAACATTCGGGAATGCGGCCCGTCCGGTCCCCGGCGCAGCCTTTTGTGGATAACGGCGAACGCGCTTGTGGCCGGGGCCGCGCTGACTAGGTAGCGGGTGCAATCTCGGCAATTGATCCGGAAGCGGCGAAACAGGAGAAGGTCATGGCAGGCTCGGTCAACAAGGTCATTCTGGTCGGCAATCTCGGCAGGGATCCGGAGATCCGCCGCACCAACGACGGGCGCCCGATCGCCAACCTCAGCGTTGCGACCTCGGAGTCCTGGCGCGACAAGAACACCGGCGAGCGCAAGGAAAAGACCGAGTGGCACCGCGTGGTGATCTTCAACGAAGGGCTCTGCAAGATCGCCGAGCAGTACCTGAAGAAGGGCTCGAAGGTTTATCTCGAGGGCCAGCTGCAGACCCGCAAATACAACGACAAGGACGGCGTCGAGAAATACTCGACCGAGGTGGTGCTGCAGGGCTTCAACTCGGTGCTGACCATGCTCGACACCCGCGGCGGCGGCGGCGGAGGCGGCATGGAAGCCTCCGACGAGTTCGGCGCGCAGAGCCCGGCACCGGCCCGGAAGCCCGCGATGGCGGGCGCCGGCGGCGGCCGGCGCGGCGACATGGACGACGAAATCCCGTTTTAGAGCGATTTCCACCAGCACCGGGCCAACCGCGGTCATGGCCGGGCTTGTCCCGGCCATCCACGCCTTACTTGCAGGCTGGTGCAATCCAACTGGAGACCGCGCGAGTTGCCGCGAAACCGGTTGTGAAATCAGCAAAACGCCCGGCCTCCTTGCCGGGCGTTTTGCTGGGCCGCGCGTCTTGTTTATGACGGAATTCGCAAGCCACAAGACTTGCTAGAATGGCGGACGAGCCGCTGGGGGACATGCGTTACAGGACCATCCGATGCGCGTGCTGGTGACCGGGGCCTATGGGCTGATCGGGGCGGCCTGCCTCGCCCGGCTCCATCGCGACGGCCATGAGGTCACCGGCGCCGGCCGCGTGATCGCACAGGCCGAGCGGCGCGCGCCCTATGCCAAGTGGATCGCCGCCGACTACCGCAGGCTGACGCTTGCCGGCGACTGGCTGCCGCTGCTCGAAGGCTTCGACGCGGTGGTCAATTGCGTCGGCGTGCTGCAGGACGGCATGCGCGACGACGTGCAGCGCATTCATGTCGCGGCCACCAGCGCGCTGTTCGCGGCCTGCGAGCGCGCCGGCGTCAAGCGCGTGGTGCACATCTCGGCGATCGGCGCGTCGCGCTCGGCGCCGACTGCGTTCGCCCGCAGCAAGGCGGAAGCGGAGGACGATCTTTCGCGCCGTCCGATCGACTGGGTGATCTTGCGGCCGGGGCTGGTGCTCGCGCCGGCGGTCTATGGTGGGACGGCGATGCTGCGCGGGCTCGCCGGGCTGCCGTTCCTGACGCCGGTGCTCGAGCCGGACGCGCGGCTGCAGGTGGTGAGCGTCGAGGACGTGGCGGCGGCGGTGTCGCACAGCCTGATGCCCGAGGCCAAGCTGCGGGTCAGGTGGGACGTCGCGCATCCGCAGGTGCTCACCCTCGCCACGGTGGTGACCGCGATCCGCGACTGGCTCGGCTTCCGCAAGCGGCCGGTGTGGCGCGTGCCGCGCGGGCTTGGCACGGCGGTCGCGGGGCTCGCCGATCTCCTGGGCTATCTCGGCTGGCGCAGCCCGGCGCGCTCGACCGCGGTGCGGCAGCTCGCGGCGGGCGTGGTGGGCGCGCCCGCGCCATGGATCGCGGCGAGCGGCATCGAGCCGAAAAGCCTCGAGACGATCCTGGCGCAGCAGCCATCGAGCGCGGCCGACCGCTGGTTCGCGCGGCTGTTCCTGTTCAAGCCGGTGGCGATCGGCGGCCTCGCGCTGTTCTGGATCCTCACCGGCATGATCACGCTCGGGCCGGGCCGCGCGGCGGCGACGGGACATCTCGCGGCGGCAGGCTTTCCGCCGAAGCTTGCCGGACCCGCGCTCGTGCTTGGCGCGCTGTTCGACTATTTCCTGGGCCTTGCGCTGCTGGTGCGGCCTGCAACGCGTTATGTGCTTTACGCGATGCTCGTCGGGACGGGGTTCTATATCCTGATCGGCACGATCCTGCTGCCGCAGCTCTGGCTCGATCCGCTCGGACCGTATCTGAAGATCGTGCCGATGCTGATCGCGACGCTGTTCACGCTGGCGATCCTCGACGAGCGGTGACGCGGGTGAGGTGACGTGCGATGAGCCACCTCTATCTCACCCTCAAGCTCATCCACGTGATCGGCGCGGCCGTGTTGTTCGGCACCGGGCTCGGCATCGCCTTCTTCATGTTCATGGCGCACCGCACGCGCGACCCGGCGGCGATCGCCCACACCGCGCGCGTGGTGGTGATCGCGGACGCGATCTTCACCGCCACCGCCGTGGTGCTGCAGCCGCTGACCGGCTGGGGCCTGATGCTGATCACCGGCTTCTCGCTGTTTCACTTCTGGATCAAGGCGACGCTGGTGCTCTACATCTTCATCGGACTGTGCTGGCTGCCGGTGGTGTGGATCCAGCTGAAGATGCGCGACCTCGCGGCGGCGGCCGCGCGCAAGGGTACGGCGCTGCCGCCGCAGTACTTCGCCTACCACCGAGTCTGGTTCTGGCTCGGCTGGCCGGCCTTCACCGGCGTCATCGTCATTTTCATTCTGATGCTCTGGAAGCCGCAGTAGCGGCGCATTTGCGGCGCAGGGCATGATCCCGAAAAAGCCTGCCCCGGACTTGATCCGGGGTGAAGCGGTTTTCGGAAAGGTCATGCCCCAATAGCAGGTAGCTCGCTCACCATGAGCCTGCCGGTCAAAGTCATGGCGGTGGCGTTGAGCACCGCGGCGTATCTCGCGCTGGCCATCCTCGGCTTCGGCGGACCCGCGGCATTCTTTGCGCATGATGCGCTGATCGGGCTGACCGGCGCCGTCTGTCTCATGTCCATCGCGTCCTTGTTCGTCGGCGGAAGCCTCAGCGCCGGCACGCGCGAGGATCGCGGCAACCGCTGGGTGATTGCCGCCTTTGGCGTGATCGCAATCCTGGGCGCGTGGCTGCCGGCCTATACCGACCGCCACGAGTTCTGGACCATCGACGGCGACGCTGTTCGCTGGGCCGGCGTCATCCTGTTTCTCCTGGGCGGCGCGCTGCGGCTGTGGCCGGTGCATGTGCTGGGCCACCGCTTCAGTGGCCTGGTTGCGATCCAGCCGGGTCATACGCTGCAGACCGGCGGCGTCTACAGCATCATCCGTCACCCGAGCTATCTCGGGCTCCTGCTCAACGCGGCCGGCTGGGCGCTGGCGTTCCGCTCCGGCGTGGGGCTGCTGCTCGCGGCGCTCAACCTCGTGCCGTTGATCGCGCGCATCCGCGCCGAGGAAAATCTGCTGCTGTCCGAATTCGGCCAAGCCTATGAGGCGTACCGCGCACGGACTGCGCGGCTGATCCCGGGCGTTTACTAGGGCCTCGGGTATGGGTTCACTCGTATTAAATGCAATATGATCGATATACACTTTTAACGCGCAGACAGAAAAAACGAACCCATTTGAGCAGGGTGTCTAGAGCCCGAACGCCGCGCGGATGCCGTCGACGACGAACTGCACGGCGAGCGCGGCAAGGATCACGCCGAGCAGCCGCGACAGCACCACGTTGCCGGTGACGCCGAGGAGCTTGCCGATGCGCTCGCCCGCGGCGAAGCAGACCAGGCAGGCGCCGATCACCGCGACGATCACCACCAGCAGCACCGCAAGCCACGCCGGGCGTGCGTTGGCTTGCCCGGCGAGCAGGATGGTCGCGGTGATGGCGCCGGGACCGGCCATCAGCGGAATGGCGAGCGGGAAGGCCGCCATGTTGTGCAGATGCTCCTCGGCGGCCTGTTCGGCCTCCTGGGCGGTGTGCTTGAGGCGCAGCCCCAGCACCATTTCCGAGGCGACAGCGAACAGCAGCAGGCCGCCGGCAATCCGGAACGCGGGAAGGGTGATGCCGAGGTTGCGCAGCAGCCAGTCGCCGATCAGCGCCGCGCCGATCAGGATCGCGCCGGCGATCAGGCAGGCGCGCCACGCGATGCCGCGGCGGAATTTCGCCGACACGCCGTCGGTGAGGCCGAGGAACGTCGGCACGAGACCCACCGGATCGACCACGACCAGCAGCGTCACCAGCGCCGAAATCAGGAACTCAAACGGCATGGCCGCAGCCTAGAGCATGGTCCCGAAAAGTGCGAAGCGGTTTTCGGGACTGTGCTCAAGCATGAATCGGACGGCATGCGCCGGTCCAGCTTTTGCGTGGCCGGTTGTGGACTTGGAACGCGGGCTTGCGCGCGTCCCGCCACATATGCGGCAGCGTCTTTCTTTGCGCTCGCAAGCTATTGAAATCACAATATGAAATCTTATGTGTGACGGAAGCTTTCAGGTGGCCCGGCCACACTGAATCGGCTATGAAAAACATCAGAGATTCGCGTTTGAATCCCGCAGTTTTCCATCCCGCTTCCGATCAGGATTTTTCCATTGGCCGACGCTGAAAATCCGCCTGCCGGTCCGACGCCGCCGTCCGACGTCCGTCCCGTCTCCATCACCGACGAGATGAAGCGCAGCTACCTCGATTACGCGATGAGCGTGATCGTGTCGCGCGCGCTGCCGGACGTGCGCGACGGGCTGAAGCCCGTGCATCGCCGCATCCTCTATTCGATGCATGAGCAGGGGCACACGCCCGACAAGAAATACGTGAAGTCGGCCCGCGTGGTCGGCGACGTGATGGGCAAGTACCACCCGCACGGCGACACCGCGATCTACGACGCGCTGGTGCGCATGGCGCAGGATTTCTCCATGCGCCTGATGCTGATCGACGGCCAGGGCAACTTCGGCTCGGTCGACGGCGATGCGCCGGCGGCGATGCGCTACACCGAATGCCGGCTTGCCCAGTCGGCGATGGCGATCCTCGCCGACATCGACGAGGACACGGTCGACTTCCAGGACAATTACGACGGCAACGAGAGGGAGCCGGTGGTCCTGCCGGCGCGCTTCCCGAACCTGCTGGTCAACGGCGCGGGCGGCATCGCCGTCGGCATGGCGACCAACATCCCGCCGCACAATCTCGGCGAGGTGGTCGACGCCTGCGTCGCGCTGATCAACGATCCGGCGCTCACGATCGACGACCTGATCAAGATCGTGCCCGGTCCGGACTTCCCGACCGGCGGCATCATCCTCGGCCGCGACGGCATCCGCAGCGCCTATCACACCGGCCGCGGCTCCATCGTCATGCGCGGCAAGGTCGAGATCGAGACCATCCGCAAGGAGCGCGAGGCGATCGTCATCTCCGAAATCCCGTACCAGGTGAACAAGGCCTCGATGATCGAGCGCATGGCCGAGCTGGTGCGCGAGAAGAAGATCGAGGGCATCGCTGAACTGCGCGACGAGTCCGACCGGCAGGGCTATCGCGTCGTCATCGAGCTGAAGCGTGAGGCGATGCCGGACGTCGTGCTCAACCAGCTCTACAAGTTCACCCCGCTGCAGACGTCGTTTGGCGCCAACATGGTGGCGCTCGACGGCGGCCGTCCGCTGGTGATGAATCTCAGGGACATGCTGACCGCCTTCGTCGCGTTCCGCGAGGAGGTGGTGTCGCGGCGCACCAAGTTCCGCCTCAACAAGGCGCGCGACCGCGCCCACATCCTGGTGGGCCTCGCCATCGCCGTGGCGAACATCGACGAGGTGATCAAGCTGATCCGCGGATCGAAGGATGCCAACGAGGCCCGCGAGGGCTTGATGAGCCGCGACTGGCCGGCGCGCGACGTCGAGGCGCTGCTCAACCTGATCGACGACCCGCGCCACAAGATGTCGGCCGACGGCACCTACCGGATGTCGGCGGAACAGGCCAGGGCGATCCTCGATCTGCGCCTGCAGCGCCTCACGGCGCTCGGCCGCGATGAGATCAAGGACGAGCTCGACAAGCTTGCCGCCGAGATCGGCGACTATCTGGACATCCTGCGCTCCCGCGCCCGCATCCAGTCGATCGTCAAGGAGGAGCTCGCCGCGGTGAAGGACGAGTTCGCCACCCCGCGCCGCACCGTGATCGCGGAAGCCGAGGGCGCGGTGGAGGACGAGGACCTGATCCACCGCGAGGACATGGTGGTGACGGTCTCGCACCAGGGCTACATCAAGCGCGTGCCGCTCTCGACCTACCGGATGCAGCGGCGCGGCGGCAAAGGCCGCTCCGGCATGCAGACGCGCGACGAGGATTTCGTGTCGCGGCTGTTCGTCGCCTCCACGCACACGCCGGTGCTGTTCTTCTCGTCGCTCGGTCGTGTCTACAAGGAAAAGGTCTGGCGCCTGCCGCTCGCAGCGCCGCAGGCGCGCGGCAAGCCGCTGATCAACATTCTGCCGATCGAGCAGGGCGAGCGCATGACCTCGATTCTGCCGCTGCCCGAGGACGAGAGCACCTGGGCCAATCTCGACGTGATGTTCGCCACCACCAAGGGCACGGTGCGGCGGAACAAGCTCAGCGACTTTGTCGACGTCCGGCGATCCGGCATCATCGCCATGAAGCTTGCCGAGGGCGAGGGCATCCTCGACGTGCAGGTCTGCACCGAGAAGGACGACGTGCTGCTCACCACGGCGCAGGGGCAGTGCATCCGCTTCCCGGTCACCGACGTGCGGGTGTTCGCCGGCCGCACCTCGATGGGCGTGCGCGGCATCAACCTCGCCGAGGGCGACCGGGTGATCTCGCAGTCGATCCTGCGCCACCTCGACGTCAGCTCCGAGGAGCGCATGGCGTATCTGAAGCGCGCCAATGCGGTGCGCCGCGGCGACGGCGAGGTGGTCGAGGAGGCCGCGCTGGACGCCGAGGAGGCGGCCGCGCCGGCGATTGAGCTCGGCGAGCAGCGCTATGTCGAGATGTCGGCGGCCGAGCAGTTCATCCTGACCATCTCCGAGCGCGGCTACGGCAAGCGCTCGTCGTCCTACGAGTACCGGATCACCGGCCGCGGCGGCAAAGGACTCGTCGCCATGGCGATCTGGGAGGGCAAGAAGGGCGCGGAGACGATCAAGGAGAAGATAGGCCAGCTCGTCGCCTCGTTCCCGGTGGAGGAGGCCGACCAGATCATGCTGGTCACCGACGGCGGCAAGCTCATTCGCACGTCGGTGAACGGCATCCGCATTGCCGGCCGGCCGACCCAAGGGGTGATCGTGTTCAACACCGCCGACGACGAGAAGGTGGTGTCGGTCGAGCGCATCGGCGAAGAGGGCGAGGACAACGGCGGGAATTGACCGGGACCTGCCTTGGCAGGTCCCGGTCATTCCGGGGCACGCGCGCACGCGCGTGAACCCGGAATCCAGCCACGGAGAAAGTCCCTGTTCGTCTGGATTCCGGGTTCGCGCCCATAGCGCGTCGAAGACGCGCGTGAACGCGCTGGCGGGCGCGCCCCGGAATGACGGACGGGGATGCTACTCCGCCTTGATGCCCGCGGTTTCGACCACGTTGCGCCAGAGCGCGAGCTGGCTTTCGATCATCTTGCCGAACGTCTCCGGCGTGTCGATCCTGATCTCGGCGCCAAGCATGTCGAGGCGCTGCCGCGTCGCCGGATCGTTGAGCGCTTGGCGGAACGCCGCGTTCAGCTTGCCGATGATCTCGGGCGGCGTGCCGGCCGGCACGACGACGCCGAGCCAGAACGGCGAGTTGAGCTTCGGATAGCCGAGCTCCGCGGTGGTCGGCACGTCGGGCAGCTTGGGGCTGCGCTCGTTGGTGACCACCGCGAGCGGGCGCAGCTTGCCGGACTGGATGTGCGGCAGCACGGTGGTGCTCGGATCGATCGCCATCTGCACCTCGCCGGCGACGAGTGCCGCGAGCATCGGGCCGGTGCCGCGATACGGCACGTGCACGATGTTGATGCCGGCTTCGATCTTCAGCAGCTCGTTGAGCAGGTGGGTGCCGGTGCCGAAGCCCTGGGTGCCGAAGCTGATCTTGCCCGGATTGGCCTTGGCGTAGGCAATAAGCTCGGGCAGCGTTTTCGCCGGCACGTCCGGGTGCACGCAGATGAACTGGTGCGTGACGATGAGCTGGCCGACCGGCGCGAACACCTTCAGCGGATCGTAGCCGATGTTCCGGTGCACGGCGGGGCCGCTGGTGAGCGAGCCGCCGGGCGTCATCAGCATGGTGTAGCCGTCGGGCTCAGCCGAGGCGACCGCCTTGGCGCCGACGCTGCCGCCCGCGCCGCCGCCGCGGTTCTCGATGACGATGGTCTGGCCGAGCACCGCGCCGAGCCGGTCGGAGATGATCCGCGCCATGCCGTCGGTCGGGCCGCCCGGCGGGAACGGCACGATGATCTTGAGCGGCTGCCTGGTCGGCCAAGCCTGCGCCGAGAGCGGACCTGCGGCGAGCAGAGCCGCGGCGGCGGCGAGCGCTGCCGCGGCCAGAAGCGTGCGGACGGATTTCATGCCTTCGCTATTCCACCGTGATGTTGGCGTCCTTCACCACGCCGGTCCACAGCGCCAGCTCCCGGGCGAGCATGGCCTTGAAGGCGTCCGGCGAGCCGATCTTGATATCCGCGCCGGCGTTGGCCAGCCGCTGCTTCGTGGCCGGATCGTTGAGCGCCTCGCGGAACGCGGCGTTGAGCTTGGTGACGATCTCGGCCGGCGTGCCGGCGGGCACCACCACGCCGAGCCAGAACGGCGAGTCGATCTTCGGGTAACCCTGCTCGCCGGTGGTCGGCACGTCCGGCAGCCGGCCGGTGCGGGTTGGGCCGGCAACCGCGATCGGCCGCAGCTTGCCGGATTGAATGTGCGGCAGGATGGTGGTCATCGGATCGGCAACCACCTGGACCTCGCCGGCGACGGCGGCGGTGAGCATGGGAGCGGTGCCGCGATAGGGCACGTGCTGGAAGTTGACCTTGGCCTCGAGCTTGAACAGCTCGAGCAGGAGATGCGGCGCGACGCCGAAGCCCTGCGAGCCCCAGCTCAGCTTGCCGGGATTGGCCTTGGCATAGCTGACGAGCTCGGCCAGCGTCTTCACCGGCAGGTCGTGATGGACGGCGATGACGAGCGGCGTCTCCATAACCTGGGCGACCGGCGTGAACACCTTCACCGGGTCGTAGCCGATGTTCTTGTGCACGGCGGGGCCGGTGGTGAGCGAGCCGCCGGGCGTGAGCAGCATGGTGTAGCCGTCGGGATCGGAGCTTGCGACGAACTTCGCGCCGATGCTGCCGCCCGCGCCGCCGCCGCGGTTCTCGATGATGATGCTCTGGTGGAGCACCGCGCCGAGCCGCTCCGAGACGACGCGCGCCATGCCGTCGGTCGGTCCGCCGGCCGGGAACGGCACGACGATCTTGACCGGCTGCTTGGTGGGCCAGGCCTGTGCCTGCGCCGCGCCGGGGAAATGCAAAGCGCCGGCGACGCAGAATGCTGAAGCCAGCAAGGCTCGAATGACCGTCACGTCCGCCTCCCTGAATTTTTCGCGGGCTTTTTTTATGGCCGAGGCGCGGATCGTATCAGGGCATGGCGGACGGCGTAAGTTGCCCGCGCCGACGCGCCCACGCGGCGTGATGGCGCAACGGCGTGGCACGGCGGGACGTCAGAAATTGCTTGGAGCTTCGCAGTGAGGCGAGGGGGACCCCGTGTCCCGAGGCGGCCGGCAGGCGGGCACGGCGCCTCGGAACACTCTGGGCAGGTCCGCCTCTCAGTAACCGTAGACAAACGGGCCGACGTAGAACCGCGGCCGCGGGTAGTAGCCGTAACCGTAGCTGTAGGGCCGGTAATACGGACGATAGTAGCCGTATCCGTAACCATAGGGCCGATAGTACGGGCGATAGCCGTAGCCGTACCCATAGGGCCGATAGCCGTAACCGTAGCCATAATAGGCGGGCCGATAATACGGACGGTAATAACCGTAGCCGCCGTACCCGTAGCCGCCGCCGTAGCCATAACCGTATCCGCCGCCGCAGCCCCAGCACACATTCTCAGTGTGCGAGAGGCTCTCGCTCGCGTCCTTCAGCGCCGCGGGCGCCGCGAGCGGCATCGCCTGCGCGTTCCACGAAATCAAAGCCGCCAGCAGCGCGCCCCCGGCCGCCGCCAAAATGCCTTTACGCATTGCCCTCTCCTGGGTGCATCTGGGTGGAGCAACGCCAATACGTTCCGATACTTATATGGTTAACGCAAGCCCTCCGGGTGCCCCGAAATGGGGCAGTGGATTTCCCGGATAGTGGCTCGAATGGACGCTACCGGCCGGCCTCGAAATTCTGAAACTACGCGTCCGCGCCGCGATCCGCGGTCTGCTGCGACGGGCTCGACACGACGATCAGCACGATCGCCTTCTCCATGATGCAGGGACCACGGCGGTGTATTCGCGCATGGTGCCGTAGCGGCTCTGCTCCGTGCCTCGATCCCGGTGAAGCCGGTGTCGAGGATCGCTGCTTCGGCGCGCGCGAGACACGCGTCCTGCGTTGTCGGTGCGTTCTTCCAGCGCTCGGCACGGTGTAGCGCATCGCGACTGCGGGGCCCGCCACCGCAACGGTTGCGACGAGCAGCGGCCATCGCCATGGCAATGGCGAGATGGCTCGCGCGCATCGTCCGGCCTCAAAGATCCATCGTGCTGGGCGCGAACAATTCCTCGAGCGCGACGCGACGCTGCGACAGGCCCTGCTCGTAGACATACTGCGTGATGGTCTCGAGCACATGGCGGTTGGCCTTGACGCCGTAGACCATCGGATCGGTGGCGAGCGCCTTGCGCACGTCGTCGCCGATCAGGCCCGGCTCATAATGACGGTGCAGGGCGTTGTCGCGGGCACGCAGCACGTCGGCGCGGGCCTCCGCAAAGGCACTGTAGATATTCAGCGCCGCCCACGGATAACGCTCATGGATCGAGCGCCGGATCACCATGCCGTGGTTGATCTGGTAGATGCCGGTTTTCTGGTAGTAGCGCGGGCCTTCGACCTTGCGGTCGAACAGCAGCCGGAAGCGGTCGTCCTTCGAAAGGTCGATGCGGCTGCGATCCACCAGGTTGGCGTGGGTGAGATAGAGCAGCGTCGCGTCGAGCTCGCCCTTCACCATCATCTCGCCGATGTTGGTGGAGAGCGGAATGCGCTGCACCGTGACGCCTTCGGGCGGCTTGAAACCGGTCGAGCCGCCGTGGCTCGTCTCCGGCGTGCGCTCCATGTGCCATTCGATGTCGCGCGGATGCACGCCGAACTCGTGCTGGAGCACGCCGCGGCTCCAGATCGCAGCGGTCTGCTGATATTCCGGCACGCCGAGGCGCTTGCCCTTGAGATCCGCAGGCGTCTTGATCCCCGAGGCGACACGCACCAGCGCCCGCAGATGGAAGAACTCGCGGGTGGTGAACACCGGGATCATCACCCACGGCGTCGGGCCCTTGGAGGTCGCGATCGTGAGCGACGACATCGACATCTCCGACACGTCGAACTCGGCGAACTTGAGCTGCCGCCAGAACATCTCGGAGGGGTGCAGCGCGGTCGCATGCAATTTGATGGCGTCCGGGCCGATCCGCCCGTCGAGCACCGCGCGGGTGTTCTCGTTCTCCGAGAGCGCGACGCTGAGCTCGAGCTGGCCGGCGTCGGTGCCCCGCGACGGTGCGCGAGGCGGCGGATTCATCGGGTCTTCGGCCAAGGCTTCCTCCGGATTTGAATGCTTATTGGGTCAACGCGCGCCGGCGTTTTCGAGAATCCGCGCCATCTCCACATAGCCGCGGCGGCGTGCGTGCTGGAGCGCCGTCGTCCCCTGGCGGTCGGGAATGTTGACGTCCGCGCCGGCCTCAACCAGCGCCTTCAGTGTCGCGGTGTGGTTCGCGCCACCATTGCCGAGCACGACCGACTCCATCAGCGCGGTCCAGCCGAGATTGTTGACGTGGTTGAGCGGGGCTTTGGCGGCGATCAGCATCTTCACCACCTCGGTGCGGCCGAGGTGCGCCGCCGCAATCAGCGCGGTGCCGTCATAGCGGCTGGTGATGTTGCGCGCGCTCGCGCCGCCGTCGAGCGCGAGCTTCAGCATTTCGAGGTCGTTTGCGACCGCGGCGATGGTGACGATGTCGTAGCGGTCGATCTCCAGCGCGTTCGGATTGGCGCCGCCGGCGATCAGGGCCTTCGCTGCGGCGTGCTGCTTCATATAGGCCGCGACATGCAGCGGCGTGCGGCTCTTGGCGTCCTGGATGTTCGGCTTCTCGCCTTCCTTCAAAAGCTTTTCGATCTCGGCCACGTCGCCTTTCGCCGCGGCCTCGTGCAGCCCGGCATAAACCGCGACCTCCTGCCGGGTGGGCGCGTTCTGCGCCAGGCAAAGATTGGACATGAAGACGACAACGAGGGAGAGCAGAAGGAGCCGCATCGTGCGATGACCGCGCTGCATTCGAAAAGAAACTGCACCAGCGACTGTACCGCCCGGCGCGCGCGCTGTCTTGGTGCTGGGCTTGCGCCCGGGCGGGTGGCAAGCCGGCCGCACGTCATTGCGCCTTCAGGCCTGCGGCCTTCATGATCGCGCCGATACGCTGGTGCTCGGCGGCGACGAACGCGCCGAACTCCTCGGCGGACATGTTCGGGCTGTCCGCGGACATGGTGCGGAGCCTGCCTGCGAACTCCGGCGTCTTGAGCGCGGCGAGGGTATCGGCGCGAAGCCGGTCGATGATCGGCTGCGGCGTTCCGGCGGGGGCGAGCAGCCCGGACCAGGATGCACCCATCACGCCGTTCACGCCGCTTTCCGTCATGGTCGGCACATCGGGCAATGATGGAAGACGGCTGTCGCGCAGCACGGCAAGACCCCGGATGTGGCCGTCGCTCAGGTGCGCGAGCATCACCGAGGTGGTCTCGAAGCCGCCATGGATGCGTCCGGCAAGCATGTCGGTGATCAGCGTGGACGCTCCGCGGTAAGGCACCACCTGGATGTCCGCGCCGGTCTGCATCTTGAACATTTCGGCGAGCATGTGCGGCGGCGCGCCGTTGGGCACGCCGAAATTGACCTTGCCCGGATTGGCCTTGGCATAGGCCATCAGCTCCGGAACGGTCTTGAAGGGTGCGTTGGTCGCACCGATCATCACATACGGCACGCTCGATATGATCGCGATCGGCGCAAAGCTCTTCACCGGATCATAGCCGCTGTTGCCGTACATCGCGGGGCCGATCGCCAGCGCGGCGGAGCTGCCGAAAAGCAGGGTGTACCCGTCCGGCTCGGCGCGCGCCGCTTCGCGGCCGGCAAGCGTGCCGCCGGCGCCAGGCTTGTTGTCGACGATCATCTGCCCGAGCGAACCGGACAGAGCCTGGGCCGTCAGCCGCGCCATGACGTCGAGCGGGCCGCCCGGGGGAAACGATACGATGAGCCGGATCGGCTTGCTCGGGTATTTGTCCTGCGCCTCCGCCCGGCTGGCCGTAAATGGCTGTCCCGCCGCGAGCGCGGCGGCGACCGATCCCAGAAGCGCGCGCCTGCCGATCATCTGCCATCCCCTGCCGTTCTTGTCTTTTTCGCAAGCCTGCGCTCAAAACAGCAGGCAGACAAGCGGAGGTCCAAGGTTGACCAAGGACGCTGTGGCGATCGTCGGCGGCGGCATCGGCGGGCTCACCGCCGCGCTGGCATTGATCCGGGAGGGCATCGACGTCGAGGTGCACGAGCAGGCGCCGGAGCTGAAGGAGCTCGGCGCGGGCGTGCAGATCAGCTCGAACGGCACGCGCGTGCTCTATGCGCTTGGACTTCGTGCCGCCTGCGAGAAGGTCGGCGTGATCGTCGCCGGCAAGGAAATCCGGCTCTGGAGCACCGGCCAGACCTGGAAGCTGTTCGACCTCGGCGCCATTTCCGTCGAGCGCTACGGCTTTCCCTACACCATGTTTCATCGCGGCGACCTGCACGCGATGCTGCTCGACGCGATCCGGCGCGAGAAGCCCGACGCGATCCAACTCAACCGCAAATGCACCGGCGTCACCGAGAGCGGCAACACGGTGACGATGACGTTCGAGAACGGCGAGACGGCGAGCGCGCCGGTCGTCGTCGGGGCCGATGGCGTGCAGTCGCGCGTGCGGCTTGCGACCTTCGGCGCGGACAGACCTGAGTTCACCGGCATCGTCGCCTGGCGGATTCTGGTGCCGCGCGAGCGCGTGCCGGCGGGCATCCGGCTCAAGGTCGGCACCAACTGGGTCGGGCCGGGCGGGCACGTGGTGCACTATCCGGTGCGCGGCGGGCAGTTCCTGAATTTCGTCGGCTTGCTGGAGCGCGACGACTGGCGCGTCGAGTCCTGGACCGTGCAGGGCAGCAAGGACGAGTTCATCAACGACTTCCGCAACTGGCATTCCGATATCCATGAGACGATCCGCGCGGGCGACACGCCCTACAAGTGGGCGCTGTTCGCGCGCCCGCCGATGCCGGCCTGGACCCAAGGGCGGGTGACACTGCTCGGCGACGCCTGCCACTCGATGCTGCCGATGATGGCGCAGGGCGCGGTGATGGCGCTGGAGGACGGCTATGTGCTGGCCCGCTGCATCAAAAAGTACGGCGTCAATCCGGAGGCGTTGCAGCGCTATGAGGCGGTGCGGCGCGAGCGCGCCAACCGCTGCGTGGCGGCGGCGATCGACAACACCAAGCGCTTCCACAATCCGGAAATGGCACACGCTGAAGGGGCCGAAGCCTACGTGACGCGGGAGTGGCAGGAGGACAAGGTCAAGGCGCGCTACGAGTGGCTGTTTACCTATGACGCGACCAGCGTGCCGGTCTAACGGCTGGTTTGATAGAACCTGGGCCATCGAATAAGGTCCGGGCCGAGATGACAGCCCAGTCGTTCTTCAAAGAGCCGGAAGGTCTGACCGTCGGCGAGATCGCCGCGCTGACCGGCGCCAAGCCGCGCGAGGGCGCAAAACTCGACCGCACCATCCGCGGCATCGCCACGCTCGACCGGGCGCGGGCGTCCGACCTCGCGTTCTTCGAGAGCGCCAAATATCTCGACCAGCTTGCGGCGACGCGCGCCGCGGTCTGCCTGACCACCGAGCGCTTCGCCGAACGGGTGCCGCAGGCGATCACCGTTCTGCTGACGAAGGAGCCGTTCCGCGATTTCGTGATCGTGGCGCGCAAGCTCTATCCGGATTCGCTCAAGCCTCGCTCGATGTTCGGGACCGAGGTCACGGCGCCCGGCGCCCATGTCCACGAGACCGCCGAGATTGAGGATGGCGTCACCATCGATCCCGGAGCGGTGATTGGCCCGCGGGCCGGGATCGGTTCGGGGACCGTGATCGGTCCCAACGCGGTGATCGGCCCGGACGTGCAGATCGGCCGCGACTGCTCGGTCGGACCGGGCGCCTCGATCATGCACGCGCTGATCGGCGACAACGTCATCCTGCATGCCGGCTGCCGGATCGGCCAGGACGGGTTCCGCTACCAGCCGAGCGCTGAGGGCCATATAAAGGTCCCGCAGCTCGGCCGCGTCATCGTCCAGGACAGCGTCGAGATCGGCGCCAACACCACCATCGACCGCGGCGGCAGCGGCGACACCGTGATCGGCGAGGGCACCAAGATCGATAACCTCGTGCAGATCGGCCACAATTGCATGATCGGCCGCCATTGCATCATCGTCTCGGAATGCGGCCTGTCGGGCAGCGTGGTGCTCGGCGACCACGTGATCCTGGGCGGGCAGGTCGGCATCGCCGACCATCTGACCGTGGGCGAGGGCGCCGTGGTCGGGGCGAAAAGCGGCGTGGTTTCCAACATTCCGCCCGGCGAGCGCTGGCTCGGCTTCCCGGCCATGCCCGGCCGCGAGTTCCTGCGGGTCACGGCGGCGTTGCGAAAGCGCATCTGACCCCGTATCAGAATTGGTAGTACGAGGTCTTTGACTAGGCAGGACGATGACGGCTGCGATGGATGACGTCACCCGCGACGTGCTGGCGATCGTCGCAAAGAAGGTTCAGGGCAAGAAGGACCTGAGTCCGGACGACCGGCTGGACGAGCTGGGGCTGGATTCGTTTGCGGCGGTCGAGATGATCTTTGATCTGGAAGAGAAATTTGACATCCAGATCCCCTACAACTCGAACGACGCGCGGCTTGAGTTCCAGACCGTGGCCGAGATCGCAGACGCGATCAAGAAGCTGACTGGAAAGGCCTAGATGGCCCATCGCGTCGTCGTCACGGGCTGGGGCGTCCTGTCGTCGATCGGCCATGACGCGGCGACCTACTGGACGAACCTGTCCAAAGGCGTCTGCGGCATTGCGCCCGCGGTGACCCTTCCGACCGAGCAGCTCACGCAAAAGGTGGTGGCCGAGGTCAAGGACCACGACCCGCTCAAGCATTTCGACGAGCGCCTGGCTGCGCCGATGGACCGCGTCGCGCAGTTCGGCGTGATCGCGGCGCGCGAGGCGATCAGGCATTCAGGGCTGACGTTCGACGGCGGCCTGTCGGAGCAGACTGCGACCATCATCGGCTGCGGCGTCGGCGGCCAGTCGACCCAGGACGAGAACTACAAGCGGCTCTATGGCGACAAGGCCAAGCGGCTGCATCCGCTCACCATCCCGAAGCTGATGGTGAACGCGCCGGCGAGCCAGATTTCCATGACCTGCGGGTTGCGCGGGCCGGCCTTCGTGGTGGCGAGCGCCTGCGCGTCGGCCACGCACGCCATCGGGCTCGCCTTTCAGATGGTGCGGGCCGGCAACGTGCCGGTGGCGGTGACCGGCGGCGCGGAGGCCTGCATCGCCTTTGGCACCATGAAAGGCTGGGAGGCGTTGCGCGTGCTTGCGCCCGACACCTGCCGGCCGTTCTCGCGCGACCGCAAGGGCCTGGTGATCGGCGAGGGCGCGGCCATGATCGTGATCGAGAGCCTCGAGCACGCGCGGAAGCGCTCTGCGAACATCCTCGGCGAGATCACCGGCTTCGGCCAGTCGGCGGACGCGGGCGATCTCCTGAGCCCCGATGCGGGCGGCATGCTGCGCGCGATCAACGGCGCGCTCACGGACGGCGGGCTGAACGCGTCCGACGTGCCGTACGTCAACGCGCACGGCACCGGCACCGCGGCCAACGACGAGACCGAGACCGACGCGCTAAAACGCGCCTTCGGCGATCACGCCAAAAAACTCGTGATGTCGTCGAACAAGTCGATGATCGGCCATGCGCTTGGTGCCGCGGGCGCGCTGGAAATGGTCGCGACGCTGATGACGATCAAGGACGGCATCGTGCCACCGACCATCAACTATCTCGGTCCGGACCCGGCCTGCGATATCGATTGCGTGCCGAACGAGGCGCGACAGATGAAGGTGGACGCCGCGCTGTCGAATTCGTTTGCGTTCGGCGGGCTCAACGCCGTGCTGGCGGCGAAGCGGTTTTCGTAAGCGCCAACATCGGCGCGTGGATCGACGCGACGTCCAGCGCTGTCTTGCCCTCGGTCTTGTGTTCGGTCTTGTGCTCGGCCTTCCGCTCGATGCCGACGGTCCGCGTAACCGGCTTGGCCAAACCTTCCGACCGGCGGCTGTCGCGCAGGCAATCGGCATCGATGTTCGGCCAGGCCTGCTCGGTGCACTTGCTCGACACCGGGACCGGTGCCGCGGCGATCGCAACCTTGATCGGCGCGCTGGCGTCTACCGGATCGCTTAAGGTCGGCAGGATGGTGATGGCGGTCGCAATCGTCGCGGCGAGCGCAACGGCTGACACCGGCTGGACCAGATTTTTCATGACGCGTCCCTGTAACAGCGGCCCGCACGAGCGGGCCTTTGCGTGTTAGTCGCACCGGCGGCTGGCGGGTTCAGTGATGCCAATCACAATCCGGCGGTTCCGATACCCCGCCGGAATGAGCCTTTAGCTATTGAAAACGCTAGATTTTTAATGATTGTGGCGATCGGCGCGTTTGCGCGCGGGTTCGACGCGCTATGGCGCGGTTGCCCGCGTCATTGCGGCACGCTAGACCCGCCGCATGCCGCGCACCGCGCTCTATGCCGGGTCGTTCGATCCGGTCACCAACGGCCACCTCGATGTCGTCCGCCAGGCCGCAGGCCTTGCCGACAAGCTCGTGCTCGCGGTCGGCGTCCACCCCGGCAAAACGCCGATGTTCGACGTCAGCGAGCGGCTGGCGATGCTCGAGGAGACCTGCGCCCCGCTCGCCAAGCAGGCGAAGTGCCAGCTTGAATGCACGACCTTCGACGATCTGGTCGTCACGGCGGCTGAGCGCGCGGGCGCCAGCATGTTGATCCGCGGACTGCGCGACGGCACCGATTTCGACTACGAAATGCAGATGGCCGGCATGAACGGGCATATGACGCCTGGCGTGCAGACCGTGTTCCTGCCGGCCTCGCCCGGCGTGCGGCACATCACCGCCACGTTGGTGCGGCAGATTTCGGCGATGGGCGGCGACGTGTCGGGCTTCGTGCCGGCGGCGGTGCTCGCTCGCCTGAAGAAGAAGTTCGCCGGAAAATCCGGCTCGAAATAACCCAATATCGAGGAGCTTGAACGATGATGCGCCGAACGCTCGCCACGCTTGTGTCCGCCTTTGCGCTCGCCTTTGCGCTCTTGGCGCTCGCCGTCCCGGCTTCGGCCCAGGGTAATCTGGCAACGCCGGCGAACCTCAACGAGAAGGCCCCGGCCACCTACAAGGCGAAGTTCGACACCAGCAAAGGCGTGTTCGTCGTCGAGGTGACGCGCGACTGGGCGCCGAACGGCGCGGACCGTTTCTACAACCTCGTCAAGAACGGCTTCTACGACAACGTCCGCTTCTTCCGCGTAATCTCCGGCTTCATGGTGCAGTTCGGCATCAACGGCGATCCGAAGGTCTCGGCGCCGTGGCGCGAGGCGCGCATCGCCGACGATCCGGTGAAGCAGAGCAACAAGCGCGGCTATATCACCTATGCGATGGCGGGGCCGAACACCCGCACCAGCCAGGTGTTCATCAACTTCGGCGACAACGCCTCGCTCGACGGCCAGGGGTTCTCGCCGTTCGGGCGCATCATCTCGGGCATGGACGTGGTCGACAAGCTCAATGCCGAATACGGCGAGGGCGCGCCGCGCGGCCGCGGCCCCGACCAGGGCCGCATTCAGATGGAAGGCAATGCCTATCTGCAGCGCGACTTCGGCCGGCTCGATTTCGTAAAGAAGGCGACCATCGAGCGGTGATGCGGCAGATGCGGCCTGCGGTTCTGACGGGCGTCAAGGTTTTGGGCGTTGCGGCGGTGGTCACGGCGATGATGGTATCGCCGCTCGCCGCGCAGCCCGGCCGCGGCGTCGCTCCCAAGGGGCCGCTCAACACGCTGGTCGACATCCGCAACGCCATCCAGGGCTGCTGGAAATGGCCGCCGTTGAGCGAAGTTCGCCAGGGGATGGAACTGACGATCCGGCTGAGTTTTAAGCGTAGCGGCGAGATTTTCGGCGTGCGCCTGACCTATGAGACGCGCGACGTCTCCGAGGACGAACGAAGGCTCTATTACGGCGTGATGCTGGAGGCGCTGAAGCTGTGCTCGCCGCTGCCGGTGTCCGAGAGCCTTGGCGGCGCGATCGCCGGCCGGCCGTTTACATTCCGATTCAAAGACAACCGAAGAGAAGGAAAGGCTTGACGCTGATGGCTACTCCCGAAAACACGATGACGCTCGACACCACCAAGGGCAAGGTCGTCATCGAAATGCGTCCCGACCTCGCGCCCGGCCACGTCGCCCGCATCAAGGAGCTGGTGAAGTCCGGCTTCTACGACGGCATCGTGTTCCACCGCGTGATCGAAGGCTTCATGGCGCAGACCGGCTGCCCGCACGGCACCGGCACCGGCGGCTCCGGGCAAAAGCTCAAGGCCGAGTTCAACAAGGAGCCGCATGTTCGCGGCACCGTGTCGATGGCCCGCGCGCAGAACCCGGACTCCGGCGACAGCCAGTTCTTCATCTGCTTCGACGACGCGACCTTCCTCGACGGCCAGTACACGGTGTGGGGCAAGGTGATCGAGGGCATGGAGAACGTCGACAAGATCAAGCGCGGCGAGCCGGTCAACCAGCCCGACAAGATCATCCGGGCGACGATGGGGGCTTGAGGGCGCCGCCATAACTTTGGCGGCCACACCTCCGCTGTCATGCCACGCGCAAGCGGGGCATCCAGCCTTGGTGTCGCAGCGACATTGAGCATTCCGGATTGTTCGCCGGAGCGTACCCCCGGGCCGGTCTGGTAGACCCAGGAAATCTGCGGCTGTGGCCGGCCGGGCCGTACCCAAAGCGAAGGCACTGCCTATCTAACAAGTGGCAGAGGTGACGATCCGGTGTCCGGGGCCCGAAGTTCGCTCAGGCGAGCTTGCGACCGGGGCGCCAGGAGTAACGCAGGAGCCGGCGATGCGTTGGGCCGCGTTCTTGGCGATGCTCGGAGCGGCGACGGCATGCGCGTCGCCGGTCGCAACCTCCGCCGAGGCGGAGGTGGGGGCGACTGTGCCCGCCAAGGGGCCGCTCGACACGCTCGATGATGTCCAAACGGCGTTTTTCGCTTGCTGGAAATGGCCGCCTGAAAGCGAGGCGCATGATGGAATGGTGCTGAGGTTCATCCTCAGCTTTAAGCGCAACGGCGAAATTCTCGGCGGGCGTCTGACCTATGTGGATCAAAAGTTGTCTGCCGAGGAGCGGGACAAGTTCTCTGCGGCCCTGAGCGACGCGATCAAGCTCTGCTCGCCGCTGCCGATCTCGCCGGCTCTTGGCGAGGGTATCGCTGGTCAGCCGTTTGTTTTCACTCTCACAGCCCCCCGAAAAGAATGAAAGGCTTGGATCACGAGTGTCGCTTTGGTTTGGAAGTTCGCTTAGGAGCAGGCGGGGAATTTGCCGAGCTTCCGAACCCGACACCAGCGATATCTGGCATGCGCACTGATCTCTTCGACTTCGAGCTTCCACCCGAGCGCATCGCGCTGCGGCCCGTTTCGCCGCGCGATACGGCGCGGCTGTTCGTGGTGCGGCCGGGCGCCGCGCCCGGGCTCGAGGACAAGGGCGTTCGCGACCTGCCGGATCTGCTCGACCCCGGCGATGCACTGGTTGTCAACGACACCAAGGTGATCCCGGCCCGGCTCACTGGCTGCCGCATCGGTCGCGGCGCGGACGCAAAGATCGAGGCAACGCTGACCGAGCGCATCGACGGCTCGCGCTGGCGCGCCCTCGCCAAGCCCGGCAAGAAGCTTGCGCCGGGCGACGTGATCCGCTTCGGCGACGAGGGCAAGGTCTGTTTCCTCGGTCAGCTCGACGCGACGGTCGAGGGCAAGGGTGAAGGCGGCGAGATCACGCTGTCGTTTGCGTTCCACGGCGCGGTGCTCGATCAGGCGATCGCCGAGCGGGGCGACATGCCGCTGCCGCCCTACATCGCGGGCCAGCGGAAGCCCGACGAGCAGGACCGCGCCGACTATCAGACCTATTTTGCACGGGAGGAGGGATCGGTCGCGGCCCCGACCGCGGGCCTGCATTTCACCGACGGCTTGCTGGCAAGGCTCGCCGCGCGCGGCATCGCCGTGCACAAGGTGACGCTGCATGTCGGGCCGGGCACGTTCCTGCCGGTGCATGCCGACGACACGACCGGGCACAGGATGCATGCGGAGCATGCGGTGCTGACGGCCGAAACGGCGGAAGCGCTCAACGCGGTTCACGGCAAGGGCGGGCGGATCGTCGCGGTGGGCTCGACGGCGCTGCGGACGGTCGAGAGCGCGACGGACGATGACGGCCAAGTCAAGCCGTTCGCCGGCGATACCGCGCTGTTCATCACGCCGGGCTACCGCTTCAAGGCGGTGGACGTGATGATGACGAACTTCCACCTGCCGCGCTCGACCCTGTTCATGCTGGTGTCGGCGTTCTGCGGCCTCGACACCATGACGCGCGCCTACGCGCACGCCATTGCCGCCGGGTATCGGTTCTATTCCTATGGGGATGCGTCCCTGCTATTTCGGGCGCAATGACCGAGCCTTTTTCCTTTCGCCTGATCGGCACCGACGGCACCGCGCGCCGTGGCGAGTTCTCAACGCCGCACGGCCGGGTGCAAACGCCGGCCTTCATGCCGGTCGGCACGCAGGCCACGGTGAAGGGACTCACGCCCGAGGCGGTGCGCGCGACCGGCGCCGAAATCCTATTGGGCAACACCTATCACCTGATGCTGCGGCCCGGTGCCGAGCGGATTGCGGCGCTCGGCGGCCTGCACAAGTTCATGAACTGGAACGGCCCGATCCTGACCGACTCCGGCGGCTTCCAGGTCATGTCGCTGTCAGAGCTTCGCAAGATCAGCGACAAAGGCGTGGTCTTCCGCTCGCATATCGACGGCACGATGGTGGATCTCTCGCCGGAGCGCGCCATCGAAATCCAGTCGCTGCTCGGCGCCGACATTTCCATGCAGCTCGACGAGTGCATCAAGCTGCCGAACACCCGGACCGAGCTGGAGCGCGCCATGCGCCTGTCGCTCGCCTGGGCCGAGCGCTGCAAGCGCGCGTTCGAGAGCGCTAAGCCGGGACGGGCGCTGTTCGGCATCGTGCAGGGCGGCGACGATATGGCGCTGCGCGGCGAGAGCGCGCGCGCCCTGGTCGGGATCGGCTTTCACGGCTACGCCATCGGTGGGCTCGCGGTCGGCGAGCCGCAGGAGACCATGCTCAAGGTGGTTGAGGAGACGACGCCGCAACTACCGGCCGACCGGCCGCGTTACCTGATGGGCGTCGGCACGCCGGACGATCTGCTCAAGGCCGTGGCGCGCGGCATCGACATGTTCGACTGCGTGATGCCGACCCGCAACGGTCGTCACGGTGCGGTGTTCACCCGCATGGGCCAGATCAATCTCGACAACGCGCGCCATCGCGACGATCCGCGGCCGCTCGACGCGCACAGCCCCTGCGAGGCGGCGCGGACCTACTCACGGGCTTACCTGCATCACCTGGTGCGGGTGAACGAGATGCTCGGCGCGATCGTGCTGTCGACCATCAATCTCAGCTATTACCAGGAGCTGATGGCGGGCGCGCGGACAGCCATCGAGCAGGGGCGCTACGCCGCCTACTGCGCGGAAATCAAGGAAGGCTGGGCGAAAGGCGACCTTGCCGCGGCTTGAAACCTATCCGCTCGCTTCGGGGAACAGATCGACGATCTTCCGGCTCATGGGTTCGACGATCAGCACTTGCCCCTTGAACTTCAGATAGGTGTAGGGCCGCGTTGCCGGAACGTCCGCAATCAGAGCTGACGGAAATGCCTGCGGCTTGAGCGGCGTCGGAATCGTTGCGCCGATCTGCGGCTGAAACGAACTCGCACTCTTGTTGGCCTTCAACTCCAGGCTGACTTCGGTGTTTTTGGCGGCAAGTGCACTGCGGATTTGACCGCGCTGCTGGTCGGTGAGCTTGATCGGCGGTACATGGCCGCTGACCGGAATGTCCGGCGGCATGCTCTGCACGATGTAGTGGCTCAGCCTGTTCGACAGGGCGTCGCTGTCTTGGGCATCACCCGCCAAGGCAGGCGTGTTGACGGCGGTGGCGGTGATCGCGGCCGCGACCAGCCAGCAGCGCTTGGACCAATGTCTCGACATGGTCGACCTCGTTTGCGGTCGCCCCACTCGGTTCTCGTGAGTTCAATGTCAGACACGGAGCACGGTTCCACCGCCGCATGACGCGGCGCGGTCATGCGGCGGTTTTGGCAGGGGCTAACGCCGCAACTCAGAGGGAACCCGGCGCTGGGCGCTCATGTCGTACTGGGTGTCGTAGTGGATCGCCCGAAGCTGCAGATCGCGGTGGCGGTAGTGGCCGTCCCACAGGGCAAGGCCAACGCTCGCGGCGAACGTGCTCAGCACGGCAAGCAGAAATGCTGCGATCAGCAACTTCATGGCGGCCCCCGCCGGTCGATGTCGGTCGGATATTACAAAATCGTAACGCAGTTCGCGAGCCCTTCGATCCGGTTCCCCTCAGACTTTCGGAAGGGACCCGGAAGGGCTCCGGAAGGGGTCCGCCGGGGCCTCGACCTGCCGTGGGCACGGGGGCAGAATGGGACGGTTCCAAAAAAGCCGAGGCGGCGGTGTGCCCGCAAGCCTTGCCGACGCCTTCCCAGGGAGAGGCCCGATGGCAGTCAATCTCAAGGTCAATGGCGCAAGCCACAGCGTACCGGCCGAGCCGGACACCCCGCTGCTCTACGTGCTGCGTAACGACCTGGCGCTGAACGGCGCCAAGTTCGGCTGCGGCCTCGCCCAATGCGGGGCCTGCACGGTGCTGGTGGACGGCAAGCCGGTGCGCTCCTGTGTCACCCCGATCGGCTCGCTCGGCAGCGCCGAGATCACGACCATCGAAGGGCTTGGCACGCCGGACAAGCCGCACGCCCTGCAGAAGGCCTTCCTCCACGAGCAGGCCGCCCAATGCGGTTACTGCATCAGCGGCATGATCATGACCGCGAAGGAGCTGCTCGATCGCAGGCCGAACGCCACCGAAGGCGAGGTCAAGGACGCGCTCGCCGGCAATCTCTGTCGCTGCGGCACCCACAACCGGATCGTCGGCGCGGTGATGCGCGCCGCCCGTGACGTGAGCGGGAGGATCTGACCATGAACGCGCCGATCCTTTCACGCCGTTCGTTCGCCAAGGGTATGGGCGGCATCGTGCTGGCGTTTACGCTGACGCCATCCGACCTGCTGGCGCAGGACGCCACGCGGCTGCCGGGCAGCCTGCAAACCAACCGCCGGCTCGATGCGTGGTTGCGCATCAACGCCGACGGCACCGCGACCGTCTATACCGGCAAGGTCGAGCTCGGGCAGGGCATCCTCACGGCGCTGCAGCAGATAGCCGCTGAGGAGCTTGATCTGCCGCTCCAGCGCTTAAAGATGATTTCCGGCGACACCGGCGTGACCCCGAACGAAGGCCAGACGGCGGGTAGCCAGTCGGTCGAGAACAGCGGCACGGCGCTGCGCATGGCGGGCGCCGAGGTGCGCGCTATGCTGGTCGAGCTTGCAGCCAAGAAGCTCGGCGTCGCGGCCGATACGCTGAAGGTCGAGAATGGCGTTATCAGCGCAGCCGATGGGCGCAAGGTGACGTATGGCGAGCTTGCCGCCGAGGTCGACCTGAAACGTGAGGCCACCGCCAGGTTCAAGCCGAAGGACCCCTCGATCCACAAGATCGTCGGCCAATCGATCGCCCGCGACGACATTCCGCCGAAGCTGTTCGGCGGCATCGCCTACGTGCAGGACCTGCGGCCCGCCGGAATGGTGCATGGCCGTGTGGTGCGCCCGCCGCGTTACGGCTCGACGCTGGAAAGCGTCGACGATGCATCGGTGAAATCGCTCCCCGGCGTGATCGCCGTGGTGCGCGACGGCTCGTTCCTCGGCGTGGTCGCGCAGCGCGAGGAGCAGTCGGTCAAGGCGCGCGAGGCCTTGGCCAAGGCCGCAAAGTGGAAGCTCGGGCCGGAGCTGCCGGACCCGGCCAACATCCATGCGCACCTGAAGTCGCTGCCGAACACGACGTCGGAAATCGGCGTCAAACAGGCGACGGTGCTCGCCAGCGCGGGCAAGACGCTGGAGGCGACTTACACCAAGCCCTATCTGGCCCATGCCCCGATCGGGCCGTCCGCGGCGATCGCCGAGTTCAAGGACGGCAAGCTGTCGGTGTGGACGCATTCGCAGGGCGTGTTCCCGCTGCGCGCCGAGCTGGTGAAGGCGCTGAAGATGCAGCCGCAGGACATCCGCTGCATCCATGTCGAGGGCTCGGGCTGCTACGGGCAGACCGGCGCCGACGACGTGGCGCTTGATGCGGCACTGCTGGCGCGTGCCGTGCCCGGCCGGTCGGTGCGGCTGCAATGGATGCGCGACGACGAGTTCGCCTGGGAGCCTTACGGCGCAGCGATGTCGATGAACGTCCGCGCCTCGCTCGACGCCGACAACAAGATCGCCGACTGGCATTACGAGCTGTGGAGCAACACCCACTCGATGCGGCCGGAAAGCACGCGGGGCACCAACGTGCTGGCGGCCTGGTACATGGCCGAGCCGCAGATGCACGGCCCGCCTCAGGGCATTCCGCAGCCGGCCGGCGGCGGCGACCGCAACGCCATCCCGCTCTACGACTTCCCCAACCAGAAGATCGTGCATCACTTCATCCCGCAGATGCCGATCCGGGTGTCGGCGCTGCGCACGCTCGGCGCTTATGCCAACGTGTTCGCGCTCGAGTCCTTCATGGACGAGATGGCGGCGCTGGCAAAGGCCGATCCGGTGGCATTCCGCCTCGCGCACATGAAGGACCCGCGGGCGCGCGCCGTGATCGAGAAGGTGGCGGCGATGGCGAACTGGAAGGCCGGCGAGGCGGGAAGCCTGAGCCGCGGCCGCGGCATCGGCTTCTCGAAGTACAAGAACCTCGCCTGCTACGTCGCCTGCATCGCCGACGTCGAGGTTGATCGCGCGACCGGCAAGGTCCGCGTCTCGCACGTCTGGTCGGCGGTCGATTCCGGACTGGTGATCAATCCGGACGGGCTGAAGAACCAGATCGAGGGCGGCATCGTCCAAACCGCAAGCTGGACGCTCTACGAGCAGGTGCGGTTCGACAAGAACGGCATCACCTCGCGCGACTGGGCAAGCTATCCGATCATGACCATGCCGGAGGTGCCGAAGGTCATGGTCGATCTGATCAACCGCCCGAGCGAGCGGCCGCTCGGTGCAGGCGAGGGCTCACAGGGACCCGCGGTCGCGGCCATTGCCAACGCCATTGCGCATGCCACCGGCAAGCGGCTGCGTGACCTGCCGCTCGATGCGGGCAAGGTGAAGGCGGCGATCGGCTAGGCTCGCCGCGTGGCGATTGCGCCGGCGGCGTCTGAGCGCGCCGGCGCTGAGGGACGTGGCCCGCGTGCTGCGACGCGGAAGCGCTGGCTATTGACGGCTGCGGCCCTCAGCGCAATCGCGCGAACGTGATGACGCACGCCTGCGCGCGGGTGCAGAATTATTCCAATTCCAGAAACACAACAGGCGCGGTCAGGCGCCGGTCCTTGCGCAATCCGGCAGCGACGGCGGCGCGGAGGTCGAAACGTCAATCGAGCCGCGACGGATGCGCTCCGTGCGGACGCTGGGAGGAAAGCGATGGCGACAAATTTTACGGTCAACGGCAAAGCCGTGTCGGTCGACGCGCCGCCGGACACGCCGCTTCTTTGGGTGGTGCGCGAAGGTCTGAAGCTCACCGGCACCAAGTTCGGCTGCGGCACGGGGCTGTGCGGCGCCTGCATGGTGCACATCGACGGCAAGCGCGCCTATTCGTGCCAGACGCAGCTCTCGGAATTGTCCGGCAAGTCGGTCACCACGATCGAGGGGCTCTCGCCGAACGCGAGCCATCCGGTGCAGAAGGCCTGGCTCGCCGAGAACGTGCCGCAGTGCGGCTACTGCCAGTCCGGCCAGATCATGAGCGCGGCGGATCTGCTCAAGCAGAAACCGAAGCCGACGCGCGCCGAGATCATCGAGCACATGAGCACGAACATCTGCCGCTGCGGCACCTATCAGCGCATCGTGCGCGCCGTCGAGCGCGCGGCGCGGGAGGCGTGACATGAACAAACACATCAAGAAATTCGAAACGCCTATTTCCCGACGTCAGGTGATGATCGGCGCGGCCGGGCTGTCGTTTGCGATCGCGCTGCCGGAAGGCCTCAAGGCCGCGGTTCTGTCCGGCGAGCGCACCGGCACCGCCATCAATCCGTGGATCAGCATCGCCGCCGACGGCACCATCACCATCATGTCGGCGGCGACCGAGATGGGGCAGGGGTCGATGACCTCGCTGCCGCTGATCATTGCCGAAGAGCTCGATGCCGACTGGGCGAAGGTGCGGATCGTGCCTGCTCCGCCGCTCGAGAATATCTACGGCAATCCGGGTTTTGGCGGGGCGATGATGTACACCGCGGGCTCGAACGCGGTGACGAGCTACTACATACCGCTGCGTATCGTCGGCGCGCAGGTGCGCCGCGTGCTGCTCGACAACGCCGCACGCACGTGGGGCGTTCCGGTCGAGGAGCTGACCACCGAGCCGAGCACGGTGGTGCATGCGAAGTCCGGGCGGAAGCTCGGCTACGGCGAGATCGCCCAGTTTGCCGAGGTGCCGGCCAAGGCGCCGGAGATCAAGCCGGAACAGCTCAAGAAGGCCTCCGACTTCCGCCTGATCGGCAAGGACGTGATGCGGATCGAGCTGCCGGCCAAGGTCAACGGCGGCGCGATCTACGGCATCGACGTGCAGGTGCCCGGCATGCTCTACGGCACCGTGCTGCGGGCGCCGGTCGAAGGCTCGGTTCCCAACAAGATCGACGAGGCAAAAGCCAAGGCGGTGGCCGGTGTCGTCTCGGTGATCCGGTTGCCGCATGGCGTCGGTGTGGTCGCGGACACCGCCTGGGCGGCGCTGAAGGCGCGCCAGGCGCTCGACGGCGCCGTCACCTGGACGCGGACCGGCACCGCCTGGGGCTTCGACAGTGACCAGGGCCTCGACGCCTTTGCCGCCGACGCGAAGAACCTCAATCGAGCGGCGCGCGACTGGAGCGCGCAGGGCAACGCGCGGGCCGCATTCCAGAATGCCGCGAGCACCATGGAAGCCGAATACCGCTGCGACTATGCCTATCACGCGCAGATGGAGCCGCTGAATGCGGTGGCATCGGTCGCGGCCGACGGGCGCTCGGCCGAAATCTGGGCAGGCACCCAGAGCCAGACCACGGCGACCGAGGCGCCGGCCAAGTTCCTCGGCATCCGGCGCGACAAGGTGAAGCTCCACGATCTCCTGATGGGCGGCGGCTTCGGTCGCCGCGGCAACCGCGACGTGGACTTCATCATGGATGCGGTGATGCTGTCGAAGGAAGTGGGCCGTCCGGTCAAGGTGATGTGGACCCGCGAGGACGACGTACACAACGGCCGGTTCCGGCCGATCTCGGCGCATTATCTGCGGGCCGGATTCGATGCCTCGGGCAAGATCACGGCGTGGCATCATCGGATCGCGGTGGACCGGGTCGGACCCTACATGGATCCGGTGCGCTTCCAGGCGACCGGTGGCAGGGACTTCATCGCGATGCTCGGTGGTGAGCCGCGTGGCTATGACGTCCCGCATCAGCTGGTCGAGCATCTCTACCGCGACACCGGCGTACGGACCAATCCGCTGCGCGGCATCAGCTTCCTCGCCAACAAGTTCGCGACCGAGGCGTTCCTGGACGAGGTGGCGAGAAAACGCGGCGCCGATCCGCTGGCGTTCCGGCTTGAGCTCCTGAAGGGCACGCCGCGTGCCCACAAGGCGGTGGAGCGCGTGGCGCAGATGGCGGACTGGGGCAAAAAGCGCGACGGCCGGGCGCTTGGGCTGTCCTACATCGACTACTCCGGCAGCCAGGTCGCCGGCATCGCCGAGGTCTCGCTGGACCGCGCCAGCGGTCAGATCAAGGTGCACAATTTCTGGTGCACCATCGACTGCGGCGTCGCCGTACAGCCGGACAACGTGATTGCCCAGACCGAAAGCAGCATCGTCTACGGTCTCGGCGTGACGATGAGCGAGCGCATCTCGATCAAGGACGGCGTGGTGGAGCAGTCGAACTTCTACGACTATGCGCTGCCGCGGATGAACGAGGTGCCGGAAATGCACATCGAGGTGATCAGGACCGACAACCATCCGACCGGTGCCGGCCAGATGGCAAGCCCGCTGGTCGCGCCGTGCATCGCCAACGCGGTGATGGAGCTCACCGGCGTGCGGCTGCGCCATACGCCGTTCCTGCCCGACCGCGTGAAGAAGGCGCTGGCTTAGGGCCTGACGCAAACAAAACCGGGCCGCCACAGGTGGCCCGGTTCATCTTTGACGGGCTCGCCCGCGCGTCAGCGCGAGAGATCGTCGAACTCGATATGCGTGTTGAACGCGTTGCCGCAGGCTTCGCACAGCCAGGCGTGGCGGATACAGCTATCGTCGACAAACGACGATTGTTCCGGAACAAACTGCTCGCGGCCGCACTCGGGGCAAAGCGGGCGGCTGAAATAGCGCACAAACGAGACTATGACGGGGGTGGCGGTCGGCGTCATGCACGTCCTCCTGTCTTCCTGCATGGCCTCTCCTGGAGGGCCAGAGCCTGTCCCCGATGGCCGGTAAACTGGCGGACGTCTGTGGCGACAGCGCGTCCGGGCGATGAAACTTCGGTGACGCACGAGAGGTACTCCCGGGCCGATCTTGGGGCGAGGCCGCAGGATCTCCTGCGCGAGTCTGAGCAAAATCCTGCTAGGGTAGTATTAATCGCCAAAACACAATTTGACCGAGAAGTGGACTGATAAGATCAACTTGATCGTGTCCCCGGGCTGGAGCGTTGCGTATGCGGGTGCGGACCGTCGTTTTGCTGGCGTTTTTGACGGCGCTCTGGATCATCGGCCTGATCGGACAGCTTCATTCCGCCGAAGCCGCCATGCGCTACTTGGCGCTGTCGCTCGCCATCATCGCCTTTGCGCTCTGGCGCATGCCGGTGAAACCCGCATTGCGCCGCCGGTTCCGCGACAGGAAAAGGCCGCCGGACCGGGACTGAGCCCCGATACGGCGGCCGTTCGACGTTTCGTGCCTGAGTCGTCGAATTTGACGCCTCCATCCGGCCCCGGGACCCAAGGGGGGACTGTGGGGGATTGGGTCGACCAGGACCGGAGGAAGCGATCGGTGTTGCGTCAGTTGTCGTCGGCGAAGACGAACGACAGGTCTTTGAACTGCTGCTCGGGAAGCGGACCGCTGCTCAGCACGAGCTTTTCCGGCGAGATCGTCTCGGCAAGGGGCGCGGGCTGCGGCGTCTGCTTGTGCGTCTGCGTCCAGGCGATGGCCACGGTGCCAACGGCCACGGCTGCGAAAATGGTACCGGCTGTCTTCGGCATGTGAGCCTCCTAACGAGCCCGAAGCCCCGTAGTTGGTCGTCGAGGTGGGCGCTGGGGTTCAAATCGATGAAGCGATCCTAGGGAAGGCCGGCCCCGGGCGATGTGTTGGCCATCACAAAAAGACCGATTGCCTCGCGCACGCGGGAAGTGGCTCAAATCGCGGTGGAATGTGCCGGGGCCGGGGTGCCGGAGGCAGCGATTTTGGCTTGGAAAGCCACTGCCATTGCCCTAAGTGTGCGCCCGGGAGCGCGTAGCTCAGCCGGTAGAGCACGTGACTTTTAATCACGGGGTCCTGGGTTCGAGTCCCAGCGCGCTCACCACAATCTGCCTTTCCGGCCCGGCCACATGCGTGATCGTGCCCAACCTTGCCATCGATGGCTGATGAGCACACCCATGCAATCTGAGCTGTTGCCGAAGGTCTTGATCTTGACACCTGTCAAGAACGCGGCCCCGCACATCAACCGGTATGTCGAACTGATTGAGAGGCTCGACTGGCCACGGTCCCAGCTATCGATCGGGATTTTAGAAAGCGACAGCACCGACGCCACTCCGTCAGGCCTGCATGAAGTGCTGCCAAGGCTGGAGGCAAGGGCTCAATCCGTCACGACGATCAAGAAGGATTTTGGATTTCAGATGCCGGCGGGGGTGCCCCGCTGGGCTCCCGCGTTCCAGTTGGCGCGGCGCGCAACTCTGGCCCGAAGCCGAAACCATTTGCTGTTTGGCGCTCTCGCGCGCGAGGACTGGGTGCTCTGGATCGACGTCGATGTCGTCGACTATCCGGCCGACACGATCCATCGCCTGCTCGGCGAGAGGCGCGACATCCTGCAACCGCATTGTGTCGTAACTCCTGCTGGCCCGACGTTCGATCGCAACGCCTGGGCGAGCGGCGGAACGCAAACTCTACATGATCTGCGCGGAAGCCACGGGGCGGTTAGGTTAGATTCAGTTGGCGGCTGCATGCTCCTGGTTCGGGCGGACCTGCACAGGGATGGGCTGATTTTTCCGTCATTCCGGTATGGCGTCGAAAACGATGCAATCCGCAAGCCTCATCCGTTCTGGGAGGCAGGAGAAATCGAAACCGAAGGATTGGCGATGATGGCGCGCGATATGGGGCATCAATGCTGGGGCTTGCCCGATTTCGAAATCCTTCATGCCCCCAAATGACGCCGGAGCGGTCACGCTCCAACATTACAGAGGGGGCCCATTGGTCCCCGATAAAGCCGCGGCCTTCGCGCGATAGGCGCGATTGTCAGGCGCCAGGTCCGCTGCGCGGGCGAAGGCCGCCGCCGCCGCTGCTCGCTTTCCCAGCCGCGCGTAGGCTGCGCCCTTCAGATCGAACGCCCATTCACCGAATATGCGCTTGTCGTATGCCGTAACCGGGTCGTGAAATGTTTCAGTATCGATGGCGATCAGTGCGTCAAGAATAGGAAAGACCTTTTCGAATTCGCCTGCGGCAAACAGCGAGTTTGCCAGGTCGAACTGCAGGTTTGGGCTGTTGGGGTAGATGGCGGCAGCGGTGCGGGCCAAAGCGAGCGCGCCGCGGGGTTCGCTGTTGCTAAGCGCGATCAGTCGCCGCCACGCAAGGACAGCATCGTCCTTCTGTTTCTTTTCCGGGCTCGCCGCAGCAAGCTCTATGGCACGCCGACAGGCCAGCTTTGCCTCGTCGTCGCGGCCGACCCCCGCAAGGGATTCGGCCAGGTCAGCCCAGAGGAACACGCGCTCTGGGTTGGCCTTAACCGCCTGTTCGAGGAGAGGCAGGTTACGCCGATACTTGGCGAGCATGTTTCCGTCGTAGCCGACATGGCAGATCCCGATACTGGTGGTGCCGATTGTCCTGTTTTCGCTTTCCGCAACCTTCAGGATGTCGGGACGCACCGTCTCGTGAATGACGCCCCTGAAGCGGATTCGCGGGTCGCGCCGGAACAGCCGGATTTCACGATAGGCCGTGAAGTGCATTCGTGGCTGGAAGCGGACCCAGAGGGCGACCGCATCGGGCCGCCGGACGGCCTCCCTCACGGCCCCGTGCACAGGGACAGTCAGCCGTTCGTCGGCGTCGATGTAGAGGATCCAGTCGCCTGAGGCTTGCTCGAGCGCAAAGTTGCGCGCTGCCGCAAAGTTTTCGGTCCACGGAAGACTGAAGATGCGAGAGCCATAGCGGCCCGCAATTTCGCATGTGCGGTCCTTCGATCCCGTATCGACGACGATGATCTCATCGACTTCGGCCGCAATCGACTTAAGACAATCGTCGAGGTAGCCTTCTTCATTGCGCACGATCATCGCCGCGCTGACGCGCTGCTTCGAAGCGGACTGTTGAAGGCGGGGGCTCGTCGCGGTCGTCATGCTGTCGATCGTCAGTTGGCCATGAGCGTTTCCAGCAGGCAGTGGCTTTCATCAATTGTCAGAGCCGCGTGTGGCGGTTGCTTCCCTTCGATGTCTGGAACGCATCTGAGGAAGGCGATTGCGCCCACAACCTGACGGGTCGGTGCGGCGATGGAGACTTCCCATCGCAGGGTGCGAACGCTCAGCAAGGCACGATCAGCCCTTCTGACAGAAATTGGTCGATGCACTGACGAACTTCGATTTGCGGGGGCTCCGGGAGGGAAAAGGCCTTCTGCAGATATTCGATTGTTTGCTCTACCGAGGCCTTCTCACCACACAGGCGATAAACGATTGCTGCCGTCGGATTGAGATAGTGAACCTTCTCCTTGGAGGCCTGATAGATGACGATGCCGTCCGACATGACGTTCACTTCGCAATCAGTGGTGAGGGCGAATTTGGAACAGGGTTCGATTGGCATTTCGGGTCCAGAAGAGAAACAAGATGGCAGGAACAGGAGAGCAGGTTCTCAGACCGCGTCCAGGAACTGCCCGGAGAGACTGGTAACGTGCCTCTGTAGCCCGAATTTAGTGGTTACGTAGGACCGTGCCAAGTTGGCGCGGCGTTGCCGCTCCTTACGGTTCAGGAGCGCGCCGGCAATCGTGGTTGCCAACGCGTCGCCACACTCGGCCAGCCAGATGTGGTGTCGTCCGCTAAACCCGTGTCCCTCCGCACCGAGCGGCGTCGTCACGATCGGTACACCCCGCATTGCGCTTTCCAGCAGTTTGATTCGCGTGCCGGCGCCGACGCGAAGCGGCGCGACCAACATCGTTGCCGACGCAAGGCATCGCGGCAGGTCTTCGACCCAGCCCAGCATTCGTACTCCACGCTGGCGGGCCAAGTTTCGCAGCCGTTCCGGAGCGCCTTGGCCGACGATATGAAGTTTGAGGTCTGACCGGTGGTTCAACGCCGGCCAGATGTCGCGCAGGAGCCACTCGGCCGCATCCTGATTGGGCTCGTATCCGAGCGTTCCCACAAAAAGGAGCGTGCGATCATCGTCCTGCCTTCGAAGTGGGGGGCCGGACGCAACGGCATTGGGAAGCACGCGGATATTGGATTGATATCGCTTGCGCAGCCGCCCTGCATCGATGGATGACGAAACCCACACATGGTCGAACTCTGGAGTGGTGGCGTCAATGAGCCGACGAAAGGACTGGCCCTCGAGGGTCTGCCATCGCTGCTTGATGATGTATCCGCGCCGCGCGGCCAGACCGGCGAGGCCATAAAAAACACGTGCATCATCCTCGTCGAGATCGAGAGTAAGAACAGGCCGTGGGGTCTTGCGGGCGAATTCCAGGGCCAAAGGAGCGAGATAGCTGCGCGATACGTGGATGATATCGTATGATTGTCGTCTGACATCGCTCGGGATTTGGTCGATCGCCTTCGGGGAGGTCCTTGCTGCGAGGCTCGGCTTGCCGAAATGGGCAAAGGCGTCGGTCCGCGCTGCTGGGTCCAGCACCCGCATCACCAATCCGAAGTGCGTATCGAGGGCCTGTGACATGTCGAGTACGTGGACCCGCGCGCCTTTCCCGTTTGCCCAACGAATCGCGTCGTCCTGAACGGGACCAAACAGGGGCGCGACGATCAGATTCACGTCGGCAACCCGTGCCAGGCTCAGAAAAAACAGGCCGAGCCGCATGCAGAGACCATTGCCGCCGAGCGCCGGCATGGCGGGGGCGAGCATCAATGCTCTCGGACGGTGCTTCATGAATCGAGATGGCCTAGCTTGACGTAGCCTTTCTCTAGAAGCTCCGGCGAGGGCGCAACTGCCAGCAGCTTTTCGCGATCCCGCTCGTCGAAAAGTTGACGCACGATCTCGTCGAGGCCGGGAGTTGTGCATGCAAGATCGAGCAGGGCGGTGCGCGCGGCGGGTTCGGCGCGCATGAGCAGGCGCAACGCCAGCCGCAGTTGCTGGTGCGCTTCCGCGGAGCTTCCCGCATGCGCGTCCAGCCGCACCTCGCCTTGCGGCAGGGCAAGCCTCTCGCCGGTCCATGAGAGGTTCGAGGCGTCGCCGACGCAAGATACATCCGATATGTGACGCGGCTTGAATCGTGGAGGGTAAGCTCCAGCCCGGCTGCAGCTTCGGTCACGTACCAATTCTGCGGTCGATGCTACGGCCCGCACCAATCTGGTGACCAGCCAGCAGCTCGAGTTCGACCTCCTGATACCCCAGCACGCACAGAGTGACGCTCCCAATCTGTTCTAGCCGCACTTCCTCCGCACGCGCCGCAAGGCTTCGGTCCGGCGGGAAGAACATCCGTCCGTTCCTTATGCCCGGCTATGTCCCCGTCGATCCTCGTCATGTCGCTTCGGCCCGCGTTCGCTCGACGAGCACGCGCGCAATGGTGCGGAAAGCGTCGAATTCCAAGGTCAGGTTGGAGACGCCGAGGGCTTGCCTGTATCCGGCGGCCGACCTGCTGGAAAACATCCAGGTCCCCCCTCCGGGATTAACCTCCAGCAGGTACAGCCGCCCCGTGTCCTTCTCACGCAGGATGTCGCACGCCTGAAGCGCCACATCTGGCATGGCTCGATAGGCATCCGCGGCCAGTTTCAGGATGTCCGGCTCTCGTGTTGTGTAAGTGATGCGGTCCGGCGGCGCGGGCATGTACTCGCTCTGATCGAAGCGATCCCTGTCCGGAGGAAGCCACAGAGGTTTGGTGGACTTTCTGCAATAGGTCAGCACGGGCTCCCCGAAAAACGTGAGCACGCGGCACGTCATGGGATACCCGCAATCGATAAACCGCTGGGCGATCATCTCGCCCTGCCGCCCGGGATGCCCCACCGGAAAAGCGTCGGGAGGGCGGAACTCTACGTCCCTGGTCCGGCGAAGCTCGATGCCTTGTCCCAGCGAAGCCAAGGCGTAGGAGGGCTTAAGCACAACCAGCGGGCCATAGACCGCTTCCGACAGGCGTGTGTCTGGCCCGATGGCTTCGAATTCCGGAACGGGCATTCCACCGGCAATCAGGCGGCGCATCTCCGTCAGTTTGGACATTGGAGCGCCTGCGTAGAGCTTTCCGCGCACGGGCCTGAACTCAAGAAGTCGGATCGGAGAAAAGATGAGCGTCGGCCGCGATGCGGCGAGCTTTCGCGTGGCTGAAGACGGGATATCGTTGGATGCGATAAAAACAGCGATATCGGGCGCCTGAGCTTCGATATGGGCCTTGATGACCTCAAAATCCCTTTGGTCCTGCCAGTCACGGCTGTGGACCAGGATCAGGTTTCTCTCACGCTGGGCAGCACGGGCGGGACGATTCAAGGTCATCGGCAGCAAAATGAGCTTTTACCGGACCTGATCCAGACGACGAAGCTTCAGACCCGAAGCACGTCAAAATCTGAGAATGCTGGCTTGCACCAGCCTTCTCAGAAACCCAGGCTGCTTACCGCAAAGGAGCCGAGCGAGTTACACGTTGCCCGTGAGCGACGTGATCCCTGTGCCGCCCATTCCATGCAGGGGAAATGTTGCGACCTTTGGCGGCTCGTATTTCGACGTCCTGGTGAAATACTCTGCGGCCTTGGCCACCAGAGTGTCGATGGCGGCAGCAGAGGCGTTCGGTTGTTCGGCAGACACGGACTTGTACATTTCAATTTGCTCCAAGGACTAATCAGGACCGTTCTCGCTCTGCGGCGCAGGTGTGCTAACAGGTGTGTTCGTAGTCGTGCCGGAGTTCGTGATCGTGTTGATTGCGCTCGGCACGAAGTCCGGATCGTCCTCACGATGGCGGCGGATCAGAGTCTTCTCACGCTGGCCAAAGTAGAATCTCAGGCCGCCGAAAACACCATGATTGTTTTCGCTGCCCAAGCGGCCTTCGGCGAACAAAGATCCCATTTTGCCGCCGTTCAGGGCAAACGCCCATTCACCGCCCAAAGCTGCTGCGTGCTTTCCGCCCTGGTAGCGGTGACCGGCGAACACCTTGAAATTATCCTGAATGTAGTAAGAGACATTCACCACATCGAAAAAGCGGGTGTTGATGTTAAAACTCTGGACCTCGGTGCCTACGACTCCAGTCACTGAATTGCCAGTCTCCACGCCTGCGATCACGGACAATGTCCAGCGCCCGAGGTAGGCTTCGGCTTCGGCCGCCACGCGGCCTACATTCACGCCGCCGACGCGGCTGTCCCAACTCGTGTAGTCGGCAAAGACGCCGACCAGACCTTGCGCGGGATTTCTCCAGAAGAAGTGGCCGCCGACGTTTCCGATGAAGCGGCTGTCGAAGGTACCAGCAAAGCCGTCGAACTGCGCGCCGTACTGGGCTCCCATTGGCACCGTGAATGCGCCGCGCGATCCTGCAACCGTTTGGTTGGCTGTCGATCCGCCCAGCCCATCCACCTTAGCGTTGAACCCATCCACGGCCGACGCGAAGGTCCGATAGGGATCAGCCGGAGCCTTGGTATACATTTCAGCTGCTCCGGCAGCCAAAGTAGACAAGAAAATCCCGCCCACCGCTCCCGACAACATTGTCGTCGAAAGCAACCCCGACCGCGCCATTCCCATTCCCATTCCCATCAAAACCAACGAAACGTCATGTATTTTCAGTTAGAATTAGTTGCCTCTGGCTCTCAATGCGGTCAAACGACACATCCACAACTTTGTGCTCGAGAATCTCATATTCAGTATGAGATCGCGGGGGCTGCCGCGCCCAGCGGCGGGACACGGTTCGTGTTCAGGGGCGATGTCCGAAGCGATCCCTGATTGAGCGCTTCGTATCGACGAAGTATTCGTCGTCCTAGCGTCTCAAGAGAGCCTTCCCCCGGCTCTGCGGCAGCGGGCAACAGAAGTCTGACGTTCAAGAGGGGCCATCGACGAAACTCCGAAGCTGTACGTGGAGTTGCGAAAACATCTTGGTGAGGTGTTTCACAGATTGGCATCGCAGAAAGAAAGCAGGATCGAAGAAGGTCACCTGATGCGGGATCATGGTGCATATGCTGATCTCGATCCCGCCAGAATGCGCTGTGGTTCAGTGGTCGGACCCGTCGAGGGAAGGAGCGCCATCGACCTGGCTTGGGTCTGCGGGCTCGCTCGGCGGTAGGCTACGCGGGACCACGACGAAGCGGGTCGAAGGAGCGCTGCGGCGGCCGGCATGGAACACGCCATCCACGAACTGGTCCACGCCGTCGCCGCGCACCCGCAATGGGCCTACGCGGTGCTGTTTCTGGCGGCGTGGCTTGAGGCGGTGCCGGTTGTGGGCTCGTTCGTGCCGGGCTCCACGATAATCTTGAGCCTCAGCGCGCTGATCGGTGCCGGTGACCTGAGCCTTGCCGGGGTGCTCGCGGCAACGATCTGCGGCGCAGCGCTTGGCGATGGCGCAGCCTACATGCTCGGCCGCAGCCATCCCGACTGGCCGCACCGGCTCTGGCCGCTGAGCCGCTATCCCGACGTGATCCGGAAGAGCGAGGAATTTTTCAGGCAACGCGGATACGTCGCCGTGTTTCTGGCGCGGTTCCTGCCGCCGGTGCGGGCCTTCGTGCCGGTGACGGCCGGCGCGCTCGGCATGCCGCCCGGGCGGTTCTTTCCGGTCAATCTCGCCGCCATCGCCTGCTGGGCGCCGGCGCATATCGTGCCGGGAATGCTTGCCGGCACCGCCTGGCACCGCGCCGGTGCGCTCGGCGGACATGTGGCGCTGCCGTTGATCGTCGGGCTGATTGCGCTCGCCGCTTTGGTCTGGGGCTTCCGGCGGTGGCAGCGGCGGGGCGCCGTGGAGGCCGGCAGTTGACCTTCCGCCACCCGTCCGATTTGCTAGGTCATCCGGGCCGGGGAAGACAGGTCAGAGGCGCCGTTCGCGCCGAAGGAGATTGCCATGCCGATCGTCAATCGCGTCGCCGACCTGCACGACGAGATCAAGGCCTGGCGGCAGGATATCCACGCCCATCCGGAGCTGATGTTCGACGTGCACCGCACCGCGGGCGTGGTCGCCGAGAAGCTCAAGTCGTTCGGCTGCGATGAGGTCGTCACCGGCATCGGCCGCACCGGCGTGGTCGGCGTGATCCGCGGCAAGAAAGGTTCTGCCACGCGCACGATCGGACTGCGCGCGGACATGGACGCGCTGCCGATCGAGGAGGCGACCGGCCTCAGCTACAAGTCGCAGAACCCCGGCAAGATGCACGCCTGCGGCCACGACGGCCACACCGCGATGCTTTTGGGCGCGGCCAAGTATCTCGCCGAGACGCGCAACTTCGACGGCACCGCGGTGGTGATCTTCCAGCCCGCGGAGGAGGGCGG
>JAIESC010000029.1 GCA_019746355.1 Xanthobacteraceae bacterium | reverse complement strand
GACCATGAAGAAGATCATGATCAGGCCGTGCGCGGTGGTGAACACGTTGAACTGGTGCGCGTCGTGGAACACCTGCAGGCCGGGCGAATGCAGCTCCATGCGCATGGCCACCGACATCGTCGCGCCGATGACGCCCGCGACGATGGCGAACACGAGGTACATCGTGCCGATGTCCTTGTGGTTCGTCGAATAGACGAACCGCCGCCAGCCGGTCGGGGTGTGGTGGGCGTGATCGTCGTGTGCGTGTGCGTCGTGAGCCGCTGTAGCCATCGTCAGTCCCTTAAAGCTGGTCGTTATCGCCCGCTGTGTTTTCCGATTTACGGCGACTATTTCGCCGCGATCATGCTTGCCGCACGTGTTCCGTCGATCGCGGCGTATTTGCGCTTGGCCTGCTCGAGCCAGGTTGCGAAATCGCGCTCGCTGACCACGCGGACCGCGATCGGCATGAAGGCATGGTCCTTGCCGCAGAGCTCACGGCACTGGCCGTAATAGACGCCCTCGCGGGTCGCCCTGAACCAGGTCTCGTTGAGCCGCCCCGGCACTGCATCGATGATGATGCCGAACGAGGGCACGGCGAAGGCATGGATCACGTCGGCGCCGATGACCTGGACGCGGACGTTCTTGTTCACCGGCACCACGATCTCGTTATCGACCGCGAGCAGGCGCGGCTGGTCGGCTTTGCGCTCATTATCCTTGAGCATCAGCGAGTCGAACTCGAAGTTGCTGTCCGGATAGGCGTAGCTCCAGTACCACTGCTTGCCGGTCGCCTTGATGGTCAGATCGGCCGGCGGGATCGTCGTCTGCAGGAACAGCAGCTTGAACGACGGCACCGCGATGACGACGAGGATGATGACCGGGACCAGCGTCCAGGCCACCTCGAGCAAGGTGTTGTGCGTGGTGCGCGATGGGGCCGGATTGGCCCGGGCGTTGAACTTGACGACGACAATGATCAGGAGCGCCAGGACGAACAGCGTGATCAGGGTGATGATCGCCAACAGCCAGTCGTGGAACCAGTGGATGTAGTCGCCGACCGGCGTGACAGAGCCCTGAAAGCCGATCTGCCAGGGCGACGGTTGCCCCATTCCGGCCCAGGCCACATCGCCAACCGCAAGTCCGGCCACCACTGCAGCCGCCAACGCGGCCAACCGCTTAAGCACCAGCATCGTCGTCATTGCTCCTTCGACGAATATCGTCGTGTCGCGTCCTTGCCGCACCGGGGGCGTCTTTGCAGAACAAGACCCGCTCCCGATAAGGCGCCCCGATGGGGGCCGCGCTCCTCGGCGGGCGGTGCGGCGAGAGGGGATTTCCCGGGTTTCTCAAACCATAATTCCGGCGCACTCGCAATGTGCCTAAACAGCTGTCCCATGCGACGATCCGGATATTTTGCATATGTGGCGATCCGATGCCGAAACCCGTGTTCGGCCAGCATGATGCGGGCCTGGACCTGATCCGGACTTGGCCCGCAGGACTTGGCCCGGAGAATGGCTGTCATTGTTCACATGGGCACCCCGTCCGGGCGGGCTGCCCGGTAGATGAAACCCGTAGCGCGATGGTATCCAAGACGCCGCGATTCGAACGCTGCTTGCTGAGGGCGCGTCTGGAGCACCAACCAGCCGGGAACGGACCGATGGGCAAAAACGGCCAGAATCTGATCGGCCCCAACCTGCTTTGGCGACTGCCGCGCCGGATCGGCCGTCTGTGCGGCGTGCTTGCGGCCGCGGTCATCGTCCTGACACACCCGGGCGAGGCGCGGGCCCAGGGTGCGGTCCGTTCGGTCCACAACGACTGGCAGATCCGCTGCGACACCCCGCCGGGCGCCCAGGGCGAGCAATGCGCGCTGATCCAGAGTGTGACGGCGGACGACCGCCCGAATATCGGCCTGACGGTCATCATCCTGAAAACCGCGGACAAAAAGACGCGACTGATGCGGGTCATCGCCCCGCCGGGCGTGCTGCTGCCGTCGGGGCTGGGCCTCAAGATCGACAACACCGAGGTGGGCCGGGCCGGCTTCGTGCGCTGCGTGCCCAACGGCTGCGTCGCCGAGGTGATTATGGACGACAATCTGATCGGCAAATTGCGCACCGGGCAGTCGGCCACATTCATCATCTTCCAGACCCCGGAAGAGGGCATCGGCTTTCCGATCAGCCTGAAGGGCTTCGGCGAAGGCTTTGACAAGCTGCCCTGAAGTTCGAACATTGCCCCCCGCGCTGGCGAGCCATTAGCGTGTTTACGCGCGTCTTCGACGCGCTATGGCGAGCGGCCAGCGCGGGCACTTGTAGAGGCCGCGCCGGCTCCTCGTGTCGCTATAGCGCGTCGAAGACGCGCGTCGACGCGCTGGTGGCGCCACTCGGCGGCGCGGCAGGATCGCGAGGGGACGAATCAAAGTGAACATCGGATTTATCGGCCTGGGCGCCATGGGCGAACTGATCGTCCCGAGGCTGATGGCTGCCGGACACGCGGTCACGGGATGGAACAGGTCGCGCAGCAAGGCTGAGCCGCTGATCGCCGCCGGCATGAAATGGGCGGACACGCCCAGGGCGGTCGCGCAAGCATCCGAGATGGTGTTTTCCATCGTCACTGATTCGGCGGCGGTGAAGGCCGTGGCGCTTGGGCCCGACGGGATCGTGTCGGGCTTGAGCAAGGGCGGCATCTATATCGACATGAGCACGATCGAGCCCGACGCGAGCCGCGAGGTCGCGGCCCAATTCGCCAAAGCCGGCGCTTTCATGCTCGACGGCCCATTGTCGGGCAGCCCCGTGACGGTGAAGGCTGGTCAGGCCTCGGTGATGGTCGGCGGCGACGCGGCAGCGTTCGAGCGGGCGAAGCCCGTGCTGCTCGCGATCGGGCCGAAGGTCACGCGCATCGGCGCCAACGGCCTCGCCTGCCAGATGAAGATCGCGGTGAACCTCCTGCTGATGGTCGAGGTGATCTGCTTCGGCGAGGCAGTGGCGCTCGCCGAGAAAGGTGGTGTCGAACGCGAGGTCGCGGTCGACGCCATCCTCAAGAGCGTCGCGGCCTCGCCGGTGCTGGGCTATCGCGGCCCGTTCATCATCGACGGCAAGATGCCCGCCGTGCCGCTCGCCGACGTGACGCTGCAACAGAAGGACATGATGCTGGCGCTCAACCTCGGACGGAAGCTCGGCAGCCCCGTGCCGCTGGCCGCTGCCGCCAACGAGATGATGAACGCCTGCCGGGGGCTCGGCATCGACGCCAATGATTTCGTGGTGGCGCATCAGGTTTACCGGCGGCTTGGTGGACAGGATTCTGGCGGGCAAGGTTCTGGAGGCAAAGCATGACGGACAGAGGCGAGAGGATCGGAGCAGCGCTGGCCAAGGCGGTGAAGGCCGCCACCGGCATCACCTCGGCGTCGCTCGGCGCCAAGATGTATCGCACCAACATCAGGAACGTGCCCAAGGTCGAAGGCCTCAAGCGCGACGACGGCTGGATCGACATGCAGGTGCAGTTCCTGATCGACAAGAAATCCGCCGGTGCGGATCACGTGGTCGGCTGGACCGTACTGAAGCCTGGCGCGAGCCACGAGCAGCATCTGCATCGCAACTGCGACGAGTTCTTCATCGTGCTCAAGGGCAAGGGCCACATCATCACCGACCATGGCCTCGAGCCCTCCGGCGAGGGCGACGTGGTCTATTCGCCGCGCGGTGTCTGGCACGGCTTCAACAACACCTCGGATGAGGACGTGGTGCTGGTCTGGGGCTGGATGGGCGCGGGCTCGATCGAGGCGTCGGGCTATGAGAACCCGCCAGGGGGCCATAACGCGGGCCACAATAAATGAGTGCGGGGCCCGACGACGCGCGCATCTCGAAGGGCATGCGGGCGCAGATGGAGCTGCGCAAGCGCCGCCTCAACGAGGGCGCGCATCAGGTCGGCTGGAAGGTCGGCTTCGGCGCGCCGGCTGCGCAGAAGAACCTGAAGCTCACCGCGCCGCTGGTCGGTTTCATCCTCGACCGTGCGATGCTGTCGTCTGCCGCCAAGGTCCCGATCGCGCACTGGCAGAAGCCTGTCGCCGAGGCGGAGATCGCGGCCTATATGGGCCGGGACCTTGCGGCGAATGCCAACCGCGACGATGTGCGAGCGGCTGTCGCGGCGATCGGTCCGGCGATCGAGCTTGCCGACATCGACTGCCCGATGGACGACGTGGAGGCCATTCTCGCCGGCGACATCTTCCAGCGCCACGTCATCCTCGGCCAGCGCGACATCATGCGTCAAGGCGCGCGGCTTGCCGGCCTCAAGGGCCGCGTCACGCGCAGCGGCCAGGACGTGCCGGTGCCGGCCGATCTCGAAACCAACATCGGCGACATTCTCAACATCGTGCGCCATGTGGCGGATGTCGCCGCGGCAGTCGGCGACAAGCTGCGCGCCGGCCAGTTCATCATCTGCGGCTCGCTGACCGCGCCGATGCTCCTGGAAGAGGACGAGAGCGGCATCGACTTTGCGCTGGAGCCGATCGGCGGCATTTCAGTGAAATTCGCCGCTTAGTTTTGGTCGCATTTTCTGCGGCGAACGCTGCACACTTCGCCGGAAAGTGCTCCGGCTCAGTTCGCCGCAAGCGCCTCGGGCGAATTCAGGCGCGGATCGGGGCTGTTGGCTTGCAACGTCGCCTGGATCGCCTCGCGCAACAGCGCGTGCTGAGCCTTCGGCCACTGCGCAACACGAATGTCGGCCAAAAGCCTGGCTGACTTGCCGAACACCGCGATGCGATCGCCCACGGCAATCGCCTCTTCGAGCTGATGCGTGATCAGCACGGCGGTCGAGCCGCATTCCCGCGCGAGCTTGAGAAAGGTTTCGCGCAACTCCGCCGCCGTCACCTCGTCGAGATGGCCGAAGGCTTCGTCCGCCAGCAGAATATCCGGCTGCACCACGAAGGCGCGAGCAATTGCCACGCGCTGGCGCATGCCGCCCGAAAGCTCATGCGGATAGGCATTGGTGAAGTTGCCGAGCCCCAGCCGGTTGAGCCACGTCAAGGCGCGCTCGCGCTGCTCGGCCTCGGGCAGGCCGATCAATTCGAGCGGCAGCTTGGCGTTGTCGAGCGCCGATCGCCATGCCAGCAGCCGGTCCTGCTGGAACACGGTCGCGATCTTGCCGCGGAAGTGATCGAAGTCGGCGAACGGGCTCTTGTCGCCGATGGTCAGCGTGCCTTCGCTCGGCGCTTCGAGGCCGATCATCAGGTCGAAGAACGTGGATTTGCCGCAGCCGGTCTGGCCGACGATGGCGACCACCTCGCGCGGCTCGATGCGCAGATCGAGGCGATCGATCGCGACCACGGCCTGCCCCGTCGTGGCCTGCCGGAACACCTTGCGCAAGCCGCGCGCTTCGATCGGCGGGGGCCCGTTCATACGCGCCACCGCAGCAGGCGCGTCTCGACGCGGGCGACGGCGGCTTCGAGCAGGAACAGCAGCGCGACCAGCACCAGCGTCCAGGCGAACACGTCGGCGACCGAGAACAGTTCCTGCGCGACCGACAGTTGATGGCCGATGCCGGTCACCGCACCGACCAGCTCTGCGATGGTCACGACGCGAATGGCCAGGCTGATGTTCACCTTCCAGCTCGTGAAGATGCTCGGCACGATCGCCGGCACCATCAGCTTGAGGAAGAACTGCATGGTGGTCGGCCGGAACGACCGCATCATGTTGCGCAGCTCGCGCGGCACGTTGCGCATGGCGTCGAGCGAGTCGATCAGGAACACCGGGCCGCAGACGATCACCAGCACGAAGCCGATGCGGAATTCGACGCCGGGAAACCACAGCACCGCAAACAGAATCCACGACACCACCGGCACCGCCATCAGCAGGCGGATCATCGGATGCAGGTATTTGTCGAGCGACGGCGAACGGTACATCGCCATCGCCAGCGCAACGCCGAGCCCGAACGAGACGACCAGCGCGCCGATCACGCGCGCCAGCGTCACCACGATGTCGAGCGGCGTGATGGTCGCGAAGCTCTTGGCGATCTTGACGAAGCTCGGGATCGCGAACGGCGGAATGCCGAGGTACGGCGCAAGCTGCGACAGCACCTCCCAGCAGACGACGAAGACCAGCAGCGATACGAGAGTGTGGCGTGGAAACGTCAGATCGAACGCGGACTCGCGATACTCCTCACGGGGCATAGATGATCTTCTCGTCCGGCATCTTCTGATAGAAGCCCGCCTTCACCGCCCGCTCCATCATGTCGGTGATGGACTTGCGCGTCGCCGGTTCCCAGGCCGGCTGCACGATCATGTGCAGGCGCTTCGCCGTCACCGCCGCGGTGAGGATGCCGGGCGGAAGCTTCAGCGTCTCGTTGGCGATCTTGTCGGCGGCCTCGGACTCCTCGTGCATCACCTTGGCGACGTCCTGCAACGCTGCGAGCAGCATCCGCGGCGCGTTCGGAACGCGCTGGATCGTGTCCGCGCGCATGGCGGTCACGAGCTCCCAGCCGTCGACGCCGGTGATCTCCTTCCAGCCTTGCGCGCCGTTGAAGATCACGCGCCAGTCCGGGTTCTGCCGCAGAATGATGCTCGCCAGCGGCTCGATCACCAGCGCCGCATCGACACGGCTCGCTTCGAGCTGCGCGCGCGCCACCGCGAAGTTGGCGTTCACCGCGGTGATGTCCTTGCCGATCTCCAGACCCTTGGCGGCCGCGTAAATGCGCACGACCTGGAACTGTGAGCCGCCCATGTCGATGGCGAGCTGCTTGCCCTTGAGGTCGGCGAGCGACTTGATCGCCGGGTCCTTGGCGAAGATCACGAGATCGGACAGCGTGAAGCCGGTGCTGAAGATGCGGAGCGGCACGCCCTCCTGATAGAGCTTCTGCAAGATGGTCGGCCCGCCGATCAGCACTTCGGTCTCGCCGGTGGCGAAGGCGGCATAGAACGCCGAGATCGACGGATAAGGCCGCGCGTCGAGCTCGAAGCCGTGTTTCGCATCGAGGCCGCGGCCCTTCATGATGTTCCAGACCAGCGGGTTGAACACCGGCAGCGTCAGGCTCGAAACCTTGATCTTCGGCTTCTCCTGGGCACGCGCCTGCGGCGCAGCGAACGTGACGACCGCGATGGCGAATGCTGTGGCAAGCGCCGCCAGACGACGCCGGTGCATGCTGAACATGGAAACTGCCTCCCCTACTTTGCCGGGGCGCGATCATGTCGCCTGCCGCTTCAGGAAACCACCGATGTTTCCCCGCGGACTGTTCGGCGCTCTGACGGCCCCGGATCAGGATAGCGGACCAAGGCCGGTCCGCCATCTGCGGCTCACTGCCGCCACGGGGCCGCGGAAAACTTGAGATGGCTGCTCCGGCGGCCGCGCGACGTGTCCCATTTCAGGATTCCATCGTGTAAAATTTATAAGAAAATTCATAGACATATATGGTTAACACGATCGGCTTTCGCTACACTCTTGGGCAGATGCGGCGTGCATGCGGAGAGTGCCATGATGCGAACGGTCACCGCAGCGTACGCCATGGTTGCGGCGCTGCTTATCTCGTTGGGAATGCTCGGATCGACGCCCGCTGAGGCGGGCTACTACGGCCGCGGTTACTACGGCGGCGGTTATGGCGGTGGCTACCACGGCCCTCGTCCGTACTACGGCGGCGGTTACGGCTACGGATACCGACGCCCGTATTATCGGCCCTACTACAGGCCGTATGGCTACGGATACGGCGGTTATTATCGAGGTGGCGGCTACGGCTACGGCGGTGGTTACGGCTACGGCGGTGGTTACGGATACGGCTACGGTGGTGGCTACGGATACGGTGGTGGTTACGGCTATGGCGGCTACGGCTATGGCGGTTACGGCGGCTATGGTTATGCCGGCTACGGCGGCGGCTACGGCTACGGCTGCAACGTCGCCTACATCCCCTACGGCTGGACGTGGTATCGCGCCACGAGCTGCTGACGACGGATGGCGCGCCGCCTGAGCGGCGCGCCAATCTTTCCGAAAATTCACATACGCACTCGAACTTGCGGCGCGGGTTTCGCCGCAATTTTTTTGATCTATCCGGACGGCGCGCGGCTTCCTATCTAAGATGCCGTGGCCACCGGAGATTCTCATGAACCTCAACGCCTCCCTGCTCGATCGCGCCGGCCTTGATCGCGTGCGCGTCGGCAAGCTGATCGACCGCGGCCTCGAGGGGGCCGACGACGGCGAATTGTTCCTCGAATACAAGCAGTCCGAGATGCTGGTGTGGGACAACGGCCGCCTCAAGCAGGCGACCTACGACACCAACCAGGGTTTCGGGCTGCGCGCCGTGAAGGACGAGGCGGTCGGCTATGCCCATGCCTCGGAGGTGTCGGAGGGCGCGATCGCGCGCGCCGCCGACGCGATCCGCGCGGTGCGAGGCGGCTATTCCGGCAGATACGCCGAGGCCCCGGGCCGCACCAACGTCAAGCTTTATGGCGACGAGAACCCGCTGGAGGCACCGGGCTTCGACGCCAAGGTGAAGCTCCTCGAAACGATCGACGCCTATGCGCGCGCGAAAGACCAGCGCATCAAGCAGGTGAGCGCGAGTCTGGGCGCATCTTGGCAGGTGGTCGAAATCGTGCGGCCGGACGGCGAGACTTATCGCGACATCCGGCCGCTGGTGCGCGTGAACGTCTCCGTCGTTGCAGCCTCCGGTGACCGGCAAGAGTCGGGCTCTTATGGCTTCGGCGGCCGCGAAGGCTATCAGCGCTTCATCGACGCCAAGACCTGGCAGCACGCGACCGACGAGGCGGTGCGGCAGGCGCTGCTCAATCTCGCCTCGATCCCGGCGCCGGCCGGCGAGATGGACGTCGTGCTCGGCGCGGGCTGGCCCGGCGTGATGCTGCACGAGGCGGTCGGCCACGGACTCGAAGGCGACTTCAACCGCAAGAAGACCTCGGCTTTCGCCGGCCTGATGGGCCAGCAGGTCGCGGCCAAGGGCGTGACCGTCGTCGACGACGGCACCATCCAAAGCCGCCGCGGCTCGCTCTCCATCGACGATGAAGGCACGCCGACCAACCGCACGGTGCTGATCGAGGACGGCATCCTCGTGGGCTACATGCAGGACCGGCAGAACGCCCGGCTGATGGGCATGAAGCCGACCGGCAACGGCCGGCGCGAAAGCCACGCGCATGTGCCGATGCCGCGCATGACCAACACCTACATGACCGCGGGCGACAAGGACCCGGCCGAGATCATCGCTTCGGTGAAGAACGGCTTCTACGCCGTCAACCTCGGCGGCGGACAGGTCGACATCACCTCGGGCAAGTACGTGTTCAACGTCACCGAGGCCTACAAGATCGAGAACGGCAGGATCGGCGCGCCGCTCAAGGGCGCGATGCTGATCGGCAACGGCCCGACCGACCTCAAGCGCGTGGCGATGGTCGGCAACGACATGAAGCTCGACACCGGCATCGGCACCTGCGGCAAGAATGGCCAGGGCGTGCCGGTCGGCGTCGGCCAGCCGACGCTGCGGATGGAGCGGATCACCGTCGGCGGGACCGGCTGACACCCACAGCCTCGATGCGGCTTTGCACGCACCAATCTGTGCATAGTCCATACGCGGAGAATGGAGGCACCGATGATGCGAACGCCCGGCACACTCGACCAGAGGCTCCGTGCCATCGTCAAGGTTGAGCAGGAAAAGCGCTGGCTTGAGGAGAACCGAGCCGCGATCGATTCGATCAACGACTTCATCGACGAGCACGGGCTGCTGGCAAGCAAGCTTCGCTATCGGCCGGAGCGCGAGTGATGCGCGGCACCATCATCAAGGCGATCGACTTCGTGTTCTCGGGCTACTGACGCGCCCTACCGCACCACACCCGACACGCAGCACGGCTTGCGCCGCGGCCGCGTGATCTTGTCCTTGAGGTAGCAGCGCGCGGCGGCGCCCACGTAACCCGGCCGCGCGTAGGTCCAGGCGCGGCAACGGTTCTCCTCCTCGCAAGCCTTCCGGCAGGCTTCGGGGGCGGGATTGCTGCTGATGTCGAAGCTTCTGAGGTCGCCGCCATAGCGGTCGATCGAATGCTCGAGCGGGCCGGGACGATTTTCGCCGAGCCCGCCGCCCTTCACGCCGGAAACGCAGCAGTTGTTCTCCCTCGCCGGCGGGACCTGGTTCTTGAGCCAGCAGGTCGCGGAGTTGGCACCGCCGCTCGCGGCGGTGTTCGGATAGGCGAAGGTCCAGGCGCGGCAGCGGTTGTCGCGGTCGCAGCGCGCGGCACATACCGCAGGGTCCGCCGACGGCACCACGAAGCGCAGATAGTCGCCGCCTGGCCGGTCAAATCCCTGTTGTGCAACGGCGGACGTCGGCGCCGCCGATATCATCGCGAAGATGGCGAGCGCCCATCCCAGCAGACCGCTGCAAAGCAATCGCGCCAACGCCGCCGCCTTCCGATCCAAAAACGCGCGCCCCGCGCAACCTGATCGCACATGTTAGTGAAGGCGTCACGCCGTTGCGAGCGCGATTGGGGACAGCGGTTTGCCCACAACGCAAAAAAGAATGCGCCCGCCGGGGGGCGGCGGGCGCAGCATCCGGGGCGGGAGGGGAAACCGCTGGTCCGGACGGTGGCCGACGGGAGGATCGGCCAAAGTACATGCGACTTGGCGAATTCGATCAAACGAACTCAGATCAGGTAGCGCGCCGGACGGTTGGCCGGCGGGTAGCAGATCACTTGCGGCGCGCCGAACATCGCCGTCTGCTTGCGGTGCTGTACGGCGCAGGTCAGCTCGACGCGTCGGCGCCGCACGCGACGTTCGGTCGCGCGGCGCGCCAGAAGCTCGCTCGGATCGCGCCACGGCGCGCCCGAATAGGCGTCGCGCAGGTCGCTCCGCGTGATGCCGATGTCGGCCAGCATGCGGTCATCGAGATCGACCAGACGCATCGCGTCCCGACGGTTCTTGATGCGCTCGGCGATCCGCTTCAGGCCACGTCCGGCCCGGCCGGCCAGCGCTGCAAGCGCCCGCGCGAAGGGGCTTGCGGCGGAAATGGTCAGGGATGTGATCGCAGGCATGGCAGTCTCCTGGCAGTTCTCCAAAGTCGCCGTTCGGGCCCAAGGCTCGGGAAAGAACCGGAAAGAGGCGAAGGCGCCCGCGCTGGCCGCCGCAACCGCTTGCGGAGCCGCCCGGACCAACACCCATTTCCCCTTGGACGAGCGATATTTGGCACGGCCCTATTGATAAGTGAAACGAATGTTTTTAATCTGAATAATCAGCAGGGATGATGGATTGCCGGGCCGGCAGGCCGGCACAGGAGGCGGCCATGAGCGCCCTGATCGACGTCGACCAGTTGCGGACTTTCATCGCTATCGTTGAGACCGGCAGCTTCACCAAGGCCGCCGAGGTCGTGCACAAGACCCAGTCAGCCGTCTCGATGCAGATGAAGCGGCTCGAAGAGCGGCTCGGCAAGCCGATCTTTGCCCGCGACGGCCGCGCCTCCAAGCTCACCGAGGACGGCGAGCGGCTGCTCGATTACGCGCGCCGCATCATCAAGCTCAACGTCGAGGCGCTGGCCGCATTCGACGACAAGGAATTGACCGGCCGCGTGCGGCTCGGGCTGCCGGACGATTACGCCGACCGCTACCTGCCCGAGATCATGGCGCGGTTCTCGCGCGCCTATCCGAGCGTCGAGCTGACCGTGCTGTGCCAGCCGTCGGTCGACCTCGTCGAGCTGACCGACAGCAACGAGCTCGATCTCGCGATCATCACCGACTGCGGCTCGTCGCGCGCCTCCGAGGTGTTCCGCCGCGAGCGGCTCCTGTGGGTGACGTCGAACCGGCATTCGACGCATCTCGAGGAGCCGTTGCCGCTCGCGCTCGGCCGGCCGAGCTGCGTCTGGCGGCGCGCGGCGATCGAGTGCCTCGAGACAATCGGGCGGCCGCATCACGTTGCCTACACCAGCGCCAACGCGAGCGCGGTCGCGTCGGCGGTGCTTTCGGGCCTTGCGATCTCGATATTCCCGGAATCGGGTTTGAGGCCCGGCATGCGCGTGCTGAGCCCGGCGGATGGTTTTCCGGAACTGCCGGCGTGCCGCGTCGGCCTCATCCGCAATCCGCACGAAAGCTCGGCGCTTGCCGATGCGCTCGCCGAGCACATCATCTCGTCGCTCGACAACCTGTCGGAGGCGGCGCAGGCGGCGGAGTAACCGGGATCATGCCCTAGCCGGCGATCTCGGCGGCCGTTGCGTTCATGAGCTTGACGAATTCGCCGGGCGGAAGCTCGATCTGCAAGCCTCGGCGGCCGCCGTTGAAGATGATGGTCGGATGCGCCATCGCCGCGACGTCGATGAACACCCTCACCCGCTTCTTCTGGCCGAGCGGCGAGATGCCGCCGACATGATAGCCGGTGATGCGCTCGGCCTCGGCCGGAGGCAGCATCACCGCGTCCTTGGTGCCAGCCGCGGCGGCGAGCTTCTTCAGGCTCACCTCGCGGTCGCTGGCGATCACCACGCAGACCGGCTGCCCGCCGGCCTTGGCGATCAGGGTTTTCAGAAGCCGTTGTGGGGAAACGCCGAGTGCTTCCGCCGCCTGCATGCCGATGCGTCCGGCGTTCGGATCATAGTCGTACTCGTGCAGCTTGAAGGCGATCCCCGCCTTCTCCAGCGCTACGGTCGCGGGCGTGCCCTTGGCCATCGCAGTCCTTAAGTGAAGTAAGTCCGGTAGTCGCCGCCGGACTTGCGCACGATGTCCTCATGCGACGTGCAGGTGGCGCGAAACCTGTCGGCGATATGCTCGGGAACACCGGCAAGGACAAGCTCGTGGCGTGTCCGATCCTCGAGCCAATCCGTCAGCTTCCGCTCTTTGGCGAAAGCCATATCGGCGTCGGTTTCGAAGACGAAGCAGCAATATAATTCCGTAAGGCCGTACTGCGCACCGAGGTTGCGATCGCGAATGTGCGGCATCGCTTCCGGCGCAAACAGGATCGCCCGGTCGGTCGCGTCGCTGACGATCGCACGATACCGGAGCGACTCGGCTCGAAGCTCATCCAGCTTGCGCTCAGCCTCGGCACGGGCGGACAGCGGCACCGGCGGGGTCAGCGCCTCGGCAAGTCGGCGAAGATGGTCCCAAAGGCTCAATAGGCCAGCTCGAAGAAGACCGGATCGACCGATCCGGTCCACGGTCCGTTGAAATCGTCCAGCAGCTCTTCCGCGGGAGTGATACCACGGGCGACGCTTTCCTGCAGCGGGCGCAGATAGCGCGTCTCGTCGCGGCCGTTGCGGTCGAGCCGCTTGCGGCGCACCAGGCCTTTCTCGGCGAGCGCAAGCGTCTCGCCGACGAGATCGAGCAGCGTGCGGTTGCGGATCGTCGCCTTGAAGCCCAGCCTCGGCACGTCGTCGCGAAGCTTCTGCCGCTCCTGCGCGGTCCAGTCCTTCACGATCTCCCAGCAGGCGTCGAGGTTGGCGTCGTCATAGATCAGCCCGACCCAATAGGCCGGCAGCGACGGCAGCCGCCGCCACGGTCCGCCGTCGGAGCCTCGCATCTCGATGTAGCGCTTCAGCCGCACCTCGGGGAAGATCGTCGAGACGTGGTTGGCCCAGTCGGAGATGGTCGCGATCTCGCCCGGCACGAGCTTGCCTTCGAGATGATCGCGGAACGATTTGCCCGACACATCGATGTAGCTGTCGCCGCGCTTGATAAAATACATCGGCACGTCGAGCGCATAGTCGGCGTAGCGCTCGAAGCCCATGCCGTCCTCGAACACCCACGGCAGCATGCCGGCGCGGGCGTTGTCGGTGTCGCGCCAGATCTCGGAGCGGAACGAAAGAAAACCGTTCGGCTTGCCTTCGGTGAACGGCGAGTTGGCAAACAGCGCGGTCGCGACCGGCTGCAGCGCCAGCGCCACGCGCATCTTCAGAACCATGTCGGCTTCGGAGGAGAAGTCGTGGTTCGTCTGCACCGTGCAGGTGCGGTACATCATGTCGAGGCCGAGCTTGCCCACCTTCGGCATGTAGGCGGTCATGATCTTGTAGCGGCCCTTCGGCATCACCGGGATTTGCGCGCGGCTCCAGCGCGGCGTCATGCCGAGGCCGAGAAAACCGATGTCGAGCGGCCGCGCCACCTCACGCACTTGCGCCAGGTGGGCAAAGAGCTCGCTCGCGGTCTGATGCACGTTGTCGACCGGCGCGCCGGAGAGCTCGAACTGCCCGCCCGGCTCGAGCGAGATCGCGCCGCCGCCGGTCACGTCGGCAAGCCCGATGATGTTCTCGCCCTCCATGATCGGCTCCCAGCCGAGCAGCTCGTGCATGCCCTCGAGCAGCGCGCGGATGCCGCGCGGCCCGCCATAGGGCACGGGCGCATGGTCATAGACGCGAAACGGAAACTTCTCGTGCTCCGTGCCGACGCGGAATTTCGACTTCGGCTTGCAGCCCGCCTCGAACCACGCGACGAGCTCGTCGCGCGATTCGATCGGCGTCATATCCACCTGGTCGCGAGCCATGCAGGGTTCCGGAGAGAAAAGGTCGCGACCTTAATCACGGGCCGCAGGAAAGGGCAATGTTGACAGCGGCTTGAAAGATAGGCTGCGAAAGGGGGTGGCGGACGGTGGGCAGGCGGACTGGACGCGTTCGAGTGCGAAGCGGCATGTAGGCGCGCTTCCGGAAAAAGCCATAAGCCGGCGCTCCATCGCCGCCATTTGCGGATTCTCGCGATGCATCAGCGATTTGCTCGCCCCGGCTACGCCGCCTTCTTGCCCGGCGCGAAGCGGCTGTAGAAGCTGTCGCCGTTCTTCGCCATCTCGAGCAGGAGCTTGGGCGGTGCAAAGCGCGCGCCGTGCTTCTTCTCCAGGCGCTGGCAGAGATCGACGAAGTTCTTCACGCCCATCATGTCGATGTAGGACAGCGTGCCGCCGGAGAACGGCGCGAAGCCGAAGCCGAGGATCGAGCCGACGTCGGCCTCGCGCACGTCGGTGACCACGCCCTCCTCGAAGGTGCGCGCGGCCTCCACCGCCTGCACCACGAGAAAGCGCTGCTTCAGCTCCTCGACGTCGAGCGTCTCGATCGCTTCGCGGCTGAGCTTCTTCGGCAACAGCTCCTCAAGCCCCGGCCACAGCCGCTTCGGCTGCCCCTGCGGATAGTCGTAGAAGCCCTTGCCGTTCTTGCGGCCGAGCCGGCCGTTCTTCTCGACCATGTCCTCCAGCAATTTCTTCTGCGCCGGATTGATCGCCTTGGGCCCGAGATCGGCCTCAGCCGCCCGCACGATCTTGAGGCCGAGATCGAGCGCGGTCTCGTCGTTGAGCGACAACGGGCCGACCGGCATGCCGGCCATGCGCGCGGTGTTCTCGACCATCGCCGCGGGAATCCCCTCCAGCAGCATCAGGTGACCCTCCTGGATGTAGTTGAGCACGCAGCGGTTGGCGTAGAAGCCGCGCGTGTCGTTGACGACGATCGGCGTCTTGCGCAACGCGCGCACGAAATCGAGTGCGGCCGCGAGCGCCGCATCGCCGGTCTTCTTGCCGACGATGATCTCGACCAGCATCATCCGCTCGACCGGCGAGAAGAAGTGGATGCCGATGAACTTCGCCGGGTCCTTGGCGGTTTCGGCGAGCGAGGTGATCGGCAGCGTCGAGGTGTTGGAGCCGAACACGATGTCCGGCATGACCGCTTGCGCTTTCGCCGTCGCCTCGGCCTTCACCTTGCGGTCCTCGAACACCGCCTCGACGATGAGATCCACGCCCTTGAGCGCGTTGTAGTCGGCGGTGGCGGTGATCTTGCCCAGCACCGCGTCACGCTGTGCGGCGGTCGCACGACCCTTGTTGACCTGATCGGTCAGGCTCTTGTGGATCAGCGCCTTGCCCTTGTCGGCGCTTTCCTGATCGCGGTCGATCAGCACCACGTCGAGGCCGGACTGCGCGCTGACCGAGGCAATGCCCGCGCCCATGAAGCCTGCGCCGAGGATGCCGACCTTCTTGAGCGACGTGGCCGGAACGCTCGCAGGCCGGCGCGCGCCCTTGTTCAGCTCCTGCATCGACACGAACAGCGAGCGGATCATCGCTGCGGCCTCGGGCGAGCGCAGGATCTTGGTGAAGTGGCGCGACTCGACGGTCAGCGCCCGGTCGATCGGCAGCAGCAGGCCCTCATAGGCGACCTGGAGGATGGCGCGGGCGGCCGGATAGTTGTCGTAGGTCTCGCGGCGGTAGATCGCGTTCGCGGCCGGCCAGGTCATCATGCCGGCCTTGGAATAGACCTGCCCGCCCGGCAGACGGAAGCCGTCCACGTCCCACGGCGCCTTGGCCTTGGGGTTCGCCTTGACCCAGTCTTTCGCGGCCTTGATGATGTCGCCCGCCGGCAGCACCGCATCGACGAGCTTCATCGCCTTGGCGCGGTTGAGCCTGAGCTGGTCGCCCTTGAGCAGGAATTGCAGCGCGTCGGACGCGGGCATCATGCGCGTCACCCGTGTCGTGCCGCCGGCCCCGGGGAACAGGCCGATCTTCACCTCGGGCAAGCCGAGCCGCGTCCTGTCGTTGTCGGCGGCGATCCGCTGGTGGCAGGCGAGGCACAGCTCGAAGCCGCCGCCGAGCGCAGTGCCGTTGATCGCCGCGGCAAACGGCTTGCCGCAGGTCTCGATGCGCCGGTAGAGCTGCGAAAGCTTGCGGCTCTCGTTGAACAGGAGCGTGGCGGCCGCCTCCTCGCCCTCGCGCTTCGCCATCTCGGCGAACATGCGGGTCAGCGATTCGAGCAGCGTCAGATCGGCACCGGCGCAGAACGTGTCCTTGCCGGAGGTGATGACCGCGCCCTTGATCGCAGCGTCGGCCGCGACCCGCTCGACGATCCTGCCGAGCTCCTCGATCACCGTGAGATCGATGACGTTCATCGACTTGCCCGGCATGTCCCAGATGATGGTGGCGATGCCGTCGGTGTCGACGTCGACTTTGAAGTTCACATCGGCCATTTGCGCTTCTCCGTAATTCTCATTTCTCGCCGCTTGCTCCGTCCACCTCTCCCATCGGGAGAGGTCGCCGCACTGTAAGCGCGGTCACGCGCGTCTTCGACGCACTATGGTGCGGCGGGTGAGGGGTTACGGTCTATCGATGGTCCGTAACCCCTCACCCCAACCCTCTCCCTATGGGAGAGGGAGCAGACCGTGCCCGCCGCAACAATCGCACTCACTCCTTGATCGGTGTGCCGTCCTTCCGCATCCAGCGGCGGGACGTGCCGTCGCGCTCCATGCGGAAATCGACATCGGGATAGTGCACGCGCTCGTCCTTCGACCGGGTGCCGACCTCAAGATAGAGCGCGTCCTTGTTGGTGCGGTTGATCAGGCAATGGCCGATGCCGCCGTTGGCGCGCCAGCCTGCGGCGTCGCCGGCTCGAAGCACCGTCTCGCCGTCGTCCTCGTGCAGCACCAGCTCGCCTTCGAGCATGTAGATGAACTCGTCCTCGGTCTCGTGCCAATGGCGCAGCGCGGATTTCGAGTTCGCTTTGATGCGGGCGATGTTGACGCCGAACTGCGTCAGGCCAACGGCATCGCCGAGCTTCTGCTTCTCGCGGCCTGCGATGACGGCCGCAAACTCCTTCGGGTACGAAGGATTGTTGGCGAAGGGACTTTTCGAGCGGTCGATCTTCGGCATGGTGCGCTCTTTGGTTTACGCCGTTCGCGGCGGATGCGGCTCGCCGTTCTTGCGCAGATAGCGCACGCCGTTCCTGTCGCGCTCGAGCCGCATGTCGATGTCGGAATAGACCACCGTCTCGTTTGTGATCCGCGAACCGACCTCGATGTAGACCACGTCGAGGTCGCCGCGGTTGATCAGGCAGTGGCCGTTGCCGGCATTGGCCTTCCAGCCGGCGGCGTCGCCGGGCTTGAGCACGATTTCACCGTGGTCCTCACGCAGCACCACCTCGCCTTCGAGGATGTAGATGAACTCGTCTTCGTTGGCGTGCCAGTGCCGCTGCGACGACCAGGTGCCGGGCTTGAGCGTGGTGAGGTTGACGCCGAACTGGGAGAGGCCCACGGCGTTGCCGAGACGCTTTCGCTCGCGGCCGACGATCGGCTTCCAGAACGGATCGGGGTACATGTTGACGGTGTCGACCGGCAGCTTGGCGATATCGATCCTGGGCATTCGTCGTCTCGTTCCGACCTCTTGGCGCGGCGCAGCACCGCATCCGCCCGCCCTACTTCTACTGCGTCAACTGAAAACTCTCCCCCGGTCATTCCGGGGCGCGCCCGCCAGCGCGTTCACGCGCGTCTTCGACGCGCTATGGGCGCGAGCCCGGAATCCAGTTTCACAGGGACTTTTCTCCTGAACTGGATTCCGGGCCCGCCGCTTCGCGGCGTCCCGGAATGACCGGGGGAGAGTTTCGGCATCCCGTTAGACCCTTTCAATGATCGTCGCTGTTCCCATGCCGACGCCGATGCAGAGCGTCACCAGCGCGGTCGTAAGATTGCGCCGTTCGAGCTCGTCGAGCACGGTGCCGAGGATCATCGCGCCGGTGGCGCCAAGCGGATGGCCCATGGCGATCGCACCGCCGTTGACGTTGATCTTGTCGTGCGGAATGTCGAGCGCCTGCATGTAGCGCAGCACCACGGAGGCGAAGGCCTCGTTCAGCTCCCAGAGGTCGATGTCCTTCTTCGACATGCCGGCCTTCTTCAGCACCTTCTCGGTCACCGGTATGGGACCGGTCAGCATGATCGCGGGCTCGGAGCCGATATTGGCGAACTGGCGGATGCGCGCGCGCGGCTTGAGCCCCGCTGCCTTCCCCGCGTCCTTGTTGCCGATCAGCACCGCGGCCGCGCCATCGACGATGCCCGACGAGTTGCCCGGCGTGTGCACGTGGTTGATCGCCTCGAGCTCGGGATAGCGCTGCACCGCGACCGCGTCGAAGCCCGCCATCTGCCCCATCTGCACGAACGACGGATTGAGCTGGCCGAGCGTCTGCATCGTCGTGGTCGGCCGCATGTGCTCGTCCTTGTCGAGCAGCGTGATGCCGTTGACGTCCTTCACCGGCACGACCGAGTTCTTGAAACGGCCGTCCTCCCAGGAGGTCCCTGCGCGCTTCTGGCTCTCGACCGCATAAGCGTCGACGTCATCGCGCGAGAAGCCGTATTTGGTCGCAATCAGATCGGCGGAGATGCCCTGCGGGACGAAATAGGATTGCAACGCGATCGACGGATCCACCGGCCAGGCGCCACCGGCCGCGCCGATCCCGACGCGGCTCATGGACTCGACGCCGCCGCCGATGGTCATGTCGTGCTGGCCGGACATCACCTCGGCGGCCGCGAAATTCACCGCATCGAGGCCCGAGGCGCAGAAGCGGTTGATCTGCACGCCCGGCACCTCGTCGCCGTAGCCCGCCATGATGGCGGCGACGCGGGCGATGTCGCCGCCGGCCTCGCCGACCGGATCGACGCAGCCCAGCACCACGTCGTCGACCAGCTTCGGATCGAGCCTGTTGCGGGCCTTGATCGCGCCGAGCGCCTGGCTCGCGAGGTTGAGCGCGGTCACCTCGTGCAACGCGCCGTCGGCCTTGCCGCGGCCGCGCGGAGTGCGGATGGCGTCGTAGATGAAGGCATCAGTCATTCAGGGCCTCTCCACTTCAGTCTGCACGAACCCATCTTAAATTTTTCCCCGGTCATTCTGGGGCGCTCGCCATAGCGCGTCAAAGACGCGCGTGAACGCGCTTTTGGCGAGCGAGCCCGGAATCCAGCCGCTTGCTCCGCACCTGGCTCTGGATTCCGGGCTCGCGCTGACGCGCGCCCCGGAATGACGCCGGAGTGTACCTACAAACTCCTTGCGATCAGAAGCTTCATGATCTCGTTCGTCCCCGCATAGATACGCATGACGCGGGCGTCGCGGTAGAGCCGCGAGATCGGATACTCGTCCATGAAGCCGTAGCCGCCGAACAGTTGCAGCAGGCGGTCGACGACCTTGCCGAGCGTGTCGGTGGTCCAGTATTTCGCCATCGAGGCGGTCACCGTGTCGAGCTTGCCTTCGAGCAGCTGGCCGACGCACTGGTCGCAGAAGCTCCTCGCGATCGTCGCCTCGGTCTTGCAGGCGGCAAGCTCGAACTGGCTGTTCTGGAATTCGATGATCTTCCGGCCGAACGCCGTGCGCTGCTTGACGTAATCGATGGTGAGCGCGAGCGCGCGTTCCATCATCGCGCAGGCGTGGATCGCGACGATCATGCGCTCCTGCGGCAGTTCCTTCATGAGCTGGACGAAGCCCTGCCCTTCCTCGATGCCGAGCAGGTTCTCGGTCGGCAGCGACACGTCCTCGAAGAACAGCTCGGACGTGTCCGCCGAATCGAGCCCGAGCTTCTTGAGCTTGCGGCCGCGGCGGAAACCTTGCGCGTCGTCGGTCTCGACCACCACCAGCGAGACGCCCTTGGCGCCCTCCTTCGGATCGGTCTTGGCGACGACGACGACGAGGTTGGCGTGCTGGCCGTTGGTGATGAAGGTCTTCGAGCCGTTCAGCACATAGCGGTTGCCCTTCTTCACCGCGGTGGTGCGCACGTTCTGCAGGTCGGAGCCGGTGCCGGGCTCGCTCATGGCGATCGCGCCGACCAGCTCGCCGCTGGCAAGCTTCGGCAGCCAGCGCTGCTTCTGCTCCTCGGTGCCGAAGCGCCAGATGTAGGGGGCGACGATGCCGGAATGCAGCGGCGCGCCGAATGAGTCGAAGCCGCCGAGGCTGTAGGCGCGGTTGATCACCGCCTCATGCGCAAAGCTGCCGCCGCCGCCGCCGTATTCCTCGGGGATCATGGCGCACAGGAGCCCCGCCTGGCCCGCCTTGGTCCAGACCTCGCGCGGATACATGTGCGCCTCGTGCCACTGCTCCAGGTGCGGCCCGTATTCGGTCTGCACGAAGCGGTCCGCCTGCTCTTCCAGCAGGACGAGGTCTTCGGTCATCCACGACGGACGCGGCAGGTTGATGGCACCGTTGGTGGGGCTCATGTGGTGAAATTCATGGCTTTGGCGATCCCGGTCGAATCGTGGGGTCCAAGAACATACCCGAAAACATGGCTGCCGCCTGCGCCCGCGCCGCGACCGTCAGCGAGATAGCGGCAATCTCTCCCCGCGGTCATTCCGGGGCCGGCCGAAGGCCGGAGCCCGGAATCCAGAACCAAATTCGGAATTTTTGTCTGGATTCCGGGCTCGCTCGCTTCGCGAGCGCCCCGGAATGACCGCGGGGAGAGGTTTTGGGGATTTCTGCTAAGCTCCCGCTTCACTGCGGCTGCAACAAGACCGCGGATATTGTGGGAGGACAGGCGATGAACCGCGTATTTCGCGGGATTCTGGCCGGGATCGTGCTGCTCGGCGCAACGGCCGGAGCGCAGGCGCAAAGCTGGCCCGACCGGCCGATCAAGTTCATCAGCTCGCAGGCGGCCGGCGGCGGCACCGACGTGATCGGCCGCCTGATGGGGGACCGGCTTGCGGCCCGCGTCGGCCAGCCGGTGGTGTTCGAGAACCGGCCGGGCGGCGGCAACGTCATCGGCACGCAGGCCGCGGCGCGCTCGGCCCCCGACGGCACCACGTTCTTCTTCGCCAGCGCCGCGGCGCTGGTGACCGATCCCTACACGTTCAAGTCGCTGCCCTACGATCCGATGAAGGACTTCACGGTGATCTCGCGAATCGCGCAGGTGAGCTTCATGATTCTCGCGCATCCCGACGTGCCGGCCAAGAACCTGCCGGAGCTGATCGCCTACGCCAGGGCCAATCCTGACAAAGTCGCAGTGGCCACCGACGGCGCGCGGCGGTTTTCCGGCATGATCGCGGCATGGCTGAACAAGCTTGCCGGAACGCGGATGTCGTACGTGCCCTACACGCAGATGACGCAGGGCCTTCAGGACGCGATCGCCGGCCGCGTGCAGCTCGTCATCGTGGCGATGCCCACCGCCAAGCCGCACATCGCGACCGGCAAGCTCAAGGCGCTGGCGGTGACCTCGCGCGAGCGGCTGCCGGAATTTCGGGACGTGCCGGCGGTGGCCGAGACGTTTCCCGGCTTCGACTTTCCCGGCTGGTGGGTGCTCGCCGCGCCGACCGGCGTGCCAAACGACATCGTTGCGCGCGTGAACAAGGAGATGAGTGTGATCCTGAACGACGCCGAGGTGGTCGGGCGGATGAACAACATGGGCTTCACCAGCACCCGCGGCGGCACGCTCAGCGAGGTCAACGACTACATCCAGGCGCAGCACAAGGCCTGGGGCACGCTGGTGAAGGAGATCGGGCTGCAGCCGGAGTGAGATCACCGCCGTTCTTCCTCCGCGTCACCGCCGGGCGCAGGACGTAACAGGACGTAGCCCGGATGAAGCGCAGCGTAATCCGGGACCGGTCGTCCCGCATTCCGCTTCGCTCCATGCGGGCTACGGGCCACGGCGGGCAAGTCGTTACGGATTTCCGTGAACGGGGCGATCAAGACAACCTTCGCCGCCCGGCGACTTCACTTTTTCGGGCTGCCGGGCCCGCCCTTTCCCTTTTTTCCGTGTCCCTCGAAAACGAGGGAATGGAGCGCCGGGAGGCGCCGGGCCCAGTAACGTAGGGCCCGACGGACCAACGGGTCCGCCGCGCGCCTTTTGCGGAGGCACGCGCACCCCAATAACGTAGGGGTGCGGCGCCTCCCGGCGCTCCACCAGAGACGCGACAAACGCGGGGCACGTCCTCCCTCGCTCGCGCCGTCCCTCGCTTCGTCTCCGGCCTGCATATGAAGGCTTGAGACGGAAGCTTTGTTCTTGTTATGTTCTTTTCCGGAGATCCTGTCAACCCCGCAGCAAGCGGTAATGGGTTTCGCCTTCGGCTCAATCCAACCTAGGGGCTGCGTCAGAAGAGCCGAAGCGTTGTTATTGTGCCCTCTCCTTAGCCCGTCGAAGACGGGCGTGAACGCCCTGATGGTGGGAGAGGGCAACTCCGAACTGGCAGCGGATTCGTTTGGGTGAGGGGTTTCGGTCTTAAGATAGACCGTAACCCCTCACCCATTCGAATGTATTGCACCTTTCATGCTGCCCTCTCCCAAAAGGAGAGGGCACAGTAACGAACGGCGGCGCTTTGTGACGCAATAGAACTAGGCGAACTGGAAATCGTTCTGGTTCAGGTTCGCGAGCGTGACGTTCTGCAGCGTGATGGTGTTCGACGCATCGAGCGTGATCACCACGTTACTGCCGACCTGGGCGCTGGCCGCCTGCACCGCCGCGAAGTCGGCGAACAGGCCGTCCTGGATCTGGATCACGTCGTCGCTGCCCGCGCCCGCCGTGAAATCCGTGATGGTGTCGAGGCCGAAGCCGGACTTGAAGATGAACGTGTCGTTGCCCGCGCCACCCGTCAGCGTGTCGTCGCCCGACCCGCCGACGATCCTGTCGACGCCGGCGTTGCCGTTGATGGTGTCGTTGCCGGCGCCGCCGTCGATGTTGTCGTAGGAGCCCCAGCCCGACAGGTTGTCGTTGCCGCTGGTCCCGTTCCACCAGGCGTTCTGCATGATGGTGTCGCGGTTCCAGACCGTGCCGTTGGCGAAGCGGAATTGCTCGATGCCCCAGTTGGAGCTGGTCGACCAGTATTGCTCGTCGATGGTGATCTGCTGGCCCGTCGCGGTGACATTGACCATCAGGTGCACGCCCGAACGGGTGAGCGAGATGTCGCCGGCATTGATGTCGGTGAACCACAGGGTGTCGATTTCGGTGGTCGAGCCCGATTCCTCGTCGATCAGGTCGCTGCCGTCGCCCGACGCGTAGATGTGAATGTCGGACCCGCCGCCGCTGCGGATCGTGTCGTTGCCGAGCCCGGCATTGAACCAATTGTCGCCCGAGGTGCCGAACAGCGTGTCGTTGCCGCTGGTGCCGGTGATGGCCGGCGTATTGAACAGGATGTCCGTCCTGCTCCAGGTCGTGTTGTCGGCAAACACCACCTGCTCGATGCCGTAGACGGTCGAGACGAAGTGGTCCTGAACGGTCAGCTGCTCGCCGGTCGCCGTGATCGTGATCAGCAGGCTGTTGCCGCTGCGGCCGAAGCTGACGTCGGCGACGTTCAGGCCAACCAGCTTCACGACGTCGATCGGCGCGGCGTCGGTGGTCTCGACGATGGTGTCGTTGCCGGAACCGACGCCATAGCGATATGTGTCGCCGCCGTCCTGGCCCCTCAGGCTGTCATTGTCGGCGCCGCCGTCGAGGGTGTCGGCACCAAAGCCGCCATTGAGCGTGTCGTTGCCGGCACCGCCGTAGATGGTATCGTCACCATTGCCGCCGTTGATGGTATCGGTGCCGCCGGCACCGTCCATCTTGTCGGGGTCGTTGGAGCCCGTGAGGGTGTCCGCGCCGCTGGTGCCGCGGACCCAGGAGGCATCGAGGATTTGCGCGCGGTTCCAGATCGTGCCGTCGGCGAACTTGACCTGCTCGATGCCGCCGCCAGAGTCGAACTGTTCTTCGACCTTCACCTGTTCGCCGGACGACGTGATCTTGACGAACAGGTCGTCGCCGCTGCGAGAAAACACCACGTCCGCGCTGTTCAGTCCCGACAGCAGCAACGTGTCGGTGCCGGTTTGGAAGCTCCAGTCCTGGATCGTATCGTTGCCGGAGCCCACGCCGTAGAGGTAGGTGTCGCCGCCGTTGCCGCCGACCAGCGTGTCGTTGCCGCCGCCGCCGTCAATCTTGTCGGGGTCGCCGGAGCCGGTGAGGGTTTCGCCCGCGCCGGTGCCGCGGATCCAGGAAGCATCGAGGATTTGCGTGCGGTTCCAGATCGTGCCGTCGGCGAACTTGACCTGCTCGACGCCGTCACCTTGGAACTGGTACTGGACCGTAATCGTCTCACCCGTCGTATTGATCGTCACGATCAGGTGGTTGGCGCTGCGGCTGAACGTGACGTCGCCGCTGTTCAGGCCGGAAAGAAGCAGCGTGTCGGCACCGGTCTGATAGCTGTAGTCCTGAATGATGTCGTTGCCGGAGCCGACACCGTAGCGATAAGTGTCGCCACCGTTGCCGCCGGCGAGCGTATCGTTGCCGCCGCCGCCGTCAATCTTGTCGGGGTCGTTGGAGCCGGTGAGAGTTTCGCCCGCGCTGGTGCCGCGGACCCAGGAGGCATCGAGGATTTGGGTGCGATCCCAGGTCGTGCCGTCGGCGAACTTCACTTGCTCGACGCCGCCACCTTGGAATTGGTACTGGACCGTGGCCGTCTCACCCGTCGCATTGATCTTCACGAGCAGATGGTCGCCGCTGCGGCTGAACGTGACGTCGCCGCTATTCAGGCCCGAAAGAAGCAGCGTGTCGGTGCCGGTGTAGAAGCTGTATTCCTGAATGATGTCGTTGCCGGAGCCCGCGCCAAACAGGTAGGTATCGCCATTGTTGTCGCCGACCAGCGTGTCGTTGCCGCCGCCGCCATCGAAGTTATCGGCGTCGCCGGTCCCATTGATGGTCTCGCCGGAGCTCGTCCCGCGCAACCAGGAGGCGCCGAGGATCTGTGCACGATTCCACACCGTGGCATCAGCAAATTTCAGCTGCTCGATGCCGCCCCCATTGAACTGCTGTTCGACTTTCACCGTTTCGCCGGAAGAATTGATCTTCACGTACAGATCATTGGCGATGCGGGTGAAGGTCAGGTCGGCGGCATTCAAGCCGCTGAGCTGGAGGGCGTCGGTGCCGCCGTGATAACTGAAGTCCTGGATCGTGTCGTTGCCCGAACCCAGCCGGTAAAGATAGATGTCGCCGCTGTCGCCGCCGACCAGCGTGTCGTTGCCGCCGAGGCCATCGATGATTTCGGAGCTTGAAGTCCCGTTGATCGTCTCGTTCCCCGAGGTCCCGATAAAGGTGGGAAGGCCAGCGGACAGGTTGGCCACGTCAGTGTCCGAGAGGACGGTGCCGTCGCCAAACGTGAAGCTTTCAATGCGGCCGACGACGCTGAACTGGTTCTTGACCGTCAACGTGTTCCCGCCGGCCAGCGCCATGAGCAAATCATTGCCCGAGCGCGACAGCGTCACGTCGTTGGCATCGATATCGGTGAGATGGAGGGCGTCGGCCGCCGAGCTGTTGCTGTCGTCGTCAATCGTGACGTTGCCGCCCGCGGCGGAATAAACGTAGGTGTCATTCCCGCTCAGCCCCGACAGGTACTTGTTGCCCAAGCCGGCCACGATCGTGTCGTTGCTGTCCCTATAGCCGTAGATGCTGCCCGACGACGCTGCCGTGCCTTGATCCAGCAGCATTTGCTTGATCTGGGCCGCCGTCCAGGTGACGGCATCGGCGAACTCGAACGACTCGACCCGGCCGAAGGCGTTGCCTTCGAACTGATCGACGACGGTCACCGATCCGCCGCCATTCACGCTGATCAGGAGATCGTCGCTCCCGCCGGCGCGCGAGATTGTTACGTCGCCCGAATCGATGTCGGTCAGCTCCAGGGTGTCCGTGGAGAACCAGTACCGGTCATCGATGACGTCGTTGCCGCCGGCGAACGAATAGACGTAGGTGTCATCGCCGCTCGAGCCCGACATGTATTTGTCGCCCAGGCCGGCAACGATCGTGTCATTGCTGCCGTCGTAGCCGTAAATGCTGCCGGAGGCCGCCGCCTCGCCCTGATCCAGCAGCATCTGCTTGATCTGTGCGGCCGTCCAGGTGACATCATCGGCGAACACGAACGACTCGATCCGGCCGGAGGCGTTGCCGTCGAACTGACCGACGATCGTCACCGACCCGCCGCCATCCACGGTGATCAGGAGATCGTCGCTCCCGCCGGCGCGCGAGAGTGCCACATCGCCCGAATCGATGTCGGTCAGCTCCAAGGTATCCGTGGAGAACCAGTACCGGTCATCGATGATGTCGTTGCCGCCAGCGAACGAATAGACATAAGTGTCATCGCCGCTCGAGCCCGACATGTACTTGTCGCCGAGGCCCGCAACAATCGTATCATTGCTGTTGTCGTAGCCATAAATGCTGCCGGAGGCAGCCGCCTCGCCCTGATCGAGCAGCATCTGCTTGATCCGCGCCGCCGTCCAGGTGACGTCATCGGCGAAGCGAACCTGCTCGATCGTGCCGACCGCATCGAATGCGAACTGGCCCTTGATGGTAATCGTATGGCCGCCATTGACCGTCAGAATGACATCGTCGCTGTCGCCGGAGCGCGAGAGCGTCACGTCACCTGAATCGATGTCGGCCAGTTCCAGCGTATCGGTCGAGAACCCCCAGCGGTCATCGATGGTGATGTTGCCGCCGGCGAGCGAATAGACGTAGGTGTCGTCGCCGCTCAGGCCGGCAAGGTACTTGTCGCCAAGCCCGGCCACGATCGTGTCATTGATGGCCCAAAAGCCGTAGATGCTGCCCGACGGTGCGGCTTCTCCCTGGTCCAGCAGCATCTGGCGGATATCGGCGGCGGTCCAGACCGTGCCATCCGCGAAGCGGAATACCTCGATGATGCCGTAGCCGTCCTCCCGAAACTGCCCTTCGATACTCAGCGTGCCGCCGCCAGCAATGGCGAGTACAACGTCGTCACTGGCGCCAGCACGCGAGACACTAACGTCGGCAGGCGCAATCCCCACCAGAGACAATTCGTCTCCTGAAGAAAAGCTCCGATCCTTGATAAGATCATCGCCAGCGTCAGGACCGGCGAAGTACAAGTCATTTCCGCCGCCGCCCTCCAACTGGTCATCGCCACCACGCCCCCAAATGACGTCGGCATTTGCCGTGCCGGTGACGACGTCGTTCGCGTTGGTGCTGTGCAGCGTTGGCTGTGCACCCGCTAGAGCAGTGACGTACGCGATTAGCGCAGCGTCAACAACTCCACCAGCGGAGAGCGCGGTCTCGAGCGCTTGTTTGAAGTCCGTTAAATCGTTGTCAAAGAAATCGATCTGCAGCCCCGCCATCACGGTCATGGCCTGATCGAGATATGCCAGCGCTTCGTTCGGGTCGGTGGGTGCGACGTCGAAAACGATCCGCAACACCTCCGCGACGTCGGCCACATAGAACTTGTCCGTGTCCGCGTTGTAGGCGAGGCCCGACAAGAAACCAAAGGGTCCTTCAGAATTAAACGGATCGTCGTTGATCGCATTGATGAGCAGAGCCGACGGGTGAATGGCAGACGCAAACCGAGTTAGCATCGCGCTAACGATCACTTCGAACGTTCGATTCAGGTCAGCAGCATATCGCGCATTTGGATCGCTGCTTGGTCCTTGCGCTGTCTGCTGTTCGATCGGCGAGCCGAAAAACTTTTCGAGAAACGCCACAATACGGCCGTCGATGTAGTCGCCCCGGCTTTCCGGATCGTCCTCAGCCACTCCAGCCCAATTGAAAAGAACCTGCTTGAAGTCCTCCCGAAGCTCTACGCCGCTCTTGTTGTAGGCGTCGAGCACAAAGCTCGTCGCGAGATCCCGGAAATCTGTATCCAACGTGAGCGCATACTGCAGGTCCGGCAACTGACCGTAGCCATTCAGATTTGGCAGCAGCAAGGCATCTTGAGACATTTCAAAGCCCGAAGGCGGAATCCATTGTGAGATCACGCGGTCCGTTTGGAAGAATACCGCTGCCGCCATTTGCTGCGCTTGGTTTGCGAAGGTAAAGGAGCCGGTAAATCCAATAGTGTTGCCTTCAACCGTGCTATTCGATTCCTCGTTGGCAAGACTGATCGATTCAATTCCGAGACTCGCCAGCGTTACAAGCTCACCAGGGTCCGACTGCCCATTGCCATTTGTGTCGCGCCAGAGATAGAGCAGGTCAAAATCGTCATCGTTCGCGTCAATTTTTCCGTCTTGGTTGGTATCAAAGGCGGCAAGCGCGGTGAAACCGTCTACGACCTGGTTGCCGAACAGTTCGCCAATGCCGTCGACCACGCCATTTTCGTTGTCGTCATGGACCAGGAAGCCGTCATCCGGGCCCACCCAACCAGTCTTCTCAACGAACCCGTCTCCGTCAAAATCGAAGTACGCCGTGGACTGATCGACGGAGATCAGTTCTACGCCATCGCCATCGATATCCAGTACCAACGGATCGGTCGGTGGGGACGGCTGCTTTGGCGGCCATTGATTCCCGCCGCTGCCACCGTCGCCGTCTCCGTCACCATCTCCGCCTCCGTCACCATCTCCGCCTCCGTCGCCACCTCCGTCACCATCACCATCTCCGTCACCGCCTCCCGAAATAGCATCGGAAATAGCGTCGAATGCGTCTCGGAATGCTGTCGCGCGCGCGTCCAAAACGTTCTGGAAGGCTTGTGACAAAGTCTGGCCATTCTGCATGTTCGTCCACACGTCGTACGACGCACGGACGAGCTGGTCCGCGAGAAGAGTCGCGCCCAACGTCAATACAAAGCCGCCACCGAAAAAGGCTGTGACTCCCCCCGCCACGCCACCGACGAGGCCGGCCAAAGCACCGCCCATCCCATCAGGTGCACCGAAAATGGAGCCATTTGCCGCGCGAAGACCTATGTACAAGCTGGTCACACCAAGGGCAACGGGCGTGACGTTGAGCGTAGCCGCCTGCTTGATGACGAAAGTTATCAGGGTATCGGTGGCTGCCTTGGCGGCCAAGGTTCCAACGGTTTCGCTAGTGCTCATCGCCTACCCCCTTGCCGATTCAAGCTATGGTGGTGACATTCCCATACCAATAACCTGAATCACCATTCCAAGATTCCATTTGTTCTTCGCGACAAACTCGGGATCGAAGGCCGCGAGTGCGCGAAGAACTTTCGCGGTATTCTCCAATAGATAAAGGCGGAGAGTTACCTGACCGGCTCGCACATATACGAACGGTCTAATGGTGTCTTGCCCGGTGAGTGGCGCTGCGAAGACGATCTTATTGTTGTATACGTAGTACGCAGGGACATCCGCGCTGTTGATACGAATTTCCTTCCGCCCATTCCTTATGACGAGCTGCCCCCGCGAGGCTTCGATCGAAAAGCGCGGGCTCTCCAAAAATGCCAAACCAAAGATCCACATGCCCCGGAGCAGGTAGAGCACCACCATGCTCAACACGGCAAACGCCAGCGCCCTCGGCACATCGGACAGTCCCAACATCGCCATTGTGGCAACCACAATGGTGAGAACGAGCAGAGCGATAACCACGATGCTCAGCAAGTAGCCCCGACGCGCCGATCGAACGGTCATCATCTAGCAGCTCCGGCTGCGAAGTAATTGCTACATCGTCAACAACGCTTATCGTTTCTTCTTTTTGACAGAACTAAATGGCGCATTTGCGACAGACATTGCTTGTCCGCACTGATGCGTCATAAGCTATCGCGACGAATGTCGTGCTCGCAACAAATATCGTCGCTGCACCGCGAACGAAATGCACATACGAGTTTTGCAAAATGAATCACGAGAACCTCGTCCGACGAATCCAGGAATTGGGAGTGCATGTCGGCGGAAAGATCACTTCACGAAACGGATTTGACCAGAACTGGCTTGTTGATCTCCGAGCAGTACTAATGGATCCCGAAGCGCTCGACGAAATCTGCAAAGCATTTTGGGAAAAATATTCTGAGGCAAACCACATTCATATTGCGGGAATGGAAACGGCGGCAATCCCGCTCGTTACAGGAATTGTGCTGGAAGGGCGCACTCGCGGTAAGTCCGTCGCAGGCTTGATCATCCGCAAAGAGCGCAAGCGTACTGGCCTTGGGCGGTTGATCGAAGGGCAGCGTCGCTTTGAAAGCGTCTGCTTGGTCGATGACATATTGAATAGCGGTAAGAGTGCCGAGAAGGCCCGCGTCGCGTTGAAGCAGGCAGGTTTGCACGTGAAAGACATGTTTGTGGTGGTCGATTACTGCTCGACCGCTGGGCAGCGATGGGCTGCCAAGAACCACGTATTGCTGACGTCACTGGTTACACTCAAAGCCCTTGGGCTCTCGCTGTCACAAAACGTGACGCCCAGGATGGCAATTCACTATGAACCAAAATGGCATTATGCGGCGCCTGGCGGTTTTCCTTATTACACGGTTCCAAAATCAGCGCCTCTTTTCAGAAATAATGCGTTGTATTTCGGGTCTGATTCCGGCGCGGTCAATTGTTTAGATTGCGATTCTGGTCAGCTCAGATGGTCTTTTGTGGCGCCGGGTTGCGGCCGCAAGGGCATCTGGTCCTCACCTGCATTCTTTCGTGATCGCATATACATCGGTGCGTACAACGGAACATTTTACTGCTTTGATGCGAACGACGGACGCGTGGTATGGAGCCATGCCCTTTGCGAGTGGATCGGCTCATCGCCAACGATCGTCGAGCGCTATGGACTGGTTGTCGTCGGGCTGGAGTTTTCCCGGCAACGTAGCAGAGGAAGTATCTGCGCTTTGCGTCTGCAAGATGGAGAACGGGTCTGGGAGAAGCTGCTAAAAGAATTTCAACATGGTTCCGGGACCTATTCGCCCAGTAGCGACCTTCTGATCTGCGGCACCAACGACCACAATGTACTGGCTCTTGAAGCGCGCTCAGGAAGAGTTCGTTGGCGGTTCGACACGCGGCGCTCTGTGAAATACGCGCCGACAATCGATGAGCTCCGAGGAATTGTCGCTTTTGCTTCGTTCGACAGTTCAATTTACATTATCAATTTGAAATCTGGAGAGAAGATTGCAGAGTTTCCTACCGGCAGCATTTGTTACACGACCCCTCTTATTCATGGTGACAGGCTATACTGCGGGTCAGCGGACAAGAACCTTTATGTGGTTGACTTGAATTCAATGTCGTTAGCTGCACGAATGGATATGCGGGCCCGGATTTTCTCGTCACCTCGGGTCATTGATGATGGCGTAATTTTTGGTACATGCGGCGGGCTAGTGCGTGAAATTGATAGGGCCACGTTACAGGTACGCGGCGAAGTTCAGGTGCCTGATTCCGTATCAAATGCAGTCGCAATCGATGAAACCGGCAGCCAGGTATTCGTGCCAACGTCGATGAACGAAATCTTCGCTTTTTCACGCGTTAGGTGCTAGCCACTTGTCCGTGATGTCACACATTCGCACTCGGCAGTAAAGGTCGCCAACCAGCAGAGCTAGCTTGGCGGACGTAGTCTGGAAATCGAAATTGGGGTCGGAGGAAGAAGAAAATAGGGGTCAGAGCAGATTTAATTGCCGCTGATCGTTTTTTCCGACCTGGGCGGCCGGCCGCACGGGAGCGGGGTGACGCGGCGCTTGAGCGCCTTGGCGATCTGCTGCTTGACGCGGTGGTCGCCGAGAACCGCCGTTGGTGGCGCGGCGGATGTCATCGACGAACTCGGCGTCCAGCGGCTGCCTGAACAGCGCGCGATAGCTCTCCTGCCGCTCGGCATGGCTGCGGCCGAGCCGACGGTAAACGTCCCCAAGCTCAGCAGCGGATCGCCTTTGCCTTCGGCATGGGCACGATAGCTCGACCAGGCATAAGGCCTCGGATGGCTGACCATCCGCGCCCGCACGGGATTGAGCTCGATAGTGCGGCAGCAGGCGAGGAAATACCGGTCGCTGTCGATCGCAGTCGCCCGGTAGCGGCCCTCCCACAGCGTCCCGGTCCGCTATAGCAGGCGTTGGCGTGGCGGACATATCGGCGCCCGAGCGCCTGCATCATCCGCGGCACGCTCGCGGCGGTCGCGGGCGTGACCAGGAGATGCACGTGGTTGGTCATCAAGACATTAGGCATGGATGGCGCAGTCATATTGCCGCGCCGCCTCCGCCAACCATTGGCGATAGAGCGTGTCGTCGCTCACGTCGAAGACGATCGCCTGGCGATTGTTGCCGCGCTGGATCAGGTGCAGCGGCTGATCGGGAAGGAAATAACGCCCAAGCCGGGCCATGACGCATCCCCTCCTCGCCGGTCGAGCTTAGCGCGGCGCGATGCAGCGCGTGGGAAATCCACTCTGACCCCAATTTCTCCTTGCTTGTCCTTCACCGTGCCACGTCGTATGTTTCTGCCATGATCCGGTCGTGGCGCAACTCGGCGTCCCGTAAGGTGTGGGACGGTGAGCCGTCGAGCCAGTTTCGCGGACTGGACTTCGAGGCGGCCATCGATCTTCTGTTGGCGCTCAACGCTGCGAAGTCGCTGCAAGACTTGAGCCCGTTACGAAGCATCGGGCTGCACAAGCTCAAGGGCGACCGCAAAAACCAGTGGGCGATGACCGTCAACGACCGTTGGCGCATCTGTTTCGAGTTTCGCAAAGGCGATGCCTTCGGCGTCGAAATCGTCGATTATCACAGAGGTTGATGTCATGGCTCCGATCGCACATCCTGGCCGCTTGCTGAGACGCGAGCTTGCCGCGCGCAAGCTCAGCGCAAACCGGTTGTCGCTCGATATCGGCGTGCCGTCCGGCCGCATCACTGACATTCTCAATGGTCGTCGCTCGATCACCGCGGATACTGCGGTGCGGCTCGGGCGCTATTTCGGCAATAGCGCGCAGTTCTGGCTCGATTTGCAGGGCCAGCACGATATCGCGGTGGTGGAGCGAGAGAAGGGCGGGGAAATTGCAAAACGGGTGCGGCCGGCGGATGCGGCGTGAGGCCGGTGGGTCAGGCGCCAGCGGGGTCCGCGCCGCCGGCGCGTTCACGGGCGCGATGCCCGCCCCACCGGTCGAGCTTAGAGCGACGCGATGGAAAATCCACTCTGATCCCAATTTCTTCAAGCTGGTTACGCCAAGGCCAACGGGCGTGATGCCGATGTGCGTTACCGCCTGCCTGAAGACATAAATTATCAAGGTGTCGGTGGTCGCCTTCGCCGCCACGGCTCCTACGGTTTTGCTAGTGCTCATCGCCCGCGCCCTTGCTAAGTCATGCTACGGCGAACTTCCCATACCGATAACTTGAACGACCATTCCGAGATTCCATTTGTTCTTCGCGACAAACTCGGGATCGAAGGCCGCGAGTGCGCGAAGAACTTTCGCGGTATTCTCCAATAGATAAAGGCGGAGAGTTACCTGACCGGCTCGCACATATACGAACGGTCTAATGGTGTCTTGCCCGGTGAGTGGCGCTGCGAAGACGATCTTATTGTTGTATACGTAGTACGCAGGGACATCCGCGCTGTTGATACGAATTTCCTTCCGCCCATTCCTTATGACGAGCTGCCCCCGCGAGGCTTCGATCGAAAAGCGCGGGCTCTCCAAAAATGCCAGGCCAAAGATCCACATGCCCCGGAGCAGGTAGAGCACCACCATGCTCAACACGGCAAACGCCAGCGCCCTCGACTCATCGGACAGTCCCAACATCGCCATTGCTGCAACCACAATGGTGAGAACGAGCAGAGCGATAACCACGATGCTCAGCAAATAGCCTCGACTTGCCGATCGAACGGTCATCATCTAGTAGCCCCAGGCTGGGAAATAGTTGCTACATCGAGAACAGCGCCTAGCGCTTCTTCTTTTTGACAGAGCTAAATGGCACATTCGCGACAGATGGAAAATCCACTCTGACCTCAATTTCTGTCAGCCGCCGCGGATACTGCGGTGCGGTTCGGGCGCTATTTCGGCAATAGCGCGCAGTTCTGGCTCGATTTGCAGGGCCAGCACGATATCGCGGTGGTGGAGCGAGAGAAGGGCGGGGAAATTGCAAAACGGGTGCGGCCGGCGGATGCGGCGTGAGGCCGGCGGGTCAGGCGCCAGCGGGGTCCGCGCCGCCGGCGCGTTCACGGGCGCTATGCCCTCCCCGTCGACCGAGCTTAGCGCGACGCGATGGAAAATCCACTCTGACCCCAATTCACGTGGCTGTGCTGATTACCGATCGAGCTCAGCGCGGCGCGATGGAAAATCCACTCTGACCCCAATTTCTTCTTGTCTCTATCGGGAACGTTGCAGCGTCATCGAGATCCAGATCGGAAACGCTTTTCTCAAAGCTTCAGCGCCCTGGAACGCGCTGAAGGAGAAGAACGTCAGGTTCCCGCAATCGGTACCTGCATCCGCGATTGGCAAACGGCACAGGCTGATCATCACCTGCCCGCGAGATGGCTGACGTTTTGGATTTCTGATTGCGTAATTGGTAAGTCGATCGACTCTAATCTGAATGAAGTAATTTGCTTCGCTCTTGGCGGGCACAAGGCGAAAACTTGAACTGAGCAGGTCGGTCGCTGTTTTACTAACCTGGATTGCTTCGTTGGCCGGCAACGTGGTTCGCTCAACAAGACCCTTCACATCGAAAAAAACGATTTCTCCGTCGCATCTGCCTCTCCGAGGGTAATGCTAGCAAGATGACGATGAATTCGAATCTCATCGCTTGCTGAGACGACTTCGGTTGCCAAGATTCGGCCGCAAGGCGCACAGACAAACAAGAGAAATAGTGCGCAATGCGCCGCGACAGACACCAACATACGCTTTACGCCGAAAACACCTTGCAATAGCTGGTCGACGACTCGGCAAGCGCTCATCAGGCACCGGCGCGACCGGTGCGCCGCAACGGCTGACTGCTCAAGTCTTGTCATTGGAATGCCGTGCCCGCCTGCGTTTTCACATTAAACAGGTAATTCCGGCAAACAAGTCATGAACCCACCAATTTCGTCGCAGCAAATTCGGTGCACCAATTCGCGCGTGGGCACGGCGCTAACGCGCCTTTGCCCACCCTACCCTGCGCCAAGCGCGACCGCGACGCGATAGGTCATGAACGCCGCGAGATACGCCAGCGCCAGCATGTAGGCGAAGGTGATGAACATGAAGCGCCAGCCGCCGGTCTCGCGGCGGATCACCGCGAGCGTCGAGGCGCATTGCGGCGCGAACACGTACCAGGCGAGCAGCGCGAGCGCCGTGCCGAGGCTCCATTTGCCGGCGAGCGCCTGGCCGATCTGCTCGGCGGCCTCCTTGCCGCCTTCGATCGCATAAACCGTGCCCAGAGAAGCAACGGCAACTTCCCGCGCGGCCATCCCCGGAATGAGCGCGACGTTGATCTGCCAGTTGAAGCCGACCGGGGCCAGCACCGGCTCGAGCCATTTGCCGATGATCGCGGCAAGGCTGTAGTCGATCGCGGGCGCGGTCGCCCCTTCCGGCGGCCGCGGGAACGACGCCAGGAACCAGATCAGCACCATCATCGAGAAGATCGTGGTGCCGGCGCGCTTGAGGAACATCATCGCGCGGGTGACGAGGCCGATCGCGACGCTGCGCAGCCGCGGCCGCTTGTAGTCCGGCAATTCCAGCATGAACGGCGGCGTCGCGCTCTCGCGCCAGACGAAATGATTGGCGACGAACGAAACCGCGAGCGCGCTGAAGATGCCGATGGCATAGAGGGCGAACATCACGAGGCCCTGCAGGCCGATGAAGCCGAACACCTGCCGGTCCGGGATGAAGGCCGAGATGATCAGCGTGTAGACCGGAATGCGCGCCGAGCAGGTCATCAGCGGCGCGACCAGGATGGTGGTGAGGCGGTCGCGCCTGTTGTCGATCACCCGCGTCGCCATGATTCCCGGGATCGCGCAGGCAAAGCTCGACAACAGCGGAATGAAGGCGCGGCCGTGCAATCCCGCGCCGCCCATGATGCGGTCCATCAGGAACGCCGCGCGCGCCATGTAGCCCAGGTCTTCCAGCAGCAGGATGAACAGGAACAGGATCAGGATCTGCGGCAGGAACACGATGACGCTGCCGACCCCGGCGATGACGCCGTTCTGCACGAAGCTTTGCAGCAGCCCTTCCGGCAGATGGGCGGCGGCCAGCGCGCCGAGCGCATCGAAGCCCGCTTCGATCAGGTCCATGAACGGCTGCGCCCAGGCGAACACCGCCTGGAACATGACGAACAGGAGGCAGAGCAGAATGAGCAGGCCCGCGACCGGGTGCAGCAGCACGGCATCGGCGCGGCCGGTGAGCGTGTCGGGCCGCACCGGCTCGCCGACCGCGGCCTTGATGACGCGGTCGGCCTCGCGCTGCGCCGCGCGCAGGTCGGACGTGCTGGGCGGCTGCCAGGTGCTTTCGCGCTGGTCCGGGACCGCCGCGACGATCTCGTCGATGCGGCGTGTGAGCTGCTCGGTGCCGCCGCGGCGCACCGCGGTCGAGGTCACCACCGGCACGCCGAGCTCGCTCGAAAGCCTGTCGAGATCGATGTCGATGCCGCGGCGGCGGGCGATGTCGATCATGTTGAGCACGAGCAGCAGCGGCCGCCCGGTGCGCTTCAGCTCGATGACGAGGCGCAGCGCGACGCGAAGATTGGTGGCATCGGCGACGCAAAGCAGGACGTCGGGTGCTTCGGCGGCGAGCTTGCCGAGCACCACGTCGCGGGTGATCTCCTCGTCGGGGCTCCGTCCGCGGAGCGAATAGGTGCCCGGCAGATCGACGAGATCGATGCGGTGGCCGGCGGCGGTCTGCAGCGTGCCCGCCTTGCGCTCGACGGTGACGCCCGGATAGTTCGCGACCTTCTGCCGGCTGCCGGTCAGCGCATTGAACAGCGCGGTCTTGCCGCTGTTCGGCGTGCCGACCAGCGCGAAGCGCCAAGAGCGCCAAGTGCCGGTTTCGACCACCGCGCTCATGACACCAGAACCGCCATCGCCTCGCGGCGGCGCAGCGCGATGGTGGTGTTGTTGACGCGCACGGCGATCGGATCGCGGCCGAGGGGGCCTTCGTGCAGCACCTCGACCTGCCCGCCCTCGACGAAGCCGAGCTCGAGCAGCCGCCGCTCGATCTCGGCGGCGGACACGCCGTGGCCGTCGGTCACGACGATGGCGCCGATCGTGCCGCGAAAGCCGCGCTGCGCGAGCCCGAGCGGGGTGCGCTTGTCGCCATTCGCCGGTGCAGAACCGGGCGCTGAATGGTCGGCCATGTCACGGATCCGGCGTCGTTTCGACATGGCTCAACTGGGCCCTATCGCGACACCGGTCAAGTGAAAGTCCGTTAAAGATCAGAAGCTTAGAACAATTATAAAGTTTCAGGCTACTGAAAAAATCCGAGGCGTCATTCCGGGGCGCGAGCGCAGCGAGCGAGCCCGGAATCCAGCTCAGGAGAAAGTCCCTGCGAAACTGGATTCCGGGCTCGCGCCGATAGCGCGTCGAAGACGCGCGTGAACGCGCTGGCGGGCGCGCCCCGGAATGACCGCGGAGAATTTTTCAGCGACCTGCTTCACCACGCGGTGATGCTCAGCCGCCGAAGCAGGCGTGGTCCTCGCCGCAGAACGTGAAGCGGAAATCCTTGCCGTCGCGGGCGATGGTGCCGCCGGTCGGCGTCGGGAAATGCGCCGGAAAGATCAGCCGGCCGGTGTCGGCGTGCGCCTTGAAGAAGTTGAGCCGTGTCACTCGCGCCGCTGCCGGATCGGTGCAGAAGCGCGTGCTCCACTCCGGAAAGCGGACCTGCAGCGGATGATGCATCAGGTCGGCGCAGAGGATCGCCCGCCCGCTCGCTTCGCCGAGCCGCACCATCATCTGCCCGGGCGTATGGCCGGGCGCGGGCTCGACCGAAACGTTCGCCGCAACCGCATGCTCGTCGCCGACCAGCTCGGCCTGCCCTGCGGCGAACACCGGCATCACGCTGTCGGTGATGTAGTCGCCGGTGCGCTCGAGCGCCTTGGCGCCCGCGGCCTGCCAATGCTCCCATTCGCGGCGCGAGATCAGATAGCGCGCGTTGGGAAAGGTCGGCACCCAGCGGCCGTTGTCGAGCCGCGTGTTCCAGCCGACGTGATCGACGTGCAGGTGCGAGCACAGCACGATGTCGATGTCCTCCGGCGCAACACCGGCCTCGCGCAGCCGGTCAAGCCACGGCCATTGCGCGCGGCGGAACTGCGGCCGGGCCCGCGTCTCCTTGTCGTTGCCGGAGCAGCTGTCGACCAGGATGGTGAGACCGTTCCGGCGGATGAGGAAGCTCTGGATGGTGATGGTGAGAAGCCCGCTTGCTCCGTCCTTTGCCGCATCCTGAAAGCGCGGCACGAGCCAATCCCGGTTGGCATCGAGATGGGCCTGCGTGCAGTCGGGGAAAATCTCGAACGGCGACAGCAGCGGGGCTTCGGACTCGATCACCCGTTGCAGCGACAGGTCGCCAAAGGTCCAGTGCCGGTGCGATGTCATCGATGCCATCCCGCGATGACGCGAGCTTATCGCAAAGCGATGTCAGGGTGCACCCGACACCGGAGCTGTTGGCAACGGCTGGCCCGCATCCCGCCCCTGATCTAGCCTCGAAGGGGACGTGGGGGCATGTCTGTGGACGTTTCTTGGGGCGTTGCGGGGGGATGCATTCGCGCGCTGGCGGTCGCGCTGTGCGCGGGCGCGGCACTGGCCGCGTCGGATCGCGCGCATGCCGCGGGCGCGGCCTATCAGGTCGACACCGCAGAGGTGTCGGAGCCCGGCTCGTGCAAGGTCGAGTCCTGGGTGTCGTCGGCGAACAACCGCGACCTGATCGCCTCCGTGGCGCCGGCCTGCGTGTTCAACCTCGGCCGGCCGGTCGAGCTCAGCTCGCAGGTCACGCGCTTTCGCATCGACGACGAGTGGGGCACCGGCGCCGCTCCCAAGGTGAAGATGAACATCGTGCCGACCAGCATCGGCTCCTGGGGCGTCGCGTTCACGGCCATCGCCTTCTACGACCTGATCGCCAGGGAGAATGTCGGCACCGCGGTGAACGTGCCGGCGACGCTGCGCGTCTCGAACGTGCTGCGGTTCAACCTCAATGCCGGATATCTGCGCGACCGGATCGCCCAACACGACTACTTCACCTACGGCGCAGGCTTCGACCTGCGCACGCCGGACAATGTCTGGACGCTGACCGGCGAGGTGTTCGGCCAGGCCGGCGCGGCCGACGATACGCGCGGGCCGATCGAGCCGCGGTTCCAGCTCGGGCTCCGCTGGCGCCCGGTCGACCTGTTCAACATCGACCTGATCTACGGACGCAATCTCGCGGGCGAACGCGCCGACTGGATCACGCTTGCCACCATCGTGCGCTTCAAGCCGCAGGACCGCTAGATGAGCAGGCTGCTAAAAACTTTCCGCCGTCATTCCGGGGCGCGCCCATAGCGCGTCGAAGACGCGCGTAAACGCGCTTTCGGGCGCGAACCCGGAATCCAGTTTCGCAGGGACTTCCTCCTGAACTGGATTCCGGGCCCGCCGCTGTAGCGCATCGAAGACGCGCGTAAACGCGCTTGTGGCGGCGTCCCGGAATGACTGGAGAGTTTTTTAACGGCGCCAAACTCGCGGAAGCCCGCGACCGTGCGCCGCTGCGCGAGCTTCGGCGTCTCGGGCGAGCCTGCGGCGTAGACGAACTTCGCCGCCGGCCGCGCCATCACCCGCCCGTTCCAGTCTTGCCGTCGTGCACGAGCGTCGGCACCACGCCGTCGGCATTGAGCTTGAGATACGCCGGACTGAGATGCTCGAACCGCAGCAGATCGGCGTAGCGGCTCTCGTAAGCCATGCCTTTTTCGCGCAGGCAGCGCCGCACCTGCCTGGAGCAGGTCGTGAGTCCGCCGTGGTAGAGTGTCAGCATCGCATTCGCCCGGCTGCGCTCGTGGAATAGTGATGCGACGCCGATGCGGGGGCAATGTCGGCCGCAACTTTTCCGGCAGCTCGCGCGTTTGGTTGTCTGGTCAAAATCGGGGCGAAACGTCATGGCCGACATCACCGCCAATCGCGCGCCGGACACCCAGGCCGCCGCCGAGCCGAGCCTGCACCGGGTCATGGGACCGTGGCTGCTGCTGCTGTTCATCGTCGGCGACATTCTCGGCACCGGCATCTACGCGCTGACCGGCCAGGTGGCGAAGCA
>JAIESC010000077.1 GCA_019746355.1 Xanthobacteraceae bacterium | reverse complement strand
GGCGGGCTGATGGCGTTCGACGGCGCCCACGCGCTGCCCATTCTCGACCAGATCGGCAACGACAATCGCAAGGGCGAATTCTATCTGACGGACGCGGTGGCGATCGCGCGCAAGCTGAGCCTGCGCGCGGTGGCCCTCGAAGTGGCGGAGGATGAGGTGAGCGGCATCAACACCAAGGCGCAACTGGCGGAAGCGGAAGCCGTGATCCAGCAGCGGCTGCGGCAGGAAGCGATGGAGGCGGGCGTGACGCTGGTGGCGCCGGACACCGTGCATCTTTGCGCCGATACCAAGTTCGGCAAGGACGTGACGGTCGAGCCCTATGTGGTGATCGGCACCGGCGTCTCGATCGAGGACGGCGCGACCATCCGCTCGTTTTCGCATCTGCAGGGCGCGCATGTCGGCAGGAACGCCATCGTCGGCCCCTATGCGCGGCTGCGGCCGGGGGCGAAGCTCGAGGCCGACGTGCACATCGGCAACTTCGTCGAGGTGAAGGAGGCGCTGATCGAGCAGGGCGCCAAGGCCAATCACCTGACCTATATCGGCGACGCCCGGGTCGGCGCCGGGGCCAATGTCGGTGCCGGCACCATCACCTGCAACTATGACGGCGCGGCCAAGCACCGCACCGATATCGGCGCGGGCGCCTTCATCGGCTCCAACTCGGCATTGGTTGCGCCGGTGACCATCGGCGACGGCGCCTATGTCGGTTCCGGCTCGGTCATCACCGCCGATGTCCCCGCCGACGCCCTGGCCATCGGACGTGGCCGACAAACCGTTAAGGAGGGCTGGGCCAAGCGCCTGCGTGACTTGAAGTCGCTGGTGAAAAAGAAGGCATAAGCTACGGTCGGCAGAGGAGATTCTTGTTTCCTTAGCCGTCCGCCTTAATTTGACACATCAGGACATGCATTTTGATTTTCCGGAAACCGGCCCCGGCGCATAAACATCGCGCCGCGGGATGCGGCAGGGGGTAGGGCCACTTTGTGCGGGATTGTTGGGATTCTCGGCCATGAGCCGGTCGCGGGGCAACTCGTCGACGCGCTCAAGCGGCTTGAATATCGTGGCTATGACTCGGCCGGCGTCGCCACGCTGGAAAGCGGCGCGCTGACCCGGCGGCGCGCCGAGGGCAAGCTTCGCAATCTGGAAAGCCGCCTGCGCGAGGCGCCGCTCGCGGGCACCATCGGCATCGGCCACACCCGCTGGGCGACCCACGGCAAGCCGACCGAAAGCAACGCGCACCCGCACGCCACCGACCGGATCGCGGTGGTGCACAACGGCATCATCGAGAACTTCCGCGAGCTGCGTGACGAGCTGGAAAAGACCGGCGCGAAATTTGCGAGCGAGACCGACACCGAAGTGGTCGCCCATCTCGTCACCGCGGAGATGAAGAAGGGCCGCAACCCGGCCGAAGCCGTGCAGAGCTGTCTGCCGCGGCTGCGCGGCGCGTTCGCGCTCGCCTTCCTGTTTGCCGGCGAGGAAGACCTGCTGATCGGCGCGCGCAAGGGCTCGCCGCTCGCGGTCGGCCACGGCGACGGCGAGATGTATCTGGGCTCGGACGCGATCGCGCTCGCGCCGTTCACCGACACCATCAGCTATCTCGAGGACGGCGACTGGGCGGTGGTGACGCGCAAGGGCGTCGAGGTGCGCGACGTCAGCGGTAAGGTCGTCGAGCGCCCGGTGCTGAAGTCGAACGCCTCGGCGTTCCTGGTCGACAAGGGCAACCACCGCCATTTCATGGCGAAGGAAATCCACGAGCAGCCCGAGGTCGTCGGCCATACGCTGTCGCACTATCTCGACATGGCCGCCGAGCGCGTCGCGCTGCCGATGACGCTGCCGTTCGACTTCAGGAAGATCGAGCGGGTGGCGATCTCGGCCTGCGGCACCGCCTACTACGCGGGTCTGGTCGCCAAATACTGGTTCGAGCGCTTTGCCCGGCTGCCGGTCGAGATCGACGTCGCCTCCGAGTTCCGCTACCGCGAGGCGCCGTTCTCGCCGGGCAACCTCGCGCTGTTCGTCTCGCAGTCGGGCGAGACCGCCGATACGCTCGCCACGCTCCGCTATGCCAAGGAGCAGAAGCAGCACGTCCTTTCCATCGTCAACGTGCCGACCTCGACCATCGCCCGCGAGAGCGACGTGGTGATGCCGACGCTGGCGGGCCCCGAAATCGGCGTCGCTTCGACCAAGGCGTTCACCTGCCAGCTTGCGGCGCTGCTCTGCCTCGCCATTGCCGCCGGGCGCGTCCGCGGCGTCATCTCCGAAGAGGATGAGCGCAACCTCGTCCGTGCCATGATCGAAGTGCCGCGCCACATCTCCGAGGCGTTGCGGCTCGAGCCGCAGATCGAGGAACTGGCGCGCGACCTCGCCAAGGCGCGCGACGTGCTCTATCTCGGCCGCGGCACCGCCTATCCGCTGGCGCTGGAAGGCGCTTTGAAGCTCAAGGAAATCTCCTATATCCACGCCGAAGGCTATGCCGCGGGCGAGCTCAAGCACGGCCCCATCGCCCTGATTGACGAGACCATGCCGGTGGTGGTGGTTGCGCCGTTCGACAAGAGCGTGCGGCGCGAGGGCGTGTTCGAGAAGACGGTGTCGAACATGCAGGAGGTCGCGGCCCGCGGCGGCAGGATCATTCTGGTCACCGACCCGAAGGGCGCGAAGGAGGCCGCGGCGCTGTCGCTTTCGACGCTGGTGTTGCCGGACATGGCGACCACGGTTACGCCTATCGTCTATGCGATTCCGGTGCAGCTCATCGCCTATCATACCGCGGTGAACATGGGCACCGACGTCGACCAGCCGCGCAACCTCGCGAAGTCGGTGACGGTCGAGTGATGGCGCGCAGGTACGCGCAGGGGTACGAGCCGATCCACGATCATGGCTGACGAAAAAACCGGACTGCCCCCGACGGTGACTGCGGCGGACGTCATCCCGCCCGAGCCGGTGCATCACGGCGCGATGTCGCGGTTGCGCAACTATTTCCTGACCGGCCTGATCCTGGTCGGGCCGATCTACATCACCATCAATCTCACCTGGTGGTTCGTGAACTGGGTGGACGACGCGATGCGGCCGTTCATTCCGGTGAGCCTGCGCGCCGAGACCTATCTGCCGTTCAAGGTGCCGGGCTATGGCGTGATCATCGCGCTGTTCGCGCTGACGCTGCTCGGCTTCCTCACCGCAAACCTCGTCGGGCGCACTCTGGTCGAATTCAGCGAGAACGTGCTGAACCGCATGCCGATCGTGCGGCCGATCTACAAGACCATGAAGCAGATCTTCGAGACGCTGTTCTCGAAGTCCGGACCGGGCTTCGGCAAGGTGGCGCTCGCGGAGTTTCCGACCGGCATGTGGTCGGTGGTGTTTCTCGCCTCGACCCCGACCGCGGACATCGCATCGCGACTGCCGGGCAGGGACTACGTCTCGTGCTTCCTGCCGTGCACGCCGAACCCGACCACCGGCTTTTTCTTTTATGCCCCGCGCAGCCACGTCATCGAGCTCGACATCACCGTCGAGCAGGCGATGACGCTGATTATGTCGGCCGGCATGGCGCAGCCCAACGGCGACGCGCAGAAGAAGCTCAGTGCGCTGATCGAGAACGGCCGGGCGGGCCGCACGCCCGCCGCGCCGCCGGTTGCGCCGGTGAAGTAGGTTCTATCGCTTGATCTTGTCCTCCGCGTGCGGAGGCTCGCCACCTTTACGGGGCATCATGCGATCAAAGGCGTTCCAATCGGCACGTTCGCGGCGCTCGGCAAAAAAAAAGCAGCGGTGTTCATAGCAGCCGGTTTCTCAGCCACCGCCGTCGCGACAAGCTGATTCATACTGATGCCATCCTGCTTGGCTCGCCGCTGAAACCTCCGCCTTGATCGAGCGGGGAAGACCAAGCGGGCAGGTGGTCTGGTCGCTCAATTGATCCTCGGTAAGACGTCGGCAGGCTTGGTCAGGTCGATCCCGAAGCGGGCCGGCGCCGGCCCGAAGTCCCGTTGGTTGCAAGACACGATTGCGTCAGGCCAATCCCCGCCGGCCGCCGTGGTCGGCAACGGCGGAAGACCGGGAAGGGGCGTATTGTCGCAGCCGAGTTCCCGGACGTAGGCTTCAAGGCCGTTCAAAAACTGCCGGGGTGAGCCATGGACTTTTGGCAACCAATCGCATCGGGCTTCAAGAACTATGTCGGCTTCAGCGGCCGCACCTGCCGCTCGGAGTACTGGTACTGACGCTCCTGCCGAGCCTTGCGATGGGCTTTCGCAGGCTTCACGACATCGACCGCACCGCCTGGTGGTGGCTGATCGTGTTCACCATTATCGGCATCTTCGTTCTGCTTTACTGGGCCTGCGTGAAAGGCACCGCCGGTCCGAACCGGTTCGGTCCCGATCCGTCGGGCGGGACAGGCGTGACGCACCGGTAATTGCAGCCGGCCATCTGCGCTGGCCGGTCGAAAGGGCGGGTGACGGCGCGGCAACCTCCCGGCCGGCGCAAGGCCAAACGCATGCCTGCGATGAAGTAGCCCCCTATCCAGCATGTTGGGCGGGCCATTACCATTCCTCCCGCCGGTCGCATGGAGGGTGGGCATGAAGCGGCGTGAGTTTCTGTCTCTGGTTGGCGGAGCGGCGGCCGGCGCGGCCGCCGGGCCGCTGGCTGTCCGTGCCCAGCAAGCCGACTATCCGGCGCGCACCGTCAGGATCGTCATCGGCTTTGGTGCAGGCGGCGGCACCGACACGGTCGCGCGCATAGTCGCGCAGAAGCTCACGGACGCACTCGGCGGCACGTTCCTGATCGAGAACAAGCCGGGCGGCGGCGGCCGGCTCGCGCCGGACACGGTCGCGAAGTCCACGCCCGATGGCTATACGCTGCTCGGCGCCGCCGCCGGCGCCATGACCATCGGCACCGCCATCTGGCCCAACATTCCCTACGACGTCTTCAAGGACTTCGCGCCGATCTCGATGATGGCCGACTATCCGATGCTGGTGCTCGTCAACAAGGATCATCCGGCCAAGACTGTCGCCGAGCTGGTCGCCTGGCTGAAGGCCAATCCCGACAAGGCGAACTATCCGACGCCATCGCCGGTGTTCACGCTGCCGATCGAGCACTTCAAGATCAAGACCGGCGCGCCCGCGACCGCGATCTCCTATCGCAGCAGCAACGAGTCGATCACCAGCCTGCTCGGCGGACAGACCACGTTCGGCTTCGTCGAGACACCGGCCGCGATGCCTCAGGTCACCCAGGGCAACCTGCGGGCCTTGGCGGTGACGGTGACGTCTCGCATTCCCGAGCTTCCCAATGTGCCGACGCTCGCCGAGGCCGGCGTGCTGGATGTGGTCGCGGGCACCTGGTTCGCGTTGATGGCGCCTGCAGGCACGCCTGCGCCGATCCTCAAAAAGCTTGAGGCCGCGGCGCGGCAGATCGGCGCCTCCGATGACTACAAGGCCAAGCTGAAGAGCCTGTCGGGCACACCGATCGGCAGCAGTGCGGATGAGCTCACCGCGCAGATGAAAGCCGAGGTGCAGCGTTGGTCGTCGGTCGTGAAGGCCGCGAACATCAAGTTCGAATAATTGGAAACGGCCCTCGATTCGCCTATGTTCGAGGCGTGTTGAGGGCGAGAGAGCCGCTGCCGCTGGTTCCGCCGGTGGAACAAGAATGAAGTGAGGAGAGGAAATGCCGCAATCGTATCTCGTGTGCCGCTCGGACGAGCTGAAGGACGGCGATCGCCGGGTGATGTCGTGCGACGGCACCGAGGTTGGCGTGTTCAAGGTCGACGGACAGCTCGTCGCCTGGCACAACGAGTGCCCGCACCGCTCGGGCCCGGTGTGCCAGGGCCGCATCTACAAGCGCGTGCTCGAGCCGGTCGCCGCTGACGGCACCGTCAGAGAATTGGCCTACGACGAGAACACCACCAACATCGTCTGCTCGTGGCACGGCTACGAGTTCAATCTGAAGACCGGACTCAATCAGGGCTACGACAAGATCAAGCTGCGCCGGGTGAAACTCGAGGAGAAGGACGGCAACGTCTATGTCGTCGTCTGACGATAGGCGGCCGGCGGTCAACGCTGACCAATCGCGCGCCAACGACGCATACGGCTGGATCGACCGCTACGCGGCCGACCTTCACCGCTCCGCCAAGGAGCTGGTCGAGAAGGGCGAGGCCGCGCGCGTCTCCGACGAAGCGATCGCCCAGATCATCACCGCCGCGGTGCGGCTCTACTACGCCAAGTCGGAGCTCGAGGAGCGGCCGGTGCCGGCCATCGTGCAGGAGGGCGCGGAGACGTTGACCGCGACCGAGATGCTGGTGGCAGTCTCCGAGATGCTGCGGGACGTTGGGCTTGGGCCGATGGAGCTCGGGCTCTGGTTCCGGAGAAGGCCCGGCGAGAACGATCCGGGCGAGCACGACAGCAACCATTCAGGGAATATCGCAAGGAGCAAACCATGAACCAGCCCGTCGTCGGCGTGCCGCAGATGCTGCCGGCCCAGGTGATCGACACCTCGACCGACAGCCGCGAAATCCTCCGGCATGCCAAGATCGCCGCGCGGCGGCGCAAGCTGCAGGACTGGTTCGTGGTCGACGTCGACGCGCACCACGTCGAGACGGTGTCGTGGAACGAGGTGGTGCAGTACATCGAGGACCCGGTCATCCGCGATCAGGCGATCTACTTCCACCGCGACCGCATCGGCGCGCCGCCCTACGGCCTCAACGGCGATCTCGGCCTGCGCTACCAGAGCGTCGGCGGCCGCATCCCGCATCAGGACGGACTGCGCGAGAAGGTCGAGGACCTGAGCGTGCATCGCGACGTGACGCTGACGCGCCGCGCGATGGATTCGCTCGGCGTCGACAACATGGTGGTGTTCCCGACGCCGATGCTGTTCTTAGGCCTGCATCCGCAGCCCGAGATGGAGGTGTGGCTCTCCCGCGCCTACAACAAGTGGATGCAGGAGAAGCTTCTCTCCGCCGACGACCGCATCAAGTTCCTCTCCGTGCTGCCCTACAACAGCCCGGAGGAGTGCGAGCGTGTCGTCAAGGAAACCGCCGGCCAGAAGGGCATCATCGGCTATGCCATTCCGTCGACGCGGCACGCGCCGGTGCACCACAACAAGTACATGCGGCTCTACCGCATGATCGAGGAGACTGGCATGCCGGTCTCCTTCCACGCCGGCTATCACTGGGACGATCCGTCGCTGAAGACCGTCAACCGCTTCCTCGGCATGCACGCGCTGGGCTTTGCCTGGCCCAACATCGTGCATTGCACGAACTGGATCCTGAACGGCATTCCGGAGCGCTTCCCGAAGCTGAAGGTGATCTGGATCGAGTCCGGCATCGCCTGGGCGCCGTTCCTGATGCAGCGGCTCGACGACCAGTTCCTGATGCGCCCGTCGGAGGCGCCGCATCTCAAGCGGCTGCCGTCGGAATACATGCGCGATCACTGCTGGTACACGACCCAGCCGATGGAGGCGAACAACCTCAAGGCGCTGGAGTGCACCTTCGAGATGATCAAGGCCGACACGCAGTTGCTCTATGCGTCGGACTGGCCGCACTTCGACTTCGATCTGCCGAGCGAGATCACCGATCTGCCGTTCATTTCGGAGCAGTCGAAGAAGAACATCCTCGGGCTCAACGCCGCGCGGATATTCAACCTCGATCCGAAGCCGGTGAAGCAGCTCTGACCTGAGTGAGGAGAGGAGGGGGGCTAATTAGCCGGAGGCGTAACCCGCCGGGTGCAAGCAACAGGTTGGCTGAATGCGCTCCCTATTCCGTCCTGTCCGTGCCCTCAATCCGTTGGCTGACGCTGCTCAAGACCCAACGCGCGGACGAACTGGGTGACCTCCCAGGTCTCCGGGTCCATGGACGGAGTGAACACGTTCCTCTGCGGATCGTCCGCCGCGCGCGCCTTGTAGCCGGTTGCGATGGACGTTCCGCCCTTCATCAGGCCCCAGATGCACTGCCACTTCGCCGCGCCGCTATTGAGGCAATCCCGCGACGATCCGCGGTACGGCCGGATACGGCCTGAACGTTGCGACATCGGGCGTGGTAGGCCGTGGTGATCTCGCTCTTCCCTTGACGCAGGAACGAGCGGTCGATGCGATAGCGTTCGATCAGCGCGCAGGAGTCCGTATCTCCCTGCCGCAGGTAGCGGAACGGCTGGTCGACGGTGAACCGGATGCTCGCGTTGTGCGCATTGATGGCCGCGGCCTCCTGCTCAGACGCTTGCACCGAGACGAGATGTAGGGCGTACCCGGCCGCGCAGAGGCAGATCGGCAGCGCGAGCCAGGCGCGCGAGATTGTTCCGAGGATCGCCAGCAGCGCGAAGTGCGCCATGGCGATATGCACGAGGAGGTCGATCCAGAGCGCCCCCCGAGCAGCACCAGGAAGATGCCGGGAATCGAGAAGGCCTGCAGAGCGAAGATGATCCCGGCCACCGCCAGATAGGCCACGAGCAGGCCGAGGCCGTTTGCCAGGAAGCTCTGTAGAAACGCGACGAGCCGGCGCATCGGAAACCCGAGCCACGAGACGACACGGACATTCCTAGCTACTCCCGGAGTGTGAAGGAATCAGCCAAGCTGATCCGGCATTCCGGGAGGCACTATGGGCCAGATACTTCACGGCAGCGCTCTTGCCGAATCGAGCAAAGTTTCCGCGGATCGGGTTCCTTGGCTCAACGACCCCAGGATGCTTTAGCATTGGATTTCATGTCAATCGAGACGCCTGCGCGGTAGCGGTCAAGTTGGCGCGTCACGCGTAAGTCGAAGCTCACCAGAAACGATAGGCCGCTGGGCGGCGGAATGCTGCCCAGCGGCATCGCGGGTTCGCTTAGTAATCATTGCCTCTCAGTACCCGTTCCCGCATGTTCGGATACATATCGGAGAGACCCGGTGCCCGGCGATGATGCGGTACTTGCGCCGGCACGGCTTTTTTGGCGCGTGGTTCGTGCCATCGCGTTGCCCGCCGAACTGTGCAGATGTTCGCTTTTCTGCTGGGTTTCGAGATCGGAATTCGGCGAACGCCAGTCAAAGCCGACGCCGTGCCAACGCTGCAACGACAACGTATGTTTTCATAGCTGGCTCTCCACTCTGCTACTAGGGATGTGGAGGCCACAGCGGCTTACATTGGAATGGTCGAGATGATCACGCCCGCCGTTGCCTTACGCGGCGTGATGTCGCACGACCCGAAGAACTTCGCCTACGACGTAACCTCGCGGCCGCCTCCGACGTACTAGCTTGGTGTCTGTCAGCGCTCAACGCCGACAAATAGATGGAAGAAGCCGAAAGTCACCTGCGCAGCTTGTGGGATCGCGTCTCGGAAGGCGACGAGCAGACATATCGTGCCTTTCTGACGGAGCTTTCGGCGCTGCTTAGGACCCATGCATGGCGTCAACTTCGGCGTCTGGGCCGGGCCGGCGACGAAGCTGAAGATATTGTGCAGGAGACGCTGCTGGCTGTTCATTGCAAGCGACACACGTATGACCGCTCTATTCCGATCACGGCTTGGGCGTACGCGATTGCGCGCTACAAGATGATCGTCGCCTGGTTTCGACCATTTAATCAGTCACTATCGTTTCGTCGCAATGGAGAGCATTCCTGCCGTGAAAATGGACATTCATACGGACAGCTCTCAGATTGCTATGCAAAACTTGATCTCACCCATCAGTTCGCACAACGAATGGGATCCTCTGGAAGAGATCATCGTCGGACGTTTGGAAGGCTCCGTCATTCCATCCAGGCATCCGGTCGTCACCTGCAACATCCCCGGTATGGCGGCATGGGGGCAGGCGATCACTGCCGGCTTTCGCTATCCTCAACTTATGCTTGGGCCGGCACAACGCGAGCTTGATGGTTTCGTAACGCTGCTGGAATCGCTTGGAATTACGGTTACGCGGCCGGACCCGGTCAATCATAAGAAAAAGTTCGGCACGCCTGATTGGTCCTCGCGCGGCTTCTGCAACACCTGTCCGCGGGACAGCATGCTGATCATCGGCGATGAAATCATTGAAACGCCGATGGCATGGCCTTGTCGCTACTTCGAAACTCATTCTTATAGGCCAATCCTCAAGGATTATTTCCGACGCGGTGCTCGTTGGACATCGGCGCCTAAGCCACAACTGACCGACGAACTTTTCGATCCAGACTTCCGGCTGCCGGAGAAGGGTGAGCCATTGCGTTACGTTCTCACGGAGTTTGAGCCAGTGTTCGATGCGGCGGACTTCTTTCGTTGTGGGCGCGACCTGTTCGTCACGCGCAGCAACGTCACCAATGCCACTGGCATCGAATGGCTAAGAAGACACCTCGGCGACACTTATCGCGTCCATGAGATCGAGAGCCGCTGTCCCAATCCGATGCATATCGACACGACAGCGCTTCCACTGGGGCCCGGCAAGCTACTCATCAATCCCGAGTACATTGACCCCGACCGTCTTCCCGACAATTTGAAAACATGGGACATTTTGGTCGCGCCGGATCCCAATCCAATTGCCGATCGCCTTCTCAACATCACCTCGCTCTGCGGAAAATGGCTCAGCATGAATATCCTGATGATTGACGAAAAACGCGTGATCGTCGATCCGCATCACACCAACATGATGCGCGCCATGGAGAAGTGGGGCTTTGAACCAATTCCCTGCCCATTCTTGCACTACGCGGCATTCGGTGGCGCGTTCCACTGTGCTACGCTGGACGTGCGTCGCCGCGGCACGCTTGAAAGCTATTTTTGACGCATCGCCCTGCGGCCCCACGCGACTTGCTGCTACGGCTGCTACCTGAACATTCCCGCATGGAGGCGGGAGCTTCCTTATTCGCCGTTCTCGGGATTCGATATGCCCGGTGTGCAGTTGTCGCAGATGTCTCGGGTCGGATCATCGATCAGCAGACCCCTGGGTATCGCCGCCCCGCAAGCCGCGCACGACCCGTACTCTCGGGTCTCGATAAGATGGAAGGCCCTCAGAATTCGCGCGATCCGTTGCTGGGTGGCGGCGTCATGTGGACCGGATTCACCTTGATCGTCGTCGGCGAAATACAGCTCGCTCAGTTCGCTGCGTAATCGCTTGCGCGTCTCCTGCAGCCATTTATCGAACTTTTCGCCCATCGATCATTCCCGGTCGTTTTCGAAAAGCATCGCCAGAAGCGTCAGCACGCCGCGTCACGACCTGGTCGCCCGTGACGAAGTCGGCACGGAGAAGCCGCTGGAGGATGCTGCGATCGGCTGAACGGGACGCGCTTGAAAGTCCTGCAGAGTCCGGCCGAACACCCAGGAGCGGTCGCGATAGCGCACGACGGCGGAAGCCGGATTAGACCATTGCGCGCTACTGGCTGCCGCACAAAACCTTCCACCATCTTTACATTCGGCGCTGGGGGTACCGGCCAAACGCATGCAGCTCCATTTGCATCGCACCAGTCGTTTGACGGAGCGCAGTGGATAGAAATGAACAGTTGTTGCGGAATTTGTCGGGATCGCGCAGGAGGGCGACGATCGCGATCACCGCGAATTCCCCGCGGCGATACCGAGGCTAAAGACATGCCAGCGCTTGCAGTGCTGAATGGCGTGGTCGTCTTCCGGCTTGTCCTTTCGGCCACTATAATTGCCGCTGCACTTTCGCTCGTCCTCGTCTGCGTGACGGACACAACGATTTCTCATCCAGAGCCCCATCGCGCAAAGGCAAACTGCATCCGCTTCGACCTGCAGCTCATCCGAGCAGCTCCACACGACAGTCGCCCGGCGATCGAAGCGGCGTGTTGATGTCCGGCAGCCCGTAGACACAGAACCGCTGCTGCCCCGGCTTTCGCTTACCGTCCCAAAACTCGAATTGCCAAAGACCGGGGACGATTTCCCATGCCTGTTCGAAGTGGTATTCCCGATACAGCCTCACTCCGGATTGCGCGCTGATGGATTGCTGATTGTAGAAAAAGCTCTGACCAGTAGCCGGATTGTGCAATCCAGCGCGCGGAAAAGTAATGACAACGGTAAGCGGTGCCAGGCTTCCCAGCCCTGATGTAAACGTAGTCCGAAACGAACGCCGACCGCCCCAAGCACGACATTTGTGTCGTTAACGAGCCGAGCATTTTGAACCTTATTGACAAATCCTGTGACCCCCGGCGCAGGCGTTTGAGCGGTCGTCACTGCTCGATACACGCCTCTCTCATCGGCCTCGATAGAAGTAACACCTGCCGATTGAGCCTCAACCGGACATGGCGAGGAGACGACCAATATGGGGCCAGCACCATGACTACCCGGTGGTTGAGGCGCCATCTCATCGCTCTGAATGGTCTTTCGCCTGCCATTGCGCTTCAATGTTGAGCTATCGAACGATCACCGAGTGCATGTGCCAGCCTGGCTATCGACCTTGGTGACCTCCCCATCGACCAGATCAGCCTGAGCAAAGACGGGCGTGGACAGGCCGGTGACGAGTGCGATGGCGGCGACGATTGGCGGCATTCTTCTACGCATATGTTTCTCCTTTCGTTACTTGACGACGATGGTGCCGGTCATGCCCGCTTCGCGGTGACCGGGGATGAGGCAGCCGTATTCGAACTTCCCGGCCTTGGTGAAACGCCACACGATCTCGTTCTTCTGCTTTGGCTTCACCCGCTTGGCATTGGGATCGTCGTGCTCCATGTCGGGGTTTTTCTTCATCTCCTCGGCGTGCTTCAGGTTGTCCTCCGTCGAGGCCAGCACGAACTCGTGCTCCAGCTCGCCGACGTTCGTCAGGATGAAGCGCACCTGCTCGCCGAGCTTGATGTCGAGACGATCCGGGATGAACATCATCTGCCCCGAGCTCTCCTTCATCGTGACCATCACCACGCGGGCGGGCTTCTTCGCATCACCGGGAACCCCTGCGGAAAAATGCCCGTCATGGGCAAGAGCCGGACTCGAAAGAGCCAAGCCGGCAACCAGCAACGCTGGGCGTGTAAGCTTTAAATGCATCGTCTGTTCCTTTCAGTGGCGACCTTGGTGTGAGGCGGGTTTTCTGACGTTCATTTCGACGCCGCCCGGTTGCTTCGACGGCGCGGCGCGCGTTGGCGCGGGGGCAGCGTTGGACTGCACCTCATACGCAACAGTGCCGGTCGGGTGCTTGTACCAGCCAGGGTCCTTGTAATCGTTGGCCGCGAGGCCCTCGCGAACCTTCACGACCGAAAACATGCCGCCCATCTCGATCGGCCCGAACTGGCCGGTACCGGTCATCATCGGCAGCGTGTTGTCGGGCAGCGGCATCTCCATCGAGCCCATTTCGCCCATGCCTGACGCGCCCATCGGCATGTAGTCGGGTGAAGCCAGCCGGCGGATGCTTTGAGCCAGATCGCGTTTCTGAACTCCGATAAAGGTTTTCACCTCGTGGCCCATCGCGTTCATGGTGTGGTGCGACTTGTGGCAATGGATCGCCCAGTCGCCGGGCACGTCCGCGACGAACTCGAAGGCCCGCATCTGGCCGACCGCCACATCGATCGAAGTTTCCGGCCAGCGCGCGCTTTCCGGCACCCAGCCGCCGTCCGTGCAGGTCACCGCGAAGTCGTAGCCATGCATGTGGATCGGGTGGTTGGTCATGGTCAGGTTGCCGAAACGGATGCGAACCCGGTCCCCTTTGCGCACCACGAAATGGTCGATGCCCGGGAACGCGCGGCTGTTCCAGGTCCAGATATTGAAATCGAGCATCGTCATGACCTTCGGCACGTAGGAGCCGGGATCGATGTCATAGCCGGCGAGCAGGAACACGAAGTCACGGTCGACGCGCATGAACTTCGGGTCCCGCGGATGGATGACGAAGAAGCCCATCATCCCCATCGCCATCTGCACCATTTCGTCGGAATGCGGGTGGTACATGAACGTCCCGCTCTTCTTCAGAACGAACTCGTAGACGAAGGTCTTGCCCGACTCGATGTGGGGCTGGGTCAGCCCACCCACCCCATCCATGCCGCTCGGCAGCAACATCCCGTGCCAGTGGATGGCGGTGCTCTCGGGAAGCTTGTTGGTGACGAAAATCCGCACCTTGTCGCCCTCGACAGCCTCGATGGTGGGACCCGGCGACTGGCCGTTGTAGCCCCACAGATGCGCCTTCATGCCGGGCGCAATCTCGCGCACGACCGGCTCGGCCACCAGGTGAAACTCCTTCCAGTCGCCGTTCCTGCGCCAGGGCAGTGTCCAGCCGTTGAGCGTGACGACCGGCTGGTAGTCCTGGCCATTTGAGGGATAGAGCGGTGGCTGCATGTCCGGTGACTGCGTCGTGACCGCCTCCGGTATGCTTGCAGCCTGGACCCGGCCGCTTACCAAGCCGGCTCCAGCGAGAGTCGCGGCGGAGCCGACAAATCCTCTGCGTGTAATCATGATGCCGTTCCTTCTATTAGTGTCCTGCTTCGCCGCCAGAAGGCGCGGAAGCTGTCGCCATCATTTCGCCGCCACCACCGCCGCCGCCCACCACGGCGACGCCCAGGTTCGTCTTGGCAAGCCAGAAGTCCCGCTTGGCCTCGATGGCGGCGATGTTCGAATTCAGGCGTTGCCGCGCCTCGATGAGCAGCGCAAACACGTCGATCATCATCGCGTTGTAGCGCAGCACCATCTCGTCGGAGATGATCTTGCGGATCGGGATCACCTCGTTCTCGTAGTGCTTGGCGATGTCGAACGCCGAGCGGTACGTGCGGTAGGCATCGCGCGCCTCGGAGCGCACATTGACCGCTCGTTCCGTCAGCAGGTTGATGGCCTGCGCGTAGATCTCGCTCGCCTGCCTTACCCTGACCTCGCCGAAGTCGAACAACGGGATCTGGAACTCGATATCAAAGCCCCTGTCGGTGACTTTGGCGCCATCGGCGCGATCCTTGACGGACCTGGAGACGCCCGACACATCGAGCAGATTCACAAACCGCGTGGCCTGGCTCAGCCCATACGATTTGGCAAGCGCCACCAGCTCGATGCGCTTGATCTGCAGGTCAACGCGCCGCGCCACCGCCTCAACCTCGATCGCCGGCAATGTCAGCGGACGGCGCGGCAGTACCGGCAATGCGGCAGGCAACCTGAAGTTCAGGTCCGCGCCCCAAAGCCCCATTTGCCTGACGAGCCGTTCGCGTTCGCTGTTCGCAGCCTGGCGGACCCTTGCCAACTGGGCGGTCAGTTCGGCGTAGAAGACCTGCTCGCGCGTCTGGTCGAGCTTGTTGATCGCGCCGGTCTCACCGAGCCGCTGCGCCATCTTGGTTGCGGTCTCCGCGGCGCTTTGCGATTCCGCAAGGAACGTCGCGAGCTCGCTCGTCGCGACAGCCCGGTAGTAGCTGCGGCGTGTTTCGGCCGCGACGCGAAGGGTATCCTCCGCCGCACGCAGCTGGGCCTGGCTGAAGCGGTCGCCGGCAATGCTGGCGCGCACCGGCAATGTGGCGAGCGCGAGGATGTTGGCGACGATCCGCTTCTCCACCTCGATTTCCACCGAACCGGACAGGCGCTGGACCGCGAAAGTCGGATTGGGCGGCAGGCTCGAGCGGACCATGTCCGCTTCAGCCAGGCCGAGTTCATTGTACGCCGCTTGCAGGCCGCGATTGTTCAGCAAGGCAACCTGCACGGCCGTATCGGCCGTCAGTGGCCGCCGCAGAAGGTGCTTGACGCGATCGTAAGCCGCGACCGCCACTTCGTCGTTCTTGATGGCCACGACATCTTTCTTCAGCTCGGAGCCGGCGATATCGGCCACAACCTGCAGCCCGCCATCACCGGAAAACGTCTGGCAGGCGGCGAGCAGCGCGGACGCGGCCAGCACGCAGGCCACGCGGCTGCCTTGCTTGGCGATTTGATTGATTCTCATGCTGCACCTACTGCCGCGGCCGGGGCGCGACGCGCTCGTTCTGTTCGCGCCACGACGATGGCTCGACAGGACGAAGGCTCGTGTAGGAGCCGATGGTTGACCTATACCCCGTGGTGGGCACCCGGGCTGACGGGTCCGCCGGATCGTCCGCGAACGCGTGCAACCGCGGCGCGGCGGTGCACCCACCGACCGCCGTGACCAAGGCAAGCAGAACAGAAACTTTAGCGATGACGCATCGGCCCGACCCGGTCCGTTTCATGGACCCGGCACGCACCGCAGTGTGCAGTACCAGCATAACGACTCCCCACAATTCGACTGAACAGGCGGCAGGTTGCGAGCAACCGCCGCGCTTGAATCAGATCAAATTGCGAGAGCCGGTGGCCTATAGAGGCGGGCGGAAACTCCTCCAACGAGCGCGTCGCCGGAGCTCGAAACAACGTCGTGCGGGCGGCTTACGGGCGCCGAGTCGTCATTCACGCTGGCCGCTAGGGCGGGCAGGCAGAAAAGTCCGCAGTACTTTCCTTTGGCCTTCGCGTGCCCATCGCCATCCGGCGCATCGGTCGACGGCGAACCACCACCGTCGTGGGTGTGAATGACCCCGTCTTCATGCACATGGCTATAGCCGGTGCCGTGGTTGTTTTTCGTGAGGCAATGAGCTTCGGCGTAGCTAAACGCCACGGCGGCCGTCGGCGCGAGAAGAGAAACTGCGTAAACGGCGATCAGGACGACCGCTGCCCATACACTCATTTTTCTCGTGACCGAACTCAGCATCTAGCTAGTCTACCAAGTCTTCCATTTCGTTGGCTGCAGCCGAGTGACATGTACACATTTTGCGGAATTCGGTTACCAGCTTGGCCGCGTCTCACCGGGTCGAACAAGCAGACGCGGCAGCCTTAATGGGCACGTATTCAAACCCGCCGCGGCTGCCGATTGACGCGAAAAGCAATATTGGCAGACCGCCATGAGCCGCTATCGCCGGGAGCCTTTAGTTCGCCCTGAATGTTCCGCTTCACGCGCATCGTTGAGCCTTGCGATCATCCGCAGTTCCGTCTCTTTTTTGTTTCCGTCCTGCATTTCTTCGGAGCTCGGCCCGCTTTGGTTACACAGGTGGCCGCCGAACGCTGCAAGCAACGCCGATGTGCCGTCGCATCGACGCTATCAAAGCGGTATTAGAGGCGTGAGCGGACTTTTCCACCGCGATTTTGGATGGCAATGCAGCGGATTTCGACAGTCATCACCTCCGCTTCGCGTCTAGCACCGGCAGCGGCCGGCCAGAGGGGGCAGGTTGCAGAAAGGCGAACTTTTCGGTCCACACGCCGGTCTTCCGCAAACTGCGGATTGATGCATTGCCGCTGGCGGTGCGGCCATCCGGGCAGGCGCCTTGCGCCTGAGCCACGCCCGGCGCGATCAAGGCGACCAGTGCCAGCAGCGCAGCGGGTGCAAGCCGTGTCATGTGGTCTCTCCTCATGCCCCACTGCCGCCTGATGCTTTGTCGTTCCACCCGGCGAGCAGGTTCAAGGCGCTATATCCTAGGTCCGGATCCATCCGCGCTTTGGCCTGCGTGCCGAACAGCGCCGATTTGCCGGTGGGACCCCGACATCACCGTGTCGGTGATGGTCTCCACTGTGCCCGACGTGCCGGGGGTGGTCTAGCTCGATCGCACCCAGCCGCTGCGCACCAGGAACGGGCTCGGTCGGGCAGACCTCCGCGTTACGCTGACGATCCATCGCCGTCGCGGCTGATGCACGCGCGGACGGCGCTCGCGCCGCGACGCGTGTCTTCGCGGCTGACGCGATCTACTGGCGCGGCGTTGCGCTTCCCGACGTGGCGGGCGGCGGTGCCGAAGCATTGGCGGTCCGGCGTGGCGACCGCCGTTCCGTCTCCGCGGCGGGCGGGTTTGTTTCGTTGATCACCCGCAGGTCCTCGACGAATCCATACGAAAGGTGAAATTGCATCGGCACCTTCAGCCCGACCGACTGCGCCAGTTCGCCGATGAAGTGATTGCAGTTGTTCGTGACGGCGTTCCAGTAGCGCGTGTTGGCCGCCCGCAGGCGTTCGACCGTCGCCGTCAGGTTCTTGTATTGCTCGGCCGTGAGGTTGCGCCGGTAGCGGTGGGCGATCGGCAGCGTCAGCACCTCCGGATTCCACACCATGTTTGCGGGGACCGGAACGAAGTGGCCGAGCGCCATCATGCCGTAATTTCCCATCGGGTGCAGGTCGGCATATTCGGCGCTCGCCGGATTACCGCGACCGTCGAGGCGGCCATAGGCGGCGTAGCTGTGGCCGTAAAGGCCGATCCGGGCTGTGCGAAACTCGACGTAATAGCCGGCGGCGCGAACGTTCTGGCGAACGGCTGGCGCGGGTTTGGCCGGCGCTGCGGCGGCCGGTGCTGCCGGGTCGGACGCTTGTGACGCCGCTGGAGCAACAAAAAAGCCGGTCGTCAAAACCAGCGCGGCGATCGTTGTCGCCAATCGGCGACGGAGCGCTCGCTCCCGAACGGGAGCTTGGCCTTCCACTGCTTCGTATGTGCGCATGGCGTGGCCGCCGCGTTGACAAACCGGGCGTGGAGAGGCGGGAGGGCCGCCGGAGCGGCCCTCCAGACCCTTTAGTCAGTCAGGATCATCAGCCCTTGGTGACGACCGGAGCCGGCGCCTTGCCCTTGCCGACAAAGCAACCACCGAGGCTCAAGCCTGCAACCACCAAAGCCAATGCCAATGCGATCTTCTTCATGAAGCTCCCCCTGTTCTTTGCGGACCCTTCGTGGCCCCCAGGGTCCACACCATCCATATCGCCAATGCTCGCGCAAGTGTTGAAAAGGCACATGCCACATGAATTCGGGGCGCTGTTCACGGGATTCAGCGGCGGCGCCCGGACCGGCCGAACCATTTGGTCCGCCAGCCGAAATCCGCCTGTCAAATGATACGTTTGCGGTGCCGTTTTGGCCCGGCAGCTTGCTGCGGGAGAGACCGCGATTCGGGCGAGGGTCCGAACCGCGGCCCTGCGCGAGCGGGCTCACCAAGCCCGCGACCAGCTTGACCAGATCAGCCTGGCGTCTGGCGCCGGTCTTGGCGAACAGGCGTTTCAGGTGAAATTTCACGGTCGCCTCGCCGATGCCGAGGGCGTCGGCCACTTCGGGCGCGCCGCCGACCTCAGCGATCGCGAGCAGCACGCGCAGCTCGGTGGGCTTGAGCTGGTCGGTCTTGGCCATCGCCTCGGGGCGGGGCGGCGTGCCGAGCGTCGCCCGCTGCACGGCTCGCCCCCCGATCGCGCGCGGTACACCGAAATTATCTCGTCTTTATAGGGTTGAGCCCCACCAGGTGGTGGTGATTCACATCCTGCACGGCGCGCGGGACTACGAAGCGATCCTTTTCCGGATTGAATAGATTGAACAACGCGGACCCGCTCAACCCGCTCGCAGCAGCCGGATCGCCTCGTCGCGCTCGAACAGGTAGAGCAGGTGCCGCAGCGCCTCGCCGCGCGGGGTGGCCAGAGCGGGATCGCGCGACAGGATCAGCGCTGCGTCGTCGCGTGCCGCGGCCAGGAGCCTGGCGTGAACTTCGATGCGCGCGACCCGGAAGCCCGGCATGCCGCTCTGGCGGGTGCCGAGCAGGTCGCCTTCGCCGCGCAGGCGCAGGTCCTCCTCGGCGATGCGGAAGCCGTCCTCGGTGTCGCGCATGATGGCGAGGCGGGCTTTGGCGGTTTCACCCAACGGCGCGCGGTAGAGCAGCAGGCAGGTCGAGCGCTCATTGCCGCGGCCGATGCGGCCGCGCAGCTGGTGCAGTTGGGCGAGCCCGAAACGCTCGGCGTGCTCGATCACCATGACGGTGGCCGCCGGCACGTCGACGCCGACCTCGATCACCGTGGTCGCGACCAGAAGCTTCGTCTCGCCCGCGACGAAGCGCACCATCGCGCGGTCCTTGTCCGCGCCTTTCATCTGGCCGTGGACCATGCCAACGTTTGCACCGAAATGCTTTTTCAGGGCGGCGAAACGCTCCTCGGCGGCCGCGAGATCGCTCACTTCGGATTCTTCGACCAGCGGGCAGACCCAGTAGACGCGCTTGCCTTCGTCGAGCGCGCGGCCGACCGCGGCGACCACCTCGTTGAGGCGGGCGAGCGCCACGGTACGGGTGTCGATCGGCTGGCGGCCGGCGGGTTTCTCGCGCAGCTCGGAAATCTCCATGTCGCCGAAGTAAGTGAGCACCAGCGTGCGCGGGATCGGCGTCGCGGTCAGCACCAGCATGTCGACGGCCTCGCCCTTGCGGGCGAGCGCAAGCCGCTGGTGCACGCCGAAGCGGTGCTGCTCGTCGATGATGGCGAGCGCGAGATCGCGGAACGCCACGTCATCCTGGAACAGCGCGTGCGTGCCCACCAGGAAGTCGAGCTCGCCGATGGCGAGCCGGCCGAGCATCTCCTCGCGCTCCTTGCCGCGCTCGCGGCCGGTCAGGATCGCGACGCGGATGCCGGCCTTCTCGGCGAGCGGCGCAATGGTGGCGAGATGCTGCCGCGCGAGAATCTCGGTCGGCGCCATCAGCGCCGCCTGCCGCCCGGCCTCGATCACGGTCGCCGCCGCAAGCAGCGCCACCACGGTCTTGCCGGAGCCGACGTCGCCTTGCAGCAGCCGCACCATGCGCTGCGGGCGGGCCAGGTCGGTGACGATGTCGTCGACCGCGCGGCCCTGCGACGGCGTCAGCGCATAGGGCAACGCCTTGATCACTTTCGCGCGCAGGATGCCTTCGCCGGAGCTGCCGCGGCCGGGCAGGGTGCGCTGGTGCGCCCGGACGAGAGCGAGCGCAAGCTGACCGGCGAGGAATTCGTCATAGGCAAGCCGCGACCAGGCGGCGCTTTCCGGGAGCACGCCTTCAGGCTCTGCGGGGCGATGCAGCGCGGTGAGTGCGTCGGCAAACGCGGGGAAACCATTGCGCTCCAGCCACGCGTCATCCTGCCATTCCGGCAGCCGGGGGATTTTTGTCAGCGCCGCGTCGACCGCCTTGCGGACGACATTCAGCGTGAGCCCTTCGGTCAGCGGATAGACCGGTTCGACCATCGGCAGCTTTTCGAGATCGGCCTCGCTCACCACGCGGTCGGGATGCACCATCTGCAGCATGCCGTCGTAGAGCGCGGTGGTGCCGGACACGTAGCGCAGCTCGCCGACCGGGAAGAGCTGTTCGAGGTAGTCCCGCTTGGCGTGGAAGTAGGTGACTGTCAGCGTGCCGCTGTCGTCATAGGTTTCGATCCGGTACGGCAGCCGCGGCCGGTTCGGCGGCGGCGGCCGGTGGCGGTCCACGGTCACGGCGAGCGTCGCGACGCTGCCCGGCACCACATCGCGAATGTCGGGCCGTGAACGCCGGTCGATCGTGCTGCTCGGCAGGTGCAACAGCAGGTCGAGCACGCGGGCCGGTGCATCCTCGCGTCCGAACAACCGCTGATAAAGCTTGCCGAGCTTCGGGCCGATGCCCGGAAGCGTCGTCAGCGCGGCAAACAGCGGATCGAGCCTTGAGGGGCGCATGGCGGTCCCTTTGCACTCCCTTTGTCATGCAAGCTGCACGGGTTTTTGACGCGCTTCAACAAGTGCGCTTAGACAGGTGCAGAGAATAGGAGCCGTTTTGATGTTTCGCTTGAATTTGCTGGTTGCCGCCGCCCTGATCGTGGTGCCTGTCGCGGCGCAGGCGCAAGCCTATCCTTCGCGCCCGGTCAGCATGGTGGTGGCGGCCGCGGCCGGCGGGCCGATCGACGTGTTCGCGCGTATCATGGCCGAGCGCATGTCGCCCTCGCTGGGCCAGAGGGTGGTGGTCGAGAACGTCGGCGGCGGCGGCGGGACGCTCGGCGGCCAGCGCGTCGTCCGCGCGGAGCCGGACGGCTACACCACACTGCTCGGCACGATCGCGACGCATGCCAACCCGCAGCTCTACAGCGACAAGCCGCTCTACGATCCGCTCAAGGATTTCGAGCCGGTCGCGCTGATGGCGGAAATCCCGCTGATCCTGATCGCGCGCAAGGACCTGCCCGCGAACACCTTCGAGGAATTCGTCGCCTACGCCAAGGCCAATCCGGGAAAGCTGAACTACGGATCGGCGGGCGTCGGCTCCGCGGCGCATCTCGGCTGCGTGATGCTGGAGCAGGCGGTGGGCGTGCCGTTCCAGCATGTGCCGTATCGCGGGACCGGACCGGCGATGCAGGACCTGATCGCGGGCCGTCTCGATATCATCTGCGACATCGCGGTGACCGCGGTGCAGAGCATCAAGGGCGGCAACGTCAAGGCGCTGGCCAATCTTTCCGGCACGCGCTCGCCGGTGCTGCCCGATCTGCCGACCGCAGCGGAAAACGGCCTGCCGTCGGTTGCGGCCTACACGTGGACCGCGCTGTTTGCGCCGAAGGGCACCCCGGCGCCGGTCGTGGCGAAGCTCAACGCCGCAGCCACAGCCGCCATGGAGGGCGCGGGCTTGCGCGACCAGCTCGATGCGCTCGCGGCGACGCTGGTGGCGCCGGAGCGGCGGACCCCGGCTTACGCCACGGGCTTCGTCAAGGCGGAATGGGACAAGTGGGGCGCTGCGATCCGCGCCGGTGGCGCCATCCCGCAATAGACGGGATTAGGGTTTCGATCGTTTCGGCGGTGTCGGCGCGCAAGGCGCGATCAATGTCGGCCGCGCCAGCTCGGCAGCATTTTGCTGACGATCGGGAGTGACCTGGCCGGGGCTCAACCGATTGAGCAGGCCAACATTCCGATAGTGACTACTTGACCAGCTTCGGCTCGGTGATGCCGAACTCAACGCACACGTCCTTGGCGGGACGGGCGGGGTGCAGGCGCATCGTTGCTCGCGCCAGGTAAATCGCGACGGTGTGCGCGGGATAATTTTCCGAGAGAAATCGCCGCATATGCTCGATGTCGTGCGGCACGGGAGCGTTGTCCAAGGCAACGATTGCTGTGGTCACGGCTTCGAGGACGGTGTTGCTGTCGCGAATGCTCATGATGAGAGTCTAAACAGGCATCGCTTAATGAAGTCCTCAAGGAACCTCGAAGGCTTACTGCGGCTTCCTGGCCGGATACATCTTCTCCAATCCCTCGGGCTCGATGCCATAGTGCTCGTAGAGGGCGCGGGCCTGCTCAAGCGTGTCGGGTGGATCGAATGCGAGCGCGGCCTTCAGGAAAGAGCGGGAGATCTTCTCGGGCGAGAAATCGGCCAACAGCCTGCGCATGTTGGCAAGCTCGCCGGTTGCGGACTCGTCGTTGAGCCGCTCCAGTTGATAGACGGCCACCACGAGAGCCCACAACACTGTGTTCCGGTCTTCTTTGATGCCCATACGCTCTCGCCAAAAAACGCGTCACACAAGGGTAGGGCAGTCGCTGTCGGACAGCAACGCCAGCCAACACCTCCGAAGGTGCACACCGTGAGCTTCTCATCGGAGGTTGCGAGATAAACCGTAGTTCCGCGGTTGCGGGCGGAGTGGGGCAGGCCATGCTGCCAGCCTCGGCGGCTCTTGGCACCGGGCGTAACGGCAGCGCTGGGATGTATCGACGACAGCTTGAGCGGTTGGCTGCCCGGGTGCGGAGACATCACGCGATCGGCGACACGCGCAACTGAATACGGCAGATTCTTGGATACCTGTTGAGGAGTTCCGAGGGGTGCAACCTGGCGCTGCTCGGCTGCATCTAAGCTTGCCGAGCCGCTTAGCACGATTGGCAGCAATGCCCAGAGTGCGGCGATTTTGTCGGTACGCCCGGCGTCGATCCGGATATGCTGCGGCAAGGGACGAGACTGTTCTGCCGGGCGGGTCTTGCGAGTAGCGGTTTTCATTGTTGCTGCGGCTTGGGTCGCAGCGTGGACGATGTGCGGGCTGACCGATCCGGCGGCGGCGCAGGCGCCGCCGCGGCCGCCCGAGCACCGCAACCTGCCCGCGACCGCCGAGGCTTACGGCATCGTCTTCGATCAATGGGTGGCGCGGCGAAAGCCCGCGACCGCGATCATGGCGGTGCGGCGCGGCGGCGAGACCGTTTCCGTCCGCGGACATGACGTCGATCCGCTGCAGCCCACGCTGATCGCGAGCCTGTCGAAGCCGATCACCGGCGCCTGCATCGCGACGCTGATCCGCGACGGCAGGCTGACCTTCTCGACGCCGCTGCGCGACGTGCTGGGCCAGTTCTTCAAACAGTTCGGCGCGCCGGCCGACGCGCGGCTGAACGACGTGACGGTCGAAGAGCTGCTGGTGCATCGTGCGGGGCTTCGCGGCAATGCCGACGACGATCCGATTTTCAGCGTGTTCACCCGGCGCGCCTTCGGCGGCGCGAGCGTGCTCGCCGAAGCAAAGCCCGTGCTCGCCGAGTATATGATGAAGGAGCGGCTCGCGCGCCATCCCGGCGGCCGCTACTCCTACAGCAACACCGGCTACGGGATCCTCACGGCGATCATCGAGGAGCAGAGCGGCCGCTCCTACGAGGACTATTGCGGCGAGGCGGTGTTCGGCAGGCTTGGCCTCGACAAGCCGAAGCTGCATTCGGACTGGCAGATGCTGTCGGGTGCGGGCGGCTGGTTCGTTCCCGGTCCCGACTATCTTAAGCTTCTCGACATCTTCGACCCGGCGCATCCGTTCCTGTCGGACGAGGTCAAGGAGTGGATCGACCGGGCGCAGACGCGATGGACGCCCGGCCATCGCGGCCGCTGGTACAGCCTCGGCATCAACACCTGGGCCGGGCAGGGCCGCTGGGCGGTTTCGCATGGCGGCATCATGAACGTGCGGGGCAGGGACTCCGCCGGGCGGGCGATCAGCGGACAGATCGTCAGCCACGCATTCCGGGCGGCCAATGGCACGGCGGTGTTCATGGCGGTGCCGTGGACACGCGATGCGCAGGAGTCGCTTGACGACCTGCGCCGCGCGATCGGCGAGACCCACAAGTTCGTCAAGCTTGGGCAGTGAATTCTGCGCGGCGGTTCCAGTCGCGTTGGCACCGGCGGCGAAGTCGAGGCCTAATAAACCGTTACTGACCTCGAGGCGGGCCAGCCCCAGCAGCGCGCCTATCATCACCAGTCCATCGCCTTAGTTGGACTTCAATAACGGTCGGCACGCGGAGCGGGGCTTGTGCAACGCCCGCTTCGGGGCCGCGGTCGCGCTGCGAACGCAGCTCGGTGCGGGGGTTGACTCTCTTGTGTTGTTCGCTATTTGTTCTTGTCCTGTCTGTTAGGGGCGCCATCCGGATGGCTCCTGTTTGGCAGAGGCAGGAACGGTGTGCCTGCGCGTCCGGCTCAGCCGGCCGGCTCCCGGGACGCCTCGGACACCGCGCTATGGGCGCTATGACCTGTGCGCAGGGAGCCTGCTGGACCACCGGTCGCCGGTCGCGACCAGGCGGCAAGCGCGGCCCGAGGTAGTGAGGCCTGGCCTCACGAGCACCGTGGTGGAGCGCCGAGAGGCGAGGGTCCCGACCGCAAAGGGACCCGAACACGCCGCAGCGTGTTCTCCGGGCCGTTCACACCGGCCCTAAGGGGTCTCGCAAACCCCTGCGCCTTTCGGCGCTCCGCTCCCCTCGTCAGGAGGGCGGGCAGGAAGGAAGCGATTTCGCAAATCCCGGGCGCAGGCACGCCGCGGCAACGAGAGAGTGTGTGGGCAGCCCGCATGCGTGCACGACGGCAGACGAGCGATCGAATGGCACTGTCCAAACGGAAGAGGGTGCAGGCCCTGACATCTTCGCCCGAGCCATCTATATAAATCGCGCACCCGGCCCTTGCCGGGTTTTCGGCGTTGGAGAGGTGATGACTGGAAGCACGCTATCGAGCGACGGCCTCGACGCCCGCAGGCGGCGGCTGCTGTTCCGCTCGTGGCATCGCGGCACCCGCGAGGCCGATCTGATCATGGGCCGGTTTGCCGACGTGCATCTGCCGGGCTTCAGCGACGCCGAGCTCGAGCAATACGAGCATCTCCTTGAAGCGCTCGAGACCGATCTGTTGTCCTGGGTGACCGGCGTCGCGGAGGTTCCGCCCGAGCGCGACACGGCGATGTTCCGCCGCGTGCGCGACTTTCATTTCGCGGCGGGGCGTTAGCCGATGGCGAAATCGCCTGCCGATCTGCTTGCGCCCGACCGGCCACTCACCCTCGCCAATGTCGCCGATGGCGCCGAGGGCTTGGTCATTGCCGATCTCGCGCGCGTGGTCGCGGCGCGCAAGGAGGCGCCCGCGACCAGCGCGCTGGTGATCTGCCGCGACGGTTCGCGGATGGCGGCGCTGGCGCGTTCGCTGTCGTTCTTTGCGCCCGAGATCGAGATCCTGCAATTCCCCGCCTGGGACTGCGTGCCCTACGACCGGGTGTCGCCGCACGCCACCATCGTTGCCCAGCGCATGACCGTGCTGTCGCGGCTCGCCCGCATCAAGGGCCGCGAAAAGCCCGCGGTCGTGCTCACCACCGTCAACGCCGCGCTGCAGCGGGTGCCGGCGAAGGACCAGATCGCCAAGCAGGCGCTGTCGGCCGCGCCCGGCAACATGCTGGCGATGGAGGGCGTGGTCCGCTGGCTCGAGCTGAACGGCTTCATCCGCGCCTCGACCGTGCGCGAGGCCGGCGACTACGCGGTGCGCGGCGGCATCCTCGACCTGTTCGCGCCCGGCATGGACCTGCCGGTGCGGCTCGACTTCTTCGGCGACACGCTGGAGAGCGTCAGGAGCTTCGATCCGGAGACCCAGCGCACCGTGATGGAGATGCGCGCGCTCGATCTTGTACCGGTCGCCGAATTTCAGCTCACCACCGACACGATCCGCAAATTTCGCACCGGCTACGTCGCGGCGTTCGGCGCGGCGAGCCCCGATGATGTCCTCTACGAGGCCGTGACCGAAGGCCGCCGCCATGCCGGCATGGAGCATTGGCTGCCGCTGTTCCATGACCGCATGGACACGCTGTTCGACTATGTGCCGGGCGCGCCGGTGATCGAAGAAAACCTGGTCGAGGACGCGGCGCGCGAGCGGCTCGATCAGATCAAGGATTACTACGAGGCGCGCAAGGATGCGCTCGCCCACGAAGGCGGTGTGCCCTACAAGCCGCTGCCGCCGGAGCGGCTGTATCTGCCGGACGCCGAATGGGCCGAGCGGCTCAAGACCGCGGCGCTGGCGCGACTGACGCCGTTTGCGGTGCCGGAGGGCGCACCCGCAATCGTCGATGCCGCCACGCGGCAGGGCCGCAACTTTGCGGCCGAGCGCGCCGAGAACGCGGCGGGCGTGTTCGATGCCGTGACGAAGCACGTTTTGTCCCTGCAGGCCGGAGGCAAGCGCGTGGTCGTGGCGCTCTGGAGCGAGGGCGCGCGCGAGCGCATGACGCACGTGCTGGCCGAGCATGGCCTCGCCAATCTGTCCCACGTCGGTTCATGGCCCGAGGCGCTGGCGCTGCCGAGGCCGCAGGTGGCGCTCGCCGTGCTCGGCCTCGAGGCCGGCTTCGAGACCGCCGACGCCGCGGTGGTCGGCGAGCAGGACATCCTGGGCGACCGGCTGGTGCGGCCGCGTCGCGCGTCGAAGCGCGCCGAGAATTTCATCGCCGAGGTCACGAGCCTTTCGACCGGCGATCTCGTGGTGCACGTCGATCACGGCATCGGCCGCTTCACAGGCCTGCAGAACATCGAGGCGGCCGGCGCGCCGCACGACTGCCTGGAAATCCACTACGCCGAAGGCGCCAAGCTCTACCTCCCGGTCGAGAACATCGAGCTTCTGTCGCGCTACGGCTCGGAGGACACCGGCGTCGAGCTTGACCGGCTGGGCGGCACCGGCTGGCAGACGCGCAAGGCGCGGATGAAGAACCGCATCCGCGAGATCGCCCATGAGCTGATCAAGATCGCGGCGGAGCGGAAGCTGCGCGAGGCGCCACGGCTTTCACTCGCGCCGGGCGCGATGGACGAGTTCGCCGCGGGCTTCCCCTACGAGGAAACCGAGGACCAGCAGTCGGCGATCGACGCCACCATCGCCGATCTTGCAACCGGCCGGCCGATGGACCGGCTGATCTGCGGCGATGTGGGCTTCGGCAAGACCGAGGTGGCGCTGCGGGCGGCGTTCGAGACGGTGATGAACGGCAAGCAGGCCGCGGTGGTGGTGCCGACCACGTTGCTTGCGCGCCAGCATGCCAAGACCTTCGCCGAGCGCTTCCGCGGTTTTCCCGTCGAGGTCGGGCAAGCGTCGCGGCTGGTGTCATCGGCCGAATTGAGCCGGGTCAAGAAGGGCATCGCCGACGGCGGCATCGATATCGTTGTCGGCACCCATGCGCTGCTCGGCAAGTCGGTCAAGTTCAAGGACCTCGGCCTGGTCATCGTCGACGAGGAGCAACATTTCGGCGTGGCTCACAAAGAGCGGCTGAAGACGCTGCGCGCCGAGGTGCACGTGCTCACGCTCACGGCAACGCCGATCCCGCGCACGCTGCAGCTCGCGCTCACCGGCGTGCGCGATCTTTCGATCATCGCCTCGCCGCCGGTCGATCGCCTCGCGGTGCGGACCTTCGTGTCGCCGTTCGATCCGCTGGTGGTGCGGGAGGCGCTGCTGCGCGAGCGCTATCGCGGTGGACAGTCGTTCTACGTCTGCCCCCGCATCGAGGACCTTGCCGAGCGCAAGGACTTCCTCGACAAGCACGTGCCCGAGGTGAAGCTCGCCGTGGCGCACGGGCAGATGCCGTCGCAAGTGCTGGAAGACATCATGTCGGCGTTCTACGACGGCAAGTTCGACGTGCTGTTGTCGACCACCATCGTCGAGTCCGGCCTCGACATCCCGAGCGCAAATACGCTGATCGTGCATCGCGCCGACATGTTCGGCCTGGCGCAGCTCTACCAGTTGCGTGGCCGGGTCGGACGCTCGAAGCTTCGCGCCTATGCGCTGTTCACGCTTCCCGAAAGGAAGAAGATCACCGCGCAGGCCGAGCGACGGCTCAAGGTGCTGCAGTCGCTCGACACGCTCGGCGCAGGCTTCCAGCTTGCCTCGCACGATCTCGACATCCGCGGCGCGGGCAATCTCCTCGGCGACGAGCAGTCCGGCCACATCAAGGAGGTCGGCTTCGAGCTCTACCAGCAGATGCTGGAGGAGGCGGTCACCTCGCTCAAGGCCGGCATCGCCGAGCCGGTCGCCGACCGCTGGTCGCCGCAGATCACCATCGGCACGCCGGTGCTCATCCCGGAGGACTACGTCGCCGACCTCTCGGTGCGGCTTGCGCTCTACCGCCGGCTCGCCGATCTCGAGGAGGACCAGGACATCGAGGCGTTCGGGGCCGAGCTGGTCGACCGCTTCGGGCCGCTGCCCGAAGAGGTCGAGCACCTGCTCAAGATCGTCGGCATCAAGGCGCTGTGCCGGAAGGCCAATGTCGAGAAGATCGAGACCGGCCCGAAGGGCGCGGTGCTGCAATTCCGCGACAACTCATTCGCCAACCCCGAAGGGCTGATCGGCTTCATCAACAAGCAGGGCGCCTCGGCGCGGGTGCGGCCGGACATGAAGGTCGTGCTGTTCTACGACTGGGAGAAGCCCGCGCAGCGGCTGCACGGCACGACGGCGGTGCTGCGCAACCTGGTGCGTATTGCCGAGCAGAAGAAAAAGGTGGCTTAGCCGGCGTCACGCAAAGAGCCCCGGCATGCGGCCGGAGCTCTCGCATGTCTCACGTTCTAGCGCGCGGTGCCGAACTTGTAGACCAGTTGCGTCGTGACGGTCTGCACCGTCGGCCTGAAATTGATGTTGTTCCGGGTGAGCGCCGCCGGATTGGTGCTGCTGTCGGTGACCGTCTCCGAGCCGTATTGCGCGTAGCGGTATTCGTTGCGCCAGAACACTCCCGGCAGGATCGCGGCTTCGACGCCGCCGCCTGCAAACCAGCCGTCGGTCGTGAACGCAGGCGTCGACAATCCATTGAATGGCGCGCCGGTCAGCATCGACGACATGGTCGCGCTTGAGAACCGGGCTTGCGTGTAGCCGGCCGACACGTAGCTCAGGACATCCGGAGCGACCAGCCAGCCGCCACGGGCACCGACCGCCCAGGACCAGGTCTGTTTGGTCTGGCCCTCCAGGCCGGCGATCGAGTCCTGTATCGATCCTTCGATGCTCGAAACGTCAAAGTCGGCGAGCACCCCGGCGACGACGCGAGGATAGATTTGATAATCGTAGCCTGCGCCGAAGCGCCCGAGCCAGCCCTTGCCGCCGAGCCGCTGCGTCACGCGCACCGGCGGATTGGCAGCGCCCGCTACGGCTGAGGTGGTCTCATCGGCAGTCCAAAGGCCGTAGCCGAAGCCGGCGTTGACATAGGCGCCACTCCACATCACTGCGAAGGCCGTTGCCGGCGTGGGACCGGCGGTCCCGGTGATGCCGGGATTGTACTTGTAGACAAGCTGGGTGGTGACCGTCTGCACGACCGGTTTGAAATTGATGTTGTTGAAGGCCGAAAACGGCGCGGCCGACGAGCGGTTGATGTTCGGGATCGCGTGATCGTCGTAAGAGGCGAAGCGATATTCGTTTCTCCAGAACCATCCGTTCGCCATGCTCGTTTCGGTGCCGCCGCCCACGAACCAGCCGTCTTGTCGGAAGCCCGGCGTCGCAAAGCCCGATATGGCGCCAGAACCCATGCCGAGCATGGTGCCGTCGGAGAAGCGGGCGCTGGTGTAGCCGCCGTTGAAGTAGGTCAACAGGGTCGGATTCATCAGCCAGCCGACCCGGCCGCCGACCGCCCAGGCGCTGGTCTGCTTGATCTCCGCGGAGAGCGCGACGAACGGATCGTGGATGGTGCCCTTCAGACTGGAAAAATCGTAGTCGGCGAACACGCCGGCGACGAGCCGGGGATGAAATTGATAGTCGAATCCGCCGCCGAGCCGCGCGAGCCAGCCTCGGCCGCCCAGCCTCTGGGTCAACGGCAGTGCAGGCTCACCCAGCGAGCCCGGCACGCTCGACGTGGTCGATTCCGCCGCCCACAGTCCGTAGCCGCCACCGCCCGTGACGTAGAAACCGCTCCAGTTGGCCGCAACGGCAAGCGGAGCCCTCGGCACGGGCGCCTTGACCGGCATGTCGGCTGCCAGCAGGGACTGCGACAAGCCGACGTTCAATGCTGCAAAGCTTACGATCGCGCCGATTGAAAGCAGCGTACGGCGACGCACGCACGAATGACCACGCACCACGAGCCCCATCCCCAAAACCACTCTGAAAGGTATGGGGCGACTAGGGCATGCCGCAAGCCAAAGCCGTGGAGAACAGGCCTGGAGAACCCATATGCCATCTGATTTTTGGCGGGTGCGGCATTCGGGGCACAATTGCTGAAAGGCGAGCTACTCCGGCTTGATGTCGCCCGCGGCGATGATCTTGATCCACTTCTCGATCTCGCGGTCGACATGGGCGCGGAATTCGGCGGTGCTGGTGCCGATCGGCTGAAAGCCGCGCTCCAGGAGCTTGTCGCGGAACGCCGGGTCCTTCACTGCGGCTGCCGAAATCCGCTGCAGCTTCTCGACGATCGGCGCAGGCGTGGAGGCCGGTACGATCAGTCCCATCTCGCTTGCGGAATCGACCTGGCCGTAGCCGATCTCCTCCATGCTCGGAATGTTGGGCAGTTGCGGCGCGCGGCCGCGCGTGACGCCGAGCCCGCGCGCCTTGCCGCCCTCGAGATGCGCCTTGATCGAGGGCACAGCGCCGAACGTGAAATCGACCTTGCCGGCAATGAAATCGGCCAGCGCCGGCGCGCCGCCGCGATAGGGCACGATGACCACGTTGATGCCCGCCACCTGGCGGAATTGCTCGCCGGCGAGATGAATGCCGGTGCCGATGCCGGCCGACGCAAACGTCAGCTTGCCGGGATTGGCCTTGGCGTGATCGACCAGCTGCTTCGCGGTCTTGAACGGCGAGGCCTCATGCACCGCGAGCACAAGCTGCGTGCGCGACAGCAGCGACACCGGGATGAAGTCCTTGCGGGTGTCGTAGGGCAGCTTCTCCTTCAAGAGTCCTGGATTGGTGACGAAGGCCGAGTCCACCATGCCGATGGTGTAGCCGTCGCCCGGCGCGTCGGCGACCGCGCGGGTGCCGATCACGCTTGCGCCGCCGGCGCGGTTGTCGATCACCAGCGACTGGCCGAATTCGCGTTCGATCTGCGTCGCCAGCAGCCGCGAGAACACATCGGTGCCGCCGCCCGGCGCGTAGGGCACGATCAGCTTCACCGGGCGCTGCGGGTAGGCGTCCTGCGCCCGGGCGGAGGCCACGCCGAGCAGCGAGAGTGCAGCAGCCCCTGCAGCAAACTGCCGCCTGTCGATCATGGTCATGAACGTTTCCCCAAACCCTTTTTGTTGTCAGACGCGGAATTTCGCCATCAGGTCCTCTTCCGGATCGGCGCCCAGTCCCGGCCGGTCCGGCACGTCGACCCCGCCGTTCAGGTCAGGCACCGACTTCGCGTAGGTGACGAAGGCGACGTCGGCGAACAGCCGCTCCAGCGGCGCGTCGCGCTCCTTGGCGGCGATGCAGTGGAGTGTCGCGAGATAGCCCGGGCCGAAGAAGAAGGCGTGCGGCACGCAGGTGACGCCGGCCTTCTCGGACTCGGTCGCGATGCGAAACAGTTGCGTGATGCCGCCGATCTTGACGATGGAGGGCTGCACATAGTCGGTCGCGCCGGCCGCGATCATCTTGCGGAAGTCGCTCGGGCTCGTCGCGTTCTCGCCCATGGCGAGCGGCACGCCGGTCGCCTTGCGGAGCTTCGCTGCCGTCTCGAAATCCTCCGGCGGCCAGATCGGCTCCTCGACCCAGTACGGGTTCGACGCTTTCATCGCGGCCACCGGCTTGTCGGCCTCGCCAGGGAGCCAAGCGCAGTTGGTGTCGACCTTGATCGGGATGCCTGGACCTGTGACCGAGCGGGCCGCGGCCACCGCCTCGGGCGTGCGCTCGTGCAGCTTGATGTGGCGGTAGCCGCGTTCGAGCGCCCGCGCGGTGTTGCACTTCACGTGCTCGACGTCGCCCGCGTATTGCAGCAGCGAAGCGTACGTCTCCACGCGCTTGCGCCTTGCGCCGCCGAGCAGCTTCGACACCGACGCGCCTTCGAGCTTGCCGCGGATGTCCCACAGCGCGATGTCGAGGCCGCTGAGCGCATGCATGATGATGCCGGCGCGGCCGAGCCCGTGCAGCAGCCGCTCGATGGTCGGCACGAGGCCCTTGTCGGTCGGGTCCTTGCCGACCGCGAGAAACCGGATCCAGTTGTCGAACGCCGCGATCACCGCGGTGCCGCTGCTTCCGAAGCACTCGCCCCAGCCGACCGTGCCGTCGCTGCACGTCACCTTCACATAGAGTGCCTCGACATGGGTGCGCGGCCTCCCTGCGAACATCGGCGGCGGCGCCCAGGTGTCGAGCGGGATGCGAAGCTGGATGGTCTCGACGGCGGAGATCGTAACGGGCATTTCGCTTCCTCGGCTGTCGCGGTCTTTTTCGGGGCCGCTATAGTGGCAACAGCAAGGAGTGTGGCCGATATGGCGCGGTCTGTAATCGCCCTTTTTGCAATGCTGGCCTGTGTGCTGACGGCTGAGCCCACGCTTGCCCACACCGGCAGCGTCGCCGGCGGATTTGCCGGCGGGTTCTCCCATCCGGTGTTCGGCCCCGATCATCTCGCGGCCATGGTCGCGGTGGGACTGTGGGGCGCGTTTCTTGGGGCCCCCGCAATCTACATTCTGCCGGTCGTGTTTCCGTTGGTGATGGCGTTCGGGGGCTTGCTCGGCATCCTCGGCGTGCCGCTGCCCGGCACCGAGATCCTGATCGCGATCTCCGCCATTCTGTTGGGGCTTGCGGTCGCGATCGCGGCGCGGCCCCCGCTGTGGATCGCCGCCGTTCTGGTCGGCGCGTTCGCGATCTTTCACGGCCATGCCCACGGCACGGAATTGCCGCCGGGCGCCGACGCGATCGCCTATTCGGCGGGCTTCGTCATCGCCACCGGACTGCTGCATCTCGCCGGCATCGCCGTCGGCCTGCTGGTGCGCTGGCCCGCGGGTCTGATCGCGGTGCGCGCCGTGGGCGGCGTGATCGCGTTTGCCGGCGTGGTGTTCCTGAGCCGGCTGGCATGAAATTTTTTGCCCGCGCGCTGATCGCGCTCGCGCTGATTGTTGCGGCGGAGCCGGCGCTGGCGCACCCGCCGCCGCTCGGCGTGCGCGGCTTCTGGGGCGGCGTGCTGCATCCGGTGTTCGTGACCGACCATGTCGTCGGCATTCTCGGGCTCGGACTTCTGATCGGCGGGCAGGAGAGGTGGGGCTGGCTTCCGCCGGCGGCCTGCGTCGCAGCGCTTGGGGCGGGCCTTGCCGCAATGACAGCCGGCATCGTGCCGCGCTTCGCCAACGAGGCGGTGCTGGGGACGGCGGTCGTGGCCGGATTGCTCGCGGCGCTGGCGCGGCCGCTGCCGCAGGTGCTGGGCGCGGTGCTCGCGCTCGTCTTGGGCCTTGCGGTCGCGCTCGACTCGCCGCCTGAGGTCCTGTCGGTCAGCGAAGCCAATCTCATGTTGATCGGGACGGGGATCGGCGCGGCGTCTTTCCTGATCGTCGTCGCGCTGGCCAGCCGTCAGGCGCAGGCGCGATGGGCCAGGATCGGGGTCCGGATTCTCGGCTCGTGGATCGCGGCCGCCGCGATCCTGGCGCTGGCGCTGCGTTTCGCGCGCTAGCCTCAGCGGCCGGCGGCGCGGCGCTGCTCGGCCAGGAACACTTCCTTGTTGACCGCGATCTGCTCGATGGCGTTGGCCAGCACCTCGGGCGCATGCGCGCCGCTCACGGCGGCGACGCCGCCGAGAATGTAGGTCGGCACGCCGTCGATGCCTGCGTCCTTGGCGGAGTTGGCGGCGGCCTCGACCTTGTCCACGTCCTCGTCGGTCGCAAGCCGGGCGCGGGTCTGGTCGGCATCGAGACCGACCGAGGCCGCGGCGGCCACCAGCACCTCGCGGTCGGAGAGATCGGCGCCTTCCGTGAAATAGAGGTCCATCAGCCGCTGCTTCATCGCCGGCGCTTGGCCGATCGCCTGCGCCCACAGGATCAGCCGGTGGCAGTCGAGCGTGTTCGGCTGGCGCTTCATCTTGTCGACCGCGTAGGTCAGGCCCTCCGAGGCGGCCGCGGCGGCGACCCGTCCGGCGATGCCCTGGTAGCGCTCCGGCGAGCCGAACTTGGTGGTGAGATATTCGTCGCGGCTCATGCCCTCGCGCGGCACCCAGGGATTGAGGAAATAGGGGTGGTAGCGCACCTCGACCGGAATGTTCGGTTTCAGCGCCAAGGCCTTCTCCAGCCGCCGCTTTCCGATGAAGCACCAGGGGCAGACGACGTCCGAAACGACGTCGATGGTGACAGGCGTGACAGCTTGGGTGTCGGACATGCGAGGCCTCGTTTGCTGGCCCCCAACACTTAAGCGCGCAGCTACTCGGCGGCAACCGGGCGGGGCGCGACGCGGGCGAAGAGCGACAGCGCCGTATCGCCGGGCTTGAGCGTGGCAAGCGTCACCGCGGGGCTGACACCCGGCTTGTCGCCCGGCCGCAGCATGGTGTGCTTGAGCACGCTCGCCAGCCGCCGCGCCGCCACATGGGCGTCGCGCAGGCCGGTGTCGCCGAACACGAACAGGATCGCGCCGTCGTCCTGCCGGCAGGCGAAATCGGTGTCGCGGACCAGCCGGCTGACCAGGCGCGCCGTATCGATCGCGATGCGGCGGTCGAGCGGCACATCGAAGGCAAAGCGCGCCAGTGAGAAGGTGGTCTTGCGCTCGGCGGCGTCCTCGATCGCGAGCTCGAGCGCCCGGCCGAAGGCATCGGCGTTCAGGAGCCCGGTCCGGGCGTCGATCATGCCCTTGTGCTCGACCGAGTGCAGCAGCCGCTTCAGCGCCGTTTCCAGCGCCCGCGCGCGAATGAGCGGCAGCGCGCGCTGCAGCAGCACCAGCGGATCGCGCGCGGTCACGAGGTTCGGCAGCGCCGGAATGTCGCCATGGGCGGCGAGCAGCGCGACCGGAAGGTCGCGGGTAAGCGCGTTGGTCGCAATTGTTTCCAGGAACGCCTCGACGGCGCTGGCCGAAAGCGCGTCGCCGATGACGATGCCGTCCACCTCGCGCGCGGCGAGGCAGCGCTCGGCGGTGTCGACGCTCAGCGCGCCGATCAGGCCCATCCGCTCGCCGATCGCGACGCTCAGCGTCGCATGGTGACGTCCGCGGCCGACCAGCAGCGCGGTGGCGTCGTCGAGCGGGTCGCCCGAGGGCAATTCCGCGATGATGTTGCGCTCGTCCCGGAGTGTCTGCGCCCGGCCGAGCACGGTCGCGTGCAACGTCCGCAGCCGTTGCGCGGAGGTCACCCGGGCGATCAGCCGCTCGACCGGCGCGTCTTCGGCAACCGGCAGCGCGTCCGGCAAGGCCGGCGCGGCATCGTCACGGACCCGGACCACGGCCGGAACGTATGGGGCCGCCGCGGCGATCCATTGCGACAGCGCGTTCGCCGCCGCGAAATCGCTGATGCCGGGGTCGGCGACCACAATGGCCGCGGTCCCGATCCCGTTCGCGGCTGCTGGCGCCTCGGCCCACGAGACTTCGACGACGGGAGAAGCACCGGCATTGGTGAATGCCTGCACCAGCTCGCTGCCCGGACGGCCGGCGATGATCAGGATTGGACCTTGCAGCGACATGTGGACGGCTACGCAGAACTGAAAATGAAGGCTGCGAAGCTTACGGAGCCGTCATTAACGCCCGGTCAACGAGCAACGAGAACTCTACGCCGCCTTGGGCCGGCGGCCGCGGAAGGCGTCGGCGAGCAACGGATTGACGCCAATGTCCGTGAGCGTCGCGCGCACCTCCTCAATCTCCTCGGCAATGCCCGCAAGCCGGTGACCGGCTACGGCGTCCGGAAGCGCCGTCAGCGCGACGCCGTGCCCGGCGCGGCTCGCCACCTGCTCGAGCTCGCTCAGCACGAAGCGATAGCCGCCGACCGTGACCAGGCCCGGCGGCGGCGCGGTGACGGTGAAGGTGTCGGAGCCCGCGTCGTGGCGGCAGGCATAGCGGGTGTCGACGAAGCCGTGCGGGTCGGCCTTCAAGTGCGGAATGTTCAGCCGCTCGGCACCGGGCGGAAAGGCGTGCTTGGGCACCATCGGTCCGCGCAGCGCCAGCGTCCCGGCCATGGTGCGCGCGACCTCGGCCAGCAGCACGGCATGGGCCGAGCCGCGCGGCACCATCACCTCGCCGGCCGGCAGCGGATCGGGACGGCCGACCACGTCGCGCCGCGAACCGAGCACCGCGACCTCGCCGAATGCCATGATGTCGATGAGCCGCGCAGTCGCGTGCTGCCAGGTGGCGCTTTGCGCGAGCCGCTCGGGCGTGCGCCAGAGCGCCAGCACGCTCCTGAGCTCGGGTTGGTTGAGCAGGCCCGCTTCGGCGAGCCGTGGCGCGAGCGTCGCCGGCACCGCGACCGCGTCGCAGCGGTCGAGGCGGCACTGCAGGTCGAAGGTCTCGGCGCTGAAGGCGTGATGCAGCGACAGCGTGCCGCCGGCCAGAAGCCAGGGCGTGAGTGCCATCGACAGGCCGGCAAACGAGGTCATGGCGCAGCAGGCGAGGAGCCGGGTGTCCGGCCCGAGGCTGCCTTCGAGCAGCGCGGTGACGCCTCCCGCGATCGTTTCGGTGTGGTTGCGCGCGACCGCGATCGGCCCGTCGGGCGTCACGTCCCAGGTCACCAGCGCCACGTGCGCCGCGGGATTGCCGGTGCGGGTGAACTCAGCCATCGGCTCGCCCGCGGTGCCGGTCATCAGGTCATCGAGCGGCACAACGCCGTCGGGCAGGCTTTCGCCGAAGCCGCAGACATAGCGGACCGGAAACACGTCGGCGGCGATCTGCATCGCCAGCTCACAGTGGTCCACGTCGCCGATGCGCGAGGCGGTGATGATCGCCTTGGCGCCCACCTGGTTGAGCGCGAAGGCCGCATCGGCGCGCCGCCACAGGAGCGGCAGCGGCATCGCGATCATGCCGGCGCGCAGAACGCCGAGGATCGTCAGCACGCATTCGGCCGTGTTGGGCAGCTGGATGCCGATCACCGCGTCGGTCTGCATTCCGAGCTTGCGCAGCCGCACGGCGATGGCGGTGACGATACGGTCGGCCTGGGCAAAGGTCAGGCGGTGCGGCGCGCCGTCGGTGAAGGTCTCGCGGTCGAGCGGGTCGGAGAGGGCGATGGCGTCGGGGCGGAGGGCTGCGGCACGGCGGAACACCTCGTCGATGGTCGTCTCCGGGCCGGTCTTGCCGCGTCCGCTTCGGGGATCGCCGAGGATCATGGCCTGTCTCCGGTGCTAGCCCTCATTGGCGCTGGTCTCACTGGCGTTGTTCAGGCGCCGCACGCCACCAGGTCTCCGGCAGATAGCCGAACAGGGAGCTCTCCGCGGGATGCACCACGCTGGTCCAGCGCGCGACCCATTGGTCGGGCAGGTGGAACAGCGGCACGACGTAGAATCCGGACATCAGGATCCGGTCGAGCGCGCGCACCGCGGCGATGAATTCGTCGCGCTCGCGCGCGGCGAGCAGCGCCGCGATCGTCGCATCGATCGCCGGGCTCTTGACGCCCATGTAGTTGCGGGTGCCGTCGGCATCGGCCGCGGCCGCGCCCCAATAGAAGGCCTGCTCGTTGCCCGGCGACAGCGACTGGTCCCAGCGGTATTCGATCATGTCGTAATCGTACGTGAGTCGCCGCCGGTCGTATTGCACGGCGTCGACCACCCGGATGCGCACGGTAATTCCCGCCCGCTTGAGGTCGCGCGAGAAAGCCAGCGCGATTCGCTCCTGGTCCTTGGTGGTGACCATGATCTCGAAGCTGAACGGACGCCTGGTCGCGCGTTCGCGCAGCACCGTGCCGTCGAGGTCGTAGCCCGCGGCGTGCAGCAGGTCGAGCGCGCGTTTGAGCGTCGTGCGGTCGCGGCCGGTGCCGTCGGTCTCCGGCGGCTGCCATTTGCCGTCCAGGAAGTCCTGCCGCACGGCATTGGGAAATGGCGCCAGCAAGGCGCGCTCGCGGGCGTCGGCCGGCCGGCCGCGGGCGGACAGCTCGGAGCCCTCGAAATAGCTCGCCGAGCGCTCATAGCGGTCGAAGAAGAAGTTGTGGTTCAGCCATTCGAAGTCGAGCAGGAGCCCGATCGCCTCACGCACGCGGATGTCGGCGAAGATCGGCCGCCGCGTGTTGAACACGAGCCCGGAGAACTGCTTGGGTAGGCCATCGGGGATCGCCTCCTTGGCGAAGCGGCCGTCGCGGAGCGCGGGGCCGTCATAGGCGGTTTCCCACTTGCTCGGGTCGCGCTCGACCCGCAGGTCGTAGAGGCCCTTCTTGAACGCCTCGAAGTGCGAATTGGAGTCGCGGTAGAAGTCGAAGCGGATCTCGTCGAAATTCCATAAGCCCCGGTTGATCGCGAGGTTGCGTCCCCAGTAGTTGGGATCGCGCTTGAAGGTGATGCTGCGGCCGGCATCGACCGCGCTGATCGTGTAGGGGCCGCTGCCGGTGATCGGCTCGAACGTCGTGTCCTCGAACGTGTCCGGATTGACCGCGTGCTTGGCCAGCACCGGCATCAAGCCCAGGATCAGCGGCAGCTCGCGGTCGTTGGCGCCGGTCAGATCGAACCGCACCTTGCCCCCGGGCAGCGCCTCGGCCTTGGCGACCTTGGCGTAGTAGGTGCGGAAATTCGGCCGGCCCTTGTCGCGCAGAAGCTGCCAGGAGAACACCACGTCCTCGGGCGTAACCGGCTTGCCGTCGGAAAACTTCGCCGCCGGATCGATCTCGAAGGTGACATAGGTGCGCTCGGCGTCGGTCTCGACGGTCCGCGCCAGCAGGCCATAGAGCGTGAACGGCTCGTCATAGCCGCGCGCCATCAGGCTCTCGACCACATAGCCGCGCACCTGCGGCAGCGCGAGGCCCTTCACGATGAACGGGTTGATGCTGTCGAAGGTGCCCAGCACGCCGTGCGTGAGCCGCCCGCCCTTGGGTGCCTGTGGATTGGCATAGCGGACGCGGTCGAAGCCCGCGGCCAGCGCCGGGTCGCCGTGCATGGCGATGGCGTGCTCGGGCGTGCCGGGCCGGGCCTGTGCATAAGTCGCCGCCAGAAGCGCGAGCGTGACGAGCAGAGCTCCGGGCCCAATCGTTCGGGCGCGCGGCGCCGGCTGCGGACGCAGATGCTGGTCAAGGCGAGCCGTCACGGCGGTGGCGTGGTTCCGGTGGAATCGCTGATACTTCGCCGGTCTAGCACACCGAGTGACACAAAAATTGGTCGGCTAACCGTAACGCTCGGTCACCCGCTTCTACCTTTCCACAAGGCTTTAACCCGGCGGGGATTTCGGCTAATCAGGCCGTCGCCAAGGGTCCGCCAAGCGTCACGCTCCTGCCTTTTTTGAGGCGTCGTGACAGGCGGCGGGCGCCCGTACGGGCCGGCGCCGGGGACCTCCCGGCGGGTAAGTGAGGGATTATCTGATGACCCATGCGAACGCGTCCGCGACAACGCGGACTGCCAAGAGAATGTTTGTCGCGCTGGCCTCCGCCGCGACGATTGCGGCGTCGAGCGCGCTCGCCCAGGCGCAACAGCAGGCCCCGGCCGGAAATCCGCAGCAGCGCCCGCCGGCGCCGCGGCAGGCGGCGCCACAGCAGCAGCAGCGGCCGGCAC
>JAIESC010000227.1 GCA_019746355.1 Xanthobacteraceae bacterium | reverse complement strand
ATTCGCAGGCCACAGCGTGCCTGCCGTCAGGCAGAAATTCCACTTAGCGCCCTGTGCAAAATTCCGGGACCGGCTCTGTCTAGCAGTTGGTAGGGCGCGAACGGAGGCTGTACACCGGACGGTTTGTAAATGCGCGGAGGATGCGTCCCTTCAGAACAAGCCTTTACGAAAGCCTTTAATTCCGCGCTTAGTCCGTGCTGATCGATTCTCACCACCAGTGAGCGATGAATGAGAACCTTGGGCATGCATCAGGAATTGCGCGCGGCGCGGATAATATCGTCCGGGTCTTCATCAGGGCTGAATTCGATGAAGTCTCGACCTTTAACCGGGGCAAAAAAACTACTCGGTAGTTCTGGCCCACGCGGTGTTGGCTCTGCTAGTGTCTTTGCAAGCGATGCCACATAGAACGGATGCGAAGTCAATCGTCGCGCAGCAATTCCAGCCACATAGTACGATGACCACCTCGGTTCAGGAATAGAATCGAGCAACTCGTGCCGCGATAATGCTGCCTCACCCTCATTCATTAAGCCGCGATAATATGCCTTCATCTCCGCTTGCGAGATGATGGTGTCTTTGGTGGCGCTCGCATCCAGCCACGGAGTCTCTAGGTGACTAGCCTTGGACAGATTGACTGCCGTATGGCGGCGGAAAAAATCAACGACCTGTTCCAAAAAATCGGCTACTTGGCGGCCCAAAGAGATGGCGGCATCGCTCGCCATAACAATCGGGTCAGCTCCGAACGCCTGATATCGATGATAGACGTCGGGAACTACCGGACCCCATTTCCACGCCTCAATTGAATCCCCAAAAAGCGGCTCGTCTTCCAACGACAAGTAGAACGCTTGAGCGTAATAAACGAGCTTCTCCAGGGACATCGGGTCCACTGGCGCTCCGAGTTCATCCGCACTGTAGCGAACGATCCATTCGGCTATATGGTTGGCCGTTCGCATTGGGCACGCCAAGTGTTGTAGGTAGCGGTGATAACTACCACAAAAACACTTGACACGCAAATTCGTTCCCGTTCCGTTCGATATCCCCCGATATTTTAGTGGCCTGTTTTGAATCTGCGAGGTGGCCTATTACGGCCAGTACCAAAAAGTGGGGACTGGCCTGATTTTGCCCCTTGCGGCCTGTTGTGAGCGTCATTTCCCAATTCCGGGGGAGTGATGCAGTGTCGCACCCGCATTTTGTTACCGTTCATTTGGCGGCCCTTAGCGTTCCATTGGGCGACCAAGGAAAGGAAACGCGACAATGACTCGCCTCTCTTTATTGTTGCTCGCCGCTGCTGCGATTGCGGCAGTGACGGCTTCGGTCTCACCCGCGGAAGCTCGCGACGGCTGCGGACGCGGCTGGTACTACAACGGCTACCGCTGCGTGCCAGCGCACGGCGGCGGATATCGCGGGTATGGATACCGTGATCCTGGCTCGTACGACGCCCCCAATTTCCGCGGGAACGTCGTGCGCCCTGTCAGGGGCAACGACGGCGCGATCTCGTGCAGCAATCCCAACTACACCTGGCAGGACGGCGCATGTAAGCCGTACCGCGGGCGTCGTGGCTGGTGACACTGAAGCAAGAGCCGCTCAGTTGGCGGCCTCTTGCTTTTCATTACGTCCCCGTCTTTGTCGATCAGCTGCTGCGACCTTTGCGTTGATTCGCTGCCGCTTGCTTGCTCTCGCGGGGCCGCTCGCCGACCCGGACCCAGCCCATTCCGCAAGCCAAAGCGAAAGACGCATCGACAAGCTCAGCCGCCCACTCCCGGCGCATGACCGCATACGCGATCAAGGCCGGCATCAGCCCTGCATAGACGCCGAACAGCGCGCCGAAGGCGAAGGCCCGGCCGCGCGGAAATCGGGTGAAGATCGCGTTGACGTGGCGGCCGATGAGCCGGGACGAATCCCAGCTCAGGCCGAGCACGATCGTGGCCAGGGCAACCGCGCCGGTCAGATAAAGGATCATGGCTCACCACAGACGAGAACCGCCCCGCTTTGGCCAAATGCAGTGCGCGCAGATCAGCCGAACGCCTCGGTTGGTGCCCTCCCATTGAGGCGGGTTTAAGTTTGCCGATCGCCCGGCTAACCTCGCCGCCTGTCACAGCTTTTCGTCTCCCATCCAACCTGAAGCGAGTCTCGCGTGCATGACATCCTGATCCGCGGCGGCCTCCTCTATGACGGCAGCGGAGCCCCGGGCGTGCCGGCCGATGTGGCGATCAAGGACGGGCGCCTTGCCAAAATTGGATCAGACATCGCCGAGCCCGCGGGCAGGACCATCGATGCGACGGGGCTCGCGGTCGCGCCGGGCTTCATCGACATCAAGACCCATTCGGACTTCACGCTGCCGATCAATCCCAAGGCCGAGAGCAAGGTGCGCCAGGGCGTCACCACCGAGATCATCGGCCATTGCGGCTTCTCGGTCGCGCCCTGCCTGCCCGGCAAGGTGGAGCTGCTGAGGGACTACCTGAGTCCGTCGGCGCCCTGGACGCCGTTCCGCGAGCTGACGTTTCCCGACTATCTCGACACGTTTCCGGCGACCTCGGTGAACGCCGGCATGCTGGTCGGCCACAACACGCTGCGCCTCATGACCATGGGCATGAGCGACCGCGAACCGACCGCGCCCGAGTTCGATCACATGATCGCGCTTCTCGAGGCGGGGCTGCAGGCGGGCGCGCTCGGCCTGTCGTCCGGCCTGTTCACGCCGCCGGGCTCCTATGCCAAGCCCGCCGAGATGCACGCGCTCGGCCGCGTGCTCAAAGCGCACAACGCCGCCTACTTCACCCACCTGCGCGACGAGTCCGACAAGGTGCTCGACGCCGTGCAGGAGGCGATCGACTTTGCCCAAGCCTGCCGCGTGCATGTGGAGATCGTGCACTTCAAGTGCTCCGGCACCAACAACTGGGGCAAGGCCGCAACGGCGCTGCAGATGATCGCCGATGCCAAGGCGCGCGGGCTTGCCATCGACTGCGACGCCTACCCTTATGCGGCGGGCTCGAACCCGCTGAAGAACCTGCTGCCGCAATGGGTGCAGGCCGGCGGGGTGCCGGCGATGCTGGCCCGGCTCAAGGAACAAGGCACGCGCGACAAGATCCGCGCCGACATCGCCCGCGACGGGCTCAACAACTGGGGCCGCATCCCCTCGTGGGACTGCGTGCAGATCTCGATCTCGCCGAACCTGCCGCAGTATTCCGGCCGCACCCTCCTGTCGCTGGCGAACGAGCGCGGCGCGGACCCCCTCGACACGCTCTGCGACTATCTCGTCGACGACCAGGCGGCGACCCGCGTCCTCGTCACCTCGATCTCCGAGGACGACATCGAGACGGTCGTCGGCTCGCCGATGGCGCTGGTCGGCTCCGACGGCAACTGCGTCGCGCCCTACGGCCAGGTCGGCAAGGGCATGCCGCATCCGCGCTTCTACGGCACGTTCCCACGCATCATTCACCACTATGTGCGCGAGCGCGGCACGCTGCCGCTCGAGCTTGCGATCCACAAGATGACCGGGGCAACGGCGCGGGCGCTGAACTTTGCCGACCGCGGGCTGCTGAAGGAGGGCTATCGCGCCGACGTCGCGATCTTCGACCCGGCGGATTTCCGCGACCGCGCGACCTACGCCGATCCGCACCAGTTTCCGTCCGGCGCAAGAACGACCGTGATCGTCAACGGCACGGTCGTGGTGCAGGACGCAAAGCACACCGAGGCGGTGCCGGGAACGGTGTTGCGGCGGAACGCGATGGGCCAGGTGGCCTGATCCCGCAGGCTGCGGGTCCGCGCCATGAAGGCCATTCCATTCAACCAACGCTTCGCCGTCCCCGTTCTTTGACATTTCGGGCCCGGGGCCGGCCCGCATTCCTTCCCCGCCTCTGCGGGGACACGCTTTCCTTCCCCTCGAAAAGAGGGGTTGGAGCGCCGAGAGGCGCCGGGGAGCTTATGATCGCTCCCCGACCGGCCTTGCGATCGGCCGGTCCGCGCCAAGATTCCGGGACCCGTAGGCTTTGAGGGGGGTGGGGGTCCCGGGGCGCGGGGCCCTTGCGAGGGGCCCGGCGCCTCCCGGCGCTCCAACGCGATGCCGGTTGTCGGGCACCGCATTCTGCTCCCGCTTCGGCCGCCGCGATCGACGGCGACCATCATAAGAACAGAACAGGAACATTTATAGGGCCTGCGAAGCAGGAGTCAACCCCACGGGAACACCGGAAGTGCAGACGTCAGCGACCTCGCGCGCTGCCGACTTGTCTGCGCGCAAGGCGGCCACGCCCGCGACGCGGGCCGATCGCAAGCGCGCTTACGCGCTCAGCTTGTCCAGCGTGATCGGCAGTTCGCGCACCCGCTTGCCGGTCGCGTGATACACCGCGTTGGCCACCGCCGCCGCGACGCCGACGATGCCGATCTCGCCGAGCCCCTTGAGGCCGAGCGGATTGCTGTCGTCCGGCTCGTCGACGAAGATGACCTTGATGTCGTGGATGTCGGCGTGCACCGGCACGGCATATTCGGCGAGGTTGGCGTTCATGATGCGGCCGATCCTGTGATCGACATGCGTCTCCTCGTGCAGCGCCATGCCGATGCCCCAGACCACGCTGCCGAGGATCTGGCTGCCGCCGGTCTTGGTGTTGAGGATACGGCCGGCCGCAACCGCACTGACCGCGCGGGTGACGCGGACGACCCCGAGCTGCTCGTCCACCCTCACCTCGACGAAGTGCGCGGCGTGCGTGTTGTTGGCGCGGCTGTGGTCGCCGGAGGGGTTGGTGGTCTTCTCCTGCACGATGCGGTCCACCGCGCCCTGCCGCATCGCATCGGCGATCGACACGCCGCGCGAGGCGTCGCGCTTGCTCACAAGCTTGCCATCGGCCAGCGTCACGTCGTCGGGCGCGGCGCCGGCGAGCGGCGAGCTCGGCAGCAGCTTCGCCATGCGCAGCAGCTCGTCGCGGATCGCGCCCGCGGTGGTCACGATGCCGTTCGACACCGAGGTGGCAATCCACGACCCGCCTTCGACCGGCGATTGCGGCAGGCTCGAGTCGCCGAGCTTGATGCTGATGTTGTCGAGCGGCAGGCCGAGCATGTCGGCGGCGACCTGCGCCATGATGGTGTAGGTGCCGGTGCCGATGTCGGAGGTGGCGCACGCCACCTCGGCATGGCCGTTGGCGGAGAGCGCGATGCGGACCGTGATCGGCACCTGCAGCGCCTCCCAGATGCCGGTCGCCATGCCGTAGCCGATGAGGTCCTGGCCGTCGCGCATCGAGCGCGGCTCGGGGTTGCGCTTGTCCCAGCCGAACGCCTGGGCGCCCTCGCGGTAGCATTCGCGCAGCGCCTTGCTCACGAACGGCTTGTCCTCGTTCTGGTCGCGGTCCGAATAGCACTTGAGGCGAAGCTCGAGCGGGTCGACCTTGAGCTTGACCGCAAGCTCGTCCATCGCCGACTCGAGCGCGAACAGCGCGGTGGCGGCGCTCGGCGCGCGCATGTCGCACGAGGTCGCGAGATCGAGCCTGGCGAGCCGGTGCGCGTACTCCGCATTCGGAGATTTGTAGAGCGCACCGGACCAGCCGGTCTCCTGCCGGTGGAAGTCCTCATATTGCGAGGTGATGGTCACCGCATCGTGGGTGATCACGTCGAGCGTTCCGCCGGCGTTGGCGCCGAGCGCGATTTTCTGAATCATCGCCGGCCGATGGCCGAGCTGATACATCTGCGGCCGCGTCAGCACGAGCCGCACCGAGCGCTGCAATGCGCGCGCCGCGAGCACCGCCAGCACCACCTGGAACTGCGGGCGGAGCCCTGAGCCGAAGCCGCCGCCCATGTAGGGCGACATGACCCGCACGTCCTCCGGCTTCATGCCGAACACGCCGCAGAGATACTTGTGCACGTTCTGCACGCCCTGGGTCTTGTCGTAGACCGTGAGCTTGCCGCCTCCCTCGACGACGACCGTCGAGGCGTAGAGTTCCATCGGGTTGTGATGCTCGATCGGAACGAAGTATTCGGCCTCGTGACGCACCGCGGCTCGAGCCAGCGCCCGGTCGGGCTCACCGCGTGGCTTCGGCGGCGCGAATGCAGCCTCCATCGGGCTTGTCGGCGCCTTGACCGGGACCGCCGCGTCGCGCGCGCGATGGATGTCCGTCACGTGCGGCTCGGTCGCGTATTCGACCTTGACCAGCGACGCCGCCTGGCGCGCGGCCTCCGACGTCTCGGCAACGACCAGCGCGACCGGCTGGCCGTTGAACATCACCTTGTTGTCGTAGAGCGGCCGGAACGGCGACCCGTCCGGCGCCACCTCGTCCTTCCAGGACTCGTCCTTGTCCGCCATGGGCGGACGGTTCTCGTGCGTCAGCACGGTGAGCACGCCCTTGACGCGGCTGGCCGCGCTGGTGTCGATCCTCGTGATCCGGCCCTTGGTGATCGTCGCGCTGACGACGCTCGCGTGGGCAAGGCCCGGCGCATTGAACTCGGCGGCATACTTTGCGGCGCCGGTGACCTTCGCAACGCCGTCGACACGGGACGTGGCGGTTCCGATATAGGCTGCCATGGTCTTGCTCACGCGATCTTCTTGCTGGACTGCACCTGCGGGGTGCCCCGCGCCGCCTGCGACAGCGCGCGGACGATGGTCCGCCGCGCCAGATCGATCTTGAACGTGTTGTGGCCGAAGCCCTTGGCGCCGCGCAGCACGAGATCGGCGGCCTCGGCAAACGCCGCCTCGCCTGCCGGCTTGCCACGGAGCGCCGCTTCGGCTTCCGCCTTGCGCCAGGGCTTGTGGGCGACGCCGCCGAGCGCGAAACGCGCCTCGCGGATGTTACCGCCGTCAAGCTCGAGGCCGACCGCGACGGACACCAGCGCGAAGGCGTAGGACAGCCGGTCGCGGATCTTGAGGTAGGTGTAGTTGGTGCTGAAGCCGTTGGTCGGGAGCTCGATTGCGGTAATCAGCTCATCCGCGTTGAGGTTGGTGTCGCGCTGCGGCGTATCGCCGGGCAACCGGTGAAAGTCCGCAAAGGGTATCTCGCGCTCGCCGCGGGGTCCGGTCACGCAGACCTTGGCCTCCAGCACCGTCAGCGCCACGCACATGTCCGACGGATGCACGGCGATGCAGGCATCGCTGGTGCCGAGGATGGCGTTCATGCGATTGACCCCGCCGATGGCGGAGCAACCCGAGCCCGGCTCGCGTTTGTTGCAGGGGGTCGCGATGTCATAAAAGTAAGCACAGCGCGTGCGTTGCAGCAGATTGCCGCCGACCGACGCCATGTTGCGCAACTGCTGCGAGGCGCCGGCAAGCAGCGCACTCGACAGCATCGGGTAGCGGCGCTCGATCTGCGGATGGTAGGCGAGATCGGTGTTGCGCACGAGCGCGCCGATGCGAAGCCCGCCACCGGGGATTTCCTCGACCTTGTCGAGCGGAAGCCGCGTGACGTCGATCAGCTTGGCCGGCTTCTCGACGTCCATCTTCATCAGGTCCACGAGATTGGTGCCGCCGGCAACGAACTTCGCACCGGGGCTCGCAGCCATCTGCCGCACCGCGTCGGCGACGTTGCTTGCGCGCGAAAACTCGAAGCCGATCATGACTGCCCCATCGCCTGCTGGATGGCCGCGACAATGTTGGTGTAGGCACCGCAGCGGCAGATGTTGCCGCTCATCAGTTCGCGGATCTGCTCCGCGCTCTTGGCCTTGCCTTCGGCAATCAGGCCCGCGGCCGAGCAGATCTGGCCGGGGGTACAGTAGCCGCATTGGAAGGCGTCATGGTCGATGAACGCCTGCTGCAGCGGATGCAGCTTGCCGTCCTTCGCCAGTCCCTCGACGGTGGTGACGCTCTTGCCGTCGGTCAGGACAGCGAGCGTCAGGCACGAGACGACGCGGCGGCCGTCGATCAGCACGGTGCAGGCGCCGCATTGGCCCTGGTCGCAGCCTTTCTTCGAGCCGGTCAGGTCGAGATGCTCGCGCAGCAGGTCGAGCAGCGTCGTGCGCGGATCGAGCGTGAGCGCATGACGGGTGCCGTTCACGGTCAGGTTCACGGAAACCGCGGATGACGCGCCGTTGCCCGCCCGCGGCTGGGCCGCGGCGTCGGAGGGCAGGCTTATGGCAATCGGGACCGCGGCGGCGCCGGCCACGACCTCGCGGCGCGTCGGATGTCGGGAATGAGGACTGGCATCGGCTTCGCCCTCTGTCATGCGTCACTCCAATCGATTGGGCGGCACCGGGCATCCGAAGAAGTGGGTAGCCAAATACCCGGCCGCCGTCTGGCCGCCGCCATGACCGCCCCATGGCGCACAGCGGTGCATTTGGAAAACGCGGCTCGTTTAGAATAGGTCCGAAGAAACAGGGCGATAGCCGTTTTGCGCAAGATCATCCGATTTGCGCCAAAAAATGCGGCAGCGCGGGGACTTCCTTCGTGGAGCAATGGTGCCTAGGTAGCAGGTGCCGGTGGTAGGGAATGGGAGGCGACGCCCGTGCACACTCGGAACCTCGATGAAGCCATCGACGCCGTCTCCAGGGTCTATTGCCCACACAGCGTCGAGGTGATGGGCCCGATCGGCGAAATCGACGCCTTCCTCGAGATCAATCACCCGACATCCCAGCCGCTCGTCAGCCTGTCCTACTCGGCGCCGGTGAAGATCGACGCGCAGAACTTTTCCCGGCTGTTTCTGATGATGGGCTGCGAGAGCGGCGCCGCCGCGACCACGCAGGAACGCCGTTCGGCGGAATGGGGCAAGGGCCAGACCATGCCGTTTTCGGCCGGGTTCGACACCCAACTCTGGTTCGACCGCGCCTTTGTCCAGCGCTCGGTCCGGCTGGACACCGACAAGCTCGAGGCGCAGTGCGCCCGCTGGCTCGGGCGCCCGCTTGACGAGCCGCTGCGCTTTGCGCTCCGCCCGTTCTCCGACGAGTTGGAGAAGCTCTGGCGGCGCACGCTCGCATACCTGTGGAACAGCGAAGACGGCGGCCTGCCGCTCACGGGAGCCGCGAAGGCCGCCTTCGACGAATATCTGCTGACCCTGCTGCTGCATCACCACCCGCACAACTACAGCGAGGAAATGGCCGAGAAGGACGGCGCGCTGGTCCCGGGCGTGGTGCGCCGCGCGGAGCGGTACATCAACGACAACGCCGGCGCCCCGATCACGATTTCGCACGTGGCCGCGCACCTCGGCATCAGCCTGCGGACGCTGCAGACGGGATTTCGCCAGTGGCGCAACACCACGCCTCGGGCCCATCTCCAGCAGGTCCGGCTGCAGCTTGTGCGTGACGAGCTTTTGCGCTCCGATCCGGACGCCAATGTCACGGCGATCGCGATGCGGCACGGGTTCGCGCACCTCGGCCGGTTCAGCGCGCAGTACCGCGCAGCCTTCGGCGAGCCGCCGAGCGCGACATTGCGGCGGCGACGCGCGGCTTCGGGCTTGTCCGGCCGCGCGGCGCGCTGATTTTGCCGACGCGCGGCCCCCTCACCTCACCTTGAACACCAGCTTGCCGCGGAAGTGCCGGCCCTGGCTGATGCGGTGGGTTTCGGCCGCGTCGGCGAGCTTGAACAGCTTCACCTCCGGCGGCTTCACCGCGCCGGTCACCGCGAGCTGCGCGATCCGCTCCATCGCCGCCCGCGTGCGCGGCACCGGCGGGCGCAGCCCCTGCACGTCGGTTCGCGAGGTCGCCGGGGCCTTCGGGCCCGAAGCGATGAAGGCCGCCCGGCCGCCGGGCTTGAGCACGTCGTAGGATTTCGCCGCGACGTCCCCTCCGACGGTCTCGAACACCGCGTCGCACACCTGACCGAGCTTGGTGAAATCCTCCTTGCTGTAGTCGATCACCTGATCAGTACCGAGCGAGCGCACGTAATCGACATTGGCCGTGCTCGCGGTCGAGATCACGCGCGCGCCGATCGACTTGGCGAACTGGATGGCGAAGCTTGCGACGCCACCCGCGCCGCCCTGGATCAGGATGGTCTCGCCGCGCTTGAGCTTCAGCGTATCGTCGACCGAATTGATCGCGGTCAGACCGGTGAGCGCCAGCGCCGCGGCATCCACATGCGAGAGGCCCGCAGGCTTGTTCGCCACGTATTCGGCCTTGATCGCGACTTTCTCCGCGTAAGTGCCCTCCTGGCCGGGCGGCAGCACCGCGAACACCTCGTCACCGACCTTGAAACCGCTCACGCCCGCGCCCACCGCCGCGACCGTGCCGGAGAAGTCGCGGCCGAGCACATAGGGAAACTTCATCGAATTGCCGTAGCCGCCGTCGCGCACCTTCCAGTCGGCGCCGTTGACGGTCGCGGCGACGATGTCCACCACGATCTCGCCCGCGCCCGCTTGCGGGTCCGGCAGGTCGCCGTACTTGAAGACCTCGGGCCCGCCATTCTTCTCGATATACGCCGCTTTCATTGCGCTCCGCCTTCCGGTTGCAAACGGCGGGAGTGTCGCAACAACCGGGGCGGATTACAACGCGCCGAAAACGGCTGCGCCGGCCGCAGCGGGCCACATCTGCTACTCGGCGATCCGCAGATTGGACAGCGCCGTGCCGATCGAATTGAACGCGGCCACCAGCTGGTTCGCCCTCTTGATCTCGGTGAACTTGTCTGCCGAGCTTGCACAGTTGCGCATCACGTCCTGGGTCGGATCACCGCCGGTGTTGACCTGCACGGCGTAGATGATGATGCCTGCGTTTTTGGCATTGGTGCAGGTTGTGAGCTCGCGCGCGTCGACCGACCATTGGCTGGTGCTGAAGCGGTTCTGCGTGTTGAGACCGTCGGACATCAGAATGATCACATCGCTGTATTTGTAGTTGGGGTCTTTGGGCGGGATCGTGAACGGCGACGCAGTCAACGACTGGAACGCCCATGCAACGCCGATGCCCTGGTTGGTGTTGCCGGAGGGGTAGAGGTCGTCGACCTTGTCGTTCAGTGCGGTCCAGTCGTAGGTCAGCCCGATGAGCTGTGCCGGACAGGAGCCGTACTGCTCGGCCGGAAACAGCGTCACTGTGTTGGCAATGTCCGGCCCGGCGTTCGTGGTGTCCCAGTTCTGGTCGCGGTCGGTGATGCAGCCGTTCCAGTTGCTGCGGCTCGAGGCCGTCCAGGTCTTGCCGCGGTTGGTGCACGACGACTTCGATCGGTAGTCGTCGTCGCTGCAAGAGCCGTTCCTCTCCTCCCACAGGTCCCAGCGGATCCAGTCCTGCTGGTAGGCGGTCCTGCCGAAGTTGACATCCTTGCTGAACGGGATGATCGAGACATAGACGTCGCCGTTGTTGACCGCGGCCGATCTGAGCTGCGACAGCAGGCTTTTGGTCGCCGACTTGAGCGCTTCGATCTTGCCGTCGCTGTCCATCGAACCGGTGGTGTCGAGGGCCAGCGCGACGCGGAGCCGCGTGTTGCCCCATTTTACCTGCGTGCCGACCGAGATCGTCATCTGCGATACGCCGAGCAGGCCCATGAAGTCGGTCTTGACGTTGCTGGTGGCGCCGATGACGATCTTGCTGCCGCCGCTCGTGGTGTAGGTGGCGTTCACCGTCACGCTGCTCGCTTCGGGACGATTGAACAGCGCCTTGAAGTATTGATCGGCGGAGGTCTGGATCTGCTGCTCGTTCATCGTCAGCGCCGACTTCGACAGCATCAGCGCCGTCGAATCGAGCGCGGCCTGCATCGCAGTCTTGACGGAGTTGGCGTGGCTGTAGTCCACGGCCGCGCCGACGAATCCGACCACCGGAATGATGGACATCGAAAAAGTCGTCGTGACATTGCCGCCTGCCGCGGTGCGCAGTTGGCGCAGGCAGCGGCACAGGCGTGCGAAGAGCGAAAGAGCGTGCATAACGATGGCCCCCTGGGACGCAGGGCCGCGAATGTGGCCGAGGCGTGTAAACGGAGGCTCCCCGACGCGGTTAAACAATGCGACGAATCCACCGCGCATTTTCCTGCAATTTGTCGCGAAGTGTAGGCTCCGCGCCCCCGAACCGGAAACGCCCGTCCGCAAGCGGGAACCAAACCGCTCACCCGGCGTTGATTGCGCAGGCCAGGACACATGCCGTGCTTGCGACCACGCCTGTCCAGGCCAAAGACCTCGGCGCCGTCGCAAGCCCGGGGTCTTTTGATTCGACAGCCGTTCAGGTCTTGTCGGTGTTCAGCCGGTGCTTCACTTCAGCCCGGAGTTTCTGGCCCTGCTTGTGGATGCCTTCATAGACCTGGCCACCATAGTGTCCATTGTAAACGACCGCATCGACCGCCCAGAGCACGACAAGGATTGCGACAAGAAACGCAAAGGCTCGCATGGCGTCCGCCTGATGTTGTCCTCCGACAGCGCGACAACCGCGCGGACGCCCCCGGGTTCCGTGCGGCGGCGCCGGGAACCGGACGTTTCACCCGGGAGTTGGTTTCCGCAAGAATCAGGTATGAGATTCAAATGCGAAAGCTCTGGCGTGCCATCGTGAACTTTTTTGTCGAATCGCTTGCGGACGACACGGCCATGGTCGCGCAGCGAAACCGCGAAGCCGATCTGCGCCGCGAGCGCTGGCTCCGCTATCTCTCTTAGAGCGCCGCCGCGCTCACTCCAGCACAACACCGGCCGCCTTAATCACCTTGGTCCATTTGGCGGTCTCGCTGCCGATGAACGTCACGAACTCACCGGGCGTCATCGGCATCGGCTCGATGCCCAAGTCGGCGAGCCGCGCCTTGAACTTCGGGTCGGCCAGCGCCTTGTTGGTCGCGGCATTGAGCGTCGCAACGATGTCGGCGGGCATGCCCTTGGGCCCGCCGAGCCCGTACCAGCCGATCGCCTCGTAGCCCGGAACGGATTCGGCCGCGGTCGGAATGTCCGACAGCGTCGCAAGGCGTTGTTTGGTGGTCACCGCCAGCACCGTGAGCTTGCCGTCGCGAATGAGCGAAAGCGCCTGAGGGATCGGGTTGATCGCCAGTTGCACCTGATTGGACAGCAGGTCGGGCATGTAGTTTGCGCGATACGGCACGTGCACCAGATCGACGCCGGCCATGGTCCTGAACAACTCGCCGAAGATGTGGGTCGACGAGCCCCTGCCGCCCGAGGCGAAGTTGATCTTGCCCGGGTTGGCCTTGGCGTAGGCGACGAACTCCGAAACGGTCCTCGCCGCAAACGACGGCGGGACGATGATCACATACGGCGCGTTGGCGACGCCGGCGATGTGGGTGATGTGGTCGGCGAACACGAAATTGAGGTTGGTGTAGAGCGCGGTGTTGAAGACGTTGGTCAGAACCGTCATCTGCAGCGTGTGGCCGTCCGGCGCAGAGCGCACCACGGCTTCGGTTGCGATGTTGCTCGCGGCGCCGGGGCGGTTCTCGATCACGAACGGCTGGCCGAGACTGTCCGACAGCCATTGCCCGAGCAGCCGCGCCACAAGATCGGGCGCGCTGCCGCCGGGAAAACCCGCGACGAGGCGCACCGGCCGCGATGGATAGGGTTGCGCTGCGGCGACGCGCGGGACGACCGGAAGCGCGGCCGCCGACGCGGCAAGACGCAGGAAACCGCGGCGGGGAAGTTGCATGGCATTCCCTCCTTGTTATTTTGCGTGCGGGCGGCATCCCACCCGGCGCGCGCACGCTACGCCCGATTCGCTGAACCAAAAAGAGTCGCACTGCATCATGTTGCTCCGCAACCACGTGCGGACTACGCTCCGCGAAAACACGCCGCGGAGGAAACGATGCTGTCGCAAACCAACCCGCCGTTTCGCGCCGAGCAGATCGGCAGCCTGTTGCGCCCGACGGCGCTGCTCGAGCAGCGCGCGAAGTTTGCGCGCGGCGAGATCAGCCAGGCCGAGCTGACCAAAGCCGAGGACGACGCGATCAAGGGCGCGCTCAAGTTGCAGGAGCGGGTCGGGCTCAAATTCGCGACCGACGGCGAGTTCCGCCGCCGCTCCTATCACAGCTTCTTCTATCGCCAGCTCGGCGAGCTCAGCATCGACACCGTCGACGGCGAGGACGCCAAAGGCGGCAACGCCGGCAAGCGCGTCGCCCAGCCGGTCGCGATGATCGGGAGCCGCGTGCGCTGGACGCATCCGATCAACGTGCCGGATTTCGCGTTCATCCGTGCCAACACCGGCCTCTTGCCGAAGATCACCATTCCCGGCCCCTGCGCGCTGCACTTCCGCGGCGGCGACGCCGCGGTGCTGGCCGGCGCCTACCAGGACCTCGACCAGTTCTGGGACGACACGGTCGCAGCGTTCGGCCACGAGCTCGACGCGCTGAGCAAGGCCGGCTGCCGCTACGTGCAGATCGACGAGACGGCGTTCGCCAAGTTCGGCGATCCCGAGGTGCAGCAGTGGCTGAAGGCGCGCGGCGACGACTGGAGCGCGCTGATCGACAAATACATCGCCGTCACCAACCGCGTGCTGAAGGGCGCGCCGGCCGGCATGCACATCGGCATGCACCTCTGCCGCGGCAACCGCGGCGGCCAGTGGCACTCGGAGGGAAGCTACGACGACGTCGCCGACCGGCTGTTCAACGCGCTGAGCATCCCGTTCTACTTCCTCGAATACGATTCGCCGCGCGCCGGCACGTTCACGCCGCTGCGGCTGGTGCCCAAGCACAAGACCGCCGTGCTCGGCATCGTCTCGACCAAGACTCCGGTGATGGAGCGCAAGGACGAGATGCGGCGGCGCATCGACGACGCCACGCGCTATCTCGATCTCGCCAATCTCGCGATCAGCCCGCAATGCGGCTTCGCCAGCGTCGACACCGGAAACCCCATTTCGCCGGAGGTGCAGGAGCAAAAGCTGAGACTGGTGGTGGAATTGGCGAAAGACATCTGGGGCACCGCTTAAGTTTCGGGGAGAGCAACACGATGAAGACTTTGACGATCGCGGCGCTCGTCGCGGCATTGGCTTTCGGCGTCGCCAAGCCTGCTGCCGCGCAAGACGACGCTCGGTACGAAGCCTGGCCGACGCGCCCGGTCCGGCTGATCGCGGCGGCAGGCCCCGGCGGCAATCCCGACGTGATGGCGCGGCTTCTGGCCGACAAATATGCCAACGCTTTCGGCAAGCCCTTTGTGGTTGAGAACATGCCGGGCGCAGGAGGTGTGGTCGCGGCGAACCTCGTTTCAAAAGCGGCGCCCGACGGCCACGTGCTGATGTTCGGCGATTCCGGCGCGCTCGCGATCAATCCGGCGCTCAACCCGAACGTCGGCTACGATCCGATCAAGGATTTCATGCCGGTTACCGCGCTGGTGACGCTGCCGACGATCCTGGTGGTTCATCCCGACGTCCCCGCGAAGACGCTCGACGAGTTCGTCGCGCTCGCCAAGAAACAGCCCGGCAAGATGAGCTACGGCTCGGCCGGCGCGGGCTCGATCCACCACCTGACCTTCGCGATCTTCGCCGAACGGGCCGGCATCGATCTCCTGCATGTGCCCTATCGCGGCGGCTCGGCAATGGTGAACGGCGTCCTCGCCGGCGAGATTGCGGCCGGCTGGTCCGGCATTCCGAACGTGATGGAGCTGATCGCGGCGGGAAGGCTGCGCGGGCTCTGCGTTTCGACGCTGCAACGCTCGCCCTCGACGCCGCAGATTTCGACCTGCGACGAGCTCGGCGTCAAAGGCTTCAACGTCGCCACCATGATGGGGCTGCAGGCGCCGGCGGGCACCTCGCCGAAGATCGTCGCGCGGCTTCAGGCCGAGACGGCAAAGGTGATCCGGGAACCCGCGATGGCCACGCGCATGGCGCAGCTCGGCATGGTCATGGAGGAGAACGGTACCGCAAGCTACGCGGCGTTCATCAAGGAGGACATGGCACGCTATGAGCAGGCGGTGAAGAAGCTCAATCTGCAGCAGCCGAAGTAGCGGGTGTCGCTTCTCCGGCGTCATTCCGGGGCGCGCCGCAGGCGCGAACCCGGAATCCAGAGCCGCACACCGCCTTCCCGACTGGATTCCGGGTTCGCTCGCTTCGCGAGCGCCCCGGAATGACGACGGTGAGAACTACTTCGCCAACGGGTCGGGGCGAAGCTGGAAGTGAGCGGCGAGCGGCTTGGTGCCCTTGCCGCCTTCGATGAGCCAGGGCGTGCGGTCGCCGTTCGCGGCCCAGAGCCCCCGGCCCTTCCAGCCGGCGTTCGGATCGTCGATGCGGCCGTCGAAGCCCTTGGCGTAGAAGCCGAGCGGATACGGCACACGGATCGAGATCATCTTGCCGTCCTTCAGCGCGACGAGACCGTCCATCAGGTTTGCGGTCGACATCGGGATATCGTCGCCGAGCCCGAAGGTGTTGTGCTGGTCGACCCACGAGTAGTAGCTCGACTCCGCCGAGTTCTCGCCGATGCCTTTGAAGCCCGGGCCGGGATACTGATAGAACGCCCAGCCCTCCGGGCAATGGTCGCCGGTCGCGTTCGGGCCGTTGAGCGGGCCCTTGCAGAGACGGCGGTCGAACACGCCCATGTGGCCGCTCGCAAGCGACACCCAGACGCGGCCCTGCTTGTCGATGTCGCCGCCGCGCGGGCCGAAGCCCGGCAGCGGCACGTTGTACATCTCGGCCAGCGCCCGGTGCGGGTTCTTGCCCGGATCGACGCGCAGGATCGCGCCGGGATTGCCGCGGATCGTGCCCCAGACCGAGCCGTCGGCCGGGCTCGGCATCACCGCGTAGAAGGTCGGGCCGATCCGCATGTCCTTGCCCGGCTCCTGCGGCTTGCCCGGCTCGGTGTACTCGTCGCGCTGGCCGTTGCCGTTGGTGTCGAGGATGAGCGAGGTCCAGCCCTGCGACTTTTCAATGTCGCCGGTCTCGTCGAGCATCCTGGTGTTGATCCAGCCGACATTGCCGCCGCCACCGCCGGTCGACATCCACAGCGTCTCGTTGGCGTCGTAGCCGAACTGCAGATGATGCGAGCCGAAGCAGGTCTGGTAGGCGGTGTACTTGCCGGTCTTGGGGTCGTACATCGTCACCCGGCGGTTGGTGCGGTCGAGCGGAAACTCGACGGCCGACGGATGGCTCGAGCCCTTCTTGCAGAAGTCCGGGTTCTCCGGCTTGTGGCCGGTGGCCGCGAGCCAGAGCCGACCCTTGCGGTCGAACATCGAGTTGTGGTTGTTCGCCCGGCTGTCCCAGATGTTCTCCTCGCCCCAATAGGCCGACGGCCCGAGGATCTTGATCGAGCCGGCGTTGCCGGGGCCGAGCGCCAGCGGCATGTCCGGCGTGGTCGGCAGCACGAAGTTCGACGCGACGTTCTTCACCGGATCGAGGATCGGCATGTCGTCGCAGGCGTGCTCGCACTGCCCGTACAGCGGGCCGTAGGCGTTGACCGTCGGATAGCGGCGGTCGCTGGCGATCAGGTCGTGCAGGTACTGCTTGTCGTTGTGCCAGTCGCGCAAGGTGACGACGATGTTGCGCTCGACGCCCTGCGGGCGATCGGGCTTGACGGACGGCAGCTCGCCCTTCGCCACGCGCTCGGTCCATTCGCCGAGATGCTTGAACGGCACGCCGCCAAGCTGGCCGGCGATGATGTTGACCATGTTCTCGCCGGCCTGCCCCGCCTGGACGCGCTTGACCCACGCCTCTTCGTGGTTGTTCGTGCCCTTGAGGTGGAATTCGGGGATGGTGCGGGTCGAGAGCTGGCCGAGCTGGTGGCAGCCGACGCAGCCGTTGTTCTTCATGCCGTTGAGGTAGTCGGTCATCTTCATCTTCGGCGGCGCGTCCTTGCTGCCGAAGAACGCCGCGTCCGGCAGCTTCATCATCGCGTACCAGTAGATCGCCGGGTAATACTGCGCGGCCTCGGTTTCGTTCGGCGCCGGCACCGCGGTGAGATTGAGCTGCTTGCCGGGCTCGCTTTTCACCTTCGGCGAGTCGACGAGGCCATAGCCGCGCACCCAGATGTCGTAGTTGGCCTTCGGCAGGTCGGGAATGACGTAGCGGCCCTGATCGTCGGTGACGACGATGCGGATGAAGCGCACTGGAAGCTCGCGGGTTTCCGCGATCACCCAGACGCCGGCTTCGGGCCCGCTTGGACCCCGCACCACGCCGCCGATGTCGTCATTGTCGATCGCGACCTGCTGCGCGGTCGCGGGCGCAATGAATGTCATTAGCGCGGCGAAGGCCGCGGCAAACACACTTCGAAAGGCTGTCTTCATGGTGCGCCTCCCCAGGCATGGCGTCCGGCAGCCGTATGGCGGCTGCTCGCCGAAGTTGCGGATAGCCTAATCCCGGCGCGGGCCGGCGGGCAACGGCCGTCAGGCAAAAACCGCAGCCGGATCCCGGACCTGACCGAGGCGGTCGAACCCCGCGCCCGCGCCGCCCGACCAACGGCGATGGCTCAGCCCGGTTCCACCCCGATCCGTATCTTTGCCGCAGGCGTCCTGGCCATTGCCGTGAGATGACGCTCTGCACCCTTTTGCTGCCGCTGGCGCCTTCAGCGGAGGTGCTGATGTTCGGCATCGCCGGGATGTTCCTGTTCGGCGTGGTGCTGGCATTGCCGTGACGCGGGCGATGCCGGGGCTGACGTTTCCGGCGATGGGACTGCTGGCGCTCACCGGGTTGGTCCCGCGTTCGCGGTCGACGTGCCGCTCACAACAGCAAAGGCCGGTGGGCAATGCCGCGCTTGGGCTATTGCCCGCGCGCGGCCCTCCTCCTGCGCACCGGACAGTGCTAGCGTTGCCACGCGCGAACAGCATCGCAACGGCTTCGACCGGTCACGCACGAAGGGCTGGCGGCCTTCAACGTCCGGGAGGACTGCATCATGAGCAATGCCAGAATGCGCACGCCGTTCATCCTCGGCGCGGCGCTCGCGAGCGCCGCATGCTTTGCCGCGCCGGCCCTCGCCCAGGACGAGCTGCGCATCGGCTTCATCGCGCCGAAGACCGGCATCTTCGCCCAGCTCGGCACCGACATGCAGAACGGCCTGCAGATGTATCTCGACGAGCACAAGGGGATGCTCGGCGGCGCCAAGGTCACGCTGATCGTCGAGGACGACCAGGGCCGGCCGGACACCGGCGTCACCAAGGCCAACAAGCTGATCCTGTCCGACAAGGTGCACATGCTGGTCGGCGGCGTGCTCGCGACCACCGGCTACGCGCTGGCGCCGGTCGCCACGCGCGAGAAGATGCTCTACATCGGCTCGATCGCCACCGCCGACGATCTCGGCCAGCGCGACTTCGACAAGTATCCCTACATGGTCCGGCCGACCTTCGTGCCGTCGCAGCCCGCGCACCCGCTCGGGCAATGGGCCTGCGAGCAGGGCTACAGGCGCATCGCCATCATCGCCGCGGACTATGCGTTCGGCCACGAGACCGCGGGCGGCTTCCAGAAGGTGTTCGAGGACTGCGGCGGCAAGATCGTGCAAAGGATCTGGCCGCCGATCGGCACCAAGGATTTCGGGCCCTATATCCCCACCATCAAGTCCGACATCGACGCGATCTTCGCCCTGATGGTCGGGCCGATGTCGCTGCAATTCCCCAAGCAACTGCGCGCGGCCGGATACAAGAAGCCGATCATCGGCGGCGGCACCAACTATGACGAGTTCATCCTGCCGTCGATGGGCGACGAGGTGATCGGCGACGTGTCGTCGTTCATGTACAGCGCAGCCCTCGACACGCCGAAGAACGCCGAGTTCGTCAAGAAGTACCGCACCAGATACGGCAAGGTGCCGTCGTATTATTCGGAGGCGAATTACACCACCGCGCAGTGGATCGACGAGGTGCTGAAGCAGACGAACGGCAAATATCCCGGACCGCTCGAATTCATCAAGATCATGACCGGCATCAAGCTCGACGCGGTGCGCGGGCCGGTGTCGCTCGACGACCGGCAGACCGCCGTCAACAACATCTACATCAAGAAGGTCGAGAAAAAGAAGATGTTCGGCTACGACAAGGACGAGCTCTGGAACACGGTCATCAAGACCTATCCCAACGTCAGCCAGTTCTGGAACTACGACAAGCAGGCGTTCCTCAAGCAGCCGCTCTACAGCCGCGACTTCCCGCCCTGCAGGTCCTGCGAATAGGACGCGCGACGCGTCATCAAGCCCCGGCCCCGCGCCGGGGCTTGATCCATCTCGATCGGGCCGCGGCGCTGCCGCGAGATTCTTCATGGTCGCGCCGTGGCGGACTGCGGTCGCGCGGCCGCCACCAGCGGTAACGCTGCACAGTTGCGCAATCGATAGCCACGCCGCCGCCATGCAACCGTCACGACAATGGCCGAGCGATGGACGGCATGTCGTTTCGACATGCCAGATGGCCAAACAAGCCGGAAGCGAATTGCGAGAACGTGCTTAGGTCGCGTGAAGTTGCCCGTCTTCCACGGGCGACCGCAGTCAGGAGACGAAAGGACATGCGACAGCCGATGCACCGGCGTTCGACGCGAACTTCCACGCAACTGTCTGTTACACGACACTCGCAACGGCTCCCTGCGCGGCTCTTGGCAGCGCAACTCGCGGCCGGGCTCGCCATGGCCGCCTGGCTGCACCCGGTTCCGGCAGCGAACGCACAGACCAAGCCGCAGGCGCCGGCTGCCGCCGCTCAGGCCGAGAACATTCCGGACCAAAAGCTCGATGCGGCCGCCGCGGCGATCGAGCGGATGGCCAGCCTCAAGCAGGAGTATCAGCAGCGGATCAGCAAGGAAGCCTCGCCGGCCGAGCAGGAGCGGCTCGCCGACGAGGGCAACAACGCGATGGAGAAGGCCGTCACCGATCAGGGCCTTTCGGTCGCGGAGTACTCCTCGATCCTGGAGGTGGCGCAGAACAATCCCGTGGTTCGCGAGAAGATCATTAAGCGCATCACACCCAAAAGCAGCCCGGCCGCGCCTCGACCCGAGCAATAATCGCAAGCGCGCGGTCAGTTCACCTCGATCCTGGCGGCCGCCACCGCGCGTTTGAAGCGCGCAATCTCGCGCGCGATCTCCGCCCTGAAAGCGTCGGGCGAATTGCCGACGACGATCGCCTGCTGCGCCGCAAGCTTGTCGCGGATCTCCGGGATCGTCAGCACGCGGACCAGCTCGGCATTGAGCCGCTGCACGATCGGGGCGGGCGTGTCCTTGGGCGCGACCAGCCCGAAGAACGCCATCCAGTTCGCGTCCTCGACACCGGCCTCGCCGAAGGTCGGAATGTCCGGCAGCGCCGCGACGCGCTTCTCGCCGGAGATCGCCATGGCGCGAAGCTTGCCGGACCGCACGAGCTCCAGCGACGTCGGCAGGTTGTCGAAGATCACCTGCACCTGCCCGCCGACGGCGTCGTTCAGCGCCGGCCCCATGCCGCGGTAGGGCACATGCAGCAGGTCGGTGCCGGTCGCGAGCTTGAACTGCTCACCGAGCAGATGCGCGACCGAGCCATGGCCGGGCGAGGCATAGGCGAGCTTGCCCGGCTGCGACTTCGCGAGCGCGATGAAGGCGCGGATGTCGGCGGCGGGCACGCCGGGATGCAGCGCCATGATGTTGGGAACCGCGGCGATGTTGCCGATCGGCGCGAGGTCGGCGAGAACATCGAACGGCAGGCTCTTGTAGGTCGCGGGATTGATCGCGAGCGTCGAGGCCGTGCCCATGCCGATGGTGTAGCCGTCGGGCACCGCCTTGGCGATCGCGGCGGTGCCGCGCGAGCCCCCTGCCCCGCCGCGGTTGTCGACCACCACCATCTGTCCGATCACCCGGCTCAGTCCGTCGGCGACGAGCCGGCCGATCGCGTCGGTCGAGCCGCCCGCGGCAAACGGCACGATCATGGTGATGGGCCGGTTCGGATAGCCGTCCTGTGCGTGCGACGGAACTACGAACGCGACCAGCGCGGCGAGAAGCGCAAGAATGAATCGCAGCCCAGGCAGTCTCATGTCGGCCCTTTTCCCCATCCCGCTCAATTGATCTGCTTCGCCGTCTCGGCGATCACCGGCCGCCAGATCGCCTGCTGCTCGCGGATGAACGCGGTCAGCTCCTCGGGGGTGGTCGGGCGGACATAGGTGCCGAGGTCCGCGAGACGCTGCTTCAGCTCGGGCTTCGCCAGCACCGTCCGCAGATCGTCACTGATCTTCTTCACGACCGGCGCAGGCGTGCCGGCCGGCGCCATCAGCGCCATCCAGCCCATGGACTGGAAGCCGGGCAACGTTTCGGCCACCGTCGGCACCTGCGGGAAGTTGTCGAGGCGCTTGAGCACCGTGACCGCCAGCGGCCTGACCTGGCCGCCATCGATGGCGCCGCGCATGCTGGCGATGGCGTCGATCGTGGCCTGCAGCCGGCCGCCCATCAGATCGGGCAGCGCCTGCGCGCCGCCGGCATAGTGCAGCAGCGTGAACTTCGTGCCGCTCGCGCTGCGCAGCCATTCGCCGGTGAAATGCAGGATGCTGCCGCGGTTGCCGCCGCCGATGTTGAGCTCGCCCGGCCGCTGCTTGAGCAGCGCGATCAGCTCCGGCAGCGTGCCGATGCCGAGCGACGGCGCCGCCCCGATCATGATCGGCTGCTCGCCGATGAAACCGACCGGCGCGAAGTCGTGCAGCACATCGACCGGAAAATTCTTCTGCAGCTCGGGCAGCGCAATGAAGTTGGTCGCCAGCGCCATATACAGCGTCGAGCCGTCGGACGGAGCGGACGAGACCGCCTTGATCGCCACCGCCCCGGCCCCGCCGGGCTGGTTGATCACGATGACCTGGTGGCCCCAGAGCCGGGTGAGATGCTCGGCCACGAGGCGGGTGATCACGTCGGGAGCAGCCCCCGCGCCGACCGAAGTAACGATCTTCAGCGGCCCGGACGGCAAGCCCTGTGCCCGCGCGTCGGAGGACATGGCGGAGAGCGCCAACACGCTCAACAGCGCAAGAACGGATCGCACGCTGCGCAGTCCCATGTCGCCCTCCGGTTACAGCTTAGTTGATCTTTTTCGCCGTCTCCGCAATCACCGGCCGCCAGATCGCCTGCTGCTCGCGGATGAACGCGGTCAGCTCCTCCGGCGTGCTCGGGCGGATATAGGTGCCGAGGTCCTCGAACCGCTTCTTCAGCTCAGGCTTCCCCAGCACGGTGCGCAGATCGTCGCTGATCTTGCGCGCCAGCGGCGCGGGCGTGCCGGGCGGCGCCATCAGCGCAAACCAGCCCATCGCCTCGAAGCCCTTGAAGGTGTCGGCCACCACCGGCAGATCGGGGAAATTGTAGAGCCGCTGCCGCGAAGCGACCGCGAGCGGCCTGATCTTGCCGCTCTGGATCGCGCCCTTCATGCTGGTGATCGCGTCGACCATGATATGCACGCGGCCGCCGAGCACGTCGGCGATGGCCTGCGAGGCCGCGGGGTAATGCAGCAGCGTCACGTCGACGCCGCCGGCCAGGCGGAACCATTCGGCGGTGAGATGCAGGATGCTGCCGCGGTTTCCCGCGGCGACGTTCAGCTCGCCCTTGCGCTTTTTCGCCAAGGCGACCAGCTCCGGCAGCGTGTTGACGCCGAGCTCTGCGCTTGCCGCGATCACCATCGGGTGCTCGCCGACATAGCCGATCGGCACATAGTCGCGCACCACGTCGACCGGGAAACCTGCCTGCAGCTCCGGCAGCGCGATGAAGTTCGATGCCAGCGCCATGTAAAGCGCGTGACCGTCGGGCGGGGTTGCCGCGACCGCGCGGATCGCCGCCGCGCCCGCCCCGCCCGGCTGGTTGATGACGATCGCCTGCTGGCCCCAGAGCTGCGACAGATGCTCGGCGACGATCCGCAGCAGCACGTCGGGGCTCGAGCCCGGCCCGACCGCGACCGAAAGCTTCACCGGTCCCGACGGAAAGCCTTGTCCCGATGGAAGGCCGTGCGCCCGCGCGCCGCCCGCCAGTGCGAGCGCCGCGCCGCCCGCAAGAAATGCCCTCCGGCCGAAGCCGTTCCCCACTCCCATGCCCGTTCCCCCGTCCACCGAACGAACGCCCGTTAGGCCGGGCGCAGTTTCATGATTTCAAGCGCCGCACGGCCGAACAGGCTGTACGGATTGTCGAGCTGCTCCATCACCTCGAAGTGGTTGTAGCCCTCCATCACCGAGAGCGTGACCGGCTTGCCTGCGGCCTTCACCGCCGCGGCGAAATCGCGGCTCTGGCGCTGGAACTCGGGCGTCTCGTCGGTGCCGTAGACGACGGCGACCGGCGCCACGAGCTTGTCGAGATGGCGCTGCGAGCTGAGCTTCTCTTCCATCTCGTCGGTGAACTTCACGTAATTCGAGCGCGCCGAAAGCCGGACCGGCTTGAGGTCGAACATGCCGCTGCCGCACACGCCGCCCTTGATGCAGTTGGCCGGAACGCCGTAGTCCTTCTGCCAGTCGGTGGTGAGCAGCACGCCCGCCCAGTGCCCGCCCGACGAATGGCCGGAGATATAAAGCCGCTCGGGATCGCCGCCGAAGCTTGCAGCGTTCTTGTAGGTCCATGCCACGGCGCGGCGGATCTGGTCGGCCATCACAAGGAGGCTGCCGCCGACATCGCCCACATTGGCGAAATCGATCACGACGTAATGCGCGCCGGCATTGACGAACATTTCGGCCGGATAGTGGTACTGCGAGGCAAGCCCCGCGCGCCAGGCACCGCCGTGCACGAACAGCATGATCGGCGCATTCGGCGTTCTTGCGGGAAACACGTCGAGCCCTTCGATCGCAGTCGGCCCGTAAGCGAAGCGCCTGGGTGCGCCGAGCCGCTCGCGGGCGAGCTCGCTGTTGCGGACGCAGCGCTTCAGCACCGTGGCCCGGTTCGGCGCGTAAACCGCCTGGTCGTAGGCGTCGTCGAGCTCCTTCTGGTCCATGTTCATCCAGACCAGCGGCCCCTTCGCCCGCGGCGCGGGCGCGTTCTGGGCGAGCGCGGCGCCGCCGGTCATGGCGGCCGCCCCGGCGATCAGCCCCCGTCGCGACAGTCCGTTGAAAATTTTCGACGACGTCATGATCCCTCTCCCTGTCCCTGGCCGTCAGGCGAGCTTCACTTCATCACGCAAGCTTCATCTGCTCCAGCACCGCGCGGCCGAGGAGGCCGTAGGGGCTCGCAAAGGTCTCCGGCATTTCGAAGTGGTTGTAGCCCTCGCCGACCAGGAGCGTGACCGGCTTGCCCGCGGCCTTGAGCGCCGCGGCAAAGTCGCGCGACTGGCGCTGGAATTCCGGGGTCTCATAGGTGCCGTAGGCGACGACCACCGGGCAGTCGATGCGGGCGAGGTGCCGCTGCGTCGACAGCGCGTCCTCCATCGCATCGGTGAACTTCACATAGGCGCCGCGCTTCGACAGCCGCGCGGGCTTCAGGTCATACATGCCCGAGCACAGCACCGCACCCTTGAGGATGTCGGCCGGCGCGCCGAATTGAGCCCAATCGGTGACCAGCGTCACACCCGCCAGATGCGCGCCGGACGAATGGCCGGACACGTGGACGCGGCCCGGATCGCCGCCGAAGCTTGCCGCGTTCTTGCCGATCCAGGCGATGGCGCGCCGGATCTGCTCGGCCATCGGCATCAGGTCGCCGCCGGCCTGATCGACATTGATGAAGTCGAGCACGGCGTAATGCGCGCCGGCGTTCACATAGAGCTCGGCGGCGTAGCAATGCTCCTTGGCAAGGCCGACGCGCCATGCGCCGCCATGCACGAACACCATCACCGGCGCGTTCGGCCTGGCGGTGGTCCACACCTCCATGCTTTCGATCGGCGTCGGGCCATAGGCGAAGCGCCTGGGCTCGCCCAGGCGCTTTCGCACGATCTCGCTGTTGGCGCTGCGGCGCTTGCCGAGCTGCGGCTGGTTCGGCGCATAGACCGACTGGTCGTAGGCGTCGTCGAGCTCCTTCTGGTCCATGTTCATCCAGACCAGCGGGCCCTTCTCGCGTTGCGCCTGTTGCGCCTGCGTTTGCCCTTGCCCCGCGGCGACCGCCGCGCCGCTTGCCGCCAGCACCGTCCGCCGCGTCATGTCCATCGCCGCCCCCCGCCGTTCGCTAAAGCTTCATCTGCTCCAGGATCGCGCTGCCGACCACGCTCAGCGGATTGCCGAGCATCTCGGTCATCTCGAAGTGGTTGTAGCCCTCGGCGACGATCAGCGTGACCGGCTTGCCCGCGGCCTTCACCGCCGCGGCAAACTCGCGGTTCTGCCGCTGGAATTCCGGCGTCTCGTAGGTGCCGTAGGTGACGATCAGGGGGCAGTTGAGCCGGTCGAGATGGCGCTGCGAGGAGAGCTTCTCCTCGACCTCGTCGGTGAAGGCGACGTATTCGGAGCGCTTCGACAGCCGCACCGGCTTGAGGTCGTACATGCCGGAGCAGAGCAGCGCGCCCTTCACCACGTTCGCCGGCACGCCGTATTGCGCCCAGTCGGTGGTGACGACGTTGCCGCCGAGATGCGCGCCGGACGACTGGCTGGTGATGTAAATGCGCTCCGGATCGCCGCCGAAGCTTTTCGCGTTGTTGTAGACGAAGGCCACCGCGCGGCGCACCTGATCGGCCATCGGCAGGAGATTGCCTTTGGTCCCCTCGACGCCGTCGAAGTCGAGCCCGATCCAGTGCCCGCCGGCGCGGACAACCATCTCGGCCAGGAACGCATAGTCCTTCACCGGGCGCGAGCGCCAGGCGCCGCCATGGATGAAGATGCTGATCGGCGCGTTGGGCTTGCCGGTCGCGAACAGGTCGAGCTTCTCGACCTCGGCCGCGCCGTAAGCGAGGCGCTTCGGCGCGCCGAGCCGCGCGCGCACGCGGTCGCTGTTGAACTGGTTGCGCTTGTGCACCTGGTCGCGGTTCGGCGCATAGACCGCCTGGTCGTAGGCGTCGTCCAGCGCCTTCTGGTCCATGTCGAGCCAGACCAGCGGGCCCTGGGCTCGGGCGGCTTGAGCGTGGGCTTGGGCATGGGCTTGGGCATGGGCTTGGGCGGGAGGGTTCATGCGAGACCTCTTATTTCAGAAACTGCGCTGGACGTTGCGCGACCATAGCGCAGCCACGGGACCAATTGTGCATCAAGCGTCAAAACGTTGTCGCGGGTCTGCCCATCGGAAAAATTCTGCCTGCCGCGAGCCATCGTGTCGGCGGTTGATCCTGAGCGGTCGCGGGGCGCAGTCACTCGTTGCCGCGGCGTGCTTGCCCGGGCTTTGCGAAGTGCCGTCTCGTTGCTCGCCCTCTAACGAGGGGCGCGGAGCACCGAAAGGCGCAGGGGGTTGTGAGCCCCCTTAAGGGCCGTTGCGTGCGGCCCGGAGAACACGCGTGCGAAGCGTGTTCGAGGTCCCTTGTGATCGGGTCCCCTCGCCTTTCGGCGCTCCACCACGGCGTTTTCGTGAGGCCGCGCCTCACACACCTCGGGCCGCGCTTTCCTGCCCGGGTCACTGGCGCGTTCACCCGGTCGTCCAGCAGAGCTCCCTGCGCACGGGTCTTAGTGCCCGTAGCGCGGGGTCCGAGGCGCCCCGAGAGCCCGGCCAGCGAGCCGAGCGCGCAGGCGCCGCTCCTGCTTCTTGCCAATGGCGCTATCCGGATGGCGCCCCTCAACAAGCAGGACTAGGGAACAAATAACGAACAAGACGGAGAGGTCAACCCCGCGGCGCAGACGCAAAAAACCGCGGAGCCGTGCCGCCAGCAGCACCGCGAATGAGCCGAGCGCCGTTCAGTCGATTTATGCGGGCCGGCGCACCATGCCCGCCGCGAAGGTCCTCAATCGGGCGCGATAGGACATCTCGGCAACGGCACTCTGCTTTGTCATTTGAAGCGACGGCGCGCCCGTCTGGCACGGTTGCCTTTGGTGCCTACGCGCCCGCGAGCCCCATCTGCTGCAGCATCGCCCGGCCGGTGAGCCCGTAAGGATTGGCGAGCGTCTCCAGCAATTCAAAGTGGTTGTAGGCCTCGCCGACCAGCAGCTCGACCGGCTTGCCGGCGGCCTTCACCGCCGCCGCAAAGTCGCGGGTCTGGCGCTGGAACTCCGGTGTCTCGCAGGTGCCGTAGGCGAGAACGAGCGGCGTGTGCAGCGCGGCGATGTACCGGCCGCCGGAAAGCTTCTCGACCATCGCCGGCGTGAACTTTACGTATGCCGAACGCTTCGACAGCGCGACCGGCGCGAGGTCGTACATGCCGCTCAAGAGCAGCGCGCCCTTGCAGAAGTCCCGCGGCAGCCCCGCCTCCTGCCAGCCGCGGGTCAGCACGACGCCCGAAAGATGCGAGCCCGACGAATGCGCCGAGACATAGAGCCGGTCGCGGTCGCCGCCGAAGGTCTGCGCGTTGTGCCAGATCCAGGCGAGCGCGCGGCGCACCTGCTCGTACATCGGAAACAGGTCGCCCCCGGCCTGATCAACATTGATGAAGTCGATGATGACGCAATGCGCGCCGGCGCGGACGAGCGGCTCGGCCTGCAGCGCGTAGTCGGCGGCGACGTTGCGCCGCCAGGCGCCGCCGTGGACGAACACGTTGACCGGCGCGCCCTTGATGCCGCAGTCGAAGACATCGAGGCCTTCATATTCGCTCGCGCCATAGGCGACCCGCTTCGGCGCCCCCAGAATGCCCCGCACCCGCCCGCTCGCGGCCTTCCTCCGCTCGACGATCAGCGCGCGGTTCGGCGCCCAGATCTCCTGATCATAGGCCTCGTCCAGCGCCTGCTGGTCCATGCCGAGGAAAACCAGCGGGCCTTTGGCGCGAGACGTTTCGCTTCGGATGCTCATCAATGCGTCTCTCAACCTTTGCGCCGGCCGTTCGTCAAGTTGGCGTACATCCGCTTCAGCGCGCGTTTCACCACCGCCTGCTGCTTCGCCGTGAGCCCTCCGCTCGCGACGCCTTCAAGGCTCTTGGCGATCGGGATCAGGCTCTCGACCTGCGCCCGGCCCTTCGCCGACAGTTCCACCACAACCTCGCGGTTCGAGGTCTTGGAACGCGCGCGCGTCACCAGCCCCTGCCGCACCATCCGCGTCACGAGGCGCGACATGGTCGAGGCGTCGATCGAGGTCATGACCACGAGATCGATCTGCCGCTGCTCGCCGTTGTTGGACAAGGCCGCCAGCACGCGCCACATGTCGAGGGTGATGCCGAGCGGCGCGAGCGTGTCGGCGGTGTAAATCTCGGCGATCGCCACCCCCACGCGATTGATGAGGTACGGCAGGTAGTTGTCGAGATCGAGATGCGGGCGCTGCGCCACGGCCTTGATTCCTGATGCACGGATCGTCGCGGATTATTACGGCAGCAAGGCTGACATAAAAATACCTTTCCCAGTGTACGCCGAACACTTGCAATTACAACAATTGCGATTGCATTATTAGCGCGGAAAGCGCGGCCCGGAACGCCGCCCGACGGAGGAGACGATCATGGAATTCGGCTACTTCACGCTCAGCGACAACCACTACGAAAACAACACGCGCGACGCCAACACCTTCGTCACCGACATCACCAACGAGGCGCTGTATGCCGACCAGATCGGCATGCATTCGGCCTGGATCGGCGAGCACCACTTCAATTCGCTCGGCGTGCTCTCCTGCCCCGACCTCGTGCTGTCCTACATCGCCGCGCGCACCAAGCACATCCGGCTTGCGCCGGCGGTCACCGTGACGCCGCTGCATCATCCGATCCGCGTCGCCGAGCAGTGGGCGACGCTCGACCTGCTCTCCGGCGGCCGCGTCGATTTTGCCGCGGGCCGCGGCTACGACAGCCGCGAATACGCGCCGTTCCATGTCGACTTCGCCAACAACCAGAGCATCTTCGAGGAAGGCATGGAGGTGATCCAGAAGCTCTGGGCGGCGACGGACCGCATCTCGCACCATGGCAAGCACTATCAGTTCGACGACGTCCGCATCACGCCGAAGCCCATTCAGAACCCGATGCCGGCCTATATCGGCTCGTTCTCCAAGCCGTCGATCGAGCTCGCCGCCCGCCTCGGCTACGGGCTGATCGTCGCGCCGTTCGCCGCCGCCATGAGCTACGGCGGCCTAAAGCAGGTGGCCGACCTCTACAACGAGACCTGCATCAAGCACGGCAAGAAGCCCGGCCGGCTGATGTGCAGCTACTTCACCCACTTCTACGACACGCCGGCGCAGGAGAAGGCGCAGCGCGACCGGCAGGTCCGCTACTACAAGGAATGCGTGATCCCGGCGCTGCCCGGGGATCCCGCGACCGCGCCGCCGAGCTACCGCTATTTCGTCGACATGGTGGCGCGGCTGCACAAGGTCGAGCCGCAGATGCTGACCGACAATTCGGTGCTGCTCGGCAACTCGCAGGCGATCACCGACTCGCTGAAGAAGGTCGAGGCCGCGGGCTTCTCCGAGGTCATCCTCTACTTCAACGTCGGCATGAAGCCGCACAACCAGGTGAAGGAAGAGATGGACCGCTTCATGCGCGAGGTGGCGCCGAACTTCGAGGGCAAGCACAAGCTGCGCCGCGCGGCTTAAAGCCATCGGCGAAACGGGCCGCAGCGGCCCGGAACACATCGGACCGCGTGACGTTGACGGTGACGGGCGACAAAAGCCGCCCGTCACCGTTTTGCCATCGTCCGATCAAGGAAGCCCGCCATGATCGATGAGGGTCGCGCGCAACCGCCGCCGAAGTTCGCCCATCTCATTCAGACCAACCGGCTGGAGCTGGTGGATGTGCTCGGTCCGATCGTCGGCTTTCTCACCCCGCCCGCGGCCGACGACACGTCATCCTGCGTGCTGCTCGGCATGATCCCCGCCGGCGGGTTTGTGCCGCTGCACAGCCACCCCGACCTGGAAACGTTCATTGCGATCTCCGGCGATCTCGAAGGGCTCACCGAGCGACCCGGCGGCTTCCACTGGGTGCAGATTGCGCCGGGGCGCGCCTTCCACATCCCGGCCAACGCCAAGCACGCGTTCCGCAACCGCTCGCTGCATCCGGCGGTCTCGTATGTCGCGACCACATCGAAGCTCGGCCGGTTCTTCCGCGAGGTCGGCGCGCCGGTGCGGCCGCAACGGCCCTCCGGCCCGCCCTCGCCGGAGACGGTGCGCCATTTCCTCGATACGGCGCAGCGCTACGGCTACTGGAACGGTTCTGCCGAAGACAATGCGGCGGTCGGGATTCAACTGCCGCCGGCGGCCTGAGCGGTTTCCACTTGCATCGAATCAACCGACGTCATGGCCGGGCATAGTCGTCCGAAGGACGGCGTCGCTTCGCTCGCCTACGTCCCGGCCATCTCGCTTAGGCAGCCACTGTGCTCTCCTAGCCGAGATGCGCGGGTCAAGCCCGCGCATGACGGGGAAAGCGGTGCAAATCAACTGCAAACCGCTTTAAGCCGCCAAAGCATCAAACCCGCTCCACGCGCGCGGCGTAGCAGCCCGGCGCGGCGTAGTGGATGTGCAGATAGGCCGCGCGCGGATGGGCGAGCAGCCGCGCGATCGCGGCCTCGAGATCGCGCCCTTCCACCAGCTCCCACCCTGCCATCATGGCGTCGGCGTCGAAGGCGCGAACCGCAAGCGTGCGCAGGCGCAGTTGCTCGGGCACCTCGTCGACCTTGTCGTAGGTTTCCTCGCCCTTGCGCACATAGATCGCAAAGCGCATCCGATAGGGCGACCCGACCGCATGGTGCTCGTGGTTGACGAGGATCAGCTCATCGCCCGGCTGCGAGTCGGTGAGGCTGACGCGGCAGGGATAGCCGGGATTGCGCGCATCCGCGATCCGGCGCACCGCGCCCTGCGCGGCGAGCTCGGCGTCGGACAAGGCGAACAGGTGGGCGAAACGCTCGGCCGGCAGGCCCATGATCCGAAAGCTCATGATCATCCTCCTTTGGTCTTGAGGACAATCTGGAGAGGACGGGCAGCGAAACCCACCCGGTTTATGCACCCGATTCCTGACGAGGCTGCAGAAAAAGTCCGCGGTGTCATTCCGGATTCGCCATAGCGCGTCGAAGACGCGCGTGAACGCGCTGGTGCGCGCGTCCCGGAATGACCGCGAAGAATGCTTCGAAAGCTCGCTTACTGCTCGAACTTCAGGTTCGCCGCTTTGACGACATCGGCGAACGCCTTGATGTCGCTGTCGATGCGTGCGCGGAACGTGTCGCTTCCTGCGCTCTCGGACGAGTAGAACAGCGTCCGGGTCCGCGCTCGCACCGCGTCGTCCTCGCTGACCTTCCTCAACGCCTGCTCGAGCTTGCGCACGATGGCTTGCGGCGTGCCGGCCGCGGCGAACACCCCGTTCCACTGCGGCTTGACGTCGAGATCGCCGAGACCCGCCTCGGCCAGGGTCGGGATGTCGGGCAACTCGGCGATCCGCGATGCGCTCGCCACCGCGAGCGCGCGCACCCGTCCGCTTTGCGCCAGCGGAATGATGGTCGGCGTGTCGCCGAACACGAACAGGCTCTGCCCGCCGATCAGGCTCAGCATCATCTCGTTGCTGCTCCTGTAAGGCACAAGCTGACCGGGCATCCCGGTTTTCAGCTTCAGCAGCTCGGAGGCGATGGTGAAGGTCGGCGACGCCGTCGGATAATTCGATTTGTCGGGATGCGCCTTGGCGAACGCGACGAGCTGCTGCACGGACTTGATGTCACCGCCCGCCGCCACCGCGATCACCATCTGATACGACGAGGTCATGCCGACCGGCGTCAGCGTCCCGGTCGGATGGAACGGCAGGTTCGGATAGATCGCAGCCGTCACCGCCATCTGGCCGATGGCGCCGAACGCCAGCGTATAGCCGTCGGGCGGCTGGCTCTGCACGAACTCGATGGCGGTGCGGCCGCCCGCGCCGGCGCGGTTCTCGATCACGACCGGCTGACCGAGCAGCTCCGTGAGCTTCGGCGCAACGATGCGCGCCGCATCGGTGCCGCCGCCTGCGGCGAAGCCGACGATCAGCCGGACCGGCCGGTTCGGGTAATTGGCGGCCGTGTCGGTCTGAGCGGTTGCGGTAGCCACGGTCAGGGCCAGCGCCAGCGCTGCGAGCAACGGCACGCGGACCAATCCCATCCCAGGCACGGCGTCCCTTCCCTGGTTTGCTTTTGGTCAGGCTACAAAGTGAAAGACACCCGCGACAAGTCCGGGCAACGTCCCTAGAGCGCATGGCCTTTTCGGAAAACCGGTGCCCACCCCGGATCAAGTCCGGGGCAGGCTTTTTCCGGGACATGCGCTAGACTCGCCGGCGCAGGAGTCGAGGGCTACCCATTACCTATCTCACCCCTTTCGTCATCGCCTACAGCTTTGTGGTGATGGCCGCGGCCTATTCGGCGCGCGGCGCGTCGGGCTTCGGCGCGGCGGTGGCGCTGCCGCTGCTCGCGCTGGTGCTGCCGCTGAAGATTCTGGTGCCGGCCTGGACGCTGATCGCGGCGGTCGCGGGCACGGCGCTGCTCGGCAGCGACCGCAACAAGGTGCTGTGGGGCGAGATCGGCCGGCTCATTCCCGGGACGCTGATCGGCGTGGTGCTCGGGCTTCTCATCTTCACCCGGCTCGATGCCGATACGCTGGCGCTCTGGGTCGGCGGCTTCGTGCTGGCCTACGGCGCCTACTCGCTGTGGACCACGTTCGGCGCGGCAAAGCCGCACCTGCCGGCGAAAACCGCGGCGCTGCTCGGCGGCATCCTCGGCGGGCTGACCGGCACCACGGTCGGCACCTTCGGCAGCATCTTCTATGCGATCTATTTCGACGCGATCAAACTGGGCAAGGACAACTACCGCGTCACCATGACGGCGATCCTGCTGACGCTGTCGCTGGCGCGCGGCATCGGCTATTACGCGGTCGGCGAGTTCAGCCGCGACGTGCTGATCGTCAGCGCCCTGCTCCTGCCGCCGATGTTTCTCGGCATCTTCATCGGCGACCGCATCCATCACGGCATGAGCGAGCTCGCTTTCCGCCGCACCGTCGCCTGTGCGCTGATTGTCAGCGGGCTGGCGCTGCTGCTTAAATGACGCCGATGCTCCGCGTGTTCGCGCTCCTGCCGCTCGTGACGCCGCTGGCCTTGGCCGCGCCTGCCGCAGCGCAGCCTGCACCGACGCGCGTGCCGGATCAGCCGGCCTGGTACGAGTCCGCGTTGAAGCTCGTGCCGCCGGGCACCGTGGCCGGCTACGCCGTCCGCAGCGACGAGCAGAAGCTCAAAGGCATCGTGCCGGTCTTCCCCGCGACCGCCGACGATCCGGCGAAGTTCATGAGCGCCTTCGACCGCGGCCAGGCGCTGGAGGTCGAGCTCAGGCGCAACGGCGACGCGCTCGAAGCCGCCTCGGCGACGCTGCGCCCGCGCGAGCCCAGCGAAACCGGCGCGCCGCAGGGCACCTCGTCCAGCGATCAGGCGCGACAGTTCATCGACATCAACCGCGCGATCGAGACCAGGTTCAAGAACCTGCCGCCCGGCACCATGGCCTGCAACTTCGGCGCCTATTCCATCGACAAGGACCGCAACGGCCTCAACGTGCGCGCCGAGCCCTCGGCGCAGGCGCGCATTCTTGGCACATTGCCGCCGCCCTTTCGCTTCAAAGCCAAAGGCAACAACGTGCCCGAAGGCGGCTGGCGCACCGAGTTTCTCGTCATCGGCTTCAGGGACGGCTGGTTTCTCATTCAGGGCGCGAAACCGCCGGGCCAGGAGTACGAGGACGAGCGGGTCTATCCGAAGAACCATCCCCGCCCCTATGCCGGGCGCGGCTGGGTCGCCGGCAACAAGATCGGCGCGAACTTCGCCAATGGCGCGACGCGGATGGGCGGGTTGTTTCAGGCCCCGGACGCCGACGCCCGGTGGCAGCGCGTCACCGACCGCCACGGCAACGAGATCGGCGCGGACACGAGCCCGGACCGGATCCTCGCCTGCTCCGGCCTGTGGGCGCTGGTGGAGAAGAACGGGGTCCGCGGCTGGTGGCGGCACCTCTGCTCCAACCAGGTGACGAATTGCAGCTAAACTCACCCGGCGGCATAGTAGCGTCACGAATCGGCGCAACATGACGTGACGAAACGGGCGCAATCACTCTAAAGTGCTCGCGCTGGCCGCTCGCATAGCGCGTCGAAGACGCGCGTGAACGCGCTGGTGGCTCGCCAGCGCGGGTTCCGTACTTATCTTCAGTTGCTCGTTCGGTGCCAATCAGGAGCGCAAATCATGTTCAAACCCGTCCTGGCCCTGCCTTTGGCGCTGCAGCTGGTCAACGTCGTTGACGGCGTCCCCAATCTCGACGTGACGACGAGCTGCCGCGGCGCCGCGCGCGCGGTGGCGCAGTCGGAATCGGACAAGCGCGAGAAGGCCTGCTACGAGACCGAGAAGATCACCAGGGAAAAGCTGCAGCAGAACTGGTCGTCGTTCCCGGTCAAGGACCGCAACTTCTGCATCGGCGCGGTCAAGGGCTATGCCCCGACCTACACCGAGCTCTCGACCTGTCTCGAGATGATCCGCGACGTGCGCAACATCGGCCAGAAGCCGGTCGAAACGCCGGAGCAGAGGATGCCGACGCCGCGCGCGCCGCGGCCGGTGCGGTAAGACCTGGCAGGTTGCTGAAAAAACTCCGCCGTCATTCCGGGACGCCGCCCTAAGTGCGTTCACGCGCGTCTTCGACGCGCTACGGCGGCGGACCCGGAATCCAGTTCAGGAGAAAGTCCCTTTGAAACAGGATTCCGGGCTCGCGCCTTCGGCGCGCCCCGGAATGACACCTCGGACCTTTTCAGCAGCCCGCTGGCACGTTTTCTGCTCGCGCTGAATCATCCGCCGTCATGGCCGGGGCATAGCCGTCCAAAGGACGGCGGCGCTTCGCTCGCCTACGGCCGTCCAAAGGACGGCGGCGCTTCGCTCGCCTACGGCCGTCCGAAGGACAGCGGCGCTTCGCTCGCTTATGTCCCGGCTATCCACGACTTACTTTGCAGCCAAGGCGTGGATGCCCGCGACAAGCGCGGGCATGACGTGGAGAGGCTGGTGCAAACCAACTGGAAACGGCTCAAAGAGCTCCAAAAGCAAAACCCTCTCCCCGGTTCTCGGGAAGAGGATATGAACGAAGTCCGCGCGTGCGCTTAGCGGCAGACGCGCACCCGGCGGTGGCCATTCCACACCGTGCGGCAGACGACCGCCGGCCGATGGACCCCACCCGGCACGCAGCGGCCATGGCGGTTGCGGAACCAGCCCGGCCCGCAGCCCTGCGCGACCGTGATCACATCGCTCGTCGTGGGGAGCGGCGCGGGCGTCAGAGCCTGCGCCGCGGGAACGAGGAGCGTCACGAACGCGCCCGCCGCGACCAGGGTCGAAAGTCTCTTGAGCATCGTATTCTCCATTGCAAAATCCAAAGCATGTCGCCCCGACACACGTATCACAATCGAGCGCGGCTCAATGGCAGATTCGCGGCGCGGCGTGCAACGGTGCGCAACGGTGCGCAACGGCGCATTCAGCGTCGGTTCAGGTAAAGAAAGCTGGCCGCGTCAGGACAGGTTCAGCGCTTTGAAGAAGTCGTTGCCCTTGTCGTCGACAACGATGAAGGCCGGGAAGTCGACCACCTCGATGCGCCAGATCGCCTCCATGCCGAGCTCGGGATATTCGATGCACTCGACCTTCTTGATGCAGTGCTCGGCGAGGTTGGCCGCAACGCCGCCGATCGAGCCGAGATAGAAGCCGCCATACTGCTTGCAGGCCGCCGTCACCGTGGGCGACCGGTTGCCCTTCGCCAGCATCACCATCGAGCCGCCCGCCTTCTGGAAGTCGGCAACGAACGAGTCCATCCGCCCCGCCGTGGTCGGGCCGAACGCGCCCGAGGCATAGCCCGCCGGCGTCTTGGCCGGCCCCGCGTAATAGACCGGGTGGTTCTTGAAGTAGTCGGGCAGGCCCTTGCCCTGCTCCAGCCGCTCGCGCAGCTTGGCGTGCGCCAGATCGCGCGCCACGATCATCGGCCCGGTGAGCGAGAGCCGCGTCTTGATCGGATACTGCGCGAGCTGCGCGAGAATGTCCTTCATCGGCCTGTTGAGGTCGATCTTCACCACCTCGCCGCCGAGATTTTCCGTCTTCACCTCCGGCAGATATTTCGCGGGGTTGTGCTCGAGCTCCTCGAGGAACACGCCGTCCTTGGTGATCTTGCCGAGCGCCTGGCGGTCGGCCGAGCACGACACGCCGAGGCCGATCGGCAGCGAGGCGCCGTGGCGCGGCAGGCGGATGACGCGCACGTCGTGGCAGAAATATTTGCCGCCAAACTGCGCGCCGACGCCGAGCGACTGCGTCATCTTCAGCACCTCCTGCTCCATCGCGAGGTCGCGGAAGGCGTGGCCGTCCTCCGAGCCCTGCGTCGGCAGGCTGTCGAGATACTTGGTCGAGGCGAGCTTCACCGTCTTCATGGTCAATTCGGCAGAGGTGCCGCCGATGACGATGGCAAGGTGATACGGCGGGCATGCCGCGGTGCCGAGCGTCAGCACCTTCTCCTTCAGGAACGCCACCATCCGGTCATGCGTCAGGATCGACGGCGTCGCCTGGAACAGGAACGCCTTGTTGGCCGAGCCGCCGCCCTTGGCGATGAACAGGAGCTTGTAGGCGTCGTCGCCCTCGGCATAGATCTCGACCTGCGCCGGCATGTTGTTCGCGGTGTTCTTCTCCTCGAACATGGAGAGCGGCGCGAGCTGCGAGTAGCGCAGGTTGCGCTTGAGGTACGCATCGCGCGCGCCCTCGGCGAGGGCCGCTTCGTCCTCACCGTCGGTGAAGACCAGCCGGCCTTTCTTGCCCATGATGATCGCGGTGCCGGTGTCCTGGCACATCGGCAGCACGCCGCCCGCGGCGATGTTCGCGTTCTTCAGGAAGTCGAAGGCCACGAACTTGTCGTTGTCGGACGCCTCCGGGTCCTCGACGATCGACTTCAGCGAGGCGAGATGGGCGGGGCGAAGAAGGTGGTTGATGTCCATGAACGCTGCTTCCGACAGCGCTCGCAGCGCCTCGCGCGAGACGACAAGGACGTCCTTGCCCATGATCTTTTCGACGCGGACGCCCTCGGAGGTGATCTTGCGGTAAGGCGCGGTGTCCTTGCCGAGCGGGAACAGCGGGGTGTGCTTGTAGGGCGGGACGATCTGGGCGGGGGCGTTCATGGGGTCAATCCACTGGCTAGAGTCATTCTTGACTACCCTTGAAAGGCGCGTTGAGCAATGAGCCATCGAGCAAGTTGGAACACACGCCATAAGCGGTGTTGGCTTCTATCAGACGTTCGAACGAGCTGGCGATGCGGTGTCGACTGGACTGTGCAACGGGACTCGCAGCGGTGTCCGTCTCTGTCAGAGCGTCGATACGCGGATTTATGCGCAAGGGGCAAAGCGCTTAGGGCGGGTCGAACGCGGCGAACTCATCAAAAAGCTAATCGACGCTGCTAGTCGGCAAAGCAATTTCGAAATGCGATGCGTACGCTCGCTTCAAAGTTGATTGTACTGCCTTGGTATCGGGGGGTGGAACATGCAGTGGCATAAACGTCCGGATTGTCTCTATCCAGGAGCGCAGGAGATGTAAGTGCGGGACTGCTTGTAGGGAGTCGAAATCGCATGATTGCTCCCCCCTCCGCTCGCCTGAGCACTTGAATTCGATCAGGCGTCACTTGAGCACCAAACACTGGATGGGTTCCAGTGAATGTGCATGAGAGCCGGTCCCGGAATTTTGCACAGGGCGCTAAGTGGAATTTCTGCCTGACGGCAGGCACGCTGTGGCCTGCGAAT
>JAIESC010000198.1 GCA_019746355.1 Xanthobacteraceae bacterium | reverse complement strand
TAACGCGACCGCCGCGCCGAGGTCTGCGCCGATGGCAACGAAAGCCGCGGCGACCGGAAAGATCGTGATCGGCCCGCCCGGGCAGATCACGCCGGCGAGCGTGGCGATGAGAACACCCAGCACGCCGGATTCGCCGCCGACCCAGCGCTGCACCGCCGCGCGCGGCATCAGCACGGCGACGAACGACGCGATCAGGCAGGCCGCCAGCACCTTGGGCAGGATGTCGACGAAGAGATAGAGGTCGCTGACGAGGATCTCGAGGAACCGGGCCCGGCCGTCGCGCCAGTAAACCCAGGCCGCGGAGCCGGCGACCGCCACCGCGACCGTCGCGGAAGACCAGTCGAATGCTTTGCGCGGGCGGCGCTGAAGGGGAGCTTCGGGCGGCAATCGGACCTGCGGCTGGTGCAAGTGCCGCATCCAAAGCACTTGGCTACGCGGCTTGCAAGTCGCTCATGTCCGGAGCGCTGCGGCGGCGCGGGCGCGCGCGGCGATCCCTTCGAAATCGCCGGCGGCAATCGCCGGCGGCGGCGCGACCCATGAGCCGCCGACCGCAATCACGTTGGGCAACGCAAGGTATGAGGCAGCATTGTCGCCGTTGATGCCGCCGGTCGGGCAGAACTTGATCTGCGACAGTGGCTCGGCCACCGCTTTCAGCCAGCGCACACCGCCCGACTGTTCCGCAGGAAAGAACTTCAGCACCGGGAAGTCCATCGCGGCAAGCGTCATCGCCTCGGTCACGGTCGCGCAGCCGGGGATCGCGGGCACGCCTGCCCCGCGCAGCGCCTCCGCCAGGACGGCAGGCGTGCCGGGGCTGACGAGAAAATCCGCACCGGCTTCGATCGCCTGCGTCGCGTCGGCGGGCTTCGTCACGGTGCCGGCACCGAGGATGACGTCCGGCACCTCGGCCGCGATGGCGCGCACCGCGTCGAGCGCAGCCGGCGTCCGCAGCGTCACCTCGATGACCGGCAGCCCACCGGCCAGCAGCGCCCGCGCGAGCGGAACGGCGTCACCGGCGCGCTCGATGGTCAGCACCGGAACGACGGGGACCGTGAGCAGCGGGGTCGGATCGAAGAACGGCATCGGCGGACATTTGGCGCTTTCCGCCAGGGTCCGGCAAGGCTCGAGCGGGATCAGGCCTGGGCACGTGCTCATCAATCAGTTGCGTCCGCATTGCTCCCTGGCGGCAGAAAAAGCGGGCACCCGGAAACCGCCGTGACGTCAGTGGCTCAACTGAAAGAAGCCGGTGCCGAACTGCCCCGCACGGCAACTTTCTTGTTTCGGCCCCCAGACATAAGATTTATGCTATGAGGATATGCTCCCGAACAGGTGGGAGTTCTTGAGGAGATCTACGTGGCGACAGGCACTGTGAAGTGGTTCAACCCGACCAAAGGCTATGGGTTCATCCAGCCGCAAGGCGGCGGCAAAGACGTATTCGTGCACATCTCGGCAGTCGAGCGTGCAGGCCTCAGCACCCTCAACGAGGGGGCCAAGGTCGAATATGAAGTCGTGGCAAATCGCGGCAAGGAATCGGCCGAGAACCTGAAGGTCAAGTAATTTTCCTACCATCCGCCTGGTGGTAGAGGCCCCGCGCAAATGCGGGGCTTTTTTTCTGCCGGCACGGGCACATTGGCAGGGGCCAAGCGATGTCGGCTACGGGGTGCCGACAAGCCGACATCCGCCATCTATTCAATAACCTTGTCCGCCCGGGCGAGCATGGCAGGCGGGACGGTCAGGCCGATGGCCTCTGCGGACTTGAGATTGATGATGAAAATGAACTTCGTCGGCAACTGAACCGGCATCTCCGCCGGCTTCGATCCCTTCAAGATCTGATCGACGTAAGACGCGGCCCCCAGAAGCATCTCAACCTGGTCGGTGCCCTACGACAGCAGCGCTCCGCTCTCCGCGAACAGAGGGTCGGCAAACAGGGACGGCAGGCGATGCCGTGCCGCGAGGCGTATCAGCAAATCGCGATTTGAATACCTCACCGCATGGCTGCCCGTATGGATGGCCGGGACATAGGCGAGCGAAGCGACGCCGTCCTTCGGACGGCTATGCCCGGCCATGACGTCGATCGGTTGGTGCAAACCAACTGGAAAGCGCTCGAGCAATCGTGCAAAAAAGGCGCCGTTGACCGGCCGTTGTCGCGCCATTAGCTTGGTCACGATGGGAATGGGGTTCTCCCGATAACCGCCCCGGCGAGCGCACACTCCAGGTTCGCCGGCGCCGATGACTCCTACCGCTGAAACCTTGGCGGTGGGACTCTGCCCGCAGGCCGCCGCAGGGCGGCTTTTTTTGTTGCCCTGTCCGACGATGAAAGGACAACAGCCCATGAGTTTGCTGATGAGTTTTTTTGCCTCGAATGTGGTGGCGGGCTTCGCCATCGTGTTTCTGGGCGGCGGCCTCGGTGCCGCAATTCGTCACGGCCTCAACCTCGCAGGACTGCGGCTGCTCGGACCGGATTTTCCCCATGCGACGATGTTCATCAACATCACCGGCTCGCTGATCATGGGGCTCGCCGCCGCCTTCTTCGCCTTCAAGGGCGACGCCTCGCAGCACTGGCGGCTGTTTCTCACCACCGGCGTACTGGGCGGCTACACGACGTTCTCCGCCTTCTCGCTCGATGCGGCGCTGCTCTACGAGCGGGGCCAGCTCGGGCACGCGGCGGTCTACGTCATCGGCTCCGTCGTGCTTTCGCTCGGGGGGCTTTTCGCCGGGCTGTGGCTCGTGCGGCAGATGGCTTGACCGCGCCGAACGCCGCGCGCGCGATCGCCTCGCGCACCAGCCGCTCCGCGCCGCCGACATCGAGCCAGCGCACGATGGTGACCCATTTGCCCTTTTCCAGATCCTTGTAGTGCTGGAAGAAATGCGCGATCTGCTCGCACATGATCTTCGGCAGGTCGCGATAGCTGCGGATGTTGGAGTAGAACGGCGCGAGCTGGTCGACCGGCACGGCGATGATCTTCTCGTCGACGCCGGCCTCGTCCTTCATCATGAGCGCGCCGACCGGACGGCAGCGGATCACCGCGCCGGAGACCACCGGCACCTGGCTGATCACGAGGACATCGCACGGATCGCCATCGAGCGAGAGCGTCTGCGGGATGAAGCCGTAGTTGCCGGGGTAGAACATCGCGGTGTGCAGGAAGCGGTCGACCGATAGCGCGCCGGAGGTCTTGTCCAGCTCGTACTTGACCGGCGCGCCGCCGAGCGGAATTTCGATGATGACGTTGATGTCCTTCGGCGGATTGCGGCCGGCGGTGATCGCGCGCGGGTCCATCAGCGCCTCGCCCTGCTGTCATTCCGGGGCGCGTGCGCAGCACGCGAACCCGGAATCCAGACAAGCAGGGATTTTCTTGGCTCTGGATTCCGGGCCCGCCGCTTCGCGGCGTCCCGGAATGACCGGGGAGAGATCCCGACCATTCTACGAGCGCTCCATCGGCCGCAGGCCGAGCTTGTCGAGCAGCGCCATGTCACGGTCGCGGCCGGGATTCGGCGTGGTCAGGAGCTTCGGCCCATAGAAGATCGAGTTCGCGCCGGCGAGGAAGCACAGCGCCTGGGTCTCCTCGCTCATGTCCTCGCGGCCGGCCGAGAGCCGCACCACCGACTTCGGCATGGCGATGCGCGCCACCGCAATGGTGCGCACGAACTCCAGCGGATCGAGCTTGGTCCCGCCCATCAGCGGCGTGCCTTCGACCTGCACCAGCATGTTGATCGGCACGCTTTCCGGATGCACCGGCAGGCTTGCGAGCGTGGCGATCATGCCGACGCGGTCCTCGGTGCCCTCGCCCATGCCGACGATGCCGCCGCAGCAGACATGGATGCCGGCCTCGCGCACCGCGTCCAGCGTGTCGAGCCGGTCCTTATAGGTGCGGGTGGTGATGATCTCGCCGTAGAACTCGGGCGAGGTGTCGAGGTTGTGGTTGTAGTAGTCGAGGCCGCTCAGCTTCAGCCGTTGCGCCTGCTCGGGCGTCAGCATGCCGAGCGTGGCGCAGGTCTCGAGCCCGAGCGCCTTGACGCCCTCGATCATGGCGCAGACGTTCTCGACGTCGCGGTCCTTCGGCTCGCGCCAAGCCGCGCCCATGCAGAACCGGCTTGCCCCGCCCGCCTTCGCGGCGCGCGCCTCGGCGACCACGGCCGGCACGCTCATCAGCTTCTCGGCCTTGACGCCGGTGTCGTACTTCGCGCTCTGCGGGCAATAGGCGCAGTCCTCCGGGCAGCCGCCGGTCTTGATCGAAAGCAGCGTCGAGATCTGCACTTCGCCCGGATCGAAATGCGCCCGGTGGATGCGCTGCGCCTCGAACATCAAATCGGGGAACGGGAGCGCAAACAGGGCGCGGATCTCCTCGCGGGTCCAGTCGTTGCGGACGAGGCCGAGCGGGGCGCGGGGGGACAGGGATTCAGCGAGCGACATGGGGGCACCATAGACGCGCGGCAATGGGTTTAAAAGCGGGCGCGTGTCACGGCGGTCATTCCGGGGCGCGCCGAAAGGCGCGAGCCTGGAATCCAGTACCGTAGGGACTTTTTCCGCGACCGGATTCCGGGCTCGCTCGCTCCGCGAGCGCCCCGGAATGACCGTGTTGAGAGAGCGGATCAGACGAACTGCGCGCCGATCTGCGTCGCGTTGCGCCATTTGACGTGGGCGCGGCGACCCTGGCCGCCCTGCGCGAGCACGATGACGAAATCGTTCGGCACGCGCTGCCCCGGATCGACCGCGATGCGGACGCCGGTGTCGGACACATCCAGAAGCCGGCACGGCCGCATGGCGAAGCCGCCGTCGAGCCGCAGCCACGCGGTCGCGCCCGACTTGACGCGCGCGGCCCGCCGCTTGTTGCCCGGATAGCGGCCGGTGCCGGTGGAATCGACCTGTCGGCGTCCGAAAACCATGGTGTCTCGCTGCGCGAATCGCACCCCAATACCTCGGGTCGATGATACCGGCGCAATGATTGATCCATCGTCAATCCGCCGGGTCAAACCTGACGAAAAGGCGTTCATAACCGTCAGATTCCCGGTACTCGCGCGCCGTGAAAATTCGTGTCGAAGCGGCCATACGGCAAAAGCTTCCGCCGCGCGCCGGAACGATCCCCGCCGCGTCGCGTTGCCGCCCACCAAGAAAAGTCGGGATGGGTCATGTCTGCTGAAATGCTGCTGTTGTCAGTGTGCCTTGCCGTGGCGTTCGGCGGCGTTCCGCTGGCCACGCTGATCCACGCGCATATCGCGCTCACGCGCGCCGCGCGCCACGTCGCCGAGATCGAAACGCTTGCGGCCTCGCGAACGCAGGATGTGGAAGACATCGCGCGTCTCGGCGTGCTGGAACTTCAGGCCCTGGCAGCGGCCACGGCGCAAGAGCTCAGGGATCGGCGGGACGACGGAGCCCGCGGCGGCACCAGGACGCGGGGCGACGGTCGTCGCGATGGCGGCCAATCGTCGCCGCAGCCGATGGCCAAGGCGGGATAGGCACGCAGAGCTGCGCTGTGCTTTAAGCCTCAGAGCTGGCCGTAGCGCCGCAGCACCGCGCGGCAGGGTTCGCCGACGCGGCTGCTCACCGAGGCGAGCGTCGCGCCGCACTTGAGCAGGTTTGCCATCGACGCGCTGGTGTCGGAGCGGTCGCAGTAGCGCTGCGCCGCAGGCTTGCACGGCGCGAGATCCTTGACGTCCACAGCGCCCGCCGCCGTGGTGATCGCGCCAAGCAAAGAAGCAGCAAGCAGGCTTTTCAGCATCTCGTAAGGTCCCCGTCCTGGTGTTGGAACGAACCGGAACCTGACGCATGCATGCGGTCCCCCGGCCCGCGCGCCTTACACCGAGTGATTGTGACCTGAGTGCGGCGCGCAGTGGGCGCGCGAAATGTTCCGTGCGGAACTTCAATTTTTGACGGCTGACAAATTGCCGATTGCTTCGCGCCCGGCGACGCGGCCGAACACGAAAGCGCGCAGCACCGACACCGCATTCGGCGCTGTTCCATAGAAATGGCCGGTGATCTCGCCCGCGGCATAAAGCCCCGGAATCGGCGCGCCGTTGCGCAGCACGCGCGCGCGGGTGTCGGTCGCAAGCCCGCCGAAGGTGTAGGCGATCGCGCCGATCAGCGGCCAGGCGAGAAACGGCGGTTCGACGATCGGCCGCGCCCAATTCGACTTGGGCGGTGCGAGCGAAGCGTCCGCGGCAAGACCATCACATTTTGTTGCATCGAACTTCGCCGGGTCCCCCGCGCATGCCGCGTTGTACGCGGCGATGGTGCGGGCAAGCCCGCTCGCTTCGACGCCGATGAGGCCGGCGAGATCCCAGATGTTGCCGCCCTCGACCGGCGGAACCTCGGAGCGGGTGGCGCGCTGCCAGTCGGGAATTTCCCGCACGCGCGAATCGAGGATCGCCCAGGCCTGGCGGTCCGGCACGTTGAAGTGCAGATGGCGCGCGAACCACTCCCAGGTCTCGTGGACGAGGCCGCGGCCCTCGTCGAAGAAGCGCTTGCCTTCGCGATCGACGACGATGCCGTAGGGATAGAGCAGCATCACCGGGGCCTGGTTCTTCGAGCGCGGATCGACCGGCTCGATGTGCATGCCGGAGCGCTCGCCGGAAAAATCCGCGCCGAGCGCCAGCGCCATGCGGATGCCGTCGCCGGAGTTATGATGGGCGCGCGGCGCAAGCAGCGGGATCGCGTCGCCGCCCGGCCCGAAATGCTCGCGCATCATCGGGGCGTTGGCCTGGAAGCCGCCGCAGGCGAGAATCACCGCGTCGGCTGCAAGCGTGTCGCCGTTTGCAAGGCGAACGCCGCGCACGGCGTCGCCTTCGGCGGCCAGCGCCTGGGCGGCGCAGCCGCAAACGAACCGCACGCCCGCCTCGCGCGCGGCGCGGGCGAGCTCGCGATGGATCGTCTGGCCGCCGCCGACCGGCTGGATGCGCGGCGGGCCCTTGGCGAGATAATAGTCGGGCTGATGGAACGGCACGCCATGCGCCGCGATCCACCGCACGGTCGCGGGCGCGAGACTGGCAAGCGTTGCAAAATAGACCTCGTCGCCCTTGAGCGCGGTGGCTTCGAGCATGTCGTGCACGAACGACGGCTCGACGCGATCAACCGCGGCCATCCGCATATAGGCGGGCGTGAAGCGCGTGTTGCCGCCGGCCTCGGGCTCAGGGGCCTTGTCGAGCAGCGTGACGGCAAGGTCGATGTTTTTTTCTTTCGCGAGCTCAGCGGCCGCGAGCGCAGCCGACAGACCAGCCGCGCCCTGGCCGACGATGACGACGTGTTTCGGATTGCCGGTCACTTCCGTTGTCTCACTCCTGCAACACGCTCAGACGCCATCACCGGGCATGACGGCGGCGGGTGGGCCAACACTGTTGCTCACTTCGGCGGGCATGGCCCGGCGTAGGGCGCGACCGGCGACGGGCCGCGGCAGATCGTGACGCGCTCGGTGATGTGCACCGGGTCGAGCGAATAGGAGCGCAGGCTATAGCCGCCGGTCGGCGTGATGTAGTTGCAGAACGGCAGCGTCGTGGTGGTGCGGTCGAGCACCCAGTCGCTGCCGGCGCGATAGGGCGCGCCATCCTTGACGTCGGCGACCTCCACGGTGGCCATCACGCGCCAGCCTTCCTCGGTTACCGCATCGCAGGCATGCAGCGCCCCCGCCGGCGGAGCTGCGAACACAAGGCAAGTCGCGGCCAGCGCAGCGAAAACGCAAGGCCGCCTTTGCCCAAACCGCTGCACGCCCTTTGACCTCGCCTTTGCCGCAAACCGGCTTGACCCCGGCCGGAACCGCTTCAAGATGATGCCACAATAACAAAACGCAACATACTTCCCGGGGAGGCTCGCAATGGGTAAGCACGCCCAGCAGCGGCGCGCGGCCGAAGGCTCCGCGCGTGCCGGCTCAATAAAGATCGATTTGGACAGACGATCGTTCCTGACCACGGGCGCGGCGGGCGCCGTGGCCGCGGGCCTTGGCGCGAGCGAGAGCGCAGCGCAAGGCGCGATGCGCTGGGACATGACCGCGGACGTGGTGGTGATCGGCGCGGGCGTGGCCGGCCTGCCGGCGGCGATTGCGGCGCGCGACGCGGGCGCCTCGGTGATCGTGGTCGAGGAGAATTTCGACATCGGCGGCCGCGGCATGCTGAGCGGCGGGCGGGTGCAGCTCGGCGGCGGCCACGCCCTGCAGCAGAAGTTCAACATCAAGGACGACGCCGACAAGGTGTTCGCCGACTGGGTGCGGCACGACCACGGCGAAAGCCGGCTGAGCGACCGTGACCTGGTGCGGGCGTTCGCCGACGAGAACGTCACCACCTTCAATTTCCTGATCGAGAACGGCGTCGAGTTCATCGAGAAGCCGATCACGCCGCCGGACGCCTCGACGGTGGACCGCATCTTCGTCACCAAGGAGTGGCACATTCCGAGCGAGGTGGTCGCGCCACATCGCAACCGCAACGGCTCGGGGCTGGTGCGACGGCTCGCCGAAAGCGCGCGCAAGAAGGGCGCGCAGATCCTGCTCAAGCACAAGATGACGTCGATCGTGCGCGAGAGCCACAACCGCGGCCGCGTGCTCGGCATCGTCGTGCAGGCCGGCGACCGCGCCATCAACATGCGCGCGTTGAAGGGCGTGATCATCGCCACCGGCGGCCACACCGGCAACGTCAACTTCCGGCGGATGTTCGATCCACGATTGACCGAGGAATATCAGCAGGCCTGTGCGCCCTATGCCGACCAGAACGCATCGGGTGAGATCGCGGCGATGGACATCGGCGCGTCGCTGTGGGCGACCGGCATGCAGACCATCGAGGCCGGCGCTGCCATCACCAAGACGCGGCACATCGGCTGCCGCTGGGGCTACGCCACGCTGGTCTATGAGCCCGACAGCATCATGTTCCCGATCGCCAAGGCGACCGGGCTCACGGTGAAGGACTGGCAGAACCTGATCATGGTCAACCAGTTCGGCCAGCGGTTCTGGAACGAGGCCGACGGCTCGTTCAAGTTCTTCAATGCGGCGATGGCCTGGCACGGCGACAAGGCCAAGCTCAACGGCGGCGGGCCGATCTGGGCGATCTTCGACCAGGCTGCGGCCGAGCGCGAGAAGTGGAAGACCGTGCCGCCGCATGTCGACCATGACGGCTTCTTCTTCCAGGCCGATACGCTCGCGGAGCTCGCCGGCAAGATCAAGAACCCCCACCAGAAGCAGCCGATGCCGGGCGCGGCGCTGGCCGACACGGTGGCACGCTACAACGGCTTCGTCGCCGACGGCGTCGACAAGGACTTCAAGAAGCCCACGCCGATGCACAAGATCGAGAAGCCGCCGTTCTTTGCCGCGTGGTCGACGCCGATCCTGCACGACACCAACACCGGGCTTCGCACCAACACCGACTGCCAGGTGATCGACACCCGCGGCGAGGTGATCGCGGGCCTCTACAGCGCCGGCGAAACCCAGGGCGGCTTCGCCCAGCACGGCCTCGGCCGCTGCCTGGTGTTCGGCCGCATCGCCGGACGTCACGCGGCGAAAAGCGCGGTCTGATGGCCGCAGGCGCGCAGGAGCAACAGCGCCATACCGCGAGCCTCGCGGTGTGGGATGTGCCGGTGGGGGTTCCTGCGGGCGAAACCTTCTCGGTGAAGGCCGGCGTGAAGTCGTCGGGCGGCGTGCCGCTCGGCGGCGGGCGCATTGCGGTGCATGACGGCGCGGGCGCGGTGCTGGCGCAGGGCTTGCTCGGCGATGCGCCGTGGCCGGACAGCGAGGCGCTGTACTGGACCGAAATCGCGCTGCAAGCACCGGCTGAGCCGGGGACGCTGACGCTGACCGCCCGCTTTGACGGCAACGCCGACGAGTTGCACGAGACGGCGTCGTCCGCCTTCAGCATCCATGTCGTGGCACGTGCCGAGCACACGCTCACGGTGACGGTTGAGGCCTCCGGCGCGCCGCTTGCGGACGCCGTGGTGCGGCTCGGCCCCTATCGCGCGCCGACCGACGCCGCGGGCGTCGCCCGGGTCCGGCTCGCCAAGGGGCCATACGAGCTGGTGGTCTGGAAGACCGGCTACGCGATGGCGGCGACGCCCATCGTGGTCGAGGCCGACGCCGCGATCGCGGTCGCGACGCAGCCGGTCATGGAAGAGGACGCCGACGCGGTTTGGACGGCTTAAACGTCGGTGCTATAGGGGCGCGAACCGCAATCCACGCCGGAACCACCATGGCCGAAGCATTTCCCGACCGCCTCTCCGTCAACCCGAACAGCCCGTACTACAACGCGGACATCCTCCAGCGCGACGTCGGTATCAGGTTCAACGGCAAGGAGAAGACCAACGTCGAGGAATACTGCATCAGCGAGGGGTGGATCCGCGTCGAGGCCGGCAAGGCGAAGGACCGTCACGGCAACCCGCTGACGATCAAGCTCACCGGCAAGGTCGAGCCGTATTTCAAGGACGCGCAGCAAACTTAGCAGCGAGCGTCTGCGTCGCGGAACCTTGGCATGCCCACGCTATTGAATCGGCGTCGGTTTTCGGAAAATCGCCACGGTCTTCGGGTCTCCTCGACCTGAACCCGGCGTGCGTTCCGTCCGACCAAGTGCAAAGCGCCGGGTGTGTAGGCCCATGACTTTGTAGGCCCATGATTTTGTAGGCCCATGAGTTCGTAAGCCCATGAGTTCCCTGCTTGCGAAGCTTGCCGACTGGCACGGCCGCCACTGCAATGGCGAGCGCGAGCACTGGTATGGCATCACGATCCAGAGCACCGACAATCCGGGCTGGTGGGTGAAGATCGATCTCACCGGCACTGCGCTGGCAGGGCAGAGTTTCGAGCGTGTCGCCGAAGCGGTCGACGAGCGCGGCCGTCCTGAGGCTGAACGCTGGCTGCATTGCCAGATGAGCACCGACACATGGCATGGCGCGGGCGACCGCTCGCGGCTCGAGGAAATCCTGTCACGATTCCTGGATTGGGCGGGCGAACGCGAGGCCCGCTTGAGTTAGTGCAGGCGCGGCCGCTCGCTGACAACCCGCAGATCGATCGAACCGATCAGCGCCGCGCGCTCGGCCTCCGCCTCGGCGAGTTCCGCCTCGACCTCGCGCGTGGTGCTGCGGTTGGAGCCGGACAGCACAATGCCGCCGAGCACCGCCGCGCCCGCCGCCATCACCGTCACCGCATCGAACTGGATCACCCCGGTCAGCGCCGCACCCAAGAGCACCGCGCCGAGCCCCATCGCCGCCAGCGCCGCTGCCGCGTATTTGCGGCAGCCCTCGAGCCGCAGCGCCAGCCCCTCGATGCGCGCCTCGAGGCGGGCGATCTCGGAATGCGGCTCGGTGTCCTCGGAGTCTTGCGGCGCGAACTGTTCCATTGCGGGATCATACACGGCCATCGCAAAAAAGCCGCAGCCCGCAAATCCGCATTTTTGTGATCCGCGTCACAGGGCTCCGCAGGCCGCGGCGCTAGTGAATCGGGAGGGGCTGATCAGAGGAGATTGCCCGATGATCACCAACGCTGAGAGAATGCTCGCCGCCGGGCTTGCCGCGGCAGCATTGATTGCCTGCTTGTTCTTTCTGATCCTGAAGGGTGCAACACCCATTGACGCGCTCGCGGTGCCAGCCGATCCGGCGACCGCCCACGCGCTGCGCATGGACGCGGAGGCACCGAACCTGTGGAAGTTCATTCCGTTTGACCTTCGGTGGCCGGACGAGCTGTTCGGGCCGGCCGCGGGCGACGGCTCGGGGTAAACACCGCAAGCCTGCCCGGCTATCACTGTCGAGCGCGTCCGGCTTTGGCGGGCGCGCTCGATGTGTCTTGGCCGGATCGCCGCGCCGGGCCGGCTTGACCGCAAGGCCGGCGTCGTCAAGATGCGGCCCGAATTCCAAGTTTCCAGCCCCAAGTATCAAGCCCCAAGTATCAAGCCCCAAGTATCACGCCCCAAGTATCACGCCCCAAGGCCCCCTCCCGGATGGAATGGACTCTTTCGACTGACGTCGTGGTCATCGGCGCGGGAGCCGCTGGCCTCGCGGCCGCCGTGTCGGCGCGCGACCACGGCGCGGCGGTGATCCTGGTCGAGGAAAACTACGACATCGGCGGGCACGCCATGCTGAGCGGCGGCCGCGTGCATCTCGGCGGCGGCAACGCGCTGCAGAAGAAGTTCAAAATCGAAGACAGCCCGGACAGGATTTTCGCCGACTGGACCACCCACGCGCGCGGCGACAGCCGCTACAACGACCGCGACCTGGTCCGCGCCTTCGCCGACGAGTGCGTGCCGACCTTCCAGTTCCTGCTCGAAAACGGCGTCACTTTCATCGAGAAGCCGATCGTCACGCCGGACGCCTCGACCGTGCCGCGGGTGTTCGTGACCCACGAATGGCACATCCCGGGCGAGGTGATCGCGCCGCGGCGAAACCGCAACGGCTCGGGCCTGGTGCGCAGGCTTGCCGAAAGCGCCCGCAACAAGGGCGTGCAGATCCTGCTCAAGCACGAGATGACGCGGATCGTGCGCGACGGCGGCAAGGGACGCGTCCAAGGCATCGTGGCGCAGGCCGACGGCAAGGACGTCGCGATCGAGGCCAGGAAAGGCATCGTGATCGCGACCGGCGGCCACACCGGCAACGTCAACTTCCGCCGGATGTTCGATCCGCGGCTCACCGAAGAGTACCAGCAGGCCGGCATGCCCTACTCGTTCCAGGGCGCGGACGGCGAGATCGCCGCCATGGAAATCGGCGCGTCGCTGTGGGCCACCGGCACGCAGACGAGCGAAGTAGGCCCGGCGATCACCAAGACCCGCCATGTCGGCACGCGCTGGGGCTATCTCAGCCTCTATTACGAGACCGACAGCCCGATCTTCCATCTCTGCAAGGCCACCGGGCTCACGGTGACCGACTGGCACGAGGCCATTCTCGTCAACCAGTTCGGCAGAAGGTTCTGGAACGAGCTCGACAGCTCCTACGACTTCATCAACGCGGCGCTGGGCAACCACGGCGACAAGGACAAGCTCAACGGCGGCGGGCCGATCTGGGCGATCTTCGACGCGGATGCGGCGGTGCGGCAGAAGTGGAAGCCCGCTCCGCCGCACGTCGACCCGGACGGCTATTTCTTCAGCGCCGACACGATCCATGAGCTCGCCGGCCGGATCAGAAATCCGCACCAGAAGCAGCCGATTTGGGGAACGGTGCTGCAGGAGACGGTGAACCGGTACAACTCGTTCGTGGCGTCCGGCATCGACTCCGACTTCGCCAAGCCGACGCCGCTGCATCCGATCTCAAGACCGCCGTTCTATGCGGCGTGGGCGACGCCGATCCTGCATGACTCACTGACCGGGCTTCGCACCGACACGCAGGCCCAGGTGATCGACATCCGCGGCGAGGCGATCCCGGGGCTTTATTGCGCGGGCGAATCGCAAGGCGGGTTTGCCCAGCACGGGCTCGGCCGCTGCCTGGTGTTCGGCCGCATCGCCGGACGGCATGCGGCGCAGCGGAATTCGTGAGGAGCGCATCGTGAGCAACGCGGATACGATCAGCCTCGCTGTGTGGGACGTGCCGATGCCGGTGGTCGCCGGCGAGAAATTCGTGATCACGGTCGGCGCGAAGTCGTTATCAGGCCGCGCGCTGGCAGGTGAACTGGTCGAGGTGAGCGATGCGAAAGGCGCAGCGGTGGCATCGGCAACACTTGGCGACACGCCCCTGCCCGGCACCGAGGCGCTGTACTGGACCGTGCTCGAAGTGCCCGCGCCGCGCGACCGTGAGACGGCGGACTATACGGCGCGGCTTGAACCCGCGAGCCTCGACGCCGTGCCGACGCGCTTCAGCGTCGCGGTCGCAGCAAGGCCCGCCTACACGCTGACCGTCACCGTCACCGAACGCGACACCAAAGCCGCGCTCGACGGCGTCGAGATCCGCGTCGGCCCGTTCCATGCGCGCACCGACAAGGCCGGCCGGGCCGAGCTTCGGGTCTCGCGCGGCGACTTTCTGCTTCAGCTCTGGCGCACGGCGCACATCGCCGAGCCGCAGCCCATTCGCGTGGGCCGCGACGACAGCCTCGAGCTGACGATGGTGCATGTGCCCGAGGAGCACCCGGATGCGCGCTGGGTGCGCTAAACCCGCTCGATGCCGGCCTTGGCGATGATGTCGCGGTAGCGCTGCACGTCGCCCGCAATGCGGCGGGCGAGGCCGTCGGGACCATTGGCGATGGTCTCGAACCCCATCGACCGCAACTTCTCGTGGACCGTCGGCTCCTTCAGGGTCGCCACGCAGGCGGCTGCGAGCCGCTCGACGATCTCCCGAGGCGTTCCGGCCGGCGCCAGCATGCAGTGGAACGTGTCGACGATGAAGTCGGCATAGCCGAGCTCGATCATCGCCGGCACGTCGGGCATATCGTACCAGCGCGTCGGGCCGGTGACGGCAAGCGCGCGGAGCTGGCCGTTCTTGATGCTGCCATGGGCGCCAGGGAGCGAGCCGCACATCAGCGGCACGGTGCCGGCGAGGATGCTCTGCATCGCCGGGCCGTTGCCCTGGTACGGCACGTGGGTGACGTTGATGCCGGCCGTGATCTTCAGAAGCTCCGTGGCGAGATGCGGCGTGGTGCCGACGCCGGCGCTGGCATAGCTCAGCTCGTCGGGCGTGGCCTTCGCGCGAGCCACGACGTCCTTGATCGAGGTGATGCCCGAGGTCAGCGTTGCCACGAACACATTCGGTGAGGTGTCGAGCTCGGCGACCGGAGCGAAGTCCTTGAACGGATCGTAGGGCACCTGCTTGTAGAGGCTCGGATTGACCGTAAAGGCGCTCGACGTCACCAGCAGCGTGTAGCCGTCCGGCGCGCTGCGCGCGACCGCGAGCGTGCCGAGGTTGCTGCCCGCGCCGGCACGGTTTTCGACCATGAATGTGTGGCCGAGCGCCTCGCCGAGCTTCACACTCATGAAACGGGCGGTGATATCGCTCGGCCCGCCGGGCGCGAACGGGACGACGATCCGCACCGGCCGGTCCGGATAGCCCGCAGCGCTCGATGTGCGAATGAACGGCGCGCTCATCGTCAGCGCGCTTGCGCCTTGCAGCCATGCGCGGCGGCTCCGCCAGGCTTTTTGAGCCATGGTTGTCTCCTTCCCGAAGGCGCCGCCGGTTGTTGTGGCGGTCGGTATTGTTCATCCCTTCTTGAGCATGATCTTTTCCGAAAACCGCTTCACACTTTTCGGGATCATGCTCTCCCTTCTTGAGCATGATCTTTTCCGAAAACCGCTTCACACTTTTCGGGATCATGCTCTAGCCCGCGCGCAGCGGCAGCGTGACCGGCGCGCCGATCCGCATCGAATGCTCGATCGCGAGCGTCGCTTCGAGTGTCGCGCGCGCGTCCTGCGGCGTCGCCAGCGTGCAGGGCCGGCCGGTTGCGAGAAAGTCGAGCCAGGCCCGGGTCTCGTTGGCGATCGGCCCCCAGAACTCGCCCAGCGCCCAGTCGCCGGGCGTCCCGCTCTGCAGGAACACCATGTTGACGTTGTGGTCCGGCAGGTAGACATGTGGCACGCCGGTCTCGCTGTACATGAGTTGGTCGGTGTGATCGTCGTCGAGTATCAGGACGCCGCCGGTGCCGACCACCTCGACGCGCGCGGCGTGGCCGAGCGCCGGATACTTCTCGGGCAGCGCGTAGCTCACGCCGAGGTTGACCACCGCGCCGTCGTCATAGGTCAGCACCGCGTAGCAGACATCCTGGACCTCGTGGCCCGCCGCCTTCAGCACGCCCATCTGTCCGCGGGCGTAGATTTCGACGAGCTTCTTTCCCTCGAACAGCCAGTTCATCAGGTCGACGTAGTAGGTCAGCGCATCGACCACCGGCGTCGCGTGCGGATTGCGTTTGAGCATCGCCAGCGCTTGCGAGCGCGAATTGAAGACGCGCGCGGCACCACCGGTCAGCGTTCCGATACGGGCCTTCACCACCTGCTCTTTGGCGATCTGGTAGCGCTCCTTGTAACGGCGGCTGTAGCCCACCCGCATGCTGCCGCCGTGCTTCTGCAACGCTTCGAGCACCTGATCGGCCTCGCGCACGGTGAGCGCGATCGGCTTCTCGACCAGCACCGGCTTGCCGCGGGCGATCGCGGCGAGCATCGGCTTGACGTGCTCGCCTTCGCTGGTGGAAACGATCACCGCGGTCACCTCGGGATCGTCGATCACCGCCAGATTGTCGCCGCCGTGCGAGCGGCCTCCCACGGTGCCGGCGAGCTTTTCGGCGTTGGCGGGCTCCAGGTCCGACACCACGATGTTGCGCACCGCCGGGTGGCCGGCGGCCAGCCGCGCGCGAAGCGTGCCGATCCGGCCCGAGCCAATGATGCCGAGCCCGATTTCACGCGGCCTGTTCATTGTTTCACTCACCAGGAGATGCTTGTCGGTTGGCGCGCAAGCGCAGGGCAGGCCGCGGATGTTATGTCGCGCGCAATGGGCTTGTAAACGCGGCCGCCGCCGACCGCGTTGCGAAATCGAATGGGTGATCGTCGATCTCGACCTTGGTGCCGCACATCGTGCGCGATCCACACCGCATCAAACAAAAGAGCGCTCCCGCACGTGGGGGCGCTCTTTGTCTGCTGCCTCAGCCGCCGGCTACGGCATGATCATCGGCGGCGGAATGGTGGTGTCGAAAGCCGCGCTGCCGGTCAGCATGGCGTACATCAAGCCTGCCGCAAGCAGCGTCAGGCCGATGCCCGCGGCCAAGTAGATGCGCGTCGGCACATCGACGTCCGAAGCGTGACGATAATGATGATGGTGCAGGAGATCGGCCATTCTCACCTCCATCGTTTCGACGGAAAACGGCACGAAAAAAACCGTCGGTACGATGGTCCTGTTCCGGCGCAGTTCCGCGCCGGGCGCGCATTAAACTAAAGTCGTATGCGCGGCGTGCAGGGCAGTGGATGGGTCAGGGCCACTGACGGAATGGCCGCCTGCGCAGGCAAGCGGCCAGTGACAAGCATGGAGATCGACGCGCCGGCTTCTGGCGGCGCTATTCCGCCGCGATCTTTGTCGCCGGATCGACCGCCTCGACCTTGGCGGCGCAGAACTTGAACTCAGGAATCTTGCCGAATGGATCGAGCTTTGGGTTGGTGAGCAGGTTCGCTGCCGCCTCGACGTAAGCGAACGGGATGAACACCACGCCATCCGGCACCGAATCGTCCTGCCGTGCCTGAAGCTCGACCGTGCCGCGCCGCGTCGTCACCCGCACCATGTCGCCCGGCTCAATGCCGAGCTTCACAATCGTGCCGCGCGAAAGCTGGGCGATGGCCGAGGGCTCGATTGCGTCGAGCACGGTGGCGCGGCGCGTCATCGAGCCGGTGTGCCAGTGCTCAAGCTGCCGGCCGGTCGAAAGGATGAACGGATACTCCGCATCCGGCACTTCGTCGGGCGGCTGGAGCTTGGTCGCGACCAGCTTGGCGAAGCCCCCTGGACGCGGGAAGCCCTTGTCGAACACCACGTCGCGGCCGGGCTGATCCGGCGCGTCGGACGGATAGGTCACCGCGTTCTCGCGCTCGATGCGCTCCCAGGAGATGTTGTCGAGAGCGGGCATCATCGAGGCCATCTCGGTGTAGACCTCGCTGACGTGCTGGTAGTTCCAGGGCAGGCCCATGCGCTTGCCGATCTCCTGGATGATCCAGAGATCGTGGCGAGTTTCACCCGGGAGCGGGAGAGCCTGGCGGCCCATCTGCACCTGACGGTTGGTGTTGGTGACCGTGCCGTCCTTCTCGGGCCAGCCGGACGCCGGCAGGATCACGTCGGCATAGACCGCGGTCTCGGTGAGGAACAGGTCCTGCACCACGAGATGCTCGAGATGCGCCAGCGCCTCGCGGGCGTGGTTGAGGTCCGGGTCGGACATCGCCGGGTTCTCGCCCTCGATGTACATGCCCTTGATTTCATCGGCGTGGACCGCGTCCATGATCTCGACCACGGTCTTGCCGCGCTTGGGGTCGAGCTTCACGCCCCAGGCCTTCTCATACTGGGCGCGGATGTCCGGGTTCTCGACCGACCTGTAATCGGGGAAGAACATCGGGATCAGGCCGGCGTCGGACGCGCCCTGCACGTTGTTCTGGCCGCGCAGCGGATGCAGCCCCGTGCCCGGGCGGCCGATCTGGCCGGTGATCAGCGACAGCGCGATCAGGCAGCGCGCATTGTCGGTGCCGTGGGTGTGCTGCGACACGCCCATGCCCCAGAAAATGATCGCGCTCTCGGCGCGGGCATAAGCGCGCGCCACCTCACGCAGCGTGTCGGCCTCGATGCCGCAGATCGGGGCCATCTCTTCCGGCGTGAAGTCCTTGATGCTCTCCTTCCAGGCGTCGAAGCCTTCGACGTAGCTCTGGATGTACTGCTGGTCGTAGAGCTTCTCCTCGACGATGACGTTGAGCATGGCGTTCAGCATCGCCACGTCCGCACCGTTCTTGAACTGCATCATCTTCCAGGCGTGGCGCTTCAGCGCCTGGCCGCGCGGGTCCATCACCGCGAGCTTGGCCCCGCGCTTGGCGGCCTGCTTGAAGAAGGTGGCGGCGACCGGATGGTTCTCGGTCGGGTTCGCGCCGATGACGATGATCAGGTCCGAGTTCTTGCACTCGTTGAAGGTCGCGGTCACCGCGGCGGAGCCGACGCCCTCGAGCAGGGCGGCGACCGACGAGGCATGGCAGAGCCGCGTGCAGTGGTCGACATTGTTGGTGCCGAAACCGGTGCGAACGAGCTTCTGGAAAAGGTAGGCCTCCTCGTTCGAGCCTTTCGCGGAGCCGAAGCCCGCCAGCGCCTTCGGCCCGTCGCGGTCGCGGATTTTCTTCAGGCCGCCGGCGGCGCGGTCGAGCGCCTCCTCCCAGGTCGCCTCGCGGAAATGCGTGAACGGGTTCGACGGGTCGATGAACTCGTGCGGCACCTTCGGCACGCCGTCCTTGCGGATCAGCGGCTTCAAAAGACGCTGCGGATTGTGCACGTAGTCGAAGCCGAACCGGCCCTTGACGCAGAGCCGGTTCTGGTTCGCCGGGCCGTTCTGGCCGGTGACGGAGACGATCTTGTCGTCCTTGATCCCGTAGGTGAGCTGGCAGCCGACGCCGCAATAGGGGCAGACGCTGTCCACGGTGCGGTCGGGCTTGCCCTTGTAGACGTTGTTGTCGTCGACCATGGTCGAGGGCATCAGCGCGCCGGTCGGGCAGGCCTGCACGCACTCGCCGCAGGCGACGCAGGTCGACGCGCCCATCGGGTCGTCCTGGTCGAACACGATCTTTTCCAGATGGCCGCGGCCGGCCATGCCGATCACGTCGTTGACCTGCACCTCGCGGCAGGCGCGGACGCAGAGATTGCACTGGATGCAGGCGTCGAGGTTGACCGCCATGGCCACGTGGCTGCGGTCGGGCTCCGGCACCTTGATGGCATCGCGCTTGGGGAAGCGGCCGGCCTCGAGCTTCTGGCGCTTGACGATCTTCCAGAGCTCGCTGTCCGGATCGTGCGCCACTTCAATGGCGGGCTGATCGGTGAGAAGAAGCTCGGCGACCATCTTGCGCGCGGTCTTGGCGCGGTCGGTCTGGGTCTTGACCTTCATGCCCGGCGCGGGCGTGCGGATGCAGCTTGCGGCGAGCACGCGCTCACCCTCGATCTCGACCATGCAGACGCGGCAGTTGCCGTCGGGCCGGTAGCCGGGCTTCGGCGTGTAGCAGAGGTGCGGCAGCTTGATGTCGAGGCGGCGCGCGGCGCGGAAGATCGTCTCGCCTTCGCGGATGTCGATCTCGCGGTCGTCGATGAAGAACGTGTTGGGCTTCTGATCGCTCATTTCGGCCTCGTCCTCACCAATGGCCCATCGGCTTGGTGAGCTCTTCCGGGAAAAACTTCAAAACGCAGAGCAGCGGGTTCGGCGCGGCCTGGCCCAGGCCGCAGATCGAAGCGTCGCGCATCAGCGTCGAGAGCTCGGTGAGCAGCGCCTCGTCCCAGGGCCCCTGCTCCATCAGCATCGCGGCCTTCTCGCTGCCCACACGACAGGGCGTGCACTGGCCGCACGACTCATCCTCGAAGAACCGCATGAGGTTGAGCGCCACCGCCTTCATATCGTCCTTCTCGGACAGGATCACAACCGCGTGGGAACCGACGAAGCAGCCGTGCTTCTCCAGCGTGCCGAAGTCCATCGGCTCGTCGGCCATCGAGGCCGGAAGAATTCCGCCGGACGCGCCGCCGGGCAGATACGCCTTCAACGTCTCGCCCTCGGCCATGCCGCCGCAGTATTCGTCGATCAGCTCGCGCACCGTGATGCCGGCCGGCGCAAGCTTCACGCCCGGGTTCTTGACGCGGCCCGAGACCGAGAAGCTGCGGAAGCCCTTGCGGTCGTGGCGGCCCTGCGAGGTCGCCCACTCCGCGCCCTTCTCGATGATGTCGCGGATCCAGTAGAGCGTCTCGACGTTCTGCTCGAGCGTCGGCCGACCGAACAGGCCGACCTGCGCGACGTAGGGCGGACGATGCCGCGGCAGGCCGCGCTTGCCCTCGATCGACTCGATCATCGCCGACTCTTCGCCGCAGATATACGCACCGGCACCGCGGCGGAGATGGACCTTCGTGTAACTGTCGAGGCCAGCCGCTTCGAGCTTTGCGATCTCGTCGAGCAGCATCAGCCGCAATTCGGGATATTCGTCGCGGATGTAGATGTAGACCTCGGCGGCCTCGACCACCCAAGCCGCGATCAGCATGCCTTCGAGAAAGCGGTGCGGATCGAGGCCGAGATAGTGGCGGTCCTTGAACGTGCCGGGCTCGCCCTCGTCGGCGTTCACCGCCATCAGCCGCGGACCCTTTTCGGCGCGCACGAACTGCCACTTGCGGCCGGTCGGAAAGCCCGCGCCGCCAAGCCCACGAAGGCCTGCGTCGCTGACGACCTTGATCAGTTCGTCGCGCGTGCGCTTGCCGGCGAGCGCCTCTTCGAACAGCTTGTAACCGCCCTTGGCCCGATAGGCGTCGAAGTCGGTGCCGGGCTTGAGCGCATGGGCATGCGTGTTGGGCGTCGCGAGCTTCTTCACCGCGTCGTCCGTCGCCTTCATCACCTGGACGTGGCCAACGGCGCAGACCGGCGCGCGGTCGCACGCGCCCATGCACGGCGCGCGAACCACCCGCACGCCCGAGCCCAGGAGCTTCGGCAGATCGCCGAGCAGGCGGTCGGCACCGGCCATCGCGCACGACAGCGAATCGCACACCCGCACGGTGACCGGCGGCGGCGGTGTCTCGCCCTCCTTCACCACGTCAAAGTGCGCATAGAAGGTCGCAACCTCATAGGCCTCGGTCTGCGAAAGCTTCATCTCGGCGGCGAGCGCCGCGAGATGCGCCGAGGAGATGTGGCCGTATTTGTCCTGGATCAGATGCAGATGCTCGATCAGCAGGTCGCGGCGGCGCGGGCGGTCGGTGAGCAACGCCTGGATCTCGGCTTCGGCACGCGGATCGACCTGGCGGCCCTTGGGCGTGCGGCGCGCCTTCCGGCGCGGCTCGGAACCGTTGCCATTGAAGCGCGGCGGCGGACTTTGGATGTTCATTTTCTTCTCCGGCCCGCAGAATTGAACTCATCTAAGGACTTGAACAATCCCGTTCGGGACATGGGTTGATAGAAGAAATCTATCAATTGGCCTATAATTGCGCTGTCCCGCTTGCGCGTGGGCGGTTGCTGGCATATTGTATAACATACTGAAAACCCAGCGGTTTCAGATGCTCGACAAGCTCGATTTCATTCTTGCACTGGCCCGCGAACGGCATTTCGGCCGCGCGGCCGAGGCCTGCGGCGTTACACAGCCGACATTGTCGGCCGGCGTGAAGCAGCTCGAAGAGCAGATGGGCGTGCTGCTGGTGAACCGCGGCTCGCGCTTCCAAGGCTTCACGCCGGAAGGCGAACGCGTGCTCGACTGGGCGCGACGCATCGTCGGCGACGCGCGCTCGATGCGCGAGGAGATCAACGCGCTGCGCCACGGCCTGTCCGGGCAGTTGCGCATCGCCGCGATCCCGACCACGCTGGCGATGGTCGCGGCCCTGACCACGCCCTACCGCGAGCGGCATCCCAACGTGCGCTTCACGATCTATTCGCGCACCTCGATCGAGATCCTCGACCTGCTTGGCAATCTCGAGATCGACGCCGGCATCACCTATGTCGGCAACGAGCCGCTCGGCCATGTCACCGCGATCCCGCTCTATCACGAGCGCTACATGCTGCTCACCTCGGCCGACGCGCCGCTCGGCAACCGCGACACGGTGACCTGGACGGAGGTGGCGCAGGTGCCGCTCTGCCTGCTGACGCCCGACATGCAGAACCGCCGCATCATCGACCGGCTGCTGCAGAGCGCGGGCGCGGAGGCGCGACCGACGCTGGAGTCGGACTCGATGATCCTGTTGTTCTCGCATGTCCGCACCGGGCGCTGGGCCAGCGTGATGCCGGCGAAGCTCGCCGAGACGCTGGGCCTCACCGACACGATCCGCGCCATTCCGATCACCGAGCCCGCGGCGGTGCAGACCATCGGCCTTGTGGTGCCCTCGCGCGAGCCGATGATGCCGAACACCGCAGCGCTGGTGGCGGAAGCGCGGCGGATCGCGCCGCAGCTTGACGCGAGCGAAGCGCAGGCGACGATGCAGTCGCATAGCCTCGCCCTATGAAGCGATGCGCTCGCGCGGCCGTCCCGAAAAGGGCGTGACCACGCGTCGCCGCTGCTCCATATTGCGCCCGCATGTCGCACCACCTGTCCTATGCCACCGTCCGCGAGACACAGCGCCAGGTCATCTATGCCGTGCGCGTGCATGACGAAGTGCTCGACTTGCCGGAGATCGACGACATCGCCGCCCGCGTGCGGGAGCGGCTCGCCCATCGCGGCGAGCTGAACGCCGACGTCGTCGTGGTGCAGGGCCAGGGCAAGAACACGCTGCGGCTGTTTGGCACGCCCTACTCGGTGGCGCGTGTGCGCGCGGCGATGTTCAACGCAGCGGTGAGCTGGACAACGCTCGACCTCGGTTGAGACGGCCTCTCTGCGATTGCTCGGCAGATGCTCTGCTCTTAACCGTGGCGGTTTCGCCACACGGCGACGAAACCCGCCGCAAATCATGATTCAGCTTGGGATGTTCGGGCCTTCCGCGGCCGGCAATTCTTGCTGCCGGCCTGGTTGTCGGGAATCATGCCTCCGCAATCGAGTGGGTGACTATGCGTCGTGTTTTGCTGCGTTTCGTGTCCGCCAGTGCTCTGACAATCGCGCTAACTGCTGTAACGTCCGCCGCCGACCGGACTCCCGTGTTCAAGGCTCCGCCCGCTGAACCGGTTTACGACTGGGGCGGCCTCTATGTCGGCGGCCACGCCGGCTTCGGCTCCGCCAGCGGCTACAGCCAATTCGTCGTCGATGCATTCAACGAGGATCTGCGAGCCAACGGGCCGCGCGGGGCGCTCTGGGGCGTGCAGGCCGGCTACAACCATCAGGTCGGACGGATGGTTTTCGGCATCGAGGGCGACTGGTCGTCGCTGGATGCGCAGAGCACCAATACCTATTCGCAAGCTGCCGTACCGTTCACCAACTCAACCAGTCTCGAACTCCGGTCGCTCGCGTCGGTGCGTGGGCGCTTCGGCATCACCGCCAACCAGCTCCTGCTTTACGCCACGATGGGCGGCGCCTGGATGCGTGGCCGGTATACCGCCACCGACACTTTGGCAATCCAACTGCTGAACGTCAGCCCCATCGATCGCCAACTGAACTCGTTCGGCATCGCGTTCGGCGGCGGCGTCGAATGGGCGCTCGGCAACGGATTCTCGCTGCGTGCTGACTATCTGCGCTATTCGTTCGGTGCCAGCGCGGGTCCAATCGATACGACGTCTGTTACCACCAGCCGCGTCGCCAGCGCCAAGATCGACTCCATCGACGTCGCGCGCCTGGGGCTGAACTACTACTTTTTCAAGCCGGCTACGGCCAAGGCTGCACCCGGCACGCTTCCCTACTGGACGGGCTTCTATATCGGCGGCCACGCCGGCTATGCCGCTTCGTCCGCGAGCACCGACCTGATCCATGACTTCAATATAGAAGACCTGAAGGCTGAAGGTCCGCGGGGCGGCGTTTGGGGCGCCCAGGCTGGATACAATCATCAGGTCGGCCGCGTCGTGTACGGCATCGAGGGCGACTGGTCCTGGGTGGATCGAAGCCGATCAAACTCCAGAACCCTTCCCGGAACAACGCTAACGAGCAGCGTCGATCATACGCTCAAGATGCTCGCATCCGTGCGCGGACGCGTCGGCATCACCGCCGATCAGCTTTTGCTGTACGCCACGGCCGGATGGGGCTTCGCAAGAGCCGAGTATCGGGCGTTCGATGCGCTAACGGCTTTGCCGACGCAGAGCATCAGCGGAAGCCTTTCGGCCAACGGGCTCGTTTACGGCGGCGGTGCCGAATGGGCGCTCGGCCAAGGCTGGTCGGTCCGTGCGGAATACCTGCACTATGCCTTTGCGGCGACAGACGGACCGATTCCAGCCGCTCCCGATGGGCGCGTCACCTCTAACATCAATTCGGTCGACGTCGTTCGCGCCGGCCTGAATTACAACCTTCAGCAAAAGCCCGCGACGCCGGCGGCCACCGCTGCCGCCAACTGGACCGGCGCGTTTGTGGGCGGCCATGCCGGATACGGAATGGCCGCAGCGACCGCGCAGCTCACCCGCGATGTTGTGGTCGAGGAGTTGCGGGCGGAAGGCCCGCGAAGCGGGGTGTTCGGCGTGCAGCTTGGCTACAACCAGCAGATCGGCCGTGTCGTCTGGGGCGTGGAAGGTGACTGGTCCTGGTTCGACGCGTCGCGGGACAACACCGTCGCGCCTGACTTCACTGCCACTGTCAGCCAGAAAATCCAGTGGCTCGCCTCGGCGCGCGCACGAGCCGGCATCGCCGTCGATCAATTGCTGTTGTATGGGACAATGGGCTGGGGCTGGGCGAAGGCCGAGTTCAGTGCCACCGACGCCTCTCTTCCAAGCGCTTTCCAGCGGGTTCAGGACAGCATGATTGCCGACGGGCTGGTGTACGGCGCGGGCGCGGAGTGGAATCTCGGCAACGGCCTTTCAGCGCGGGCCGAATACCTGCACTACGCCTTCGGACAGAATCTGGGGCCCTATCGCTTGTCGCCGGCCCTGGACAACCGCGTCGCAAGCTATCGCGTCGACGCCGTGGATGTAGTGCGCGCCGGCCTGAACTACCGGTTCACCGGCCCAGTGTGGCCGACCGCGCCGATGCCGCGCTGACGTGTCACCGGAAATTCGGAAGCGCGCCGGGCGGCCTCCCTTGAAGGCGGCGGACGCCTGACGCACAATTTTGCTCCGAAGCCGGAGCCCTTTCATGTACATCGCCGATGCCAAGCGCCTGACCCATGAAGGCGCGCGCAAGATGATGGCAACCGCCATCGACAAGGCCCGCGAGGCGAAAATCGCGATCTCGTGCTGCATCGTCGATGCCGGCGGGCACGTGGTGGTGCTGGAGCGGATGGACGGCGGCCGGTTCCACACCCTGCACTCCTGCACCACCAAGGCGGTATGCGCGTCGTCCAACAAACGGGCGACCACGGCCAAGGGCGCGGTCGGCCAGGACCTCGACGTGACACACGCGCTGGGGCTTGCACTGGCCGCCGGCCCCGAGCGCTGGACCGCGATGGAGGGCGGCGTGCCGGTGCTGGTGAACGGCGAGTGCATCGGCGGCGTCGGCGTCAGCGGCGGCGACTGGGAGACGGACCTGAGGATCGCGCAGGCCGCGGTCGAGTCGATCGGCGCGAGCTGGAAATAGCCCATGACCGAACCGCTCCGCGTCGCCTGCATCGGAATGGGCTGGTGGTCGGACGTGCTGGCCGACGCCATCAAGCGCACCAGCAAGATCGAGATCGTCGCCTGCCACACCCGCTCGGAAGACAAGCGCAACGCGTTCGCGAAGAAATACGGCTGCAAGCCGGTGGCGAGCTACGACGACGTGCTGGCCGACAAGTCGGTCGAGGCGATCATCAACACCACGCCGAACGACGTGCACCTGCCGACCACGCAGGCCGCGGCTGCCGCGGGCAAGCACGTGTTCCTCGACAAGCCGATCGCCAACAACGTGACCGAGGGCCGCGCCATCACCGAGCTGTGCCGCAAGGCCGGCGTGGTGCTGGCGCTGGGCTATCAGCGCCGCCGCGAGAGCCACTTCCGCTGGGTGAAGAAGGAGATCGAGGCCGGCCGCTTCGGCAAGATGGTCAACGCCGAAGCCAACATCAGCCGCGACCGGCTCGGCAAGATCGACCTCTCATCCTGGCGCTATCAGGCGTCGGGCATGCCCGGCGGCGTGATGCTGCAGATCGGCATCCATTACACCGACGTGCTGACCTACCTGATGGGCCCGATCAGGGCGGTGCGCGGGCACTTTGCCCAACTGGTCCTGCCAGGCGACAATCCGGACGTGGCGAGCCTCATTCTCGAGCACGAGAACGGCGCACTGTCGACGCTGAACGCGAGCTATGCGTCGGCGTCGGAATATTACCTGATGAACATCTACGGCAAGGATGCCACCGCCTACTACGACCTGCACAACGGCCTGCGGCTGCTCAAGCGCGGCGAGGACAAGCCATCAGCGATTGCTGTGCCGAAGAACGACACATTCGTCGAGGAGCTCGAGGAGTTCGCTGAGGCTGTGCGCGGCGGACCCAAGCCCGAGGTCGGCGGCGACTATGCAACCGAGTCGCTCGCCGTGGTGCGGGCCGGGATCCTGTCGGCGCGCGAGGGACGCAAGGTCGAGGTGGCGGAAATCCTGAAGAACGATTGAGCATGAAAGGCGGCATCAAGACCGTCACATCAATCTGCCAGACAAGCGGCAAGCAGGGAGAGGTCCATGACATCAGGAATGGGAATTCCGGCGGCCTGCGCCGCCGCGCTGATCGCCTTGATCGCTGCTCCATCGGCGCTGCACGCGCAGGACTACCCCGCCCGCCCGGTGAACGTCGTCGTGCCGTTCCCGGCCGGGGGCCCGAGCGACGTGGTGGCGCGCATCGTCACCGAGCAGATGGGCAAGACGCTCGGCCAATCGCTGGTGATCGAGAACGTCGGCGGCGCGGGCGGCGTGATCGGCAGCGGCCGGGTCGCGGCCGCGTCGCCCGACGGCTACACGTTGCTCGCCGGCAGCATGGGCTCGCATGTCGCCGCGCCGGTTCTGACGCCCGGCATCCGCTATTCGCCGGGCGATTTCGTGCCGATCGGGCCGACCGCGCATTCGCCCGCCGTGATCGTCGCGCGCAAGAATTTTCCGGCGAAGGATTTCCGCGAGTTCGTCGCCGACGTGAAGGAGCAGGGCAACGGCTTCAAGCAGGCCCATGGCGGCATCGGCGCGTCGTCGCACATGGCGTGCCTGCTGTTCAACACCGAGGTCGGCGCAAAGCCTACGGCGGTGGCCTATCGCGGCACCGGGCCGGCGATGAACGACCTGATCGGCGGCCATGTGGATTATTTCTGCGAGCAGTCGGTGAGCGTCACCGAGCAGGTGAAGTCGGGCGCGATCAAGGCCTATGCGGTGTCGGCCGCCGAGCGGCTCGCCTCGCTGCCGGACGTGCCGACCGCGAAGGAGATGGGCGTCAACTACGTCATGAGCATCTGGGCCGGCATTTTCGCGCCGAAGGGCACGCCGCCGCTTGTGGTCGCCAAGCTCGCCGACGCGCTCGACAAGGCGCTCGACGACCCGACCGTGCGGCTTCGCATCAACACGCTGGGCGGCTCAATCCCCGGCAAGGCGGAGCGCACGCCCGCGGCTTTCGAGGCCTATGTGAAGGGCGAGATCGCGCGCTGGGAGCCGGTGCTGAAGGCGGCGGCCGCCGAGCAGCCGAAGTAGCGACACGGTCTCTCCGCGGCGCGTCCCACACTTCGCCACGGTTGTTGCCGCTCATGCGCCCGCCGCGCTTTGCGGCGGACGGAGGGGGACATGACGACACGGCGAGATTTCGTGGCCGGCGCAGGCGCGCTGGCGGGGTGGGGTTTCGTGCCTGGCGGCGCGGCCCGCGCGGGAGGCCTGCCGGAGACGCTGACGGCCGACCTGGCCCGCATCGAGCTCGAGAGCGGCGGACGGCTCGGCGTCGCCGTGCTCGACACCGGTTCGGGGGCGAAGATCGAGCACCGCGGCGGCGAGCGCTTTCCGATGTGCAGCACGTTCAAGCTTCTGGCCGCGGCGGCCGTCCTCAAGCGCGTCGACCAAGGCCAGGAACGGCTCGACCGCCGCATCGCGTTGGCGGCACGCGATATCGTCGTCAACTCGCCGGTCACCAAGGAGCGCGTGGGCGGCAGCGGCATGACGCTCGCGGAAATCTGCGAGGCGGCGATGATCGTCAGCGACAACACCGCGGGCAACCTGATCCTGGCAAGCCTCGGCGGCTCCGCAGGCTTCACGGCTTACGTCCGCGCGCTCGGCGACAGCGTCACGCGGCTCGACCGCATCGAGCCCGAGCTCAACGAGGCTCTGCCGGGCGATCCGCGCGACACCACGACACCCGTGGCCATGCTCGGCAATGTGCAGAAGCTCGTGCTCGGCGACGCGCTGTCCGCCACATCGAAAGAGCAGTTGACGAAATGGCTGCTTGGCAACAAGACCGGCGACACGCGGCTGCGGGCGCAACTGCCGGCGGGCTGGCGCACCGGCGACAAGACCGGCGCGGGCGACCGCGGCACGAACAACGACGTCGGCATGCTGTGGCCACCCGAAGGCAAGCCGATCGTGGTGGCGGCCTATCTCACCGGGACAACGGCGGCGGTCGACAAGCGAAATGCGACATTGGCCGCGGTCGGCCGCGCGGTCGCGGCCGGCGGCCCGAAGCGCGGCGGGACGTACTAGGCGCGGTCCCAGTCCGGCCGCGGCCCAAGGCGTGCAGCGAGGAAATCGATGAACACCCGCGTCTTCGCCGCGAGATACCGGTTCGGCGCATAGACCGCGTAGATGTCGAGCCCGGTCGGCGCGTGCTCCGGCAGCACGACCCGGAGTTTTCCGGCTGCGATATCCGGACCGATCAGGAAGGTCGGCAGCAGCACGATGCCGTTGCCGTGCAGTGCCGCGGCGCGCAGCACGTCGCCGTTGTTGGAGCACATGCAGGAGGTGACCGGCACCGACACGGTTGCCGCGCCCTGCATCAGCTCGAAGCGCTGCGCCGCCTGGGAATGGCCGAAGGTCAGCGCGCGGTGATGCGCGAGATCGTCCAGCGACTTCGGCGTGCCGTGAACCTTGAGATAGTCCGGCGACGCGGCGAGCACGCGGCGGGCCGGTGCAAGCTTGCGCGCGATCAGGCTCGAGTCGGGCAGCGCGCCGATGCGCACCGTCACGTCGACGCCCTCCTCGATCGGATCAATGAAGCGGTCGTTGAGGATCAACTCGATGCGCAGATCGGGATAGGCCACCATGAACTCGGCGATGGCCGGACCGAGATAGCGGGTGCCGAACGACATCGGCGCATTGATTTTCAGAAGCCCCTTGGGCTCGTCGTGCAGCCGCGCGACCGCGCTTTCGGTCGACTCCACATCGGCGAGGATGCCGGTGACCCGCTCGTAATAGGCGCGGCCCGCCTCGGTCGGCGTGACGCGCCGCGTGGTGCGGTCGAGCAGGCGGACGCCGAGAATCTGCTCCAGCTCGGTGACGGCCTTGCTGACGGCCGAGCGCGTCAGGCCCATCCGCCGCGCCGCCTCGGCATAGCTTCCCGCGGAAACCACCCGCGCGAAGGCGGCCATGGCGTCGAGCTTGTCCACGCTATTGGTTCCTATTTGGCACCAGTATGTTCCAATAATGCCAGATTGTAGCAGATCAGCCAACGGCCTAATTCTGCCCCTGAGGCCGGCACCTCCAAGCCGCCGGCGAAAACGGGAGAACCACCATGCTCAACCTCCGCAAAGCCGAAGAGCGCGGCCGCGCCAATCTCGGCTGGCTCGACAGCCGTCACACGTTCTCGTTCGGCCACTACCATGACCCCGAGCACATGGGGGTCGGCCCGCTGCGGGTGATCAACGACGACCGCGTCGCCGCGGGCGCGGGCTTCCCCACCCATCCGCACGCCGACATGGAGATCATCTCCTACGTGCTGGAAGGCGGGCTCGCGCACCGCGACAGCATCGGCACCGGCTCGGTGATCAGGCCGGGCGACGTGCAGCGCATGTCGGCCGGCACCGGTATCCGGCACAGCGAATTCAACGCGTCGGACACCGAACCGGTGCACTTCCTGCAGATCTGGATCATTCCGGAGAAGCGGGGTCTCGCGCCTGGCTACGAGCAGAAGAGCTTCAGCGCCGACGCAAAGCGCGGCGCGCTCAAGCTGGTCGGCTCGCGCGACGGACGCGACGGCTCGGTGACGATCCACCGTGACGTCGACCTCTACGCTACGCTGCCGGGCGACGGCGGCACCGTGACCCACGATCTGGCCTCGGGCCGCATCGGCTGGGTGCAGGTGGCGCAGGGCACGGCGACGCTGAACGGCGAACAGCTCCGCCCCGGCGACGGCGTGGCGCTCGACGCCGGCACGAAGATCGCGCTCACCGGCACGTCCGACGACGCCGAGATCCTCGTGTTCGACATGGCCGCCTGACGCGCGGCTTTCGCAAGGCAAGCCCTGGGTCCCCGCTTTCGCGGGGACGAACGGGGAGAGAGCACGCCACTCCATCAGCGTTCGTCCCCGCAAAGCGGGGACCCAGGGCCAAAAACTCAAACCTCACAATCCTCAAACTTCAAACCAACCAAACCCAAGGAGACCGACCATGCCGAACTTCACCGAACTTCTGACTCCGGACAACAGCCAGCTCATCTTCATCGACCAGCAGCCGCAGATGGCGTTCGGCGTGCAGTCGATCGACCGCCAGACGCTGAAGAACAACGTCGTGGCGCTCGCCAAGGCGGCGAAGATCTTCAACGTGCCGACCACGATCACGACGGTAGAAACCGAAAGCTTCTCCGGACACACCTACCCCGAGCTTCTCGCGGTGTTTCCGAACAACAAGATCCTCGAACGCACCTCGATGAACTCGTGGGACGACCAGAACGTCCGCGACGCGCTGGCGGCGACCGGGCGCAAGAAGATCGTGGTGTCGGGACTCTGGACCGAAGTCTGCAACCTGATGTTCGCGCTGTCGGCGATCCACGATGCGCAATACGAGATCTACATGGTGGCGGACGCGTCAGGGGCAACGTCGGCAGATGCGCAGAAGTACGCCATGGACCGCATGGTGCAGGCCGGTGTCATTCCGGTGACCTGGCAGCAGGTTCTGCTCGAATGGCAGCGCGACTGGGCGCGCAAGAAGACCTATGACGCGACCATCGGGCTGGTGCAGGAGCACTCGGGTGCCTACGGCATGGGCGTGGACTACGCCTATACGCTGGTTCACAAGGCGGCCGAGCGCGTGAAGCACGGCGAGCGCATCGGGCCAAAGCCGGCGAAGTAACGCGCTGCCGGACAGGGTGGAGCCGGCGGCGACGGCCGCCGGATCCACCTATTCGCCCGGTTCGTCCCGTTCGTCCGGTTCGCCCGGTTCGTCCGCCTCCCACCGCATGCCTTTGCATTCGATGAGGTAGAGGTTCTGCGCCTCGTCATGCGAGGCGTACTGCGTCCAGATCACGAACATGCGGATCACCGGCCCGGGGAGCTCCTCGAGTTCGAGGATCTCGCCGTCGTCACCGGCCATCGCGAGCTCGCCGACCTCCCGGCCGTCGAGCAGGATGCGGCGCACGTCCTCGAAGGTGAGCGTGCCGTTGATCACGTCCTCGCCGTGCTCCACGGCGACATCCTCGACCTCGAGGATGATGCTCGTCCCTTCGCGCCGGGCGGCGGCGATGGTCGCGTCGTGGAACGACAGGTCCGCCGAGATCATGATCTCACCAAAACGAGGCCCCGCCCATAGCCGTCCGAAAAGGACGGCGTCGCCATAGCGCGTCGAAGACGCGCGTAGACGCGCTTATGGCTCGCCTACGGCGGGGCTTGTCTATTCGATAAAGATGGCACGAACCAGACGGGCCCGCGCCGGGACGCGTCAGGCGACCTTTTCGGAGAGGTGGCCGAACATCGCCTTCTTGGCGACGTCGTCCATCTCGGCCTTGAACTGGTGCCGGTCCTTCAGCGTCATGGCCTTCTGCGCTGCGGGACGTGCGGTCACTTCGTCGACCATGCGCTTGAGGTTCGGGAACTTGGCCCAGCCGCCGTCGCCCAGGATGTTCGGCATCAGCCGCGCCCAGCCCCACACGTTCATGTCGACGATGGTGTAGGTGTCGCCCAGCATGTACTTCTGCCCGGCGAGCCGCGCATCGAGGATGCCGAAATGACGCTGCGCCTCGAAGGCGTAGCGGTTGATGGCGTAAGGAAGCTTCTCCGGCGCATAGACGCGGAAGTGCACCGACTGGCCGGAATAGGGGCCGACGCCGGAGGACACGAAAAACATCCAGGAGAGGAGCTCACCGCGCGCCTTGTCGGTCTTCGCCGGCAGGAATTTTCCAGTCTTCTCGGCGAGATAGATCAGGATGGCGCTCGAATCGAACACCGTGACGTCGCCGTCGACGATCGCCGGCACCTTGGCGTTCGGGTTGATGGCGAGAAACTCGGGCTTGTGCTGGTCGCCCTTGCGGGTGTCGACCGCAATCGCCTCGTACTGCATTCCGGCTTCTTCGAGAAACAGCGCGACCTTGGTCGGGTTCGGCGCGCCGCTGTAATAGAACTTCAACATCGGCATTGTCCTCCTGGTTCGGGCTTCCATCACCCTGGAGCGGGGCGGCGAAAAGCAGAAGCCCCGCATCAGCGGGGCTTCTTTAGTCCAAACCGGAACCTTGAGCTAGAACAGCCCGACAATCCGGCCCTGCTCGTTGACATTGATGCTGTCGGCCGACGGCACCTTGGGCAGGCCGGGCATGGTCATGATCTCACCGCAGATCGCGACGATGAACTCGGCACCGGCCGAGAGCCGCACCTCGCGCACCGGAATCGAGAAGCCCCTGGGCGCGCCCTTGGCGTCCGGGTTGGTCGAGAACGAATACTGCGTCTTGGCGATGCAGACCGGCAGCTTGCCGAAGCCCATCTCCTCCCACTGCTTGAGCTGGTCCTTCACCGACTTGTCGGCGGTCGCGTCGTCGGCGCGGTAGACCTCCTTGCAGATGGTGCGGATCTTGTCGAACAGCGGCATCTCGTCGGGGTAGAGATACTTCAGGCTCGCCTTGCCCTCGTCACAGATCTTGACCACGGCCTTCGCGACGTCGGCCGCGCCCTCGCCGCCCATCGCCCAGTGGTCGGCCATCAGCGCCTCGACGCCGAGCGCCTTGCACTTCTCCTTGACCAGATTGATCTCGGCCGGCGTGTCGGCGGAGAAGCGGTTGATCGAGACCACCGCTGGCAGACCGAACTTCTTGAGGTTCTCGACGTGCTGCGAAAGGTTCGCCATGCCGGCCGCAAGAGCCGCCAGGTCCTCCTTCTTCAGGTCGTCCTTCTTCACCCCACCGTGCATCTTCAGCGCGCGGATGGTCGCGACGATGACGACGCAATCGGGCTTCAATCCCGCCTTGCGGCACTTGATGTCGAGGAACTTCTCGGCCCCGAGATCGGCACCGAAGCCCGCTTCCGTCACCACATAGTCGGCAAGCTTCAGCGCGGCGGTGGTCGCCGACACCGAGTTGCAGCCGTGGGCGATGTTGGCGAACGGGCCGCCGTGGATGAAGGCCGGCGTGCCCTCGAGCGTCTGCACCAGATTGGGCGCGATCGCGTCCTTCAAGAGCGCAGTCATCGCGCCGTTGGCATTGAGCTCTTTCGCGCGCACCGGCTTACGGTCGCGGGTGTAGCCCACGATGATGTCGCCGAGCCGGCGCTTGAGGTCCTCGAGATCGGTGGCGAGACAGAAGATCGCCATGACCTCGGAGGCCACGGTGATGTCGAAGCCCGCCTCGCGCGGATAGCCGTTGGCGACGCCGCCGAGCGAGCAGACGATCTCGCGCAGCGCGCGGTCGTTCATGTCCATGACGCGACGCCAGGCGACGCGGCGCGAGTCGATGCCGAGCGCGTTGCCCCAGTAGATGTGGTTGTCGATCAGCGCCGAAAGCAGATTGTGCGCCGAGGTGATGGCGTGGAAGTCGCCGGTGAAGTGGAGGTTGATGTCCTCCATCGGGATCACCTGGGCGTAGCCGCCGCCGGCGGCACCGCCCTTCACGCCGAAGCACGGGCCGAGCGACGGCTCGCGCAGTGCGCACATCGCCTTCTTGCCGATGTGGTTGAGCGCATCGGTGAGGCCGACCGTGGTGGTGGTCTTGCCCTCGCCCGCCGGCGTCGGGTTGATCGCGGTGACGAGGATCAGCTTGCCGTTCTTCTTGTCCTTGAGCGACTTGATGTAGTCCATCGACACCTTGGCCTTGTAGTGGCCATAGGGCTCGAGGTTTTCCGGCGCGATGCCGAGCTTTTCCTTGGCGACGTCGAGGATGCGGCGGGGCTTTGCCGCCTGGGCGATTTCAATATCGGATTTCGGCGACTGGTGCTGCGAGGCGGGCATGCGAATGATCCATCAAAGAGAAGTGGGAATGAGGTGAGGAACTGGTTGCTCCGTCATGGCCGGGCTTGTCCCGGCCATCCACGCCTTGGCGGCAAAGCAAGGCGTGGATGCCCGGCACAAGGCCGGGCATGACAGTCGAGAGTCATGAGAACCTGGCCTTTGGCTGGAGGTTCACGGACTTGGCCCATTCGCCGGCCTCGATCTTCTTGCCGTCGGCGGGTTGCACGCGCGTGACCTTGAAGCGCCCGTCGGCGCAGACCACGGTGAAGCCGTCGGCTTCGACCGCGACGATCTCGCCGATCTTGCCGGCGATGCCCTTGGGGTCCTTCGCTGGCAAGGGCTTGGCGTCGAACACCTTGAGCTGCTTGCCGTCGAGCGTGGTCCACGCGCCCGGCGCGGGGTTGCAGCCGCGAATGAGGCGGTCGATCTGCTCCCAGGGCTTACCCCAGTCGATCCTGGCGTTGTCGGGACCGCAGCGGCCCTCGTAGGTGGCCTTGCTCTCGTCCTGCTTGATGCGCGGGGCTTTGCCGGCCTTGACGAGGTCAACCGATTCCAGCATCGCCTCGACGCCCATCGGGAACAGGCGGTCGAAATAGACGGTGCCGAGCGTGTCGGTGCCGGAGATCGGCGTCTTCTTCTGGATCAGGACGTCGCCGGTGTCGAGGCCGTTGTCCGGCCAGAAGATCGACAGCCCGGTTTCCGTCTCGCCCTTGATGATCGGCCAGTTGATCGCCGACGCGCCGCGATAGGCGGGCAGCAGCGACGGGTGATACTGGATCGAGCCGTGGGTCGGGATGTTGAGGAAGTCTTCCGGCACGAACAGCGTGACGAAGGCCATCACCTGCAGATCTGGCTTCAGCGACTTGAACTGTTCCCACACCTTCGGGTCCTTGTAGGACTCGGGCTGGAACACCGGCAGGTTGGCGGCAAGCGCCGCCTCCTTCAGCGGATCGACCTTCGCGCCGGGCTTTTCGGGCGCGACATAGACACCGACGATGTTCTCACCACGCTTGATCAGCGCTTCCAGCACGGCCTTGCCGAACGCCTGCTGGCCGTGAACGACGATACGCATTGGAGGATCCCCGTATTCCTGTTTCTTACCTGCTGTCATGCCCGCGAAAACGGGGCATCCAGCTTCTTAATTTCGCGCGGGATCGCCCGCCTGCGCGGGCGATCCAGCCGAGTTGAACTGCGCCTGCTAGGCCGCTTCAGCCTTCGCCGGCTTCTCGGGCGGCGTGATCGCGCCCGAGGTCTTGATCTCCGCCAACTCCTTGGCCGAGTAGCCGAGCACCTTGGTCAGGATCTCCTCGGTGTGCTCGCCGAGCAGCGGCGAGCGCTTCACCTCGGTGATCGAGTCCGACATCTTCACCGGATTGCCCACGGTCAGGTACTTGCCGCGCACCGGGTGATCGACCTCGACCACGGTGCCGGTGTCGCGCAGCGACTGCTCCTCGGCGATCTCCTTCATCGACAGGATCGGGCCGACCGGGATGTCCTTCTCGTTGCACTTGGCCATGACCTCGAACTTGGTCATGGTCATGGTCCACTCCTCGATAGTGGCGAAGATCTGCTTGAGCCGCGGCAAGCGCGCCGGCGGCGTGGCGTAGTCCGGATCGGTCTTCCACTCCGGCTTGCCGATCAGGTCGCAGATCTCGGCCCACACCGGCGCTTGGGTGATGAAGTAGATGTAGGCATCGGCATCGTTCTCCCAGCCCTTGCACTTCAGGATCCAGCCGGGCTGGCCGCCGCCGGAGTCATTGCCGGCACGCGGCGTCGCCTTGCCGAACGCAACGCCCTCGCCGTACTGGCTGTATTCGGTGAGCGGGCCGTGCGCGAGGCGCTGCTGGTCGCGCAGCTTGACGCGCGCGAGATTGAGCACGCCGTCCTGCATGGCGGCGAACACCTTCTGGCCGCGGCCGGTGCGGTTGCGCTGGTAGAGCGCCGCGCAGATGCCGAAGGCGAGATGCAGGCCGGTGCCGGAGTCGCCGATCTGCGCGCCGGTGACGAGCGGCGGGCCCTCGCGGAAGCCGGTGGTGGACGCCGCACCGCCGGTGCACTGCGCCACGTTCTCATAGACCTTGCAGTCCTCGTAGGGGCCGGGGCCGAAGCCCTTCACCGACGCCACGATCATGCGCGGGTTGGTCTTGTGGATGTAGTCCCAGGTCAGCCCCATGCGGTCGAGCGCGCCGGGCGCGAAGTTCTCGACCAGCACGTCGCAGTGCTTGATCAGCCGCTCGAGGATTTCCTTGCCCTTGGGGTTCTTGCTGTCGATCGTGATCGAGCGCTTGTTGGCGTTGAGCATGGTGAAGTAGAGCGAGTCCGCCCCCTTCACATCGCGCAGTTGCCCGCGGGTGATGTCGCCGACGCCCGGACGCTCGACCTTGATGCAGTCGGCCCCGAGGTAGGCGAGAAGCTGGGTGCAGGTCGGGCCCGACTGGACGTGGGTGAAGTCGAGGATCTTCACGCCGTCGAGCGCCTTGCCGGCCTGGCCGTAGGGCTTCGCCGAGGGTTTCGGCAGCCCGTTGGCGGCGGCTTTCGCCGCAGGCTTCTTCGACTTCAGCTTCACGACCTTCTTCGACGCAGCCTTGGATTTGGCCTTGGTCTTCGGCTTGGTTTTGGCCTTCGCTTTCAAGGCCTTCTTCCGAACTGCCATTGTCGTTCCCCTGTTGCAGGTATCGTAGGGTGGACAACGGCGCGAAGCGCCGTGCCCACAAAATCGATGTCTACTTCTTCTTCAGTGCACTCTGCGGATTGAGATTGCCGATGCGGCCGCTCTCGCTGCCGGCCTTCGGATCGATCACGGCGTTGATCAGCGTCGGCTT
>JAIESC010000142.1 GCA_019746355.1 Xanthobacteraceae bacterium | reverse complement strand
AACCAGGTGCCGATCAGCGGCATCGGCACGCCGAGGCCTTTGACGAAGACGATGACGCAGAACGCGACGAGCCCGACGAGCGCCGAGACCGAGGTGACGTTGATCCGCGAATGGCGGCTCGCAAGCGCGCTGACGATGATCAGACCGGGAAGGGCGATCAGCACGCCGACGCGGTCGAGCAGCAGTCCGAACAGCACCACGGAGCCGAGCACCAGCACCAGCGGGCGCCAGGCAAAGGCCGTGATCGCTTCGCCGGGGCGCAGCAGCGAGCGCCCGACCGACACGACGCCGAACACCGCCAGGATCGAGCCCAGCGCTGCCGGGAAGTACCCCGGCCCCATCCGCGCGCTGCTGCCGAGCGCGTAGTTGCGGCCGATCCAGAGCACCACGGCGGCCAGCGCCAGGTAGATGGCGCCGGCCCAGAAGTCGCGCGGATTGCGGATATGCATCGCGTGCGTGGAGGGCGCTGTCTTTTCGTCCTCCGCCCGTGGGTCAGTTGAGGGTTGCGCCGGAAGCCTTCACCGGCTCGGCCCAGCCTTCCACCTGCTGCTTCACGAAGGCCGCAAAATCTCCCTGCGGCATCTTGCGGACCGTCAGGCCAAGCTCGTTGAGCCGCGTCACGAGCTGCGGATCGTCAAGCGAGGTCTGGATCGCCCCGTGCAGCTTCGCCACCACCGGAGTGGGCAGGTTGGCCGGCGCCGACACGCCGATGAAGTTCTCCGAAACGAGATAGGGCACGCCCGCCTCGACCACCGTCGGAATGTCCGGCGCGACATGCGAGCGCGTTCGCGATGTCACCGCCAGCGGCCGCAGCTTCTCGGCTTTGATGTGCGGCACGTTCTGCGGCAGCGTGTCGAAGGAGAAGCTGAGGCGCCCGGCGATCAGATCGGTGATCATCGGTGCGCTGCCGCGGTAGCCGACGTGCTCGATGTTGAGCCCGGTCTGCTTCTTGAACAGCTCGCCGAGGATATGCCCGATCGAGCCGACGCCGCCCGAGCCGAAGAACACCTTCTTGTTCTGCGCCTTGATCCAATCGACCAGCTCGGGGATGGTCTTGGCGGCGACCGACGGATGCACCATCACCACATCGGGGACCGTTGCCACCAGCGAAACATGCGTGAAGCCCTTGATCGAGTCGTAGGGCTGCGGGTTGAGCATGAACGGCGCGAGCGAGATCGGCGTCGTGTTCGACATCAAAAGGTTGTAGCCGTCGGGCGCGGAGCGGAAGATTTCGGTCGCGGCGATGGTGCCGCCCGCGCCGGGCTTGTTGTCGACCACCACCGGCTGGCCAAGAACTTTCTGCAGCGGAACGGCGAGCGTGCGCGCCGTCACGTCGCTCGAACCGCCCGGCGGGAACGTCACCACGATGCGGACCGGCTTGCTCGGATAATCCTGCGCGAACGCAGGCATGGCCCACAGCGCCGCGGCCGCAAGCGCGGCGATCTGAACTCTGGCTTTCATCATTGCCTCCCTTGGCAATTGCAATGGGTCTGGTTCGCGTTGGGCCACGCAAGATGCGGGCCTGAACATGTCAGGCGCCGCCCCGGAAGCAGGAGTATCCCCACGGCGTGCATTTCATCGGCAGGTGATAGTGCGCGTCGGGCTCGGCCAGGCCGAAGCGATAGGAGACGATGTCGAGAAACGGCACGGCGGCCGCGGCGCCGGTCGCGGTCCGATAGTATTCGGCGATGTGAAACCGCGCCTCGTAGAAGCCCGGCTCGAAGCGGCGGTCGAGCGCGGCGTCCGAAAGCACGCCGGTCTTCGAGACGTTGCCCGCAGCGATCAGCCGGGGTGAATCGCCGGAAACCGCGAACAGCTCCACGCGCATGCCGCTTGCAACGACCCCGCGCGACACGTCGACCACATGGATGGAGATGCCCGACATCGCCCCTGACGCCTCTGAAGCCAAAACCGCATCGATTGTGGCTTGCCGCGGGGACCGATGACAAGCACGCTGGGCGGGAAAAGCTATTCCGGCTTGATGCCCGCGGCTTTGACCACCTCCGGCCAGCGCTTCAGCTCGCCCTTGATGAAAGCGTCGAACTGCGCAGGCGTGCCTGCGACGATGTCGGCGGCCTGCCGCTCGGCGATGGCGGTGCGCACCTCGGACGTCCTGAGAATGGCGTTGAAGACGGCGTTGATGCGCTCGGCGAGCGCCGGGTCCATGCCGGCCGGTGCGGCAATGCCGTGCCAGACCGCGACGTCGAAGCCCGGGACCGTGCGCCCCGCCGGCGGCGTGTCGGGCAGTTGCGGCATCGGCCGCATGGCGGCGCCGGCGAGCGCCCGGATCTTGCCTTCCTTGATCTGTCCCAATGACGTCGAGACGGTGATGATCGCGGTGTCAGCTTCGTCCTTCAGAAGCGCGGTCAGCATCTCGGCGCCCGAACGGTAGACGACGTTCACCTGGTCGATCCCGGCCTGGCTGTTGAGGTAGGCCATGAACAGGTGTGTCCAGTTGCCGAGCCCTGCGGAGGCATAGTTGAACTTGCCGGGCTGCTGCTTCGCCGCCGCAACGAACTCGCCAAGCGTCTTGTGCGGCAGCGTCGGGCGGATCAGCACCACCGCCGGCAGGTTGACGAGATGGATGATCGGGGTGAACGCGGTCGCCGGATCGTAAGGCAGCTTCGACGTGAGCGTGTGCGAGACCGCGTTGGGCCCGACCTCGGCGAGGAACAGCGTGTAGCCGTCCGGCTTCTCGCGCGCGACCGCGGCCGCCGCCAGCGTGCCGCCCGCGCCGGGGCGGTTCTCCACGATCAGCGGCTGGCCGTTGGCGAACTGGGGAAAGCCGTTTGAAAGATTGCGCGACAGCGTGTCAGCCGCGCCGCCCGCGCCGACCGGGACCAGCAATCGTACGGGGCGGTCGGGCCATTGCGCCGCGAGTTGCGTCGCCGACTGGCCGAAGGCCGGCAGCGCTGCGAACATCGCGGCTGCAAGGGCCGCGGCACCGATGGTTCGGCGACATGCAAGGCTCGTGAACGGCATTGGCGTCTCCCCAAAAACTTGCTTCGTCCTTGGTAGCTGTCCGCGGTGGCGGGCACAACTGCCGCGCGTGCCCGTTCCCGCGATTTTCCCGGCTTATGGGCTGACCGGCATCTGGAACGTCAGCACATTGCGGCCATCGATCCTGTGGTATTCGACCAACTGCATCAGCGATCGCAGCAGGTGAATTCCCAATCCGCCGACCTTGCGCTTCGCGATCCCGGCGCGGGTGGCGGGTGCAGGTTGCGAAAACGGGTCGAACGCCCGGCCGTCGTCGCCGACCAAGGCGCGCAGCGCGCCGCCGCGATATTCGATCCGCACCGTGATCTCGTGCCGGCCGCCGTCGCGGTGATGGCCGGTTGCAGGCCGCCGATCAGGGCGGCGATGCCGGCCGGAATGCCGTGGTAGACCGACCAGTACATCAGCGCGATAGAGAAGCCCTGAGCAGCGCGCCGCTTCACGGGAGACCGGCTACGTCGCCTGGCTTTCTCGGCCACGGATGCCCGATGGCGATGGCGGCGAGCAGCGCCAGCGCGCCGGCGTTGCGCAGGGCGACGAACGTCAGCGGTTCGGCGTAGCACTCGAACGCGCGAGCACGACAAAGCCGGATGCCCAACCCAGAACGAACATAAACGGGATTGATGCCAGCGGCGGCCTGAGGCCTTATGCGGTCCGTGCTCGATCTTGGTCGTCTGTTCCACGGCGATGTCCGTATCGGGACAACGCCGGAGTGGCGTCGACGTTTCAGATGGGTAGAGACCTAAGCCGGCTTGATCAACACATGCCGCTTCTTGCCGAGCGACAGCTTGATCACGCCTTCGGGCGTCAGCGCCGCGGGCGTCAGCATCATCTTCTCGTCGGTCACGGTCGCGTCGTTGACTTTGAGCCCGCCGCCTTTGATCTGGCGGCGCGCCTCGCCGTTCGACGAGACGAGGCCGGCCTTCACGAAGGCCACCAGCACACCAAGGTTCTGCAGCTCGGCGCTGGCGATTTCCACGGTCGGCAGGCTCTCGGCGAGCGCACCTTCCTCGAAGGTCTTGCGCGCGGTGCCTGCGGCTTCTTCCGCGGCGGCGCGGCCGTGCACCAGCGCGGTCGCTTCGGTCGCGAGCACCTTCTTCGCCTCGTTGATCTCCGAGCCCTGCAGCGCGGCAAGACGCGCGATCTCGTCGAGCGGCAGCACGGTGAACAGTTTGAGGAAGCGCGACACGTCGCCGTCCTCGGTGTTGCGCCAGTATTGCCAGTAGTCGTAGGGGCTCACCATGTCGGCGTTGAGCCACACGGCGCCCGCCGCGGTCTTGCCCATCTTGGCGCCCGAGCTCGTGGTGATCAGCGGCGCGGTCAGCGCGAACAGCTGCACGTTCGACATGCGGCGGCCGAGGTCGATGCCGTTGACGATGTTGCCCCACTGGTCGGAGCCGCCCATCTGCAGCACGCAGCCGGTGCGCTTGTTCAGCTCGACGAAGTCGTAGGCCTGCAGGATCATGTAGTTGAATTCGAGGAACGACAGCTCCTGCTGCCGGTCGAGCCGCATCTTCACCGAGTCGAAGGCGAGCATGCGATTGACGGAAAAGTGCCGGCCGACGTCGCGCAGGAAATCGATGTAGTTGAGCGTGTTCAGCCAGTCGGCGTTGTTCGCCATGATGGCGTTGCCGCCCGCACCCTCGAACCTCAGGAACTTGGCGAAGATCGCGCGGATGCCGACCAGGTTCTGGTTGATGATCTCGTCGGTCAGGATGCGGCGGCTTTCATCCTTGCCGGAGGGGTCGCCGACGCGCGTGGTTCCACCGCCCATCAGCGCGATCGGCCGATGGCCGGTCTGCTGCATCCAATGCAGCATCATGATCGGCAAAAGCGAGCCGATATGCAGCGAGGCCGCCGTGCAGTCGAACCCGATATAGGCGGTGATCGGCTGCGATTTCGCGAGCTGATCGAGGGCCTCCGGCTCCGACACCTGGTGGATGAAGCCGCGCTCAGCCAAAACGTGAAGAAAATCCGATTTGTAAGCGCTCATTTGCTGGCACTCGCGGGGCTTGGCCCGGCCTTATTCCCTGCTGGGCGGGTGGTGTAACAGGTCCGGCACCGGATTCAACGGTTTCGGCTTTGCGGCGCCTGGTAAGGGCCAATCTGCCAATCACCGAATGATTAGCGGCCAACGGACGCTGGCCAGTCCGGCCCCGCCATCTCGCGGATCACCCGCGCGACGCCGTGGGTGATCCGCGCGAGCTTGTCCGTGTCGACCTTGTCCGGCGTGTCGGTGGTCCTGTGGTAGTGCGGATAGCGGAAATACGCCGTATCGGTGATCATCACCGCCGGATAGCGGAATTCCTCGAACGACCAGTGATCGGACCAGTCGATGCCGGGCACGAAGCCCGGCGCGACGCCGCCGACGCTCGGGAATTGGGTGTGTTTCCGGAACGAGCCGATCAGGCTTTGCATCAGGTCGCGCGAGCCGGTCATGGCGACGAAGGCGACGAAGTCGCCTTTGTTCGGATAGAGCAGGCCGAGCGGCGGCGGATATTTCTGGCTGGCCGGATAATCGAGGAAGCAGCCGAGCGTTTCGAGCGAGATCATGCCGATCAACGGCTCGCGCCGCTCCGCCAGAAGCTTGGCGTAGCGGTAGCTGCCCATGTCCGGCGTCTGGAAGTACGGCGGCTCCTCGTTGACGAACAGGACGAGGCGGATCCGCTTGTTGCCGGTGTTGCGGAGGTCGGCCAGCAGGCGGGCCAATTCGAGGACCGCGGCGGTGCCGCTGCCGTTGTCGTTGGCGCCCGGCGTATCCTCATACGAGTCGTAGTGCGCGCCGACCACAATGGTCTTTGTGTTGGCGTCGGGGCGCGACGGCTCGATCACCGCTTCGATGTTGCGGACCGCGCGGCCTTCGACCTCGTAGACCTGCGGCACAGGCTGATAGCCGAGCTCCTTCAGCACGTCCTCAATGTAGCGGGCGGATTTTTCCAGCTCATCGTAATGGTCGACGTTGTGCGGTTTGCTGGCAATGGCGCGGATATGGGTCAGGAGCCGCGCCGCGGTCGTGCTCTCCGCCTCGTTCGGCGGCGGCAGGGCGCCCTGGTACGATTCGCCGGGCACGGCGGTGAGATAGCGCGCGCCGGCGACGGCGATGGCCGTCACCACCACGAGCGCTGTCAGCGCGACCAGAATCCGCCGATGCATCACGGAATCATAGCCGATGCAGCCTTGAGAGGCAGCGGCAGGGCCGCGTGCTCACCAGGAATTCCTGCCGGCTGATGACGCCTATTCGGCGTCGGGCTTGCGCTCCACGTTCAGCCGCTTGTCGAGATACTCGCTGACCGACTGCATCAGCGGCTCGATCTTGCCGTCGAAGAAGTGGTTGGCGCCGACGATCACCTTCTGCTCGATGACGATGCCCTTCTGGGTCTTGAGCTTGTCGACGAGGCCGGTGACATCCTTGTGCGGCACCACCGCGTCCTTGTCGCCGTGCACGATCAGGCCGGACGACGGGCAGGGGGCCAGGAACGAGAAGTCGTAGAGGTTCGCCGGCGGCGCGACCGAGATGAAGCCTTCGATCTCGGGGCGGCGCATCAGGAGCTGCATGCCGATCCAGGCGCCGAACGAGAAGCCCGCGATCCAGCAGGAGCGCGCCTCCGGGTTGATCGACTGCGCCCAGTCGAGCGCGGAGGCCGCGTCGGAAAGTTCCCCGGTGCCATGGTCGAACGAGCCCTGGCTCCTTCCGACGCCGCGGAAGTTGAAGCGGATCGCGGCAAAGCCGCGATGCACGAAAGCGTAGTAGAGCTGGTAGATGATCTGGTGGTTCATCGTGCCGCCGAACTGCGGATGCGGGTGCAGCACGATGGCGATCGGGGCGTTCTTCTTCGGCGCGGGGTGGTAGCGGGCTTCGATGCGGCCTGCGGGTCCGGTGAAGATGACCTCGGGCATTTTTCAAACCTCGATCGACACTGTTCCGACGGCGCTTCGGCCGCTCGCCGGAGGGGATTGGGGGCGCGCGCTTGACGCCAAGGGTGGGCGCACGTAACTGACCGAAACTCTTGCTGAAACTGCAACGTTTTCGGCGCAGCGGGCCGAAGGCGAAGGCCGCCCGGTCGGGCGGCGGGTTCTAACATGATCCCGGGTGCAAAAAGCAAGTAAAATGAGCACGGTCAGGGGCTTGGCTCTGCCGGCTCGCGATCGAAGAGAACGATTGGTTATCTGGAAAGTCCGGACTTCAAATCAATGCCGGTGTCCGCCTATTTCGACTGGAACGCGACGGCGCCCTTGCGGCCGGAGGCGAAAGCCGCGGTTGCGGCGGCGCTCGACGTCACCGGCAATCCGTCGTCGGTTCACGCCGCGGGGCGCGCCGCGCGGCGCGTTGTCGAGGATGCACGGGAGAAGGTCGCGGAGTTGGTCGGCGCAAGCCCGCGCGAGGTGGTGTTCACCTCCGGCGGCACCGAGGCCAATGCGCTGGCGCTCACGCCGGCGCTCGGCGACACGCTGCTCGTCTCGGCGATCGAGCATCCCTCGGTGCGGAGCGGCGGCCGGTTTCCGGCGGTCGAGGACTTCCCGGTCACCGCGGCGGGTCTCGCCGATCTTGCGGCGCTGGAGGGCCTGCTCAAGGGCCGGTCGCGGCCGCTCGTATCCCTGATGCTCGCCAACAACGAAACCGGCGTAATCCAGCCGGTCGCGGCCGCCGCCGAACTGGTCCACGCCGCGGGCGGGCTACTGCATGTCGATGCGGTGCAGGGGCCTGGACGGATTGCCTGCGATTTCAGGACGCTGGGCGCGGATCTTATGACGCTGTCTTCGCACAAGATCGGCGGGCCGCAGGGCATCGGCGCGCTGATCGTGCGCGACGGTCTGAGGCTCGATGCTCAGATCAAGGGCGGTGGCCAGGAGCGTGGCGCCCGCGCCGGCACCGAGAATGTGGCAGGCATCGCGGGCTTCGGTGCCGCGGCCGAAGCCACCCGGCTGGGGGGGGCCGCGGAGGCCGCGCGGATCGAGGGCCTGCGCGGCAAGCTCGAGGCGGGAATCAAGGCGGTCGCGCCGAAGACCGTCGTTTTCGGCGCGGATGCCGCGCGGCTGCCCAACACCACGCTGTTTTCGGTTGCCGGTATGAAGGCCGAAACCGCCGTCATCGCCTTCGATCTGGAGGGCGTCGCGGTGTCGTCCGGGGCCGCCTGCTCGTCCGGAAAGGTCGCCCCCTCGCACGTTCTGGCCGCCATGGGCGTCGATCCGGCGCTGTCGCGAGGCGCAATACGGGTAAGTCTCGGATATTCAACCTCAGATGGGTGTGTTGGGGCGATTCTAAAAGCTTGGGAGAAGCTCGCGAAAAGCCTATATAAGGCCGGAAACCATCAGGAAATCGCCGCCTAGGCGGGGGTCGCCGATCCGGGAACTGAACCGACCATAACCGACAATCCAACCCACGGGCCTTGACCCCGTGACCGGAGGGATAAAGTGCCGGCAGTGCAAGAGACGATCGAGCGGGTCCGCCGCATCGACGTCGACCAATACAAGTACGGATTCGTCACCGACATCGAATCCGAGAAGGCTCCGAAGGGCCTTTCCGAGGACATCGTCCGCTTCATCTCGGGCAAGAAGAACGAGCCCGAATGGATGCTGGCGTGGCGGCTTGAGGCCTATCGCCGCTGGCTCACCATGAACGAGCCGACCTGGGCGCGGGTCCACTACAACAAGATCGACTACCAGGATCTCTATTACTACGCGGCGCCGAAGAAGAAGGCCGGCCCGAAGTCGCTGGACGAGATCGATCCGGAAATTCTCAAGACCTACGAGAAGCTCGGTATTCCGCTGCGCGAGCAGAAGATTCTGGCGGGCGTCGTCGAAGACAAGCCTGAAGAGATGGATGGCGAAGCGCGTCCGGGCAACGGCTACGGCAGAGTCGCGGTCGATGCGGTGTTCGACTCGGTTTCGGTCGCAACCACTTTCCAGGCTGAACTCAAGAAGGCCGGCGTGATCTTCATGCCGATCTCGGAAGCGCTGCGCGAGCATCCGGACCTCGTGAAAAAATACATCGGCACCGTGGTGCCGACCTCGGACAACTTCTTCGCCACGCTCAACTCGGCGGTGTTCTCCGACGGATCGTTCGTCTACGTGCCGCCCGGCGTGCGTTGCCCGATGGAGCTGTCGACCTATTTCCGCATCAACGAGAAGAACACCGGCCAGTTCGAGCGCACGCTGATCATTGCCGACAAGGGCTCCTATGTGAGCTACCTCGAAGGCTGCACCGCGCCGCAGCGCGACGAGAACCAGCTTCACGCCGCGGTGGTCGAGCTCGTCGCGCTCGACGACGCCGAGATCAAGTATTCGACGGTGCAGAACTGGTATCCGGGCGACGCCGAGGGCAAGGGCGGCGTCTACAACTTCGTCACCAAGCGCGGCGACTGCCGCGGGGCGCATTCGAAGATCTCCTGGACCCAGGTCGAGACTGGTTCTGCGATCACCTGGAAATATCCGAGCTGCATCCTGCGCGGCGACAACTCCCGCGGCGAGTTCTACTCGATTGCGATTTCGAACGGCCGCCAGCAGGTCGACAGCGGCACCAAGATGCTGCACCTCGGCAAGAACACAACGAGCCGCATCATCTCCAAGGGTATCTCGGCCGGCAAATCCAACAACACCTATCGCGGCCAGGTGATGGCGCACCGCCGCGCCAAGGGCGCGCGCAACTTCACCAACTGCGACTCGCTCCTGATCGGCGACCAGTGCGGCGCGCACACCGTACCCTACATCGAGGCGAAGAACTCCTCGGCGGTGATCGAGCACGAGGCCACCACCTCGAAGATCTCCGAGGACATGCTGTTCTACTGCCGCCAGCGCGGCCTTTCCGCCGAGGAGGCGGTCGCGCTGGTGGTCAACGGCTTCGTCAAGGACGTGCTGCAACAGCTGCCGATGGAGTTCGCCGTCGAGGCGCAGAAGTTGATCTCGATCAGCCTCGAAGGCTCGGTCGGCTAGGCGCGGCACCGGGCGGGGAACGGTTCATGTCGGCGCTCGACAAGGCGGTGGCGGAGCTCGAGGCCAAGCGCTCGAGAGACGACGCCAGCCGCCGCGCCCGCCAGGATGCGGCGGGCGCGTTTCTGAAGGAGTTCTTCGACGCCGATCTCGCGCCGTCGACCAAGCTTCGGGACCACGGTGTGCAGGCGATGTTCGATGGCAAGCGCATTCTTTTGCAAAAGCCGGAAGAAGGTGTGTACGCGGAAGCGATGATGGTGGTGATCGGCGAGCAGGGTGAGATCGACGTGAACGGGCGTTCGTTCGGTGTGGTCGCGCCGGACGCCGAAGACAAGGTAACGAAGAAAAATCAGCTGATTGCCGAGATCATCTCGCATTTCAGCTTGTGATGCGCCGTCATCACCGGGCCGGCGCGACGCGCAGACCCGGTGATCCCGATCAGGCGGGCACCGTGCCAGCCTAAGCGAGATCGCCGGGACAAGCCCGGCGATGACGGCAGAGAGAAGAGTTGAGAAGGACGAACGAAGTGCCGATGCTTGAAGTCAAGAACCTGCACGTCGAAGTCGACGGCAAGCAGATCCTGAAGGGGCTGAACCTCACCGTGAACAAGGGCGAGGTGCACGCCATCATGGGCCCGAACGGCTCAGGCAAGTCCACGCTGTCCTATGTGATGGCGGGAAAGCCCGGCTATGAGGCCTCCGAAGGCGAAATCCTGCTCGACGGCGAGAACATTCTCGACATGGAGCCGGACGAGCGCGCCGCGAAGGGCCTGTTCCTCGCGTTCCAGTATCCGCTGGAGATTCCCGGCGTCGCGACCATGACGTTCCTGCGCACCGCACTGAACGCGCAGCGAAAAGCCCGCGGCCAGGCCGAGCTTTCGACGCCGGAATTCATGAAGCTCGTGCGCGACGCGGCCGCCAAGCTCGAGATCAACCAGGACATGCTGCGGCGCGGCGTCAATGTCGGCTTCTCCGGCGGCGAGAAGAAGCGCAACGAAATTCTGCAGATGGCGCTGCTTCAGCCGCGCCTCTGCGTGCTCGACGAGACCGATTCCGGCCTCGACATCGACGCGCTGAAGATCGTCGCCGACGGCGTCAACCGGCTGCGCGGACCCGACCGGGCGATGGTCGTCATCACCCATTATCAGCGGCTGCTCGACCACATCGTGCCCGACGTGGTGCATGTGCTCTCGCGCGGCCGGATCGTGAAGACCGGCGGCAAGGAGCTGGCGCTGGAGCTCGAGGCGAGGGGCTACGCCGAATTTCAGGACGAGGCCGCGCTCGCGTCATGAATGCCGAAGTCCTCACCATGAAGACCGGCGCAGAGCTTGCGCTCGCGGAGGCCTATGCCGCGGCGAAAGCCAAGCTGCCCGGCGACGGCAAGGTCGCGGCGTTGCGCGAGGCCGCGTTCCGGCAGTTCGACGACTTGGGTCTGCCGAGCTGGCGGATCGAGCAGTGGCACTACACCGACCTGCGCGCGTTGCTCCGCGACGTGCGGCCCCTGGCCGGTGCGCCGGACGCTGCCGCCAAGGCCCGGGCGAAGGACTTGGGCCGTCTCGTCGGCGACATGGACGCGCGCCGCGTCGTGTTCGTCGACGGCGTGTTCGTGCCGGAATTGTCCGACCTGCAAAATCTGTCGCCGGGGCTCGCGATCCGCCCGATGGCGCAGGCGCTCGCCTCCGGCGATCCGCTGGTCGCCGCCCATCTCGGCAAGGTCGTTCCGACCGAGCGCGAGGGCGTGGTCTCGCTGAACACCGCGCTGATGCGCGACGGCGCGATCATTCACGTCGCCAGGGGTGCGACCGTCGAGCATCCTATCCATCTCGTGTTTGCCGTCACCGGCGACCAGCCGTCCTCGGTGTTCACCCGCTCGCTGGTGGTGGTCGAGGAGGGCGCACGGGCGATGATCGTGGAGAGCCACGAGGCTTCGCCCGGCCATCAGGTCAACACCGCGGTCGAGCTGATCGTCGGCGACAAGGCTCATGTCGATCATATCAAGATCACGGCGGGCGCCGACGATCTCGTTCATGTCTCGTCGCTGATGGCCGCCGTCGGCGCGAATGCGCACCTGAACGATTTCGCCTTCAACATCGGCGGCGGCGTGGTCCGCAACCAGCTGTTCGTGCGCTTCGACGGCAAGGACACGGTGGCGAGCATGCGCGGCGCGAGCCTGCTCAAGGGCAGGCAGCACGCCGACACGACGCTGCTCGCCGACCACAAGGCGAGCGGCTGCCAGAGCCGTGAGGTGTTCGCCGCAGTCCTCGACGGCGAGAGCCGCGGCGTGTTCCAGGGCAAGATCATCGTCCGGCCGCACGCGCAGAAGACCGACGCCAAGATGATGACGCGGTCGCTGCTGCTGTCCGAGACCGCCGAGGCCGACAGCAAGCCGGAGCTGGAGATATTTGCCGACGACGTGCAGTGCGGCCACGGCGCCACCGCCGGCGCGCTCGACGAGGACCTGAAGTTCTACCTGATGGCGCGCGGCATCCCCGCGGTCGAGGCCGAGGCGCTGCTGGTGCAGGCCTTCATCGGCGAGGCGGTCGAAGGCATCGAGCACGCGGGCCTGCGCGACGCGCTGATGGAGCAGGTCGTGGCCTGGCTCCGCGCGCGGGGAGGCTGAAGCATGCATCCTGCGGTCTCAAACGGCGCCTACGACGTGAACCGCATCCGCGAGGACTTCCCGATCCTCGCCATGGACGTCTACGGCAAGCGGCTGGTGTATCTCGACAACGCGGCCTCCGCGCAAAAGCCCAAGGCGGTGCTCGACCGCATCCAGCAGGCCTACACGTCGGAATACGCCAACGTCCATCGCGGCCTGCACTATCTCGCCAATGCCGCGACCGAAGGCTACGAGGGGGCGCGCGAGAAGGTGCGCGCATTCCTCAATGCGCCGCGCGCCGAGGAGATCATCTTCACCCGCAACGCCACCGAGGCGATCAATCTGGTCGCCTATACGTTCGCGCGCGAGCGCGTGCAGGCCGGCGACGAGATCGTGCTCTCGATCATGGAGCACCATTCCAACATCGTGCCGTGGCATTTCCTGCGCGAGCGGCAGGGCGCGGTGATCAAATGGGCGCCGGTGGACGAGGAGGGCAACTTCCTGCTCGACGCGTTCGAGAAGCTTCTGACGCCGCGCACCAAGCTCGTCGCCATCACCCACATGTCCAACATGCTCGGCACCGTGGTGCCGGTGAAGGACGTGGTGAAGCTCTGCAAGGCGCGCGGCATCGCCACCTTGATCGACGGCAGCCAGGGCGCGGTCCACCTCGATGTCGACGTGCAGGACATCGGCTGCGACTTCTATGTCTTCACCGGCCACAAGGTGTACGGCCCGTCGGGCATCGGCGTGCTCTGGGGCCGTCACGAGCTGTTGTCCGCCATGCCGCCTTTCAACGGCGGCGGCGAGATGATCCGCGACGTGTTCGAGGACCGGATCACCTATGGCGATCCGCCGCATCGTTTCGAAGCCGGCACGCCGCCGATCGTGCAGGCGATCGGGCTTGGCGCAGCGATCGACTACATGAACTCGATCGGCAAGGCGCGCATCCGCGCCCATGAGGCGGCGGTGTCGGCCTACGCCCACGACAAGCTCCGCGAGATCAACTCGATCAGGATTTTCGGCACGGCCCGGGACAAGGGGCCGATCCTGTCGTTCGAGATGAAGGGCGCGCACCCCCACGATGTGGCGACCGTGATCGACCGCGCCGGCGTTGCGGTCCGGGCCGGCACCCACTGCGTGATGCCGCTGCTCAATCGCTATGGCGTGACGGCCACCTGCCGGGCGTCATTCGGTCTTTATAATACCAAGGACGAGGTCGACAGCCTCGCCCGGGCTCTGCTGAAGGCGCAAGAGATCTTCGCGTGACGAGCAATCTTCGCATGATCAGGATTTTCGCATGAGCGATGAACCTATCCGCAAGCGTGACGACGTAGATATCGAGAGCAAGGCCGCCTCGTTGCCCGAAGGCGAGCTTGCCCGCCTGACCGACGATATCGTGGCGGCGCTGAAGACCGTCTACGACCCGGAAATCCCGGCCGATATCTATGAGCTCGGCCTGATCTACCGGGTCGACATCGAGGACGACCGGACGGTGAAGGTCGACATGACGCTCACCACACCGAACTGCCCATCGGCGGCCGAATTGCCGCAGATGGTCGAGAACGCGGTGGCGAGCGTGCCGGGCGTCGCCGGCGCCAAGTGCAACGTGGTCTGGGACCCGCCGTGGGACCAGAGCCGGATGTCCGACGAGGCGCGGCTCGTGCTCAACATGTGGTGAGTTGCGCGACTCTTCCGGGCAACCTACATATGCTGGTGGAAGTGATTGTGTTTGTTTGAGTTATTTTAGTTCTGAGGTGGCTTCGCGTTTGCAAACGCAAGCAAGGAGACGACGACATGGCCACTGCGCGGCCGAAACCCCAGGTGATGCGCCTCTCCGAGGCTGCCGCCACGCGGATCAAGGAGCTGATGGCGAAGGCTGACCGCCCGATCGCCGGGCTCCGCGTCGGCGTGAAGAACGGCGGCTGCGCCGGCATGGAATACACCATGGAATACGTCGAGAGCATCGGCCCCAAGGACGAGGTGGTCGAGGACAAGGGCGTCAAGCTCGTCGTCGACCCCAAGGCCGTGCTGTTCCTGCTCGGCACCGAGATGGACTGGAAGGTCGGCAAGCTGTCATCGCAGTTCGTGTTCAACAACCCGAACCAGACCTCGGCCTGCGGCTGCGGCGAGTCCGTGCTGCTGACGCCGGCAAAGGCCGAGGGCGCCAATTCCGGAAGCGCCGAGGCGCACTGACGGCCGGCCCGTGCGCGGCGCCGACCCGGATTACATCGTCGAGCTGTTCTGCCAATTCGGATCTGTCACCGTGCGCCGCATGTTCAGCGGCGCGGGCGTCTTTGCCGACGGGCTGATGATCGCGCTGGTGGTCGACGGCGTGATTTATCTCAAGGCCGACGCCGAGATTGTTCCGAGGTTCGAGGGCGAGGGGCTGCCGCCGTTCAGCTACAAGACGAATGAGGGCCGGCGCACGCTGATGTCGTACTGGCGCATGCCCGAGCGGCTTTACGACGATCCGGACGAGCTTGCCGACTGGGCGCGGCAATCGATGGCCGCGGCCCAAAGATCAGCCGCGACGAAGCGGCGCCGACCACCGGTCAAGCGTGAGACAAAAGCTCCCCGCAAGCGACGCTAACGGCGGTTTGCAGTTGGTTTGCACCGCTTGGTCGGCCGTCATGCGCGGGCTTGACCCGCGCATCCATACGATGGCGCTGCAAGCGCAGACTTACGTGAGACTTCCGTCGCGGCACCGCTTCATGGATGGCCGGGTCATAGGCGAGCGAAGCGACGCCGTCCTTCGGACGGCTATGGCCCGGCCATGACGTGGATGGGCTGGTGCAAGCCAAATGGGAAAGCGCTCTTGGAAGCCTACGCGACCTTGGCTTCGCCCCCGCTGGTGAATTCCGGATCGGTCTCGCAGATGACCCGGTTGCGGCCGTTGCGCGTGGCCGAATAGAGGCAGGCGTCGGCGCGGGCGATCAGGCTCTGCGCGGTGTCGCCCTTGTGCAGCGTCGCGACCCCGAGCGAGATCGTCACCCGGCCAAGGTTCTGGCCGGTTGAGCGCTTCATCAGCTCCTTCGACATCACCGCCCGGCGCACATGGTCGGCGACGGTCAGCGCTGCGCGCAGCACCGTGTTCGGCAGGATCACGCCGAACTCCTCGCCGCCGTAGCGGGCGGCGATGTCCTGGCCCTTCACGTTCTGCTTCAGCGACATGGCAACGAGCCGCAGCACCTGGTCGCCGGTGAGGTGGCCCCAGGTGTCGTTGAACGCCTTGAAGTGGTCGATGTCGGTCATGATCAGCGACAGCGCTTCGCTGCGCTCGGCCGCCTCCTCGATCGCCTGGGTCAGCCGCTCGTCGAAATGCTTGCGGTTCGACAGGCCGGTCAGCGGATCGGTCAGGCTCTCGGTGCGGACCACCGCGAGGTTTTCCTGAAGCTGGGTGATCTCTTCCTTGGAGGCGCTGAGCCGCTGCTCGAGCTGCTCGTTGTTCGCCTTCATCTCGTTGGCGGTCGCCACCAGGCTCTCGACGATGGCGCGAAGCCCGTCGCGGTCCTTGGTGTTGACCAGCTTGTCGGTGACGTGGCTCAGGCTCTCGCTGTAATTGCTCGCCGAGCCCGCCGCGGCATCGATCATCGCCATGACCTGATCGATTTCGTCCATCACCCGGACGCCGACATTGTCGATCTTTTCGCCGAAGCGGCTCGACGAAATATAGGTCGTGTAGATGTTCTCGAGATCGGTGTCGCTGAGCGTGCCGTTCTGGGCGAGCAGTTCGTTGATGGTCTGGTTGAGCGACGGGTTGTAGCCGGTCGCGTAGGTGTACCAGACCTCATAGTTGCGCGGCACGGCGGTCTGGCGCAGCGCCTTGATCTGGCCAAGGGCGATTTCGGCGAACGCCAGGGTGCGTTCATGCTCGCCGCCGGAATCCGACATCGTCCTTCCCCGTGCAGCGGCCTGCAAAAGCATGCCGCCGAAACCGATAAACCATTGCGGAAACAAGCAATTTCGTGGGCCACAATGGACCACGAGAAGTAAAATTGAAGTAAAGAGTTCCGGTTTTACGGGCGTTTTACGCCTTGCTGCGAACCGGCCGGAGCAGGAAGGCCGGCAGATGTGCGTCCGCCGGTTCCGCATGTTCGGGCCGCGACGGCCGCGGCTGCGGGCGGGGACGGGCGTCGTTGAGACGGGCGACTGGCGCCGGCTGGTGGCGCGACGCATCGCCGCGGTGGCCTGATCCGTGCGCTGCACGAGACTCATGGCGGGGCTCGTGGCGAGCCTCACGCCGATCGTCGCGCTGCCGTTGCGAACGCGATCCGCGTTGGCGCGCGCCGCGCCCGCCGCGGCGGCCTTCGCGGCCGTCGTCCTGCGCGCCTTCCTCCGGCAACGGGCTGCCGGCCGGTGCGTCTGCCCAGGCGATGCTCTGGCCGATCAGCTTCTCGATCTCGCCGACCGAGCGGCTGTCGGCGGGGGCGACGATGGTGATCGCGGTGCCGGTCTTGCCGGCGCGGCCGGTGCGGCCGATGCGGTGGACGTAGTCGTCCGGGTGATGCGGCACGTCGAAATTGAACACGTGGCTGACGTCGGGGATGTCGAGGCCGCGGGCGGCGACGTCGGAGGCGATCAAGAGCGCGACGCTGCCGTTGCGGAACGAGTCGAGCGCGGCCATGCGCGCCGGCTGGTCCATGTCGCCGTGCAGCGCCGCGGCATTGAAGCCGTGCCGCACCAGCGAGCGGTGCAGTTGTGCGACCTCGCGCTTCCGATTGCAGAAGATGATGGCGTTCTTGAAATTGTCCGACGAGCGGATCAGGCGGCGCAGCGTGTCGCGCTTCTCGTGCGCCTCGCGGCCGGTTTTGACCAGCTTCTGCGTGATGTTGGTTGCTGTGGTGGCGGGCTTCGCCACCTCGACCTTCACCGGGTTGTGCAGGAACTGCTCGGTGATGCGCCGGATCTCCGGCGGCATGGTGGCGGTGAAGAACAGCGTCTGGCGGGTGAACGGCACGAGCTTGCAGATGCGCTCGATGTCCGGGATGAAGCCCATGTCGAGCATGCGGTCGGCTTCGTCGATCACCAAAAGCTCGACGCCGGTGAGCAGCAGGCGTCCGCGCTCGAAGTGGTCGAGCAGCCGGCCCGGCGTCGCGATCAGCACGTCGACGCCGCGCATCAGCTTCATGTCCTGGTCGTCAAACGAAACGCCCCCGATGATGAGGGCGACATTCAGCTTATGGTTCTTGCCGTATTTGTCGAAGCTGTCCTCGACCTGCGCCGCGAGCTCGCGGGTCGGCTCGAGGATCAGCGTGCGCGGCATCCGCGCCCGCGCGCGTCCCTGCTCGAGCATGGTGAGCATCGGCAGGGTGAAGGCCGCAGTCTTGCCGGTGCCGGTCTGGGCGATGCCGAGCACGTCGCGCCGGGCGAGAACGTGGGGGATCGCTTGTTCCTGGATCGGGGTCGGGGCGGGGTAACCGGCCGCGGTGACTGCGGCGAGAACCTTGTCGGACAAGCCGAGCTTGGAGAAGGGCATGAAGCCTCGATGGCAGGACCGCCCGGAGCCGCGCCGGATCAAACATCGACGGTATTGCGCGGGAAGGACGGCCGAATCTCTTCATTCGTACCGTTTCGCCGCGAACATAGGGTCGAAACGCCGAAAGTCAATGCGCAGATGGCGCTTAAGTTAAATTAGTATCTGGGTTTTCCGCCGCCGAAGCGTCATCGCAGCGTCATGATGGCGCGATGCCCGCCAAGGCGGCACCCGGCAATCGACTTTGCCCGAAATTTCGTTAATTTGGCCCGGCTTTTGAGCAGAACACTCGAGTGGGAGGAATTCGATGAAATCCAGCAGGATGGGCACCCTTTTGCTGGCCGCGGCAATGGCCGTCGTCGCGTCCGTCTCGACCGCGTCGGCGCAGGGCGATGTGGCGGCGAATTATCCGAACAAGCCGATCCGCGTGATCGTGCCGTTTGCGGCCGGCGGCGGCAACGACATCTTCGCGCGGCTGGTCGGCAACAAGCTGTCGGAAATTCTCGGCCAGCCGGTCATCAACGAGAACAAGCCCGGCGCCGGCGGCCGGATCGCTGCCGAGTTCGTGATGAACCAGCCGCACGACGGCTACACGCTGTTCATCGGCGCGAGCGGCGTGATGTCGGTCGCGGCCGCGGCCTATCCGAACCTGTCCTATCACCCGACCAAGACCTTCATCCCGCTGGCGATGATTGCGAACTTCCCGCTGATCCTCGTCGTGCCGCCGGATCATCCGGCGAAGAGCGTCAAGGAGCTGGTCGAGTGGGCGAAGAAGAATCCCGACAAGGCGAACTACGCTTCGACCTCGCCGGCCTTCATCACCGCGACCGAGTTGCTCAAGCTCAAGAGCGGCATGCCGGGCCAGATGATCCCCTACAAGAGCAGCAACGAGATGATCCTGAGCGTGATGCAGGGCCAGACGCTGCTTGCGATCTCCGACGGCCCGCCGGCCATTCCGCAGATCAAGGCCGGCAAGGTGAAGGCGCTGGCGGTCACCGACCAGGTGCGCTCGCCGGAGCTGCCGGACGTGCCGAGCATGAAGGAAGCAGGCTTCCCCGAGGTCGACATCAAACTGTTCAGTGGCTACTTCGTCGCGACCGGAACGCCGCCCGCAATCGTCGCCAAGCTCGAGGCGGGGTTGCGCAAGGCGATCAACGATCCCGACGTCAACGGCAAGCTGAAGGCGATGGCGGTGACGCCGGGCGGTCAGCCGGGCTCCGAGTTCCGGGCGATGATCGACAAGGACATCAAGGTTCTGTCCGAGGTGATCAAGGCGGCGAACCTCAAGTTCGACAACTGACGCCGCCCGTGCGTTCACGCGCGTCTTGGACGTGCTATGGCGTCATTCCGGGGCGCGCGCGAGAGCGTGCGAACCCGGAATCTCGAACGATCAGCGCTCTAATCGAGCGGCTCGAGCTTGATGATCGACGCGCCGTGGTTGGAGCCGATCCAGAACGTCACCGGCGTGGTCGAGTTGTCGACGAACACGCGGCGGATGTTGGTGGTCTTCGGCAGCTGGTACTCCACGTACTGGCCGGTCTTCGGATCGAGCCGCGAGACCCGGTCGCTCATCATCGAGCCGGTCCAGGCTTCGCCGTTCTTGTCGACGACGACGTCATAGGGCTGCGCCCAGGGCGTCGGCACGACCCATTCCCTGATCTTCTCGGTCTTGGGATCGAACATGCCGATCGCGTTGCCGGCGTATTCGGCATACCAGAGCCGGTCCGCGCCATCGACGGAACCGCGGCGCGGCCGTGAATTGGCGATCTCGCCGCGATAGGGCGTGAACTTCCTGGTCTTGGCGTCGACGATGCCGATGGTCGAGGACTGGAAGTCGAGCAGGTACAGATTGTTGTTGCTGTCGGCGCGGATGCCGTAGACGCCGAGCCGCTTGCCGTTGTCGCTGAACGAGCCGAGGTTCTCCCACTGTCCGCTGGCGACGTCGAGGCGCAGGATCTGCGAGCCGTCGGAGTTTTTCACCCAGACCTTGCCGTCGACATGCGCGAACGTCGGGTCGAGGTGCCCGGTCTGCGCCGCGTCGGTCTGCCATTCCTTCGGCAGCGACCAGGTCTTGAACGTCTCGGTCTTCTTGTCGAAGCGCGCGATGCCGCTCTGGTACATCATGCCGATCCAGGGATTGCCGTCCTTGTCGAGGCCGAGATCGAGCGTGCCGACCGGATAGCCGGGCTTCAGCACCGGCAACGGGTATTCCCAGATCTTGCCGGTCTTCGGATCCATCTTGCCGAAGAACTGCTCGGCGAAGTGGGTGAACCAGACCATGCCCTGTTCGTCGAGCACGACGTCGTGCGGCTGGATCAGCCGGCGCGGCAGGGCATATTCGGTGACCACGAAGCGGTTGGAGCGGCCGGTCAGCCGCGGCAGCGTCTTCAGCGGGTAGGACCACGTCTCCTTGCTGAGATTGACCGATGCCAGATATTCCGCGACCGTTCGCAACTGCGGGCCCTGGCCGAGCGAGCGCTGCGCGCTGCCGACCAGGCGTTGCGGATGCTCCGGCGTGCTGCCCGGGTAGTAGCCGACCATCCGGTTGAAGACGTCGACGAACTGCTCGCCGTCGTATTGCGAGCGCACGATGCGGTCGAGGTTGTGGCAGCTCACGCAGTTGAGCAGCGCCTTCTTGTCCTGCTCCGTGCCGGGGAAGCTCAAGAACCACTCGGCGTTCGACATCTGCTTCGCGAGGTTCTTGGTCGGCGCAAGCGTGATCGCGATGCTTTCGTTCTGTCCGGCGGCGACGTCGGCGCTGCGCGGATTTTCGAGGTCGTAACCGATGGCGCGAATGCTGAGCGCATACGCCCCGGGTTCAAGCCGGCCGGCCGGGAAGCTGAAGCGGCCTTTCTCGTCGGTCGCGACGCTGGTGGTGATGGTCGAGCCGCCCTTCCTGGCGCTGACCACCACGCCTTCCATCAGGCCTTCCTTCGCGGAAGATACGGTGCCGGACAGCGGGGAGTTTTGCGCCGACGCGGCAGTGGACATCAGAACGGCAAACAAGCCAAAGCCAGCGATGAGCGGCATGCGTTGCATGAGCGTCTCCCCAGAACAGTTCGGATTGGGCGCGGATGTCGCGCAGGCTTTTGTGATTGCTGCAAGCATAGGCCGCGTGGAGGGCCCGCGGCAACGGCCATCCGAGGTGATCAATGCGATCGCCTCGGGCGCAACCGGAGTGCCGAGCGTCGCCCGCTGCAGGAACAGCGCGGCGACCAAGTTGTCGGCCGCGCCGGCCTTGCGCCGGCTGCCAGCGGCATGTGCGACGAAGTGCTCACCACCGCGTGACACGAGCGGCACGACGACACCTCTGACGCCGGATGCGGGGATGCTGGTATGCATTCCTCAGCCGCCAATCTGCTCGATCGCGCAGCGAAAATGCAGGAAATGCGCAGCCGCGCTATAGCCGGGAGATTACAGCCGGCAAGACTTGCTACGGTACAGGGGTCTTGGGCGTGGTCGCTCGCGAATCCGGCGCCACCGGTTGGCCTATGTTGCTGCCAGACGGCGGCGGGCGGCTGCCTGCTTCAAGCGGACGGGTAAAGCTGGCGTGCACATCGCCAGCACGCAGCTCGGCCATCTTCTCGTAAGTCATGGCCACCTCCATCATCTGCCGCCGGCACGTCGGGTCGCTAAAGCATTCAGCCATTGTCCGGCACTCCTCCGCCCTGTCGAGGTAGCGGTTGGCAGTCAGCTGAGGTGCGCTGTATTTCGGCGGGAATGTCGGCGTGATCTTTGCGAGCGATCTGTAAAACGCTTCGGTCCTGATGTGCTCAGCGCGCCGGGTAGGATCGCGCTCTTTGCGAGCGTGCTTTGCGAAAAAGTCGGCTGTGTCTTTGAACCCCGGCATGGCGATACGAGCTCGACATCAATCGCGTGGTGTTTACTCGGGGGATGAAACGCCCAGATCCGACAAGACACGAGTGCAAGTCTCCGCCGGATCGTGTCCACCCTTGCGGATCGCCTCGACGATTTTCTTTGCGATCAGTTCTGTAATCGGATCAGCGCGGTCCGACAGCCGAAGGAGCTTCAGGGCGGATTCATAGGCAACCTGCATCCGTTCGGTTTCTTCCAGACCGAACGCCGCCTCCTGAAACAGCCGATAGATCGCCACGGTTGATCCGATCTCTATTGGCGCAGGCCGATGACCTCACCACGGGCATTGCCGTGAGCAACCACGGTCGCCTGCACATGCTCGCAGCGGCAGCACTCGTAGGTGCAAAGATCGGCTTGATCGCTGCCGGGGATGCTTTCCAGACCGACAAACCGCGTCGGTGCACCACAAAGTTCGCATGCAGGACAGGCCAGAGGCTCAAGCCAATCGCCCTGGGGTGAGGGGGTGCGTTGGGAATTTGTCATGTCCAGGAATGTGGGCCCGGACGTCGCCGCGGGCAAGGGTAAAATCGAAAAAATATCTGAAATATCAATTACTTATAATGGGCATAGATCGTTCTGAACCGATATGACCGACAGTTGATCAGAACCGGAAAATACCCACCGGGTGGAACCTTCCTGGTTTGAGTAAATTGAGTAAGCAATGTAAGATGATCACACAGCTGTCAGGACGCACAATGGGCGAAAGGATCAGGTAGGAGGCCACAATGGCGCGTCTTTCGCGTGGGGAACGCCTGCAACTCATGCTCACCCCGGCTGAATTGGTCGTCATCGATGATTTCCGGTTTAAGCGCAGAATGCCCAGTCGAGCGGCAGCCGTTCGCGAGCTTATTAAACGTGGACTGAGTGCAGAGGGATTTGACGAAGCCGCCTTCGGATCGAAATCCGGTGACTATGGTGTGACTGGCAAGGTGCCGCCCGGCCGTTTGGGTCGATAGCTTCACCCGCGCGCGGACGTCTGTATTGGCCTACGTCAGGCATTCCATGCGGCGCCAATGACGATCCGGGCTTGGCCGAGCAAGCCGCCATTGCCGGATTCGCTGAGGCCGAAGGGCTCACGGCTGAGTTCGTCGAGGCCCGAAACGGGCCAAGGAGCGGACGCGCTCGACCGCCGACCGCAACTTGCTGTTGCCCTGGCTGCAGCGCGAGCTGGTGGCCAAGCTGCCTCTCGCGGGATGTCGCGTTCGTGTCCGGTCTCATGACGCAGCGCGCGCCTTTCATCGTCGCGGAGCTTTGGACGCGATGCCGATTCTGTTCATGCTGCATCTTGGGCGAGCCGAAGGTTACAGCCGAAAACCGGCCAATGAATCCGGCATCCGTCCCTTGGCGCTACGGGCGTTCCGCCGCACGATTGCGCGGAGCTACAGGGAGGAACCATGCGCACCCAGGTCGGAATCGTCGGTGCCGGACCGGCGGGCCTGATGCTGTCGCATCTGCTGCACCTTCAAGGCATCTCCAGCATCATCATCGAGGACCGGAGCCGCGCCTATTGCGAGGCACGGGTGCGCGCCGGCCTGATGGAGAACTGGGTCGCGAAGATGCTGATCGACACCGGCGTCGGCGACCGCCTCAAGCGCGAGGCGATGGTGCATGACGGCATCTACATCTCGTTCCGCGGCGAGGCGCGCCACATCGACTTCAAGAAGCTCATTGGCAAGCAGGTGTTCATCTACGACCAGAAGGAGGTCGTGACCGATCTCATTGCCAGGCGGCTCGGCGACGGCGGCGAAATCCTGTTCGAGGTGGCCGACACCAGCGTGCACGACTTCGGCGGCGGAAATCCGAAGATCCGTTTCAACCATGGCGGCAAGCCGCAGCAGATCGAGTGCGATTTCATCGCCGGCTGCGACGGCTTTCACGGCGTCTGCCGGCCGAGCTTCCCCGCGGGCACGCTCGCGGAATACGACCGGGTCTATCCGTTCGGCTGGCTCGGCATTCTCTCGGAGTCGCCGCCGCCCGACGACGAGTTGATCTACTGCTTCCACGAGCGCGGCTTCGCGTTGTTCTCGATGCGCGGACCGGACCTGTCGCGGCTCTATGTGCAGGTGCCGCCCGACGAGGACATCGACGCGTGGTCTGACCAGCGCATCTGGGACGAGCTCGAGACCCGGCTCGGCGGCGTGCGGCCGCTCAAGCGCGGCAGGATCGTGCAGAAGGGCATCACGCCGATGCGCAGCTACGTGTCCGAGCCGATGCGGTCGGGGCGGCTGTTTCTCGCTGGCGACGCGGCGCATATCGTGCCGCCGACCGGCGCCAAGGGGATGAACCTGGCGATGGCCGACGTGCGCGTGCTGGCGCGCGCGATCGACGCGCATTACAAATCCGGCCGCGACGATCTGCTGGAGGGCTATTCCACGACCTGCCTCAGCCGGGTGTGGAAGGGCCAGCGCTTCTCCTGGTGGATGACGCAGATGCTGCATCGGCACAGCACCGAGATGGACTTCGACACCAAGCGGCAGATGGCCGAGATCGATTACGTCACCGGCTCGGACGCGGCGATGACCTCGCTCGCGGAGAACTATGCCGGCCTGCCGATGGACTGAGGTGCCCGATAAAGTGTCTCAATAGCTGCGCCCAACCGCAGCAGCGCGCGTGCGCACCTTGCCCGAGGCGCTCGCCGATCCGCAGCTTTCGACGCGCGGCTTCCTGCACAAGCACGACAACGCTGCAGGCGTGGATGGATCGTTCACCGTGCCGAATACGCCGTTCAAGCTCGCCTATGGCGGCGGCCGCGTTACATCGCCGCCGCGTCCGGCCGGTGCCGACAACGAAGCGGTGCTGCGCGATCTCGGCTGTGATGCCGTGGCGATCAGCAAGCTTCGTGACGTATCTGCGATCTGAGCTGAACTGGGCGCTCTGGTGGCAGAATTGGTCCACCGCGAAGCCTCCCCGACGTGAGTCTTCACTCATACGAAGGGCCTTCAGGAGCGAACCGATCTTCCGGATATCGGTTCCTGCTGGTAACCAAGACTGAAATTTTGTTTTGTGAAGCGAAAAACCTGTAACCGGCCGACCCCTTGTTGCGAACTCCTTGTTGAAAGCGCGCATTCAGCGATTTCGCGTCACAGGGAGTCGGGAAAATGAACAGGGCAATTCTCGTCACGTCTTCGTTACTAGCGTCATTTGCCATGCTGGGCACGGCCAATGCGGGGCCGAAAATGACCGACAAGAATCTCTTCCCGAACGAGGTGCACGCGCAAAGCGGACATGGTGCCAAGCAGCAGCGGGAAGCCGATTGGCGGCGGGCACGAGCCCACGCAAACCGTGCATCCGATCGGCCGTCGGCCAATCGGAAGGGCGCGCCGCGTTATCAAGGCGGACCAAAACTTCCCCCGGTGTACTGGTGATCCTCCAGTACACGGGTGAGTCGTTGCTGCCGACGGTTAGATAAGCAAAGCACACGCGCTTGTGACCGTCGTGGCGTGGTCAGAAGCGCCGCACGCGCCACTCATCGTACTCGGCGTGGGAGCAACACCGCGAAACGCGCAACGATCGATCCTGTCCGGTCGATCCGTCACCAGCCACGGGGATTTCCGATTGGCGTGGTTGCGCAGACAGATAGGAACTCACGGCCTCGGGCGTGCCTCTGGTGCGCCTTTCTTCGTTGAATGCTGTAATAGACCACGGAGACCAAGGCACCATCCGACCAAACCATCGCGGGCCTGCAGCGACGGCCGCTCGATCCAGTGCCATGAGAGGTAGGCGAGGCCGGAAGCCAAAATGACCGACAGCCCCATGAGCGTCCAGACGTTGAGGGGCGGATACAGATGGATCAGCAACTGCGACACGGGCCAGCCGAAGATGTACACCCCATAGGACACGTCGTTGCTGTTGGAGAACGTCCGGAGCTGGCCGAGCGGGATGCGACCCAGCAGCAACGCGGCGTAACCCGTGGCGATCGGCGATACGACGCGCTCTGCGGCCGTTCCGAGCACCATCCAGGTCAGGGCCGCGAGGAGAAGCGCTGCGACGATTGAAATTCTGACGTGGTCGCGGAAGACAAACAGCCCGACGCCAAACGAGAAGCAAAGCCAGAAGCGGGCGAGTTGCTGCGACCAGTCCCCCTGGCCCCCGAACCGGTAGAGCAGGAAAGCGCTGGCGAGGACTCCGACCGCCGGCAGGAACAGCGAAACTCTGCGCTTTTCCAGCAGGCCCACGGCGCTCAGCAGCGCCAGGATCAGGTAACACACCACTTCGTATTTCAGCGTCCAAAGCGACGCGTTGACGACCGATGGGTATGGGTTGCTGGCAAAAACACCCGGGAGCTCTGCAGAGCCCGAGCTGAGCGATATTGTTTTGATCGCGTACGTGATGACGCGGGTGTCGGCCAGATACTCGAGGGCACTGCAATCCGCGATCGCTATTCCGAGCAGCACCAGCAAGCCGGTGCACACGATCAGTGCAGGGAAGATGCGCAGCATCCGCGCAATCACGAAGCTGACAATGTCCTTCGAGCGGTCGAGGCTTGCGGCGACCGTCAGGCCGGAGAGAACGAAGAACACGTTGACCGCGTGATCCCCGAGCACATAGACGCTCGATCCGGCGAAGATTTCGTCGGCTTTGTTCCCCGACTTCAGGAACACCGCATGCGACACCACGACCGCGAGCGCGGCGAGGAGGCGCAGCAATGTGAAGTTGTTCTGCTTGGGGTCGAGAATATCCTTGAGGAAGATCGGCTTCATGGCTGCACCGGGCGCTCGGGCCGCTCCGCGATTGAAAGGGTCATCCGTTTCACCAGCGAAGCAGCCGGGGGCCGACGACGGCGCCCACCAGCGCGCACAGTGCAATCGCGCCGCCGTACCACACCGCGATAAAGGGCAGTGAATCGTCGGTGCAATGGAATGCATAACCGGCGGCTCCCACGCCGCCCGCCACCATGCCCGCCAGTGCGCCGGCCTGGACCAGGTCCGTGGGTGCCATTCGCCGGACGATCCAGAAGGTCGCCGCCATCGGAATCACGGCGATCAAGGGGATCGAAAGAACGCACTCCAGCCACTGATGGCCCACCACGGCCTGGTTCCAGTGGGAGGGAGACGTCAGAAACAGGCTGCCGGCCGCAAGCGCGACAAACGCGGCGACGGGCAGGGCAGCGGTCGCGGTGGAGACTGTTCTTTCGCCGCCAGGTCTCGCCAGCCGGGCCAGACAAAGCGATGCCACGGCAATCACGCCGACGGCAAAAAGCATTTTGAGCGCAAGGAAAGCGGAGGCGGCGAAGTCCGCCAGATCGGGACGAATCCCGAACAGCAGAACGGTCGAGCCGATGGCGGCCGCAGCCGAAGCGGCGATGGTGAGAAACACGATCCGGCGGATCTCGACGTGGCCGCGGCGCGCCACGGGTTCGACATTCGTGCTCAGCATCTCGATGAGGTCATCAGTCCGCATGCCTGTTCTCCCGTGCTATAGTTGCGGCGAGGGCCTTGAGGCCTCGATGGACGCTGACCTTCACCGCCGCTTCGGACATTGAAAAAAGCCGCGCAGCCTCCGCCACGCTGCGCCCCTCGATCTTCACGCACTGGATCACGCGCCGCATCTTGTCGGGAAGCTGGGACAACAGGCGCTGCATGTCGTACTCGCTTTCAGCCGCCACGACGTCGTCCCGCGCAAGCACCTCGTCCGCATCGTCCAGTTGCACGTAGGTGAACGCGGGCTTCGTGCTCCGGAGATGGTCGATGAGCTTGTAGCGGGCGATCGCGTGCAACCACGGCGTTAACGGCTCGCCGGTGTCGTATGTGTGCCTGCGGGTGTGCACCGCCAAGAGCGCTTCCTGGACCAAGTCTTCCGCCTCCGCCAAACCCCGGCCGGACGACCGGAGCCTGCTCTTGTAGTACGCGCGGAAATGCCGGCTGAGGCGCGACAGCAGCTCGCGGTGTGCCGCGGAGTCACCGTCGAGCCCCGCCAGCATCAGCCGCTTCAGGTCGCCCTCATTCGATGTCATTTCTGAGCGCTCGTGAGATATTCGCTCGCGGGGGGCGAAAGGTTACAGGCCATCGTCAAAATTCTGATGGCGCGCATGCGGCAGCGTCCGTGGTCCGGAAACAGGGCGTGCGGCGTCCGGTAATGCCGCCGGCGGTCGCCCGGCGGTGTAACGAATCCCGCACCTTGCCGAACTCCTCTGAGGAGGCCCCGCAGTCCGCGTCGGGCACCACGAAGACAAGGAGACAAACATGAGAATTCATACCGTGGCAGCGTTGATCGTGGCGACATTCGTGACCGCCGGTCAGGCTCGCGCACTCGACGTCGCGTCGCCCAATCCGGACTTCGATCTCCGTGAGCGCAGCGAGCGGCTGCATACGTCCGCCGCGAATGCCCGCGCGGCAGTTCCGCGCGCCGAGCTCGGCCGCCTCGGGAGCCAGGCACGGCAGCCGCGGACCGCAGCGCCGTATCAGGACGTCCGCGAACGGGTGCTGGGGGGACACGACTACTAACCCAACTTCGCCGGCGAAGTTGGGCTAAGAGCCGTCTCGAAGGCGGCCACGGAAAGAATGGGCTGCGCACCGGAGGCCGGTTGCAACCGGCGCGCAGCCGTCTCAAGGCAGCCTCACGAGGACCGACAGTACGCCGCTGTTCTGGAGGTACTCGGCCAACTGAGCTGCCGGAATGGCGATCAAAAACGCGCAGCCGTCGGCGAACGTCATCAGAACTTTGGCGGGCCTGATCTGCACCGTCGGCTGATCCTGCCAGTTGCCGAAGTTCATGACAAACCGCGGCACCTTTTGCGCATAGTCTGAATACTCCTTCCCGAACGCGGCCCGAAGCGACCGCTCCTCGGACAGGACGACGGGGAAAAAGACCATCGCCGTGGCGAGTCCCGCCGAGATGGTTGCGGTGAAGCTGCCGTGTTGGGCGCCGACACCCATGGCCCCGATAATCGAGAACACATAGAGCGGATTGCGGCACAGCGAGTAGGGCCCGAAGCGAACGAGGTTGCGGTCCTTGAGCCCGCCGATGTAGAGCGAGCACCACGTCCGGCCGGCAATACAAACCGCGATCAAGGCGATGCCTGACCATTCGATTGTCTCGTGCACCACGTAGCCCTCCGGCCAGAGGGATCGTCCCACGAAGTAGATTGCGACGACCGCTGCGCCACCGGCTGCGATCAACGTCTTGCGCAGCATCTGCGATCGGCTGGGTGAGTTTCGGTGGCCGGCTTCCGATTGGGGCATGTGCGTTCCGTCTCTCCTCTGGGGGTGCGAAATAAGTTTGTTCGTACTGGGGCGCGCGGGCGTCGCTGCAAAAACTGGATCGCGTTCTACAGTCTCCGCGCCGGGTTTCGATTTCACGCGAAAAAAAAGAAAAACCGCGTGCCCGTGTAACCTTTCCGCCGGCCCCAACGAATTTGCGTAGCGGGACAATGAAGTGGACACGAAGTGCAAGGAATGTGCGTGGGGCGATTGACCAGTCTTGGCACTCCGAACCGATCTTCAGTTGAAGCCGGTCACCCGCAGCCACCGCGGCTGTCGGTCGTAATCCCTGCATACAACGAGGCCGAGCGAATCGAGCGCACATTGCGATCGGTACTCTCATACCTGACCAGGCAATCGTTCGTTTCGGAAGTTCTCGTGGTCGACGACGGCTCCGACGACGGGACGGTCGATGCGGTGGCCCGCTGCATGTGCCGCACGACCGCGGTCAAAATCATCAGGTCGCCGAAGAACCGCGGCAAGGGATGGGCGATCAAGGAGGGGATGCTTGCCGCTTCGGGGGAATTCCGTTTGTTCATGGACGCGGACAACGCGGCAGCGGTCGAGCACTGGGATGTGGCCGCCCCCCTGCTCGAGGCCGGAATCGATGTTGTTGTGGGGTCGCGCTTCTCCTATTCGTCGAGGATTCACGTCGCTCAACCATGGAGCCGGCGGCTTCTGGGGCAGGTGTACCGCGGCGCGGTCAGGCTTGGGTTCTCGCTGCCGCTGACGGATACCCAGGCCGGGTTCAAGGTGTTCTCGTCCAGGGCGGCCGAGCATGTCTTCGCGCGCGCGAAGATCGAGCGTTGGGCCTTCGACGTCGAAATCCTTCTCATCGCCCAGTGCGTGGGCTTCAGAACCGCCGAAGTTGCGCTTGACTGGCATCACGATGGAAGGAGCCGGATGTCCATCCTTCATGCCTGCCAGATGGGGTGGGATCTGCTGAAACTCCGCATGATGCTCCGATCATACATGGCTCAAGGCGCGTGCGGCTCGGCCATGCGCACTCCGCCGGAGCGGACGAGCAAGACGTGACAAGTCCGGACGGGGGCGAGCCCGCCAGCCGATAGCACGCAATCGTTGCTGCAACACGCACTGCTCGCAAAGACGTCAGACCGACCCCGCTGCTGCGCGTTCCACGAAAGTATATTTTTTCGATACTTCACGTCATTATTTTTTGACTTTTGGTTCCGCTGTCGTGTGGGTCGGCGCCAATGTGGCTGCGAATGTTACGGCGGTGGATCAAAAAATTTTTTTTTGCACAGAAGAAAACTCGCAGGCGAACGATGTTAGACTGAGAGCGATAACGGGGGCGTTGTCGCAGTGGAGGATCGTCAGCTCACCACGCTCTTCCTGGAAGGGTTGGAGGGAAATTCTCCCGCCTATCGGAAGTTTCTGCTTCATCTGCACGAGCATCTTCAGTCCTTCGTGCGTCGGCAGCTTGTTCGACTGCGCCTGCCGGAGGCTGATGCCGACGACATCGTGCAGGAGGCACTTATCGCCATCAATGCCAAGCGGTACACCTATGACGGCTCGAGTTCGCTGCTCAACTGGGCGTACGCCATCACGCGTTACAAGCTGATCGACAATCTGCGTGCGGCAAACCGCATCTCGGACCTCCAGTCATTGGAGGAGTTTGACGACACGGTGGACGAGGGCGAGCGCAATGACGCGCGCATCACGGTGCAGCGAATTCTCTCCTTGCTTCCCGATCGGTTTCGTATTCCTATCGAGCTCATGAAGATCGAGGGCCTGACGTCGAGCGAGACGGCGCGGCGCATCGGCACCAGCGAGGTCGCCGTCCGTGTTTGCGTGCATCGCGGACTGATCAGGCTCGCTCGGCTGTGCGGTGCCGCGAGCGGAAACCGCGATGGCACCTAGAGACGTTATCGATAGGATCAGCGCCAACCCGCGTATCCGGCATCGGGAGCGCCCGGCACCGCGTCTCATCCTGTCCGTCGCCCTCTCGTTGGCCGTTGTTGCCGGGCTCTCCGGCGGGCTGCTCGGCTCCCCTGACATCCTTTCGATCGCATCCGGTGGGCAGCACGATCATGGCTTCATCCTTAACTTCGCATTCGTGTTGAGCGTGGCCGCCTGTGCGCTGGTCGTGGTGCGAGATCTTTCCGTCCCGGCGCGTCGGGTAAGCCTGCCTAAATCTGTGCTCGCGCTGCCCTTTGTGTCGATGGCCGTGCTTGCAGGCCATGATCTTATGGGCTCGTCGCTGCACGGGGCGGCACAGCACGCCAGCCACGCCTCGTGGTGGAGCTGGGTCTGGCAGACGGTCTCGCTGGCAATTCCCGCATTTGCGGTGCTGACGCTCGGCGTGCGCCACCTCGCGCCTGTCGATCTGCGGCGCGTCGGAGCCTATATCGGTATGCTCGCGGGTGCGCTCGGCGCGATGGGGCATTGCTGGCACGCGTCGGCAGCGCCCTTCGCCCTCGGTGCGCTTGGCTACACCGCCGCGATCGCAACCATGATGATCGCTGGCATGCTGCTCGGGCCGCGTCTGCTCCGCTGGTAAGGGCGATCCTTACCGCGTGGGCAGGTGTCGCCGGAATTCAGAGGGCGTCGTGCCGACCACCCGCCGAAACGCGCGAGCCAACTGCAGTGACGTGCCGAACCCGGTGCTCTCGGCCACGCTCGCGATCGTCTGTTCCTGGTTGGCCAGCATTTCCTTGGCGCGTTCGACGCGCCGGCCGATCATGTACTGGTGCGGAGGCATGCCGACCGCATGCTTGAACGAACGGATGAAGTGATAGCGCGTCAGATTCACCAGCGCCGCGAGGTCGGAAATGCGCGGCCGCTCCGACAGGTGTGCGTCGATATACTCCGTGACCAGCCGAACCTGCTGGGAGCTTAGTGCCCCGGCCTCCGGAAGCTTCGGCGGTTGAACCGCGACGCTGCGAAATAGGTCGAAAGCGAGAACCTCCATCAAGGCCCCGGCGTATCCCGGAAGATCGAGGGCAGGGTCGCTCAAAAGCGCTTGAAACCGTTGCAGGTCGGCGCGGAGCAACGGGTCGTCGAATTCCAGGCGCGGCGGCAGCTGCGCCACGTCAATGTGGTGATCGAACTGCGCGCCGGGATCAATCGCAATGGAGGTGATGCTGCCAACCCGTTCGATCGCGCACCATCCCTCCGCCCGGCATCCGGCCGGTACAAAGGAGAGCTTGTTGCGAAGGTCCTTCGTCAGGCTGCGCGGCAGCCCTGTCGCGGTCGTGACTCCGTCTGTACGATAGAGATCGAACAGCGAGATGCGGCTCCACGTTCCATCCACTTCGAAATCGTACAAGGCGGGAGCCGATATTCGAACGAATTCCGCGGTAAATCCGCTCCAGCTCCGCCGCTTCAAGATGTCGACGTCGATGGCTCTACCTGTCTCGCGGCTGGTGCGCTCCACGGTGTCCGGCATGACGACGCTCTTTGCCGTGATCGCAGAGCCGACAGAATGCGGCCAGATGCCGCCGAAAAATCGCGCGATGCTCTGTAACGTTTTTATATGTGATGCAGATCGTGCGGATAGCTTTTGCCGTCTGCGAGCCGCACCATTTGCGGGGCACGCCGGACGCGGTCGCCGCTTTGCCAAGGGATGCATCCACCATGCAGGGTTGTCCATCGGATTGTGCGGCCGCGAATGATGCCAAAGGATGCGCAAAAAAGGAACTCTCATCATGTCTTTTTTGATATATTAAAGTATATCATATTTTGACCGGCGCTTGTTTCCTCTCGCGCGCGATGTTGTGCAGTGTTTGGATTTTCATTGATGTCCCGAGCATGCCACGAGTTCATGTGTCGCTTGCGTTGTGAAGTCCGCTGCGTGCCCCGACGGACTGAAGAAAATTGAATGCGTCGACGTCGCACAACGAGGATGCTCGAAGCGCGCTACTCCGGCGGCAAGAGGTATTGCCGGCGCCACAGCGACAGCCGCCGCCGCGAGCGTCAGTTCAAGATCGGGCCGGCCGACCGCTGTCCCTCGCCGGCACCCGCCGCAAAGGCAAGCGGCGCTGTTGAGGGGCGGGGCAAATCGCTAGTCTAGCCGCGCGGACCTATCCGAGCCGCGAGGTCATTCCTTGCCGAGGTCATCCGCCCAACGAAGGATGCGCGACCGTCTCGTACCGAAGGTCCGCCGGCTCTGCACGGATGGCGACACCGTGATCGCGCTGTTCGACGCGCCAAGCGCCGCGCACGACGGCAAGCCCTACGTCAACAGCTACGCCTGGTTCCTGCCATTGCGCGACGGTCGGATCGTGAAGGCGCAAGCTTTCCTCGACGGCACTGCGCTTGACGATTGCTGGCGACAGGTCAGGCCTGGAAATTGACGACGAGAGGCTTTTGGCGATCCCTCCACCGCAGCCATCCCGACATCGAGGTGCGCATGGCGACCGGGGGAGCCACACGCCCCGTGCGCGATGATTGGACCTGCACGATCAGGCGCGACACCGCGGCTGCCCCGGTTACGCGGCCGAAGATCTGTTCCCGAGCACCCTTCTGGCTGTCTGCGCGCCGGCCATCGCTTCGGGCTTTCGATCGCCGCGCGACTTGCAGCACGCCACGCTGATCCGCGTATCTCACATGTCCGACAATTGGCCATTCTGGTTTGAGGCGGCGGGTTTTTCCGCTCCGATAGCTCCGGCAGGAGAGGTCATATTCGAGAGCAACGCGCTGGCGATGCAGGCTGCGCTCGATGGCGTGGGAGTGGCGGTGGCGGAGCTTCCCTATGTCGCCGACGCGTTTACGGCAGGTCGATTGGTGGCGCCGTTCCCGATTGTGGCGCGCAAACAGGAAAGTTGGTTGTTCGAATATCGACCCAGCCGTGGCGAGGACTGGGCGTTGCAGGCGTTTCGAGGCTGGTTGCACATGGAAGCCGAGCGCGAGCGATCATTCGAAGCCGAATTGACAAAACAGGCGACGGCTCCGGCTGGCTAGCCGGCGCGCTGCTCAGCCTACAAGCACGCGCCGCGAGCCGCAGTTCTGCGGCGAAGCGACGTCGATACCGATTGACGGGATCAGCGATCGGCTGAGGCGTTACGCCAAAGGCACGTGCCGGCGGAATTCCGACGGCGACCACGCGGCGGAATGCGCGCGCCAGCGAGAGCGTGGCGTTGAAACCGGTTCGGGCAGCGACGTTCGCAACGGTCAGCTCCCGGTCCGCGAGCATCTCTTTGGCGCGCTCGACGCGCCGTCCGATCATGAACTGATGTGGCGGCATGCCAACCCCTGCTTGAACGAGCGCATGAAGATTGACCAGCCCGCGAGGTCGGAGACGCTTAGCCGCCCCGACAGATGCGCGTCGATATACTCGGTCACCAGATGGACTTGTTGCGGGCTCAGTGTTCCCGCCGCGGCGGTGCCTGCGGCCACGAGCTGGTTGGTTCGTTGCTTCACGACGTTTCTCGCGAGGCCAACGGACAACCGGCCCCAGACGGACTTGTGTCCGAAACGTTTTTCAATCGAGGCAGCAGGCCGATGCGGCCAGTTGCCGCTATCGCGCGATGTGCTGCAACGTTTTTCCGCGATGCAGATCGTGCGGACACTTTTTGCCGCCTGCCAGCCGCACCATTTGCAGAGCTGCCGAAGTCCTCGCCGGGCGCGGTCGCCGCTTTGCCATGGGATGCATCCGTCATGCAGGGTTGTCTATCCGATTATGCGGCGGCGAATGATGCAAAGGCACGCGCAAAAAATTTCGTTTCATGTCTTCGTTGATATCTCCAAGTCTTCTTTCATGTGACCGATGCTTCTTTCGCTCGCGCGCGCGATGTTGTGCAGCGTTCGGTTTTCATTAATGTCTGGGGCATGCCACGAGTTCAGCTGTCGCCTGCGTTTGTGAAGTCCGCTTCGTGTCCCGACGGGCTGAAGAAGATCGAGTACTTCGACGTCGCACAACGCGGCTTCATGCTCGAAGTGCGCTGCTCTGGCGGCAAGACATATTACCAGCGCTACAGCGACGCCCGCGGCCGCGAGCGTCAATTCAAGATCGGTCCGGCCGACATGCTGTCGCTGGCCGCCGCTCGCCGTAAAGGCAAGGCCACCGTTGCCGAGGTGCTGATGGGCACCGACCCGCAACAGCGCCGCGCCGAGCTGCGCACGATACCGACGCTGGCCGAGCTGGTGCGGGACCGCTATCTGCCGCATATCAAGAGCTACAAGCGGAGCTGGACCACCGACGAAACGGTGCTCCGCGTGCACGTGTTGCCGGTGCTGGGCGCGACCTTTGTCGACGTGCTGCGGGCCGAGCAGATTGCCGAGATCGTGCAATCGATGCGCGACAAGGGATACGCCAGCGGCACGACCAACCGCGTCGTGATCGTGCTGCGCCACCTGTTCAACCTGGCGCGCAAATGGCGTGTTCCGGGCGTGACGGAAAACCCCACGGCCGGCATTGCGCTGGCGCCCGACGTGACGCGGGAGCGCTTCCTTTCGTTTGAGGAGGCGCAGCGGTTGATCGCCTCCATCCAGCAGGATGAAAACCGCATCGCCGCGCAGGCGATCATGCTTCTGCTGTTGACCGGTGCTCGCCGCAACGAAATCACGCGAGCCAGGTGGGAGTATGTCGACTGGGAGAAGCGCAAGCTGCTGGTGCCCCTTTCCAAGTCCGGCAAGCCCCGGACGATCGCGCTCAACAGCGCCGCCCTCGAGCTGTTGCAGCGGCTGCGGGCTGAAAGCAGCGGTTGTTATATCGTGCCATCTCCGGTGACGGGTGAGCCGCCGCCGTCGCTGTTCTTCCCGTGGAAACGCATCCGCGAACGCGCCGGGCTGCCCGATCTTCGGCTGCACGATCTTCGCCACTCGTTTGCAAGCTTCCTGGTCAATCGCGGCATTTCGCTTTACGTCGTGCAGGAGCTGTTGGGCCACGGCCACACGCGTTACACCCAGCGCTACGCGCATTTGATGCCCGACACGCTGCACGAGGCCGCCGAGACGGTCGGGGAGGTGGTGGTCAGCGCGACGCAGGGTCGAGCTCCGCGCACCGGCGATCCGGTGCCGGCCGCCGCTACGGCATAATCGCACGCTCCAGACCGCGCGCTGGGTGGCGGCGTCTCGCCGCCGCGTGGCGCCGACGCAGATCGACAGACGAAGGCCGGCGCTCTGCGCCGGCTTTTTTTCTGTGCGCCAGGCATGGCGCGATTTGACCGGAGTGGTGTCCGGTCGATGACTTGGAGGTGCGAGTCCTCTA
>JAIESC010000049.1 GCA_019746355.1 Xanthobacteraceae bacterium | reverse complement strand
ATTCGCGGGCCCATCGTGCCCGCCGTCAGGCAGAAATTCCACTTAGCGTCCTGTGCAGATTTCCGGGACCGGCTCTGTCGGCTCCGAATATGCCGATCTTTTGCAGGCCGCCGGCGTCGATACGGTGAAGGAGCTGAAATACCGCAATCCGGCCAAGCTCGCCGAGGCGATGGCCTCGATCAACGGCAAGCGCAAGCTCGCCCGTGTGCTGCCCTCGCCCCGCGCCGTCGAGCGCTGGGTCGAACAGGCCAAGCGCATCCAGCTCAAGATCACCTATCGCTAGAGCATTTTCCGGCGAAGTGTGCCGCGGTCCGTCACAGAAAATGCGACCAAACTAAGGAAACGGGAGCCGTTCCCGATTCCGCAGGATCGGGAACGGCTCGTAGCGGCAGCCCGGTACCGCTTGACACCTTAAGCCCCGGCGCGCAAAGCGAGTCCCCATGACGATGACCGGGGGGATCGACCAGTCGTTCGGGGAAGGCAGCCTGTTCGGCAAGAAGCCGAACGTGCTGACGCGCCTCCTTTCGGAAAAGCGCCCGCTGATCATGGGCATCCTGAACCTGACGCCGGACTCCTTTTCCGACGGCGGCCAGTTCAACGAGACCCAGGCCGCGCTCCAGCACGCCCAGCAGATGATCGCGGCCGGTGCCGACATCATCGACATCGGCGCGGAGTCCACGAGGCCCTATGGCGGCCAGAAGCCGGTGTCGCTGGAGGAGGAACTGGCGCGGCTGAAGGACGTTCTGCCCACGGTCATCCAGATGGGTACGCCGGTCTCGATCGACACCATCAAGCCCGAGGTTGCGCTCTGGGCGCTGGGCCTCGGGGCGAGCATCGTCAACGACGTCTGGGGCCTGCAGCGCGATCCGAACATGGCCCGCGTGGTGGCCGAGGCCGGCGTGCCGGTGATCGTCATGCACAACCGCTACAAGGCGGAGGCGTCGATCAACATCATGTCCGACATCAACGCCTTCTTCTCCCATTCCATCAACCTCGCCGAGAAGGCCGGCATCCTGCGCGAATGCATCGTGCTCGACCCCGGCATCGGCTTCGGCAAGACGCCGGAACAGAGCATGGAGGCGATCGCCAAGCTCGAGGCGTTCAAGCGTTTCGACCTGCCGCTCCTGGTGGGCGCCTCGCGCAAGCGCTTCATCGATACGGTGTCGCCGTCCGAGCCGCTGCAGCGGATCGGCGGCTCGCTTGCCGCCCACCTGCTGGCCGTGCGCAACGGCGCGGCCATCATCCGGACTCACGACGTTCCCGAGACCATTCAGGCGATCAAGGTCGACGACGCGCTGCAGGCGATCAAATGACCGATCCAATGACCGACCAGGTGTTCGTCGTCGGGCTCGCGCTCCACGCCTATCATGGCGTGATGCAGCACGAGGCCAAGGTCGGCCAGACCTTCAAGCTCGATATCGTGCTCGACATCGACCTGACCGAAGCATCGCGCACCGACATGCTCAAACACACCGTCGGCTACGATCAGGTGGTGTCGGTCGCAAGCGAGGCATTCTGCGCCAGGCGCTATCGGCTGGTGGAGGCGGCGGCCGGCGCGGTGGCGGAAGCTGTGCTCGAGCGCTTCCAGCAGGTTATCGCCATCCGCGTCACCATCCACAAGCCGCACGCGCCGATCGCCGCGACCTTCGACGACGTCGGCGTGTCGATCCACCGCATGCGCCAAAGTTAGGGCGATGGCTGAGGCGCTGATCGCGCTCGGCGGCAATGTCGGGGATGTGAGGACCACGCTTGCTCGCGCCATCGAGAAGCTGTGCGACGGAACGGTTGTGTGTCTGCTTGCGCGTTCCTCCGACTACCGCACGCCGCCTTGGGGCGTGACCGAGCAGCCGCCGTTCATCAACTGCGCGATCATTGCCGAAACCGGCCTTTCGCCGCAGGCGCTGCTCGCCCGCGCCCAGGCGGTCGAGCGCGGGTTCGGGCGCGACCGCGCGCGCGAGCAGCGCTGGGGCCCGCGCACGCTCGACATCGACCTCATCGACTATGGCGGCGTCACACTCGACGCGCCCGAGCTCACCCTGCCGCATCCCCGCGCCCTGGAACGCGCTTTCGTGCTCATGCCGATCGCCGAAATCGCGCCTGACCGGCGCATTGCAGGCATGCGCGTCGCAGACGCGCTGGCCCTGCTCGACCGCACCGGCATAGAAATGCTGCCACCGACCGGGGACAGGAACCAGCCGGCATGAAATTCGCCCACTTCTCCCATGTCTGGGGCAAGCCCGGCATGACCGCGCACCAGCGCTACGACCAGCTCTGGCGCGAGCTCGAGCTGTGCGACACGCTGGGCTTCGATTACAGCTTCTGCGTCGAGCACCATTTCCGTCCCGACGAGAGCTGGATGTCGTCGCCCGCGCTCTACGCGGCCGCAGGCAATGCGCGGACCAAGCGGCTGCGGGTCGGCGCGATGGGCTTCGTCGTGCCGCTGCATCATCCGCTGCGGCTTGCGGAAGAGATCGCCATCATCGACCAGATGTCCGGCGGACGCTTCGAATGCGGCCTCGTGCCCGGCATCTCGCCCGGCTACTTCACGCCGTTCGGCATCGACTACAACTTCCGCAAGTCGCCCACCTTCGAGTTCGTGAACTACCTGCGCGCGGCCTATGGCGACAAGCAGCCGTTCTCGTTTCACGGCGACAATCACAAGACCGACAGCGCGCTCTTGGCCGTGCAACCGCTGCAAAAGCCGCATCCGCCACTCTGGATGATGAGCCGCGATCCGCCGACGCTGGAATTCTGCGCGAAGGAAGGCATCAACACCGGCTACTTCATCAACTTCCCGCGCCACGAGGCCGGGCCGCGCTACAAGCAGTTCCTCGCCGACTGGATCAAGGCCGGCCATCCGCGCAAGCCGAACATCGCCTACAGCACCGTGGTCTATGTCGACGAGACCGACAAGAAGGCGGTCGAGAACGGCCTGTTCCGGGCGAGCCGCGCCTACGAGGGCCTGCTGCCGCTCGCCGCGCCCGGGGAGACCTTCGAGGACCGGCTTGCCAAGCAGAAGCAGCGATTCATCGACCGCGGCGAGATCGGCGCGTCGAAGGTGGTGACCAACCTGTTCAATCCCGACTTCATCATGGAGCACGAGCTGGTGTTTGTCGGCTCCCCGGAGACGGTCGCGAAAAAGCTCCGCAACGCCGCCGAGGTCGGCATGTTCAACACCTTCATGGGTGAGTTCAACTTCGCCGACCTGCCCGAGGCCGAATTGATGCGCTCGATCCGGCTGTTCGGCGAAAAGGTGATTCCGGCGCTGCGCGATTACGAGCCGTTCTGATAGCATTCGCCGGTCGCGTAAGGACCGGGTGCGTAAGGGGGCGTGATGTTCGTGCGTGTTGTTCTGGGCGTCGCCCTGCTCGCCTGCCCGCTTCTCGCCCCGCCCGCTCTCGCCGACGACGCCCTCTGGGCGCTCCTGAAGAAGCCCGGCCACGTGGTGCTGCTGCGCCACTCCAACGCGCCGGGGCAGGTGCAGGAGTCCAACGATATGAACTTCAAGGACTGCTCGATTCAGCGCAACCTCGACGGGGCCGGCCGCGCCCAGGCCGGCCGCATCGGCAACGAATTCCGCAAGCGCGGCTTCAAGCAGGTGCAGCTCCTGTCGAGCCTCTACTGCCGCGCGATGGACACGGCCAAGCTCATCAAGCTCGGCCCAGTCACGCCGCAACCTGATCTCAACCAGGTGTTCATGGCCGACATCCTCGGCATGCGCCAAGCCGGCATCAAAGGCCGCGAGCTTCTGAAAACCGTCGCCAAAGGCAAGCTCGCCATTCTCGTCTCGCACGTCACCAACATCCAGGCGATCGCCGGCGTCCAGCTCGATTCCGGACAGATGGCCGTGGTGCATGTCGACGCCAAGGGCGAGGTCGTCGTGAACGGCAAGATCACGGTGCCGTAGCGACCACCGCCGTCATTCCGGGGCGCGCCGGAGGCGCGAACCCGGAATCCAGACGCGGAAAGAATCTTTGTTTGTCTGGATTCCGGGCTCGCTCGCTACGCTCGCGCCCCGGAATGACCGAGGCGAGGCAGGCGCGGTTCTTGCTTAGCCCGATATCTGGCTGGATGAAGGTCGCATTTGGCGCTGCCGTCCCGCCGTGGCATTTTGCGACCATGACCGACGAACTGCCGCTTGCCGCCGAGTTTCCGCCCGCAACCCGGGAGGACTGGCTCAAGCTCGTGCGCGCGGCCCTGAAAGACCGCCCGTTCGAGCGCCTGATCGCCAAAACCTACGACGGCATTCCGATCGAGCCGCTCTATCCCCGCGCCGCCGACGCCCGGCCGGTCGCGGCGCGGCGCGGCCCGTGGGCCGTGCAGGCCCGCGTCGATCATCCCGACCCTGCCGCGGCCAACGCCGAGGCCCTGCATGAACTCGAGAACGGCGCGACCGGGCTGACGCTGGTGTTCTCGGGCTCGATCGGCGCGTATGGCTACGGATTGCCGGGCGATCCGCAGTCCATCGCCCGTGCGCTCGAGGGCGTGCATCTCGACGCCATCGCCATCGAGTTGCAGACCGCCGAGCCGACCCGCGAGGCCGCCGATCACGTCGCGGCACTCGTCAAGAGCCGCGGCCATGCGCCCGGCGCGGTCAACATCCGCTTCGGCCATGACGCGCTCGGCGCGCACACGCTCACCGGCACGCTGCCCATTCCTTACCGCGATCTGATGCCGCGCTTCGGCGAGCACGTCGCCTCGCTCGCGAACGCCGGCTTCAAGAGCCCGCTCGCCGCAGCCGACGGTCGCATCGTGCACAACGCCGGCGGCTCCGAGGTGCAGGAGCTGGCCTACGCGCTTTCGGTCGCCGTCGCTTACCTCCGCGCGCTCGAAGGCGCAGGAATCGCCCTCGACGCCGCGCGGACGATGATCGAATTCCGTCTCGCTGCGGACACTGATCAATTTCTGACCGTCGCCAAGTTCCGCGCGCTGCGACTCCTCTGGGCGCGTATCGAGCAGGCCTGCGGGTTTACGCCCGGGCCCGCCCTCATCTCCGCCGAGACCGCGTGGCGGATGATGACAAGGCGCGATCCGTGGGTGAACATGCTCCGCACCACGATCGCCGCGCTCTCTGCCGGCATCGGCGGTGCGGATGCGGTGAGCGTGCTGCCGTTCACCGCGGCGCTCGGCTTGCCCGACCGCTTTGCACGACGGATCGCGCGCAACACCGAGCTGCTGCTGCTCGAGGAATCGAACCTCGCCAAGGTGTCCGATCCGGCCGCCGGCGCAGGCGGCATCGAGGACCTGACGGACAAGCTCTGCCGCGCCGCCTGGACGCTGTTCCAGGAGATCGAGGCGGCTGGCGGCGCGCCCGCGGCGCTGGAAAAGGGATTGATCCAGGACAAGATCGCCAAGGTTCGTGCCGAGCGCGAGAACGCAGCGGCGCATCGCAAGGACGCGCTGACCGGAACCAGCGACTACCCGCTCCTCGCCGAAATGCCGGTGAAGGTGCTGGACGCCAGGCCCGTCGCGATCCCGCCGCCGGCCGCCGCGATCCGCTATCCGGCGCTTGCGCCGCACCGCCTCGCCGAACCCTATGAAGCGTTGCGTGACGCCTCCGACCGGATGCTGGCCGCGACCGGTGCACGGCCGAAAATCTTTCTTGCCAATCTCGGCACGCTGGCCGAGTTCACGCCGCGCGCAGCCTTCGCGAAAAACTTCTTCGAGGCCGGCGGCATCGAGACCATCACAAACGACGGATTCAAGAGCCGCGACGAGATGATCGCGGCGTTCAAGGCGTCGGGCACCAAGCTTGCCTGCCTGTGCTCTTCCGACGCTGTCTATGAAACCGAGGCCGTCGGCGCGGCGTCGGCTTTGGCGCAGGCCGGCGCAACGCATATCTACCTTGCAGGCCGCCCCAAAGACGCCGCGCATTACAAAACTGCGGGCGTGAAGGAATTCATTTACGCAGGTAGTGACGCTCTGGCGACCCTTCGGGCGGCCCGCGATATACTGACCGGACGGCGCTGAAGCTGTGACAAATCGGATGAGCCCGCATGTCGGTGCCTGGTGCATTGCCGCCCGAAATGGAAATGGCCAACCTCGAACATGCGCTTGCCGTGCTGCGGGACCGCTATTCCACGATGGTCCGCGAAACCAAACGCGTGAACCGGGTGTTCAAGTACGGCGGCAGCATGGCCATCGCGGCCGCGATTGTAGCGCTGATGTATTTGGGTACGAGGAGCAGCGATGCATTGCCCATCCTGTTCCTGGTGATAGGGCTTGTCGCGGTCATCGGCCTGATCGCCTGGCTCAGTAAAGACTGGTTGTCCAACGATCTTTACAATGAGCGGTATCCGTTTCGCACCGATGAAGAGTTCCTGAACCACGCGATCGCCATTCGCGAACGACGACCCGCGAACTGAGGACCACACCATGACCGGCGGCTGTCAGTGCGGCCGTGTCCGCTATTCGATCGCCGGCGAACCCGTCGAAACCACCGTCTGCCATTGCCGCATGTGCCAGAAAGCCGTCGGCGGCCCGTTCATTACGCTGGTGCAGCTTCGCCCCGGCCAGATCATCTGGACGCGCAGGACACCCGGCGAGTTCCGCTCGTCCTCGGTCGCGACGCGGCTGTTCTGCCGTGACTGCGGCACGCCGCTCGCTTATGTCGATGACGACACCGGTGCGCTTGAAATCACCAGCGGCAGCCTGGACGATCCGACGCGCGCGGTGCCGACGCGCGCCACGGGCACCGAGAGCATGCTGCACTGGATCGGCGGAGTGCCACAGCTCCCCTCCCGGACGACGGAGCAGAACTACGCGAACCGCAACAAGCGTCCGGTCGTTTCCTTCCAGCACCCCGATCGCGATACGCCGCCGGACTGGACAGCGCGCAAGCCCGCCTAGGGCGTGGTAGGATCAAGCCATGAGCCTCATCCCCGATTTCGCCAAGGTGGATTTCGCAACGACCGCGCCGGCAGCCCCGAGCGGCGGCGAAAGCTGGCTTACGCCCGAAGGCATCGCCGTGAAGCCTTCCTACGGCCCGGACGACACCAAGGGCCTCGACTTCCTCGACACCTACCCCGGCATCGCGCCCTATCTGCGCGGCCCCTATCCGGCGATGTACGTCACCCAGCCGTGGACCATCCGGCAATACGCCGGCTTCTCCACGGCGGAGGATTCCAACGCCTTCTACCGCCGCAATCTCGCCGCAGGCCAGAAGGGCCTCTCGATCGCCTTCGATCTCGCCACCCACCGCGGCTATGACAGCGACCATCCGCGCGTCGCCGGCGACGTCGGCATGGCGGGCGTCGCGATCGACTCGATCTACGACATGCGGACGCTGTTCTCCGGCATCCCGCTCGACCAGATGACCGTGTCGATGACCATGAACGGCGCGGTGCTGCCGATCATGGCGCTTTACATCGTTGCAGCGGAAGAACAGGGCGTGAAGCCGCAGCAGCTCGGCGGCACGATCCAGAACGACATCCTCAAGGAGTTCATGGTCCGCAACACCTACATCTACCCGCCCGGACCGTCGCTCCGCATCATCTCCGACATCTTCGCCTACACCTCGGCGAACATGCCGAAGTTCAACTCGATCTCGATCTCCGGCTATCACATGCAGGAGGCCGGGGCGACGCAGGACCTGGAGCTCGCCTACACGCTCGCCGACGGCGTCGAATATGTCCGCGCCGGCATCAAGGCCGGCCTCGACGTCGACCGCTTCGCGCCGCGCCTCTCGTTCTTTTGGGCGATCGGCATGAACTTCTTCATGGAAGTTGCCAAGCTCCGCGCTGCCCGGCTGCTCTGGGCGAAACTGATGAAGGAGTTCAATCCGAAGGATCCGCGCTCGTTGTCGCTGCGCGCGCATTCGCAGACCTCCGGCTGGTCGCTTGCGGCGCAGGACGTGTTCAACAACGTCGCCCGCACCTGCATCGAGGCAATGGCGGCGACGCAGGGCCACACCCAGTCGCTGCACACCAACGCGCTCGACGAGGCGCTCGCCTTGCCGACCGATTTCTCGGCGCGCATCGCCCGCAACACCCAGATCGTGCTGCAGCAGGAAAGCGGCACCACCCGGATCGCCGATCCGTGGGGCGGCTCCTACTATGTCGAACGTCTCACCGACGAGCTTGCGAAGAAAGCGTGGGGCCACATCCGGGAGGTCGAGGCGCTGGGCGGCATGGCCAAGGCGATCGAGGCCGGCATCCCCAAGCTCCGCATCGAAGAGGCTTCGGCCAAGACCCAGGCGCGGATCGACGCCGGCCAGCAGTCGGTGATCGGCGTCAACAAATACCGGCCGGAGAACGAAGCGCCGATCGACGTGCTCAAGGTCGACAACTCGGCCGTCCGGCAGATGCAGCTCGACAAGCTCGCACGGCTGAAGCGCGAGCGCGATCCCGCGGCACTGCAAGCTGCGCTCGACTCGCTCACCCGTGCCGCGGACGGCGGCAACGGCAATCTTCTGGCGCTCGCGGTCGACGCCGCGCGCGCCAAGGCGACCGTCGGCGAAATCTCCGCGGCGCTGGAAAAGGTGTGGGGCCGCCACCGCGCCGAGATCAAATCGATCACCGGCGTGTTCAAGCGGGAGGTCGGCATGAACGACAGTGTCGCGCGCGTGCAGAAGCTGGTCGCCGCGTTCGAGAACGACGAAGGCCGCCGGCCGCGCATTCTCGTTGCCAAGATCGGCCAGGACGGCCACGACCGCGGCCAAAAGGTGATCGCATCGGCCTTCGCCGACTTGGGCTTCGACGTCGATATCGGGCCGCTGTTTGCAACGCCCACTGAGGCCGCGCGGCAGGCGATCGAGAATGACGTGCATATCCTCGGCGTGTCATCGCTTGCTGCAGCCCACCTGACGCTGGTGCCGGAGCTGAAAGCCGAGCTGGAGAAGCTCGGCCGTCCCGACATCATGATCGTGGTCGGCGGCGTCGTGCCGCCGCAGGACTATGACGCGCTTTACACGTCCGGTGCGGAAGCGATCTTCCCGCCCGGCACGGTGATCGCGGATGCGGCGGAGAAGCTGCTCACGACGCTGAACAAGCGTCTCGGGCACTCCAGCGCCGCGGCCGAGTAACGCGCCCGCTCCTTTTGCGGCCTCAATGGCGCGCGACGACCACAATATCCCGGAGGATGTTCACTTCGTCCTCCGCTTCCTGCAGGCGCAGCGCCAAGGTATCCCGCAGGGACAGCATGCCCTGCACGCGTTCATTTGCGACGACCGGAAGGTGACGAAAGTGGTTTGCTTTCATCAACTCTTGCGCGCTCTGCATGGTGTCATCCGGCCCGCAGGTCACAACCCGCGTTGTCATGACATCCCGGGTCCGCAAGTATTGCAGTTCGCTCCAGTTGGTTCTGGCGAAGACGCGCACCAGGTCCCGTTCGGAGATGATGCCGACCATGCGAGTGCCGAGTTCCAGGACGGGCATCGCACCAATGCCGTGGACATACAGGTCCTTCGCTACGGCGGCCAAGGCATCGTCCGGCAGGCACGTCACAAGCTTCTGACGTGAGAGCTTGAGAAACTCACCGACCTTCATGGGGGCCTCCTGCGTTCACGCTCCTGCTTCCCGCTCGTAAGGCTCCTGTCGGCGCTGCGCCGCGCGCGGACGCCATCCGGCTTCGGCCAATCGATTAGGGATATGTAATGCGGCCGGGTGATGGCCGCCACCCGCCGACCGGGAACGAATGCACGGCTGCGTAGACTCACCCTAACCTCATCACGCTTCAGGCGATGCCGCTGTGGACGACAGCGAAACGCCTGTGAGTTGCGGGCGCGCATTGTAGGAAGCGCGGGCGAATTCTGGGATCATCGTGCCTTGGCCACAAGCTTTGCGCCAAGACAATCGCGCCATGACATTCCATGCCGACCTGCACGTGCATTCCAGGCACTCCCGCGCCACCAGCCGGGACCTCGATCTCGAGCACATGGCCTGGTGGGCGGCGCGCAAGGGCGTCGGCGTGGTCGGCACCGGCGACTGCGTGCACCCGGTCTGGCTCGCCGAGATCAAGGACAAGCTCGTGGCCTGCGGCAACGGCCTGTTCCGGCTCCGGCCCGATATCGAGGCCGAGGTGTGGAGCACGCTGCCCGCGGCCTGCCGCCGGCCGGTGCAGTTCATGCTCTCGACGGAAATCTCGACGATCTACAAGAAGGGCGACAAGACCCGGAAGGTCCATCATCTGATCTACGCGGCCGATCTCGACGCGGCCGACAAGCTTGCGGCGAGCCTCGCGCGGATCGGCAACATCGCCTCCGACGGCCGGCCGATCCTCGGCCTCGACTCGCGCGACCTCCTGGAGATCGCGCTCGAGTCGGGCCCGGATTCCTACCTCGTGCCGGCGCACATCTGGACGCCGTGGTTTGCGGCGCTCGGCTCGCAGTCCGGCTTCGATTCGATCGAGGAGTGCTACGGCGATCTCGCCTCCCACATCTTCGCGGTCGAGACCGGGCTCTCGTCCGACCCGGCGATGAACTGGCGGATCTCGTTTCTCGACCGCTACCGGCTCACCTCGAACTCGGATGCGCATTCGCCGGGCAAGCTCGGCCGCGAGGCGACGCGATTTTCCTGCGAGCCGGACTATTTCGCGATCCGCCGCGCGCTCGAGACCGGCGACGGCTATGACGGCACGGTGGAGTTCTTCCCCGAAGAGGGGAAGTACCACATGGACGGACACCGCGCCTGCGGCGTCCGCCTCGAGCCGAAGGAGACCATCGCGCTCGACGGGCGCTGCCCGGTCTGCGGCAACCGCGTCACCGTCGGCGTCGCGCACCGCGTCGAGATGCTGGCCGACCGCAGCGAAGCCGAGACCAGGCCGCCCGCGACCGCCGGCGAGGTGAGGAACCTCGTGCCGCTGCCCGAAGTGCTGTCGGAGATCATGCAGGGCGGCGTCGCATCAAAGGCGGTGACGAACGCTTATGACCGCACCACCGCGGCGCTCGGGCCCGAACTGTCGCTGCTCCAGGAGGTGCCGGTCGAGGACATTGCCCGCGCCGATCCCGTGCTCGGCGAAGCCGTCACGCGGCTGCGCAGCGGCAGCGTGATCCGGCAAGGCGGATATGACGGCGAATATGGCGTGATCCGGCTGTTCAAGAATGGCGAGCTCGACCGCATCACCAAGGGCGGTCTGCTGTTCGACACGCCGGTGCATCGCCGCGCCAGGGCACCGAAGCCAGCGGCGAAGCCTGGGGCAGAAGACAAAGACGTGCCGTCTGCAGCGCCATCCGCGCCGACGGCATCAGGTCGCGCGGGGATTCTCGGCGCGCTCGACACCGACCAGGCATGCGCCGCCGAGCTGACCAAGGGCCAGCTCGTGGTCATCGCCGGCCCCGGCTCCGGCAAGACGCGGATGCTGACCCACCGCATCGCCCATCTCGTGATCGAGCGCGGCGTTCCCGCATCGTCGTGCCTTGCCGTCACCTTCACCCGCCGCGCGACCGAGGAGCTGCGGGCGCGGCTTGCCGCTTTGCTGCCCGATCAAGCGCCGGACGTCGCGGTGCACAGTTTCCATTCGCTCGGACTTGCGATCCTGCGCACGCATGGCGCGAAGCTCGGACTTTCCCCCGGCTTCCGCATCGCCGGTGAAGCCGAACGCAAGGCGGCGCTCGCCGCCGCGCTGAACCTGCCGCAAAGCCGGGCCGCGCAGCTTCTGAAATCGGTTTCGCTGCTCAAGCGCACCGGTGGCGCGGCAAGCGGGCTGGAGGCCGACGCACTCTCTGCCCTCACCCGGCTGAGCCTCGAGCAGAACTGGGTCGACTTCGACGACCTGGTTGCACTCGCCGCGGACCTGCTGGAGCGCGACGTGAGCCTTGCCGCACAATGGCGCGCGCGCTTCGCTCATGTGCTGGCCGACGAATTCCAGGATGTGGACGAGCAGCAATACCGGCTGTTGCGGCAGCTTGCCGGCCGCGACGGCAATCTGTGCGTGATCGGCGACCCGAACCAGGCGATCTATGGGTTCCGCGGTGCCGACGCGACCTGCTTTACCCGCTTTGCGCACGACTTTCCGGGCGCCCAAACCGTTCGGCTTTCGCGCAACTACCGCTCCAGCGGCACGATCGTCACCGGCGCCGCGGGGCTGGTCGGCACGACGGCGGACGGCATCACCCGGCCGATGGCCGATCCGATCGTGCTGCATGCGGCCGCAAGCGAGGATGCCGAGGCGGATTTTGTCGCCGCGACGATCGAAGAACTGCTCGGCGGGCACGACCTGCTGGCGGCCAACCGCGGCAAGCCCGCCGCCAAGGGCGCGGCTCCCTCGCTCAGCTTTGCCGATTTCGCCGTGCTCTACCGCACCGACGCGCAGTCGGCGGCGCTCAGGAGCGCCCTCGACCGCGCCGGCATCCCGTTCAAGAAAAGCTCGCCTGCGCCGCTTGCGGGGCACGAAGGCGTCGAAGCGATCCTCACGGCGCTCGGATCGCAGGACCAGGCGGACCTTCGGTCGCGTCTTGCCACCGCGGCCGACGCCGCGCGGCGGCAGGACGACGCCGACACGGCGATGCTTGCGGAGGCGCGCGGCTGGCTTCTGTCGCTCGCCGCGTCGCTCGAAGATTCCGCCGACGAGGCCCGCTTGCGCGAGCAGGCCGCGCTTTCGACCGAGGCCGATTTTCGCGACCCGCGCGCCGACCGGGTCTCGCTCATGACCATGCACGCGGCAAAAGGCCTGGAGTTCCCGGTGGTGTTCGTGGTCGGCATGGAGGACGGGCTCACGCCATTCTCCTGGCAGTCCTCTTGGGAAGCGAGCGACGGCACCGATCCGGAGGAGCGCCGGCTGTTCTACGTCGCCATGACCCGCGCCAAGGACAGGCTGTTCCTCAGCCGCGCCGCCGAGCGGTTCTGGCGCGGCGCGGTGCGCGCGCTGCCGCCGTCGCGTTTCCTCGGTAATATCGCCGGCGAGCTGACCACCAGCCGCGCGCCGGCCAGGCGAGCGCCAAGGCCCGCGGCGCGGCAAATGAGCCTGTTCTGAACCGTTGCGATGGCCCCTGCGTCCGACCCCGCCACCCTCGCCCGCCGTGTCCGCGACGGCGACCGCGCGACGCTCGCGCGTGCGATCACGCTGATCGAGAGCAAGCGGGCTGATCATCGCAAGCAGGCGCACGCGCTGGTGCAGGAGCTGTTGCCGTCGACCGGCAAGGCGGTTCGCGTCGGCATCACCGGCGCGCCGGGGGTCGGCAAATCGACCACCATCGATACGCTCGGAACCTATCTGACGAGCCGGGGCAGCAAGGTCGCAGTCCTCGCGGTCGATCCGTCCTCGACCCGCACCGGCGGATCGATCCTCGGCGACAAGACCCGCATGGCGCGGCTTGCCACCGACGACAACGCCTTCATCCGCCCCTCGCCGTCCTCCGGCACGCTCGGCGGCGTCGCGGCCAAGACCCGCGAGACCATGCTGCTGTGCGAGGCCGCAGGCTTCGACGTGGTGCTGGTGGAGACGGTGGGCATCGGCCAATCGGAAACCGCAGTGGCCGACATGACCGACTTCTTCCTCGCGCTGATGCTGCCCGGCGCGGGCGACGAATTGCAGGGCATCAAGAAGGGTCTCGTCGAGCTCGCCGACATGATCGCGGTGAACAAGGCCGACGGCGACAACCTGCAACGCGCCAAGGCCGCGGCGGCGGAGTACCGCGCGGCGCTGCATATTCTCACGCCGCGGTCGCCGAACTGGACGCCGCCGGTCCTGACCTATTCGGCGCTGACCGGGAACGGCATCGCCGAGCTCTGGTCGCAGGTGCTCGTGCATCGCGAGCGCCTGACCAGCACCGGCGAGCTCGCGCAGGTGCGGCGCGAGCAGCAGGTCAAATGGATGTGGTCGATGCTCGATCAGCGCGTCTATGAACAGCTGCACTCCGATGCCGGCTTGCGCGCGCGGCTGCCGAAGATCGAGGCCAAGGTCGCCGAAGGAAAGCTTTCGGCGGCGATGGCGGTCGACGAGATCGCCCGGGCACTCGGGCTTTAAGCCTTCGTCGGAGCCCTTGTCCCGGCAGTCCCGGAACGGGACGGCGGCCGCATCACTCGTGCCATCGCGGCACAAAAATCGAGCCAGAACAATGGCATGGGACTTGATCCTCCGGCTGCACCCATTTTGCCGGAGCAGGACGCATGAACATCGACCGCCGCCGCCTCATCGCCGTCACCGCCCTCACCGGCGCGGTGCCTGCCGTCACGTTGGCCACTCCGGCGGGTGCCGCGCCCATTGCCACGTTCGGAATTGATGCGACCAAGCTCGGCGTTCGGGCCGGCGGCGGAGCCGATCAATCGGCGATGCTGCAATCGGCGATCGACCAGGCCGCGGGAGCCAAGGTCCCTCTCCTCCTCGGCCCGGGCGACTATCGCGCTGCGGGGCTCAAGCTCCCCAGCGGCGCGCAGATCATCGGCGTTCGCGGCGCGACCCGGCTTCTGTTCACGGGCGTGCAGGGCGCGAACAGCGCGCTGATCGGCGCGTTCGGTGCCGCGAACGTGACGCTCACGGGCCTCGTGCTCGACGGCGGCGGCAAGCCGCTGCCGGAGAACACCGCGCTCGTCCATTTCGCCAGGTGCGACAGCCTCCGCATCATCGACTGCGAGATCGTCAACGCCGGCCGCGCCGGGCTTCGCCTCGACAGCGTGCAGGGCGCGGTCACCGGCAACAGCATCGACAAGTCCGCCGACGTCGCGCTTTATTCGCTCGACGCGCGCGGGCTGACCATCGCCGACAACACCGTGCGCGGCGCAGGCAACGGCGGCATCCTCGTCCACCGCTCGGCGAAGGGCGATGACGGCACGCTCGTTCTCGACAACCGCATCGAGGACATCCGCAACGTCTCGGGCGGCTCGGGCCAGTTCGGCAACGCCATCAACGTGTTCCGCGCCGGCAACGTGATCGTCCGCGGCAACCGCATCAACCGTGCCGCGTTTTCCGCGGTGCGCGGCAACGCTGCCTCCAACATCCAGATCGCCAACAATCTTGCGACCGACTGCGGCGAGGTCGCGATCTACTCCGAGTTCGGCTTCGAGGGTGCGGTGATTTCGAACAACACCGTCGACGGGGCGGCGCTCGGCATTTCCGTGGTCAACTTCAACGAGGGCGGCCGGCTTGCGACGGTGCAAGGCAACCTGATCCGCAATCTCAAGGCCAGGCGTCCGGCCGGCACCGATCCGGGCGACAGCGCCGGCGTCGGCATCTGCGTCGAGGCCGATGCCGCGGTCACCGGCAACGTGGTCGAGGGCGCGCCCAACGCCGGCATCAGCGTCGGCTGGGGCGCGTACATGCGCGACGTCGCGGTGACCGGAAACGTGGTCCGCAGCGCGCGCCACGGCATCACGCTGTCGGTGACGAACGGCGCGGGCATGGCGATCGTCAGCGGCAACCTCATCTCGGGCACGAAGGCCGGCGCGATCGTCGGGATGGATCATGCGAGGCTGGTGACGGATCTGGAGCGCGAGCCGGCGCGGTACGCGAACCTGCAGGTGAGCGGAAACCGGGTGAGGTAACGCGGCCGGCTGCCTGACAATTGCCGCAGTTCGATTTTGAACAACGGATAATTGCCGCTCTCAGACGCCGTTCAGCAAACTGGGCCTACGTTTGCGCCCAGGGGTGATGCGTCGTCAGGAGAGCAAAAATGCACAAGCTGGCCTTCGCACTCGGCGCGGCAGCGGCGGCATCGATCGTGGCCGCAACGCCGTCCGCGCCGGCACACGCTCTGGTGTTGCCTGCGCCCGCGGGACTCAGCGCCGATGCACGGAACATCGAACCGGCGCAGAACGTGGCCTATGTATGCCGTTATGGCTACTACGGCCGGGTTTGCTCGTGGCGGCCGGGCCCGTACTACGCATACGGCTATGCGCCCTATCGCGCGTACGGGTACGCGCCGTACCGGCCATACTACAGGCCATACTGGCGCTACGGCTATCGCCGCTGGTGATGAGAAAAAGAACAGGCGCGACAAGCCTGCGGGATTGTTGCGCGGCGGCGCGTCTCGCAACTCCACCCCTGCAGACCGCGCGTGGAACTTTTCGCAAGGTCTTGCGTTCTTGAACTTGCGGGCGACTCCCATGTGGGGAGGCAGCAAATGACCGAAGACGACGACGTTGCGGCTCGCGACAAGCGCGACCTGCGTGTCATGTGGGGCTTCTCGGCGGCGATTGTGCTTCTGATCGTCGGCGGGATGGCCGCCAACATGATCTGGGGTCATCACGACACAGCGACCACGCCGCCGACCGATATCAGCAGCCAGTCGCGCGGCAACTAGGGAACGTTCTGCCGCTCGTTGGCCTGCAGCACCGCGCGCAGCCCTGCCGCGGCGGCGATGCCGCATGCCGCGACCGCGGCAAACAGCAGCCATGCGCCGCTCCAGCCGAAGTGCTGCACCAGCGAGCCCATCGCCGCAGGCCCGAGCAGGCTGCCGATGTTGGACCCCTGGTTGACCAGGCCGAGTGTCATGACGAGGCCGACGGACACGGTCGCGAGTCGTCCCGCCGCGGCGAACACTGAGCCTGGAACCAGCCCGGTGAGACCGAGGCTTGCCGAGGCGAGCAGCGCCACCACCACGATCGGCAAGCCCCCGCCGAAGATCCCGTATGCAGCCACCGCCATGAACGCGAATGCGCCGGCCACGACCGCCCAGACCGGTGCGCCAGCGCGCAGCAGCAACCCCGCGGAGGCGTTGCCGATCGCGTTCGCCACCCAGGTCAGCGCCGCAATCACGCCGGCCGCCGATACCGACAGGCCGGCGCGCTCGATCAGCAGCACCGGCAGCAGTCCCGCCATCGCCATGAACTGGAAGGTGTAGAGCGCAAAGATCAGCGCCAGCAGCAGCGCGCCCTTCGAGCGCAACACCGCGCCGATGCCCGCACCGATGCTGGCGACCCGCAGCGCGGGGGCCTTGGCCGCCACCTGCGGCAGCGGCAGGACTGACATCACGACGGCGGCGGCGAGCGCGACCGCGCCGTTGCCGATCCACAGCGCGCGCCAGCCGAACGGCAGGATCGCGGGCGCGATCAGCATCATCGCCGCAGCCCCCATCGGCAGGTAGGTCGCCCACAGCGGCAGGACGGTGTCGAGGTCGCGCGGCGCGGCGGCGGCGCGCAGCAGCGCCGGAATGGCGAGCACGGTGGCGAGGAAGCCGCAGCCTTCGATGACGCGCGAGCCGACCAGCAACGCCCCGCCGGAGGCGGCGGCTCCGATGAAACTGCCAAGCGCCGACACGACGAGGCCCGTCACCGCCGCGCGGCGCGGATCGAACAGCGAGGACAGCACGCCGGCCGGCATGCCGAGCACCGCGCCGAGCAGGCTGTAGGCCCCGACCGCGGAGGCCGCGACGAACAGCGACAGCTCGAACTCGCGCTGCAGCAGCGGCAGCGCGATCGACGCCTTGCCGACCTGCATCGCCGCGACCATGCCGGTGAGCACCAGAGCGGCGACCGCGCTCCAGCGCGTGGGCGTCACGGATTTTGATTGCATGAACTGCTCATGATCGGCGCAGCAACTCTACTGCACCAGCTGCCCTTTCCAGGCTCGGTCACATGCATATATTGCAACGCACAATTTACTTGCTGCGACGCACCGAAAAGGGCATGGTGGGCGCGGAATCTGGATTGGAATTCATGAGCAAAAACAACGGAAAGACTTGGAATACCAAGTATGGCCGCCGCCGCGTCCGAAACGACCCGCCGACCCTTGAGGAAGCGATTGCCGCGGCCCAGGGCCTGTCCGACGACATCGAGGCGCAGGTCGAAATCGCCTCGTCCCTGATGGGCTTGCCGCATGAGGAGGTTCGTCCGGCCCTGCTCAAGGCCGCGCCGCTGCGCGAGGTCCCGACCGCTTCCATCGCCTTTGCCGGCCCGGAGGACGAGCCACGCGCGGTCGTTGTCGAGCGCAAGCCATCGCGCCGCCTCGGCGCAGCCAGCGTCGAACGGACGAGCCGGCCGGCCTTCAGTGGCGCTGCCAGTCCTCGCAAGGTGGTGGTCGAGAGCCTGCGGCCGCGGTCACGCCTCGGTCTGTCGAGCAAGGCGTAACCGCTCGGCCGAGCGGGAGGCTACCAACGGCGGTAGCAGACCCTGCGGCTCGAATAGTAGCGATGTCGGCACACCAGCACGCCGCGTCCGCGGTAGCCCCGGTAGTGGCCCCGGCCCCGCCAGCCGCGCCGGCCACGGCCCCGATAGTACCACTGGGCTTCCGCCGATGTGGACGTCGCCGCGAGCATCGTGCCAGTGGCGGTGACCATCCCGGCCGTATAGATGCCCAGCAGTGTACCCGCTGCCAGCGTCCGCGTGATGAACTTGCGAACGAGGCCGGCCGTGTTTGTTACCGGCATGCTGTTGTCTCCTTGCTGTCTCGCGTCTCCGAACTTTTCAACAAACATCGAGGAGCCACTCCCTCATCCCAGCCAATAAGTGCGAAAGGCACGATTGGTTCCAGGCCGCGACACAGCGTCCATGCTGCATGCGCGAACAAGCTTGCCAACGTCCCCTCGCCCACCCCGATTTCGCCTGTTAGCATCGCCGGCAAAGATTGCAGGGGAAAGGGAATGTCGGTGAATGCAGGTGCGGCGGCCAAGAGCGCTGCCGGCGGGCTGTCGGGCGACAGCATCATCCGCGAAATCAACGCCGGCGGCATCGAGTTCGTCATATCGGTGCCCGATATCACCACCAGCGAGGGCCTGCTCCGGCCGCTGGCGAAGGGTCATAGCCGTCCAAAGGACGGCGTCGCTTCGCTCGCCTATGGACCCAAGCTCATCCGCATCTGCAAGGAGGACGAGGGCGTCGCGATCTGTGCGGGCCTGGCCTACACCGGCAAGCGCGGGCTGCTGCTCATTCAGCAGACCGGGCTGCTCGACTCGATCAATGCGGTGCGCGGCGTCGCGGTCGAATATTCGCTGCCGATCTGCATGATGGTCGGGCTTCTGGAAAAAGAGGTCGGCGTGATGCCGCGGCAGTCGCAGCGCTACGGCGTGCGCATCGTCGAGCCGATCCTGGAGGCGATGGGCATCGGCTATCACAACATCGAGGCGCAGGCGGACGTCGCCAAGATCCGCCCGGCGATCGATGCCGCGTTCAACGACAGCAAGCCCACCGTGATCCTGATCGGTCAGAGGCCGTCATGATCGACCGCAAGGCATGTCTCAAGGCGATCGCGCGTCACGTCAATGACGCCGATATCGTGCTGCCGGTCTATTCGACCGCGTTCGACTGGATCGACATCCGGCCCCACCCGCTGAACTACCTCTCGCACGGCGCGATGGGCTTGGCTTCCTCGCACGCGCTGGGGCTTGCGCTCGGGCGGCCCGACAAGCGGGTGATCGTGCTCGACGGCGACGGCAGCCTGCTGATGAACCTCGGCACGCTGGTGTCGACGGCGGAGGCCGCACCCAAGAACATGATCCATTTCGTGATGGAGAACGGCACCTACGAGGCGAACGGCGGCCATCCGATCCCGGGCCGCGGCGCGGTGAGCTTTGCCGGCCTCGCCCGCTCGGCCGGATACAAGAACGTCTACGAGTTCTCCGACCTGAAGATCTTCGAGCAGCAGGTCGGCGCGATCCTGAATGAGACCGGGCCGGTGTTCGTGTGCCTGAAGATCGTCTCGAGCGGCGAGCAGGAGCGCGATTACAGCCGCCTGCACGGCCCGCAGGTGCGAAAGGCGTTCAGGGACGCGCTCGGCGCGGGATAGGCCTGGCGCGGAAAATAGGAAACGCCCCGGCCGAAGCCGGGGCGGTTTCGCATGGACATCGGCCGCGTCAGCGGCTCGGCGTACCCTGGCCGGTGGTGGTCTGCGTCGACGGGATGTTCACCGCCGTCTGCGTGTCGCCGCCGCCGGAATACATCGCCGCAACGAAGATGCCACCACAGAGCAGCAGCAGCACGGCCACCGCCGCCCACTGCACGCGCTTGTCGTGCTCGCTCATCTCCTCCACGCCGTGGCGCAGGTTTGGATCAAAACGCGGGTCACTCATGCTCATGAAGACCTCCTTCGGTGTGCCCCGATCGGGTCACTTCGCTGCCCGGAAAACCCGCCTCTGCGGATTTTCGTTCCAGCCCTGATCTGTGTTTGAATTCAAGCACCTATGCGGGCCCGGCAGGGGCCGCTAGATTTGCCGCGCGGCCCGCAATAGGGCGCATCGGAGGTCCATTTCGTGAGCCAGACGCTGCGCGGAGCCGACATCGTGGCGCGCTCGCTGAGCCAGCTCGGGCTGCGCCGCGTGTTCACACTGTCCGGCAACCACATCATGTCGATCTTCGACGCCGCGCTCGAGGCAAACCTCGATCTCGTGCACGTGCGGCACGAAGCGGCCGCCGTGCACATGGCGGACGCCCACGGCCGCCTCACCGGCGAGCCCGGCATCGCGCTTGTCACCGGCGGACCAGGACACGCCAACGCGGTCGGCGCACTGTTCACGGCGCTCGGCGCGGAATCGCCGATGGTGCTCCTTTCGGGACACGCCGCAACCTGGGAGCTCGGCCGCGGCGGGTTTCAGGAGCTGCGCCAGGCCGAGATGGCAGCGCCGGCCACCAAAGCGTCGTGGATGGCCAAGGACGCAGGCTCGCTCGGCCGCGATATCGGCGAAGCGGTGCGCATCGCCACCTCGGGACGGCCGGGGCCGGTGCATGTCAGCCTGCCGTCCGACCTGCTCGACGCCAGGATCGACGAGAGCGCCGTCGCGTGGCCGGAGCGGCGAGCCGTGGCGCGGGCACCGCTTTCCGCCTCCGCGACCGACGACATCGCGTCCGCCATCGCCACAGCGAAGCGGCCGGTCATCGTGGCCGGTCCGCAGCTGTCGAACGTCGCGGGCCGTGCGCTCCTCGCCAGGCTCGAAGCCGCGACCGGCGCGCCGGCCGTCATCATGGAAAGCCCGCGTGGCATCGCCGATGCGACGCTCGGCGCGTTTCCCGATCTGATCGCCCGCGCCGACCTGATCGTGCTGCTCGGCAAGGCGCTCGACTTCACCAGCAAATGGGCCACTGGGCCGGCGTTCGATCCGGATGTGCGCCTCATCGCCATCGATCCGGACGAGGCCCTCGTCGCGCGCGCAAGGAAGGAGAAAGGCGCACGGCTTCTGGTCGGGGCGGTGGCCGACGCGAGTGCGGCTGCCGAAGCGGTCGCGGCGCACGCCAAACCCACGCCCTCGACCTGGCTCGCCGAGGCGCGTGCCGCGCTCGACCGTCGCCCGGCGGGATGGGGCTCGCTGGTTTCGTCGACGCCGGGCCGGCTGCATCCCGCCGAAGTGTTCCGCGCGCTGCGGCCCGTGATCGAGCGAGACCCGGACACGGTGCTGATCTGCGACGGCGGCGAGTTCGCGCAATGGGGCCAGAGCATGCTGCCGCTGCGCCGCCGCCTGATCAACGGCGTCACCGGCTCGATCGGCTCGGCGCTGTCGTTTGCGCTCGCGGCGCGGATGATCGAGCGGCGCGCGCCCGTGTTCGCGGTGCTGGGCGACGGCACCATCGGCTTTCACATCTCCGAGTTCGAGACCGCAGCGCGGCGCGGACTGCCGTTCGTCGCGATCCTTGGCAACGACGCGCGCTGGAACGCCGAGAGCGAGATCCAGCGCCGCGACTACGGCGCGAACCGGATGCACGGCTGCGAGCTTCTGCCGTCGCGCTACGACCAGGTGGTGGCGGCGTTCGGCGGCCACGGCGAATACGTCGACAAGGCGGCCGACCTGCCGGCCGCGATCGAGCGCGCGCTCGGAAGCGGGAAGCCTTCTTGCGTCAACGTGATGATCGAGAGCACGGCCGCTCCGGTCATCCGCCTGACCTGAATGAACTGAAATTCCGGAATTTGTGCGCCTGGGTCCCCGATGAGCGACGTTGAAATCGTGCTCTAAGGCTTGAACGCGTCGGTCGGGCGCAGGCTTCCGACCGTCACGCCATTCCAGTTGCGGAGCGGCGGCCGCACGAACGGCTCCAGCAAGGCGCTGTCGGCGTCGTTGTTGAGCAGCCGATCGAGGGTTGCCGCCATCATCACTTCAGCGGCCCGCCCCGACCCATCGTCGCATTTCACGGCGATGCCGATGCCGAGCTCCGGCAGCGCCGCGCAATAGACGCCCTCCGCGCCGGTCTTGGCAAAGATGCGCGCGCCGAAGCGTTGCATGATCTCGGTGCAGAAACGCCCGGTGCCGGCGACGTGCCATGGATGCGCAGCACAGGCCTCGCGCAGCCGCGCCGCGGCCTTGGCTCGCTCCGGCAGCATGTGCGCGCCGCTGCCGAACTTCGCGAACGCCAGCGCCAGCGCGTTGAGCGGCAACGCCCAGGTCGGCACCGAGCAGCCGTCCACCGCGCAGACGTCGTTGGACAGCGGCGACTCACCCATGGTTTCGAGCGTGTCCCTCACTGCGCGCTGCACCGGATGCGCCGGCTGCACATAGTGCGCCGGATCCGCGCCGGTGGCGCAGGCGACGCAGAGAAAGCCCGCATGCTTGCCCGAGCAGTTGTTATGCAGCGCCGTGGCCTGCCCGCCCGCTCGCGCCAGCGCGCGCGCCGACGGCTGATGGATCGGCCAGTGCGCGCCGCATTTCAGCGCCGAGCCGTCAAGGCCGATGAGTTTGAGCATCCGCTCGGCGGTCGCGATATGGCCGGGCTCGCCGCCGTGCGAGGCGCAAGCCAGCGCCAGTTCTTCCGGCCCGAAGCCGTAACGGTCGGCGGCACCGCTTTCGACCAGCGGCAAGGCCTGGATCGCCTTGATCGCCGAGCGCGGAAACACCGGCCGCCGCACGTCGCCCAGCGCCAGCACTGCGTGGCCATCGGCGTCCACCGCCGCCACCGCGCCGGCGTGCCGGCTCTCCACCAGCGGGCCGCGCAACACCTCGACAAGCACCGGGTTAATCATCCTTAATGTCGCAGCCGCGCCTCTTGCCACGATTGCGTCGTGAAGCGACTTATATTGGCACCATCATGAGCCCGTCCGCCAATATTCCGGCTGTCAAATCCGCCCGAAAATCCATTCGTAAACATCTGATGCTGGCTTTTCTGACGATCTTTCTGCTTCCCGTTCTGCTCGGGGCCGGCGCGCTCGCCTATCGCGGCGGCCCGACGCACTGGAGCGAATGGGACCGGACGGTCACCAGCCGGATGCCGCAGGCCTCCGAGCATCCGCAGGCGCGCATTCTGGTGATGTCCGGCCGCACCCGCGGCTGGAAGGGCGTGGTTGCGGTGCATAGCTGGATCGTGGTCAAGGGCGAAAATGAGCGGAACTGGCGGCGGTATGACGTGGCCGGCTGGGGCAATCCGGTCCGTTTGAACTGGTGGCCGCCGGACCTGTGGTTCGGCGAGCGCGGCCGGGTGATCGTCGACATCTCCGGCCCGCGCGCGCAGGCGCTGATCCCGCGCGTCGATGCCGCGATCAGGAGCTACAAGTATTCGCACGACGGCGATTATCGCATCTGGCCCGGGCCGAACAGCAACACCTTCGTCGCGACCGTGCTGCGCGCCATCCCCGAAGTCGAGGCGACGCTTCCCGCCAACGCGATCGGCCGCGACTTCCGGCCGTGGCCCTATTTCGGCTGGACCGACAGCGGCACCGGCGTCGAGGCCAACCTCTGGGGCGTGCTCTGCGTCAAGCTCGGCTGGGTCGAAGGGCTCGAGGTCAACGTGCTGGGCCTGGTCGCGGGCCTCGACCTGCGCAATCCCGCCCTCAAGCTGCCGGGCTTCGGCCACATCGGCTGGCCGCAGGAGACCGCGACCGCCGCGCCGCGGCTCGTGAAATAGCTGATTCGCTGAGCCATTCGGGTCGGCGTGACCGGGACTGCGATTCCTACGCGCCCCGAGTCTGTTACCCAAATATTAATCGCCGGAAAAACATCGGCTGGGACTCGACGGGTAGAATCGCCGTTACCTGCTCTCGACGGAGAGAGCCATGCCGCTGAAGCTTCTGGTTGCCACACTGCTGGTTGCGAACCTGACGAACGTGATCTGCCTGATGGGATGGCTCTAGGCCAACCGCAACAGCACCAGTCCGATCACGATCATGCCCGCCGCAACCACCCGCGCGGTCCGAAGCGGCTCCTTCAAAATCACCACCGCGATGATCGCGCCAAACAGCACGCTGGTCTCGCGCAGCGCCGCGACGATGGCGATCGGCGCAAGCGTCATCGCCCAGATCGCGATGCTGTAGGAGACGACCGCGAGCGCGCCGCCGCCGAGCCCGGTCTTCCAGTGCGGCACCATCGCGGCAAACACCGACGTCCCGCGGCGGATCAGCGCATAGGCCACCACCACCGGCGCAATGCCGACGAACAGCAGGAGCGAATAGGCATTGGCCTTGCCGGGTCCGGCGAGCCGCGCGCCGACGCCGTCGACCACCGAATAGACGCAGATCGTCACCGCGGTGAACAGCGCAAACCCCACCGCCCTGCTGTCGAGCTTCGCGAGATCGCGGCCGCCGCGCAGCGAGAGGAGCAGCACGCCGGCCGCGAGCAGCACAATGCCGCCCCAGCCGTAGAGGCCGAGCCGCTCGCCGATGAACAGCGTGGTCATGGTCGCGGTCATCAGCGGGGCTGCGCCGCGCGCGATCGGATAGACCTGCCCCATGTCGCCGGCGCGATAGCTCTCGATCAGGCCGGCAAAATAGAACAGGTGGATGATGATGGAGGCGATCAGCCACGGCCAGGATGCCTGGGCGGGCCAGCCGTAAAACGGCACGAACGGCAGCGCGACAAGGCCCGCCCCGACCGCGACCAGCGTCGTTGTTGCAAGCGGATCGAGCGTGCGCTTGATGCCGGCGTTCCAGCCGGCGTGGCAGGCGGCGGCGAGCAGCACGGCCGCGAAGACGAACGGATCCACTAGCGCGGGCCTTTCGCGGCGCGCTCGGCGAGCTGCCGGTCGTAATCGAGCACCGCCTGGAGCAGCACCTGCGCGCCCTTGGCGCATTGCTCCTTGGAGGAGAACTCCGCCTCGTTGTGGCTGATGCCGTCGCGGCACGGCACGAAGATCATCGCCGAAGGCGCGACGCGCGAGACATAGGCCGCGTCATGGCCGGCCCCGGAGACTATGTCGCGCGCGGAATAGCCGGAGACCTCCGCCGCGCGGCGGACCGCGGCGATGCAGTCCGGATCGAATTTGACTGCGGGCTGCTGCCAGATGGTGTTGCCTTCGAACGCGAGACGAAGGTCGCCGCTGATCACCGGAAAGACATCGTAGAACTCCCCCTGCATCTGCGCCAGCACCTCATCGTCCGGATGCCGCATATCGACGGTGAAGAACACCGCGCCGGGGACGACGTTGCGCGAATTGGGCCGGTTCTCGATCAGCCCTACGGTGGCGACGCCCGGCGCATACTTGCGGCCGATCCGATCCACCGCCTCGATCATGCGCGCGGCTCCAAGCAGCGCGTTCTTGCGCAAATGCATGGGCGTGGCGCCGGTGTGCGCGTCCTGGCCGGTCAGCGTCGCCTCGTACCAACGCATCGCCTGCACGCCGGTGACGACGCCGATATCCTTGCCTTCGGCTTCGAGGATCGGCCCCTGCTCGATGTGCAACTCGAAGAACGCCGACAGCGGATGCTCGCCGCAGGCTTGCGTCCCGCGATAGCCGATGGCGTCGAGCGCCGCGGCGAAGGTCACGCCGTCGCGGTCCTGCTGCGCCTGCACCGCGCTTTTTTCCAAGGCCTTGGAGAACACCCCGGAGGCGACCATGGCCGGCGCAAAGCGCGAGCCCTCCTCGTTGGTCCAGTTCACCACCTCGATCGGCGCATAGGTCTCGTAGCCGGCCTCGACCAGCGTGCGCAGCGCCTCGAGCGCGGCGAGCACGCCGAGCACGCCGTCGAACTTGCCGCCGGTCGGCTGGGTGTCGAGATGGCTGCCGAAGGCGATCGGCGGCACGTCCGCCGATCCTTCCCTGCGGGCGAACATCGTCCCCATGTCGTCGACCGTGACCCGGCAGCCGAGCGTCTCGGCGCGCGCCTTGAACCAGCCGCGCACCTGCCGGTCGAGATCGGTGAGCGTGAGCCGGCAGACCCCGCCCTTGGCGGTGCCGCCGATTGCGGCGGTCTCCATGATCTCGCCCCACAGCCGCTCGGCGTCGATCGCGAGATTTCTCATGCGGTTCTCGTGCCGGCCTAGGCTCAGGCTCGGGCCTGGGCGCGCTGCGCGGGGGCCCAGAGCTTCGGCCCGGCGCGCAGATACTGCGGCGGCCGAGCGACCTCCGCGCCCAGTTCCGCACCGGCGTGCCAGCCCCAGCGCGGGTCGTCGAGCATGCCGCGGCCGAGCGCGACCATGTCGGCCTTGCCGTCGGCAACGATGGCCTCGGCCTGGGCCGGCGTGGTGATCAGGCCGACGACGCGGGTGGCAATGCCGGCCTCGTTCTTGATCCGCTCCGCCATCGGCACGTTGTAGCCGGGGCCCGTCGGATTGCGGGTGTCGGCGGTGACGCCGCCCGACGACACGTCGACGTAGTCGAGGCCGTCGCTCTTCAGCGCCTTGGAATAGGCCACCGCATCGTCGGTCGAAAGCCCGTCGTCGCGCCAGTCGTTGCCGGTGATGCGCGCGCCGAGCGCGACCGACTTCGGCACCACCTCGCGCACCGCACGCGCGATCTCGCGGCCGAACCGCATGCGGTTCTCCAGCGAGCCGCCGTACTGGTCGGTGCGATGGTTCGACACTGGCGAGAGGAACGAGTGCGCCAGATAGCCGTGGGCGTAGTGCAGCTCGATCGCGTCGAAACCGATGCGCACCGCGCGCTTTGCCGAATTGACGAAGCTGTCGCGCACATGGTCGATGTCGGCCTGCGTCGCGACGCGCGGCACGTGCCAGTCCTTGCCGAACGGCAGCGGCGACGGGCCGAGCGTCTCCCACGGGTCCTGCCCGGCCTTCAACGGTCCGCCGCCCTCCCAGGGCCGCTGCGACGAGGCCTTGCGTCCGGCATGCGCGATCTGGATGCCCCATTTCGCGGTGCCGGCGAGCCGGCAATGCTCGATGACGCGCCGCAGCGCCGCCTCGTTGTGATCGGAATAGAGCCCCATGCAGCCATGGGTGATGCGGCCGTGGCGTTCCACATGCGTGGCCTCGACGATGACGAGGCCAGCCCCGGAATTGGCCAGCATGCCGAGATGCGCCATGTGCCAGTCGGTCGCGCTGCCGTCGTCGGCGCTGTACTGGCACATGGGCGAGATGGCGATGCGGTTGGCGAGTTCGACCTGACCGAGCTTGATGGGCGTGAACAGTGCGGACATACGTTTCCTTTACGCGCCTTTCCTGAATCGGTGGGGGATCATAAAGAGGAAGCTGCGGTCGGCCTAGGTCAACCGAAGCACCGCGAGCGCCAGCGCCTTGGCGCGCGGCACCAGCGTGTCGATCTCCAGGTACTCGTCCGGCGAATGGACCCGGCCGCCGACCGGGCCGACGGCGCAGATGGTCGGCGTCCCGGCCGCGGAGGTAAAGCCCGAATCGGCGCTGCCGCCGGTAAACAGCGCGGCCGTCTCGGCGATGCCCAGCGATTGCAGCGCCGCGGCGTAGTGCTCGTACAGCGCCTTGCCTTCCGGCGTCTCGACCAGCGGCAGGAATTCGCCGATGATCTCGAACGTCGTGCTGGTGCCAGGCACATAGCTCTTCGCCAGTATCTGCTCGATCTTCGCAAACATCGCCGCGCGCTGCTCATGGGTGACGAAGCGCAAATCCACCTCGCCTTTTGCCCAGGGTGCGATGGTGTTTACCGTCTGCCCACCGGAGACCACTCCGACGTTGAGCGTGATGCCGTTTTTCGGCTCGCTCAGCGCGTGCAGCGCCAGCGTTTTGTGGGCGAGTTCGTTGATCGCGCTGATCCCCGCCTCGAAGTTCACGCCGGAATGTGCAGCCTTGCCGGTGATCTCGAAGCGGATGAACATGCAGCCTTTTCGGCCGGTCACCGCCGCGCCCCGCGCCCTGCCCGGCTCGGAGTTGAAGCACACGCGCGCGGCGCGCGCATGCGCCTCGATCACCGGCCGCGAGAACGGCGAGCCGATCTCCTCGTCGCCGGTGAACAGCGCCATCACCGGCGCGGGCGCGCCGCCGAATTGCTTGATCGCGGCGAGCACGAAGCAGTTCATCACCAGGCCCGCTTTCATGTCGGCGACGCCCGGGCCATAGGCGCGGTCGCCCTCGACCTTGAACGGCCGCCGCGCCGGCTCCCCTTTCGGAAAGACGGTGTCGCGGTGGCCCATCAGCATGATCGGCCGGTTGGCCAAGGGGCCCGAACCTTGACCGACGGTCGCGGTGATGGCGTCGCCAAATTTTTCATCGGGCGTCACTTCCGTGGCGATGCCGTGGGCTTGCAGGAATTCGCGGATGTGGCTGCCGGCGGCATCGACGCCGGCCTTGTCGTGGGAGCCGCTGTCGGTGTTCACCAGCGTCTCGAGCAGCGCCAGCATCGCGCCGTGCTGGCCGCCGAGCCACTCGAGGATTTTTTGTTCGCTGTTGCTCTGCACTTGCCTGTCACCTCATCATGCTCGGCCACAGCGTTCGAAGAACGGCGTCGCTTCGCTCGCCCCATAGCCGTTCAAAGAACGGCGTCGCTTCGCTCGCCCCATAGCCGTTCAAAGAACGGCGTCGCTTCGCTCGCCTATGGTGCCGGGCATCCACGCCTTGCTTTTCGGGCGACACAGTAAAGGCGTGGATGGCGAAAGGAAATCGGCTCCGCCGATTTCCGCCATGTTGAGGGTCGCAAGCCGGGCAAAACCCGACTTGCGATCGCGGCTGCCGGTGGCTGCTAGGCCGCCTTGGCTTGCGGCGCTTCGGACTGCTCGCGCTCCTCGGGCAAGCGCGCGATCTTCGCCCAACGCTGCGCGACGGCGATGGCGTTGCGCATCTCGGCGAGGAATTCCTGGTCGGTGTAGTAGTGCCGCCAGCGGCCGCTCTTATAGAGCTCAAGGTGATGGTCGCGGCGACGCTCGGCGAGCGCCCGCCACTTCAGCGCGACGCGCTCCAGTCTGGCCGTGGCCTTGACCATCGACGGTGGGACTTCTGATGTACGCGGAACAGGGCACTCGAATTGACGATGCGCCATGATCGATCCGCCTGTTGCCGCTTGAGCGGCGGACCGATGCTTAGTCCGGATTCGCGCAGGAACAACGCGGCTTTCCGCCCGAAACGAGCGGTCAAGACGTTATGCACAATCTTCTCGTGATCCCGGCCCACATATGCACAGGCCGGCGAATGGGTAGCTGAGGACTAAGGCCTGATCGAGACGATGCCCTCGATCTCCACCGAAATCTGCGCCGGCAGCGAGCCCATGCCGACGGCGGAGCGCGCATGCTTGCCGTTCTCGCCGAACACCTCGACGAACAGGTCCGACATGCCGTTGGCGACCTTGGGGTGGTCCTTGAAGTCCGGCACCGCGTTGACCATCACCAGCATCTTGAGCACGGTGTCGACGCGGTCGAGCGAGCCGAGCGCGGTCTTCATGGTTGAGAGCAACTGCAAGCCGATCTGGCGGGCGCGCTTGTAGCCTTCGTCCACCGAGACGTCGGCCCCCACCTTGCCGGACAGCGTGTTGCCCTTGTCGTCGCGCGGGCCCTGCCCGGCCAGGAACAGCAAGTTGCCGGCGATGCGATACGGCAGATAGTTGGCAACCGGCGACGGCACGTTCGGCAGCACGATGCCGAGTTGCTTCAGGCGGGCTTCTGCGCTCATGGATCCCTCTTTCCTTGTCTCAGGCAGTGTAAGCGGTCATCGGACGTCTTGTCCCGGGTAACGACCTCAAATCGGCGGACCATGCTCCAGGTTCAGCTTCCCGGCAGCCGCACGCAACCGCTCGTCATATGTCCACAACGCCACGCGCCCCATGAGCCGGGCGGCGGCGAGCAGGTGAACATCGACATAACCGAGACCGGTCCCAAACAATCGATGCCGTTCGATCAAGTGCAGAACTTCTTCGTGGGTGGCGACCGCCGCCTGCGGCAAAAGTTTAAGTTCGTGCAGAACGGCTTCCCGTGATCGCAAATAACCGAGAGCAATTTCACCAATCACAAAAGGATGGACCAGCACTTCGCGGGCGACCAGCAATGCGGCGATCCTCTCGTCGGATCGACGCAAATGCTCGATCCAGACCGAGGTATCGGCGAGAATCACCGGAACTTCGGCCGCCGCCGCGGCGGAGCTTTCGCTCCTGGATCACTGCCGCCCAGCTGCGCCAATCGGCGACCTGCTTCGACCTGCACAAGCACCTTTAGCGCCTGATTGACCAGCGCCGACTTCTCCTTCAGGCCGGTGTACTCCTGGGCCTTGGCCAACAAGTCGTCATCGAGTGCGAGCGTGGTGCGCATGGCTACCGTCCTTGAGGCACGAAAAATAGCATCACTTGATGCGCATTTCAATGCCAACGGCTTAGAGCTTGATCCGCAGATAGTGCGCGAGCTCGCCGATCACGCCGCGGCGGAACGCCAGCACGCAGACCACGAAAATGACGCCCTGGATCACCGTCACCCATTGCCCGACCTGGGCGAGGTAGTTCTGCATGGCGATGACGATGAAGGCTCCGGCGACCGGGCCGAACACCGTACCGAGCCCGCCGACCAGCGCCATCAGCACCACCTCGCCCGACATCGGCCAGTCGACGTCGGTGAGCGAGGCGATCTGCAGCACGATCGCCTTGGTCGCGCCGGCAAGGCCTGCGAGCGCCGCCGACAGCACGAAGGCCATGAGCTTGTAGCGGTCGGTCTTGTAACCGAGCGAAATCGCGCGCGCCTCGTTCTCGCGGATCGCCTTCAGCACCTCGCCGAACGGCGAATGGATGATGCGGTAGATCAGGAGGAAGCCCAACAGGAAGATCGCGACGACGGTGATGTACATGTTCTTTTCGTCGGCGAGATTGATCGCGCCGAACAGGGTGCCGCGCGGCACCGCCTGGATGCCGTCCTCGCCGCCGGTGAACTTCGCCTGCAGCGCGAAGAAGAACATCATCTGCGCGAGCGCAAGCGTGATCATCGCGAAGTAGATGCCCTGGCGGCGGATCGCGAGCGAGCCGGCGATGATGCCGAACACGCACGCGGTCAGCGTGCCGGTTAGGATCGCAAGCTCGGGCGGGAAGCCCCAGACCTTGGCGGAATGCGCCGACAGATAGCTCGCCCAGCCGAAATAGAGCGCGTGGCCGAACGACAGGAGCCCGCCATAGCCGATCAGCAGGTTGAAGGCGCAGGCGAACAGCGCAAAGCACAGCGCCTGCATGACGAACAGCGGATAGACATACATTGGAGCCACGACCAGCGCCGCGACCATGATCAGGAACGCGATCGGCTCGCTCCAGTTGCGCCGCGACGCGTGGCCGGCCGGCGCGAGCGGCGACTCGGCGGTTCCGACACGCTGCTCCATCACGCCCTCCGTCCGAACAGGCCTGCCGGCCGCACCAAGAGCACGATCGCCATGATGACGAAGATCACGGTGTTGGAGGCTTCCGGGAAGAACACCTTGGTCAGCCCCTCGATGACGCCGAGGCCGAAGCCGGTGATCATCGCCCCCATGATCGAGCCCATGCCGCCGATCACCACCACGGCGAACACGACGATGATCAGCGAGGAGCCCATCTGCGGGCTGACGTTATAGATCGGCGCGGCCATCACGCCGGCGAAGGCGGCAAGCGCGACGCCAAAGCCGTAGGTCAGCGTGATCATGCGCGGCACGTTGATGCCGAAGGCGCGCACCAGTGTCGGGTTCTCGGTCGCGGCGCGCAGATATGCGCCGAGCTTGGTGCGCTCGATGACGAACCAGGTGGCGAGGCAGACCGAGAGCGAGGCGACGATCACCCAGGCGCGGTAGTTCGGCAGGAACATGAAGCCGAGGTTGCGGCCGCCCTGAAGCTGCTCCGGCATCGTGTAGGGCAGACCCGCGGAGCCGTACTGGTTGCGGGCGAGCCCCTCGATGATCAGCGCGATGCCGAAGGTCAGCAGCAGGCCGTAGAGATGGTCGAGCTTGTAGAGCCATTGCAGGAAGGCCCGCTCGATGATCATGCCGGTGATGCCGACCAGGATCGGGGCGAGGATCAGCGCCCACCAGTAGCCGAGCCCGGTCCACTGCAGCAGCAGGTACGCGGCGAACGCGCCCATCATGTACTGGGCGCCATGGGTGAAATTGATGATGTTGAGCATGCCGAAGATGACGGCAAGCCCCAGACTGAGCAGCGCGTAGAACGAGCCGTTGATCAGCCCGATCAAAAGCTGCGCGAACAGCGCCGTCGAGGGAATGCAGCGGCCGCCGAGAAATTCAGGGATGCAGAGTTCAAACATCCGTCATGCCGACTTCGACGCTGTGTGTCCCGGGCGCAGCGCGGCATGAAATGACGCGTTGCAGACCCGGGACCCAGCTTTCTTCAAAAGCAAACCACCGGACTGCGCCTAGCCGCTGACCAGCGGACAGCCGCCGTCCTTGAGCGGACGGAAGGCTTCCGCCGCCGGGATCGTGGCGCGCAGCTTGTAGAAGTCGCCGGGGTGCTTCGATTCCGCAGGCGACTTCACCTCGAACAGATAGGCGTCGTGCACCTTGCGGCCGTCGGCGCGGATCGTGCCCTTGCCGAACAGCGGATCGTCGGTCGGCTGCTTCTTCATCTCGGCCACCACCGCCTTGCCGTCCGCCGCGCTCTTCACGGCAACGACCGCCTTGAGGTAGTGCGTGATGCCCGCGTAGACGCCGGCCTGGATCATGGTCGGGAACTTGCCCGGACGCTCGCCCTGCCAGCGCTTGGTCCAGGCGCGGTTGCTGTCGTTCATATCCCAGTACCAGGTTTCGGTGAGCGTGAGGCCCTGCGCGGTGGGCAGGCCCATCGCGGCCACGTCGCTTGCGAACACCAGGAGGCCGGCGAACTTCTGGCCGCCCTTGACGATGCCGAACTCGGCTCCGGCCTTGATCGAGTTGATGGTGTCACCGCCGGCGTTCGCAAGGCCAACGATCTTGGCCTTGGAGGTCTGCGCCTGCAGCAGGAACGAGGAGAAGTCGTTGGTGTTGAGCGGGTGACGCACCTTGCCCAGCACCTTGCCACCATTGGCCTCGACCACCGCCGCGGTGTCGCGCTCGAGCGCGTGGCCGAAGGCATAGTCCGCGGTGAGGAAGAACCAGCTGTCGCCGCCGGTCTTCACCAGCGCCTTGCCGGTGCCGTTGGCGAGCATCCAGGTGTCATAGGTCCAGTGCACCGTGTTGGCGTTGCACTTGGAGCCGGTGAGATCGGACGCGGCCGCGCCGGAGACGATGAACACCTTGTTCTTGGTCGCGGCGATCTGGCTGACGGCGAGCGCCACGCCCGAGTTCGGCACGTCGATGACGAGATCGACGTTCTCGGTGTCATACCACTTGTTGACGACCTGCGAGCCGACGTCGGCCTTGTTCTGGTGGTCGGCACTGACCAGGTCGACCTTCACGTTCGGATTGTTCTTGATGAAGTCGGCGATCGCGAGCTTGGCGGCCGCGGTCGAGCCGGGGCCGGCAAGGTCGGAATAAAGCGACGACATGTCGCTCATCACGCCGATCTTGACGTTGATCTGCTGGGCCTGCGCGGGTGCGCAAGCCAGTGCGGCACCGACCGCCGCAAGGCTCAAGAGTTTTTTCATTCGCAGTCCTCCTTCTTGCGGTGCCAAGCGGCACGCGTGTTCACGTTGCAGGATTGCCGTTCAGCCGCTCACCAATGGGCAGTTGCCGTCCTTCAACGGGCGGAAGGCTTCTTCCGCCGGAATGGTGGCGCGGGTCTTGTAGAAGTCGCCGGCGTACTTCGATTCCGACGGCTTCTTGACTTCGAACAGATAGGCTGGATGCAGCTTGCGGCCGTCGGCGCGGATGGTGCCCTTGCCGAACAGCGGGTCGTCGGTCGGCTGCTTCTTCATCGCCGCTACCACGGCCTTGCCATCGGCGGCGCTTTTGAGAGCGGTGACCGTCTTCAGATAATGCAGCGTGCCGGCATAGACGCCGGCCTGGTTCATCGTCGGGACCTTGCCGGCGGCGTTGCGCTCGGCCTGCCAGCGCTTGGTCCAGGCCCGGTTGGCATCGTTCATGTCCCAATACCAGGTCTCGGTGAAGATCAGACCCTGCGCGGTGTTGAGTCCGAGCGCGTTGATGTCGCTCGAGAACACCAGAAGGCCGGCGAGGCTCTGGCCACCCTTGACGATGCCGAATTCGGCCGCCTGCTTGATCGAGTTGATGGTGTCGCCGCCGGCATTGGCAAGCCCGATCACCTTGGCCTTGGAGGTCTGCGCCTGCAGCAGGAACGAGGAGAAGTCCGCGGTGTTGATCGGGTGACGGACCTTGCCCAGCACCTTGCCGCCGTTGGCTTCGACCACCGCCGCGGTGTCGCGCTCGAGCGCATGGCCGAAGGCGTAGTCGGAGGTCAGGAAGAACCAGGTGTCACCGCCGGTCTTGACGATCGCCTTGCCGGTGCCGTTGGCGAGCATCCAGGTATCATAGGTCCAGTGCACGGTGTTGGCGTTGCACTTCGCACCGGTGAGGTCCGAGCTCGCGGGGCCTGAGCCGACAAATACCTTGTTCTTGTTGGCCGCGATCTGGCTGATCGCCAGCGCAACGCCGGAGTTCGGTACGTCGACGATCATGTCGACCTTGTCCACATCGAACCACTGGTTGGCAATCTGGGTGCCGACGTCGGCCTTGTTCTGGTGGTCGCCTCCGATCACCTCGACCTTCACGTTCGGATGATTTTTCATGTAGTCAGCGGCGGCCATCTTCGCCGCGACCAGCGCGCCCGGTCCGGTCACGTCGGCATAGAGGCTCGACATGTCGGTCAGCACGCCGATCTTGACGTTCATCTGTTGGGCGTGGGCGGCGCCACATGCGAGCAGAGCGGCAAGCCCTGCCAAAATCACTGTTCGCTTCATCGCACTTATCCTCCCGGCTTTGTTTGTCATCGCCGTTTTTTTGTTACACACCCAGATAGTCGTGCAGCTTGCCGAGATTGGCCTCCAGTTCAGAACTGGCGAAAGTTTCGGCCATCCGGCCGTGCTCCATCACATAGTAGCGGTCGGCCACGGTCGACGCGAACCGAAAGTTCTGCTCGACCAGCACGATCGTGAAGCCCTGCTGCTTCAGCGTGCGGATGGTCTTGCCGATCTGCTGGATGATCACCGGCGCAAGCCCTTCCGTCGGCTCGTCCAGCAACAGCAGCCGCGCACCGGTGCGCAGGATGCGTGCAATCGCCAGCATCTGCTGCTCGCCGCCGGACAGCTTGGTTCCCTGGCTCGATCCGAGCCGCTCCTTGAGGTTCGGAAACAGCTCGAAGATCGTCTCGAGCGACAGGCCGCCCTGCTTGACCTGCGGCGGCAGCATCAGGTTCTCCTGCACCGTCAGGCTCGCGAAGATGCCGCGCTCCTCCGGGCAGAACGCAATGCCTGAGCGGGCGATCTCGTTGGAGGCGTCGCTGATCAACTCACGGCCTTCGAAACGCACCGAGCCGCGGCGCTGGCCGACGATGCCCATGATCGACTTCATGGTCGTCGTTTTGCCTGCGCCGTTCCTGCCGAGCAGCGTCACCACCTCGCCCTGATGCACATCGAACGTGACGCCATGAAGAATGTGCGACTCGCCGTACCAGGCGTGCAGGTCCTTCACCGAGAGGAGCGGCGCGCGCACGTCAAGCATGGCCCACACCCACACCCATGTAGGCCTCACGCACCTCCGGATTGTTCGACACGGTGGCGTAGTCGCCTTCCGCCAGCACACGGCCGCGCGTCAGCACGGTGATGCGCTGGCAGAGATTTTCCACGACGCTCAGATTGTGCTCGACCATCAGCACGGTGCGGTCGGCGGCGACGCGCTTGATCAGCGCAGCGATCCGGTCGATGTCCTCGTGCCCCATCCCGGCGGTCGGCTCGTCGAGCAGCAGCATCTCGGGATCGAGCGCGAGCGTAGTTGCGATCTCGAGCGCGCGCTTTCGGCCGTAAGGCAATTCCACCGCTGCGGTGTCGACGAAATCCGACAGGCCCACGTCGGAGATCAGCGAGCGCGCCCGTTCGTTGTAGCGGTTGAGCACGCGCCGCGAGCGCCAGAAGTCGAACGAGCCGCCGCGCTGACGCTGCAAGGCGATGCGGACGTTCTCCAGCACGGTGAGATGCGGAAACACCGCCGAGATCTGGAACGAGCGCACCAT